>NZ_CP014699.1:1494201-2241302 GCF_001642085.1 Streptococcus pantholopis
AAGGAAAAGCTATCTTTTTTGCAAAGAGCTTAAGCCTAAGTCATAAGACAGTAGAAATGCAGAATGAGCTGCCAGAGACTAAGCAACCGTTTTAAGAATAGACCGAGTTTCTCTTCTCTGCTTCATTTTCAAAAATACTGTCAAGTAAGGTACGGTTTGTCATCTCAATATCATCAACAGAACAGCCTGCCTGCTGCAAAAGATCCCAAATAAGCTGCGGCTGCTTGGTCGTAAACGAGATAACATCTGTTTTTTTCACTAAATCCCAGATAGGCTGATCTTTAACGAGAGAAAGATAGACAGCAGGCAGGGTAAAAATTTTTTCTTTTTCCTCAGTCCGCATCAAATGAGGTGTTGTATCACGCAGCAATTCCCCCTCGTGCAGTACTAAAATACGGTCGGCCGTGTGTTCTACTTCTTCGATATAATGACTGGAGTAAATAATTGTTTTTCCATCTTTTTTTAACTTGTCCACAATTTCCCAAAAATATTTCCGAGTCCCTGTATCCATACCAGCTGTCGGTTCATCTAAAAAAATGATATCCGGCTGCCCTACAAGCACTTGAACAAAAGCCAGTAAACGGCGCTGCCCGCCCGATAACTTGTCAGCAAATTGATTTTTTTGCGAATCCGTGAAATTCAGTAAATCAAAAACAGCCTGATCAGACAGCGGATTAGTGTAAATGGCTCTTTGAAAACTCAGCAACTCAGCGACCTTCATTTTTTGTTCAGTCAAATTGTCCTGAAACAAAACAGCCACTCTTTCCTTTAATTCCTGAGCCCGTGCAGGCTTGTTTAATATGGAAATACTGCCTTCAGTCGGGAGATAGTCCCCTAGAAGGCAGGTCAGCAAAACGGTCTTCCCAGAGCCATTCGGGCCGATTAGCGCTAAACATTCTCCTTGCTGAACAGTAAATGAAATATCCTTAAGCACCTGTTTGCTCTTAAATTTTTTAGACAGGTGAGACACCTCAATAACCGTAACCATACAACTCCTCCTCGTAAGATACACAGGTCGTTAAAAATGCAAAAGGAAAATGGCGGTAAGCCAGAAATCTTTGATTTCGTAGGCGCACCCCTGCCAGAACGACTAGGAAGGTGCGGCAGGCTGTAAAGACTGCAAAGCTTTCAGACGTTTACGGCTGACGGTAAGCCAGAAATCTTTGATTTCGCAGACGCCCCCCTGCCAGAACGACTAGGGAGTGGGACAGAACCCCAGACCACAAAGTTCCTTGTCCCACCCCCGCAAGGCCTAGTAGGCAATTTAAATAAAGTGCCAGTAGGCTACTGCGTCTTGCACATAAGACTATAACAAACATTAAGGCCTATTTTTAAAATCGTCCTTCAGACGTCTACGGCTGCCTTGCTGTGAAGGCAGTTCTATATTTGATTATGCTTTTTCCCGCAGCGTTTATGCTATGTTCAATTCACAAGATACAAAGCCCGTTTAAAAGAGCAAAGCAAAAATAGGAGCCTGACCGATGAGTCACTAAAGACTCAAGGGAGGGCTGTCTTTTTTGCACAGCTCTTAGGGCGTGTTCAGTTCAAGATAGAAAGGCCATATCAAAACAAAGTAACAAATCAGATTTGTGCAGCAGCTTTCATTTCAGTTCCTGCTTTGCTTTAATGTTATTATATCCTAATTCTGATAGAAGTGTTAGCCCTTTATGTCATGACAGCAAATGACATTTGTCATTTTTTACTGCCGAAATCTGCTTTTCTCACTGATTTGCTACTTGAAATACTGCACTTAGTACAGCAAGGCAGCCGACAAGCAGGCAAATTAGCGCTGTTAATCTGCGGTCTTTCTTTTCTTTTTTCCCCAAAAAAAGCAAGTATATCCCTGTTATTATGACAAGCAAAATTCCAAGAATTAAGTTCAAAAAACGGAGTGAAGCAGAAATACTTTCCAACCCATTGTCTACTAGATTTTCTATTTTATTTTCCATTAAACAACCTCCATAGTATTGACTTTTTGCACTAAAAAGATTAGGAAAACAGTACTAATTATCAGCATAAAAAAGGTTAAAAATATAATGATTGTACTATTAGGAGTTAGATTAAAAACAAGATTACAGAAGATGGACGAAAGTATGACAGCACTAATAATGGCTGTCGGTATTGATTTTTTAGGAAAAGCAATACTACAGGCAATCAGGCCAATACTGCTGGCATTTAAAGCTTGCAAAACAGTTACCACCGCAATATCTGTAATGATAGACGCTATTACTTCTCCGATCAGCAAATGAAAACTGTTTTCAATAATAGCAAATAAGGAAAACATTAAAAAACTGCTGGTAATCATTGCAAAAAAAGTAAAACTGCTGACCAAACTGAAAGCATTAGTGCTGGCAGCTTTACAAACAGTTTCAAATCTTAAGTTCCTAATATTTCCAGTTTTAAATGGATATACTCTATTTAAGAGCGATAGAGAGTTTCAACTTAGTTAGGCTTTAGGAATAAATTTTGATTTGCAAGTTAGTGAAAAAATCATTTTCTTCGAAGTCACACTACGTCTCCTTTTGTTTTTCTTCTTTTTTGCACTAAAGGCTTGCCATTGAAAAAATTTTTTGATATACTTAACCAGTTAATAATTAACTAGTTAAGTATCTTAGGAGGTTTTTTATGGAAAGATCAAAAAAACGGTTAGCACTAGTCAGCTTAATCTTAACAGCCCATTTGGTTTTAGGAGCTTGCCAGGCAAGTCAGGAATCAAAAGAAGAACCCTTGTCTCAAGACAAAACAGCGAAGCAGGAGCTTAAACAATCTGAAGAGATTACAGTGGTTGCCGAAATTCTGGAAGATGGTTATGTGATGGTACATGGGAATCATTATCATGTGGAGAAAAAAGCCATCCCTTATAATGCCAAATTTCTTTCGGATACGTTAGCACCATCCGATTACCAATTGAAGAAAAAGAACATCATCACTAAACTGGAAAAAGGCTATATTGTCAAAATTGATGAAGACTTTTGCTATTACCCTACTGATAAAGAGCATAAAGCAAATATCATCAGCATTAAAGAAGCTCGAAAACGAACCAAATACCTCAAGCTTGAAGAGCATCACGGTAAAAAGAATAAGAAAAACAAGAAGCGGAAAAATAAGAAAAAAGGCTATGTTGAAGGGATTGATAAACCAACGAGTGATGGTTTTCTTTTGACCGATGAGAGCCAAATTACAGCTAAGACGGACTCCGGAATAATAGTTGAGCATAATGGGCACAGCCACTTCTTTTTCTACTCAGATTTGGTGGGCAGCAGATGGGCTTATTTGATTCCCAAAAATTACAAACAAGTCCCAAGCCAAGGGACCGCAGGACGGTCTTCTTCTTTTCAGAATGGAGCTCATGATCATTATACCTTTAACCCCAGCGACATTGTCGCCGAAGATGCCAATGGCTATATCGTAAGGCATGGGGACCACTACCACTATATCCCAAAAAGCAGCCTGACGGGTTATTTTCAGACCAGCCAGACCCTGCGGCAAACATTGAGACAAGCTGGGGCACCTATTCTGTCTCTCCCGCAAGGCAGACAAGCTGGCTACTTGCCTCCTTTAACCAATCCTCTGCTATCCAATGGTTCAATTGGACAGTCAGTGCCTCCATTCCCCTCTCAGCCTCTGGGAAGACGGGCAGGTATCGATTACCCAACAACTGATGGCTTTATCTTTAGGGGGAACGGTATTGTCGGACGGACAGATTTGGGACTCTTGGTTGAACATCAAGGGCATACTCACCTCGTCACCTACGAGAGTCTAAAAGGAACGAAATGGGAAGCTCTGATTGAGAAAAAAACTAAACCAAGTCAACCGAACAACGAGCCCAAAAAGCCGGAACTTCCGCCCCAGACAAAACCTGATCAAGAATCAGATTTGGAAGCAAAACGGGCTTATCTGGCAAAAAGCCTTAACCTGCCATTATCAAACATTCGTGTAGCAGATACGGATAATGGGAAAGTCTTTATTTACCCTCATGGCGACCATGAACACGCCATTGCTGTTGATAAAATTTCACTTAATGAGCCTATCGAAGATCCGCATGCTCATCAAGCGATTGGTATAGCAACGCTGAAAAGTTTAGGTTTTGATGATGACATTATTGAAGATATCTTACATGCTCAAGCAGACACAGACTTCCCCGGGCAAGAGACCGATCCTGACAAAATGAAAGAATGGCTTAAAACAGTCAAGTACCTCAATATCGGACAGCGGCCAAACCCTCTTGAACGAAAAGGCTTGGATTTGATGCCTAATATTGAGATCTTAGGTATTGGTTTTACCCCTATTAAAGACGTTCGTCCCCTCTATCAGTTTAAAAAGCTGAAACATCTATGGATGACACAGACCGGCATTAGCAATTATGATTTTTTGAAAAATTTACCGACTTTAGAAGGAATAGACATTTCACAAAATAATGTCTCAGATCTCTCATTTCTAAAACAATACCCGCAGTTAAAATCGGTATCCGCAGCCGGCAATCATATAAACGATATCAGTGTTTTGGCAGAACTGCCGCATTTAGAGTCGCTCAATCTTGACTATAATCATATCACTGATCTCAGTCCTTTAAGAGGACTGTCCAAACTTCAAGCCGTCAGTTTAGAGCACAATCAGATTTCCGATTTATCCGCTCTCAGCGGTAAGAAAGATTTAAAACGTCTCTTTGTGTCGCACAACCCTAAAATTAACCTTAATACACTGAAAGCCCAATCACTGGAAGAATTAACAGCCAGTCATAATGAATGGACAGATTTGACTTTTATTAAACAGCTTCCTTCTTTGAAAAATTTGAACGTAGAACACAATAAACTGCGTTCACTGGCAGGTTTAGAAGAGGCTCTCTCTTTAGAAAAATTATCTGCTGCCAATAACCAAATTAAAGAAATCGGTTTATCAAAAGATCAGGCCAGTCTGCTTTCGCTTAATCTTGCTCACAATCAGCTGAAGAATTTAACAGGTATCAATCATTTAAAAGTCTTAGAAGATGTAGACGCTTCTCACAATCTTCTCAGTACATTAGCGCTCAGTCAGAGCAACCATTCTATTCGTCATTTAAATGTCAGTTATAACCGCATCCCACAAGCGGAATTGGATTTGAATGAGCATAATATACCAAAAGTGATTGCTGATTACTTTAAATCAGCAGAGAGCGGCGATATCAGCGGAAATGAAGCGGCTCCTTCAACAGCTGAGGAAGGGGAACAGGCGGCAGCTTCTCAAAAGACAGCAAATGAGCCTGAAATCCCAGAAAGTACTGAAGCCGCAGAAACAATTCAGGCAGAATCAACTGAGACCGTCTCTCAGGCTGAAGCAGCTAATCAGGCGCCTTATGAAGAAAAAAACAGGGAAGAAACTGCGGTAGCAGATGCCAATGCAGAAAAAAATCCGGAAGCATCCCAGTCAAAACAAGAAACAGATCCGGTCTCTTCTGATGAAGAGCAGGACAAAGACAGCAAGAAGCTTTCAGAAAAAACAGCCAATAATGAAGCTGATGAAAACGAACAGGCTTCTTAATAAAATTTCAAACACTGACAACCTTTGTTTGAGAATTGAACACGGCCCTGAGCTCTTTGCAAAAAAGATATGTTAAGTTTAGACTTGATTTCAAATTGGCCAGCCGTAAACGACAAAAGGACGATTTTAAAAATAGGCCTTAATGTTTGTTATAGTCTTATGTGCAAGACGCAGTAGCCTACTGGCACTTTATTCGCTTTTTCAAAGCTTTAAATTGCCTACTAGGCCTTGCGGGGGTGGGACAACGAACTTTGTGCTTTGGGGTTCTGTCCCACTCCCTAGTCGTTCTGGCAGGGGTGCGCCTACGAAATCAAAGATTTCTGGCTTACCGCCATTTTCCTTTTGCATTTTTAACGGGCTTTGTATCTTAATGCAAACAGCCACCTGTGTCGCACAGGTGGCTGTTTACTATTTTCGCTATACCATATTTAACCTGCTGCATCCATCATGCCGGCCTGCAGCCGATACATCTTCTGATAGGTTCCTCCTTGAGCTAACAGCTCTTCGTGAGTTCCTGATTCGATAATCTGTCCTTTATCAAGGACATAAATACAGTCCGCATCCTGAATAGTGGATAAACGATGGGCAATAGCAATGGTCGTTCGTCCTCGGCGCAGCTTTTCGAGTGAATGCTGAACGATCTGCTCAGTTTCCGAATCAATATTAGCTGTTGCTTCATCCATGATTAAAACTTTAGGCTGACTGGCTACTGTTCTGGCAAAAGCCAAAAGCTGACGCTGTCCGGTTGAAAAACTGGATCCGCGTTCACTGACCGGTGTGTCGTACTGCTGCGGAAGTTTTTGGATAAACGGCGCTGCATCTACAAATTCCGCTGCAGCTTCTACATCGGCATCGGAAATGTCCTGATACATTTTGATGTTAGATTTAATGGTGCCATGATAAAGAAAGGGATCTTGCAGTACCAGACCAATTTTGCTGCGCAGTTCTTTTTGACTATATGCCCGGATGTCTCTGCCATCCAGCAGAACCTGTCCGGACTGAAACTCATAAAAGCGCATGAAGACATTGATAATAGAGGACTTCCCTGAACCTGTCGGTCCGACAAAGGCAATGGTCTGACCCTTTTGAACCTTGAAGGAAATATGATTTAAGGTCCGGTTATTTCCGTCATAAGAAAAACTGACATCTTTAAATTCAATATTGCCTTCTTCAATTTCTGCCTGACTGTCTGCCTGAAGCGGCTCATATCCGGCTTCATCAATAAGGTCAAAAACACGGCCAGCAGAAACCATGGAAGTCTGCAAAGTCGAAAAGTTCTGCGTCACTTCAATCAGAGGATCAAACAAGCGGTTGATATACTGAATAAAAGCATACATCAGTCCAGCTGTGATGCCTGCCCCAATCCCTTGAAAGCCAAAATAAGCCATTAAAACTGCATAGGCCAAAAGTTTTAAAAGCGACATAGCCGGACGTAAAAAGAGACTGTCTAAAGCCATAGAGCGATTGGCATAGAGAACATGCTCTTCATTTATGGCTTCAAATTCATCTTTAAGTCGGTCTTCTTGGCTAAAAGCTTGAATAATCTGAATTCCTTCAATACTTTCAGATAGTTTTGTATTAATATCACTTAGCAGGCTCCGTGTCTTTTCAATCACCTTAACAGATTTTTTACGGTAGAGGTTAACCAAAATAAAAATCAAAGGCAGAAAAACAGCAACTAGACCTGTCAGTCTGGCATCCAGCATCAGCATTGTATAAAGAGTAACTGTAAAAATAAAAATAGCAGATATAAAACTGGATAAAATACCGGAAAACATTTCACTGATACTTTCGGTATCATTGGTCAGACGTGACACGATCGACCCGGCCGGTGTCCGGTCAAAATAAGACATCCCTAATTTTTCCATATTAGCAAAAGCGTCATAACGAATATCACGAACGATACTGTAAGACACACGCGCAAAAAAGAAATTACCCAAATACTGGATGATAGTCTGCAGGATATACATGAGATAATAACCGATTAAAATCATAACTGCTGTCTGGTTAAAATCAGTCAAAAAGTGGTCAATAAAATAGGAGGCTAGCAGAGGAATCAAACTGCGAACCACCGTTGTCAGCAAAAGCAAAGTCAGTGCAGCTGCTGTCAGCAGTTTATAAGGCTTGAGATAAGCCATCAAGCGTTTAAAAACACGCCATTGATTACTGTTATTCATAGCTATCAGACCTCCTCTCCTTCCAATTGCTGAGCTGCATAAGTAGCTGCATACCAGCCGCCGGCCTGAATCAGCTCATCATGGCTGCCGCGCTCAATAATGCGCCCGTCCTGCATCACTAGAATCAAATCAGCATGAACAACCGCTGACAAGCGATGCGCTGTGATAATCGTTGATTTGTTCTGGCGTGTTTGTTTAAGATTTTCAATAATAGCATGCTCAGTCTTGGCATCAACAGCTGAAAGAGAATCGTCTAAAATCAGAATCTCCGGATTTAAAATCATCGCCCGGCTCATAGCAATCCGCTGCTTCTGCCCGCCTGACAGTGAAACACCTTTCTCACCGATAACTGTCTCAAAGCCTTCAGGCATAGCCATTATATCATCGTAGACCTGAGAAAGCTGTGTCGCCTCTTCGACTTCCTGAAAACTTAAGTCTGCATTGCCGAAACGGACGTTTTCCAGTATGGAGTCAGCAAATAAAAACTGGTCTTGGGGAACATAGCCAATCAGGCTGCGTAAATCAGCCAGACGGTACTGGCGAATGTCGTGTCCGTTGAGACTGATACTGCCCTGAGTGACATCATACTCTCGCAGGAGCAGTTTAATCAGGGTTGTCTTTCCGGATCCTGTTTGCCCAACCAAGCCCAAGGTCTGCCCTTTTTCTAAAATGAAATGAATATCAGATAAGGTTGGCTCATTTTCATATTGGAAATGGTCAATGTGGTAAGTTAAAGAACCGTTTTCAATCCCAGACAAAGGCTCAATTGGATCTTTAATATCAGACTCCTGTTCCAGCAAAGCATTGATCCGCTCATAAGAAACAGAACCGCGCTGAACCATGTTAAAGAGAAAGCCGATAGCCATTAAAGGCCAGACCAGCATATCCAGATAGGTTATAAAAGTGACCAGATTACCAACAGTAATTTGATTGTCCGATACCAAGACAGAACCCATAAGTAAAGTTAAAACGTAAGAACTGCCGATAAACAGTAAGACCAAGGGATCAAACATGACATCATATTTCATGGTGACCATATTTTTCTTAAAGGTCATTTCATTGGTCTGCTGAAAAGCTGCCAATTCTTGCTCTTGATAGCCAAAAGATTTGGTGACCTTTATTCCAGAGACACTTTCCTGTACTTGATTATTGAGTTCAGAAAAGGCAGCCTGCGACTGTTTAAAACTTTCGTGTGTCTTACGTCCCAAACGGCTGGTAGCCAGAGCCATTAAAGGCAGCGGAAGCACAGCAATCAAAGTCATCTGCCAAGAGATGGTAAAAAACATAGTAATCAAGGTAACTAAGGCAGTGATAGAAGCATCTACAGCTGACATAACGCCGCCTCCGGCCAGCCGTGTCAGCGAATTAATATCGTTGGTAGCATGAGCCATAAGGTCTCCGGTGCGATATTTTTGATAAAAGGACGGAGACATTTTGGTAAAATGCTCAAACAGCTGATAACGAATAATCTGGCCGAGACGGTAAGAGGTCCCTATAATGTACATGCGCCAAATATAACGCAGCCAATACATAGCCAGAGCTACCAAAATCAGCCACAAGAGGTTCCAAATGAGTTCTGCCCGTGTTAAGTCTCTTTGCGTAATAGCGTCAATAACATCCCCCAATATTCGCGGAGGAATAAGATTAAGCACCGCAACTAAACTCAGGGCAGAAATCCCCAGTAAATAGCGTCGCTTTTCTAATTTAAAAAACCACCATAAATTTTTAATAATGGACATATAATACCCTTCCAACAAAACACACAGCTCTTAGACCGTGTTCAGTTCATCAAGATACAAAGGCCGTGAAAAGAGCAAAGCAAAAATAGGAGACTGGACGAAGAGCTACAAGGCTCTAGGACAGGCTATACTCACAGAGCAGCCACATTCCTACGTCAGCTTGCGCTTCCTACGACTGCGTCTCTTTTTTGCACAGCTCTTAGGCCGTGTTCAGTTACATCAAGATACAAAGGCCGTTTGAAAATCCGTATGAAATCACGTGAAAATCTCTTTCAGGGCAAAAACTGTCATGAAAGAGATTTTTTATTTTTATTTAAAGAATACTTTATTATAAATCGATAAGCCAACCAAGCCAGCAGACCGCCCAATGTATTTGTCCATAAATCATCCAATTCAAAAACACGATTGGCATCATAGAGCAAATCTGCAAGGAGCTGCAGGCATTCAATTGCTAGACTGACTGCAAAACTCAGCAGTAAGATAAGCTTGCGTCTTCTCAAACGAGGAAACAGAAATAAACCGGCAAGCATTAAGGGAAAAAGCAAAAAGATATTGACAATGTTCTGCCCCAGAACCCAAATAACAGCCTGCCAATCAGCCAGCTGATGAAAATGAATTAAAGAATTAAAAGGATGCAGTAAAAAGACTAAGCGGCCAAAATGCTGAATCCCCGGCGTCTCTACCCTTGTTATACCATGCTGCGGAGCAAAGCAGATAGCCATCAGAAAAATCAGGTATAACAGAGAAAAACACCAGCACACCTTCTTGCCCAAGGAAGTAAGTTCTGCTTTTTGGGTAAAAAAGATTTCATAACTCATGCTTTTCTTGTCAGCTGTGCTTGATCACGCTTCATGGTATTGGAGCGCAGCTGACCGCAGGCCGCATCGATATCTGCACCATGCTCCTGCCGTACAACACAGTTAACCCCGTTTTTCTTGAGCACATCGTAAAAAGCATCTACACGTTCCTTGGGACTTCTGCTGTACTGATCGTGTTCAGATACAGCATTATAAGGAATCAGATTGACATAAGACAGTTTTCGAATTTTCTTCGTCAGATCCGCCAATTCCTGAGCATTTTCCGGCCAATCATTAACACGGTTGAGCATAATGTATTCAAAAGTCACTCGCCGGTTAGTGGTATCGATATAGTAGGCAATAGCTTCGAATAATTTTTCCAGAGGAAAGGAACGGTTAATTCGCATAATGCTGGAGCGCAGTTCATTATTAGGAGCGTGAAGAGAAACAGCTAAATTAACCTGAACACCTTCATTGGCAAAATCACGAATCTTATGAGCCAGACCTGAAGTGGATACAGTAATATGGCGGGCTCCTATTGCCAAACCGCGGTCATCATTGATAATCCGCAAAAAATTAAGAACATTATCATAATTGTCAAAAGGCTCACCTATCCCCATTACAACAACATGACTGACTCTTTCATTCTGACCTTTCTCATCAAAATATTTTTGAACCAGCATGACTTGCGCTGCAATCTCTCCGCTGGTAAGATCACGCTGTTTTTTAATAAGACCGCTGGCGCAAAACGTACAGCCAATATTGCAGCCAACCTGTGTCGTGACACAGACAGATAAACCATAATGCTGGCGCATCATAACCGTTTCAATCAGCATACCGTCAGGCAGTTCAAAAAGATATTTGACCGTGCCGTCAGCAGACTCTTGGACTATTCGCTGCTGCAAAGGATTAATACAAAACTGTTCTGCCAGAAGATCGGTAAAATGCTGCGGCAGATTGGTCATAGCATCAAAAGATTGGACACGTTTTCGATAAAGCCAGTCCCAAATTTGTTCGGCACGGAAGGGTTTCTCCCCTTGCTTACTAACCCATTCTGACAGTTGAGCTCGTGTTAAGCCGTAAATTGATGGTTTCATAGTCTAACCTTCCTTTTTCCTGATAACAAAATGCTGGTTAACCGTCTCTTTCCGCATTTTCCGATCCTTTTTTAACTGTTTGGACGTTCTGCGGCCGCGTCTGTGCTTTTGATCAAAGGTCCCCTTTGCAGCCGACTTTCTTTTAGACTTAGGGGAAGGCGCATATGTTTCAGAATCTGCACTATAACCATAGCCTACGGCTGCTCTTTGCTCCCGCTTCTCTGACCGCTCTCCTGCTATTGTTTTTGGCTCGGGATTTTCAAGAATAAAGTAAGCACAGCCAAAATTACAGTACTCTTTAATATATTCAGGCAAGCGGGAAATGGCACTGCTTTTTTTCAGCTGTCTGCTGTCATTATAAAATCCTTTCAAACGCAGCTGTTCATTGCCCCAGTCTCCAACAATATAGTCATACTTAAGCAGAATTTCTGAAAATCGCTGGCTGAATACTTTAGGGTCAAAAGCTTCTTTTTCATTTTCCAAGAGCAGAAATTCGATAGAGCCGCTTTTAACACGATCAGCAGCCACTACAAACTGCGGTCCCGGAAACTTATTATAATTGTACATTTCAGGAGAAAATTCTCTTCTCATACACTACCTTCCAAAAGATACAAAGCCCCTATAAAACGCAAAGTAAAAATGGCGGTAAGCCAGAAATCTTTGATTTCGTCTGCGCACCCCTGCCAGGACGGCTAGAAGGGTGCGGGCGGCTGCTAAGACGACAAAGCCTTCAGACGGCTACGGCTGGCGGTAAGCCAGAAATCTTTGATTTCGTCTGCGCACCCCTGCCAGGACGGCTAGAAGGGTGCGGTCGACTGTTAAGATGACAAAGCCTTCAGACGTTTACGGCTGGCGGTAAGCCAGAAATCTTTGATTTCGTCTGCGCACCCCTGCCAAGACGGCTAGAAGGGTGCGGTCGGCTGCTAAGACGACAAAGCCTTCAGACGGCTACGGCTGGCTAGAATGAGGACAGCTCTTGACAGCTTTTTCTGTGGAGCCTCTTAGGGCATTTACGCTATCAGGATCAACGCAAAGATTGTCAAAACAGTTTTTTCGTTTACAGTCCAGCTTCTTTTTTAGTCCTGCTGCTGTTATTACTGACGAGGTAACGTGCAAGCACTTCACGCAATAAATCAGGAAAAAGAAATTCTGCACTTTGTTCTTTTAATTTTTCAAAATAAGTGGCGAAATAATACTGGTCTACTAAAACTAATGTCAGCCGGCCATCTTTTTTTTCAGCCTCTTTATTATACACTATTTTTCCATTTTTGTAAGCAAAGCCTTTTGTCATAAAATGGCCGAACCTCTTGCCGCGAAAACCCATCCCGCGAATTTCCTGACCGGCCAGCAGGTCCTCTTTGGCAAACATTTCTCGGCAAATAACGGTCAGCTCCTGTACAGTCAGATAAAATTTAAGCAGGCGCATCTGATGGGGAAGCGAGTGGTGCAGAGAATCCTTAGTAAAATTACGGGGAAAAGGGTCAACTATTAAACCTGTATTGACAATGGCTAGATCACTTTTGGCATAAGCTCTCATTGCCTCCATCAACAAATCAGCAGATTCAGACAGACTCAAATCATGCTCAAAAACAGCCAGTTTCTGCTGTCGCAGATAAGCCCGCCCTGTTTCAGTATAGTCCTCCAGCCATTTTTTATCTGCCACTAAACTTGGCAGGTGGCGGGTTTCATGCGCTAGAATATTGACATCAGAAAGCCTGTGATTGGCAAAAGTCAGATCAATTTCCCCGACATATTCGCCATATCTGCCGGCAGCAGCCAGATAAGTCCCATTTAAACTGACACCTTCTTCAAAAACATGGTGTGTATGTGCCCCGATAATCAAATCAATCTTCGCTGACGATCGGGCAATCTTTTCATCCAAACGAATCCCTAAATGACTCAGTAAAATGCGAAAATCAGCAGATTCCACTTCAGGCTGTGCTAAGTCCCTCTGAAGACAGGCGAGCGGATCGGCCACCTCCCAGCCATTAGGCGCATAAGTCCAATAATAAGGAAAAGTATAGGCTAAAAAAGCAATCTTAGTCCCTGCTTCAGTTTTGACAATCTCATAAGGACCGGCCCAAGCAGGCCGTCTGCCTTCTGCATCTGTCAAGTTGCCCAAAACAACTTTAAAAGCCGCCTTGTCATACAATTCGTCCAGCTCAGCCTTAGCCAGACCGATGCCTTCATTGTTGCCGATTGTTGCAAAATCAATGCCCAGTTCATTCATCAAGTCAACATTGCTTTGGCCGGAACTGACCTCTGTCATTGGATGGCTCCTGTCAACATTATCACCAATATCAAGCTTAATCACTTGGCTGTCAGTGTCAGATTTCTCGGCAAAAAAGCGCTTAATCTTGGGAAAGGCTTCAAAATGCGAATGCAAATCATTGATATGCAAAATTTTAAGCTTTTCTATCATAATTTTATTATAACACTTCCGCTGACAGAAGCGAATGTTAAGAAATCAGTTTTACAGACAGAAAAAGGTGCTGTTTAGCAGGCCAGCAGTCTGCCCCTAGGGTCAGTTGATTTCTTTGCCATTTTTTAACTTCTTAAAATATAGAAATCCCAGATAAATCAGCCCCTGACAGATCCAAATAAAAGCATAGCACAAAAGCCACATGAAGAAAGTCAGCCATTTTCGTTCACTGGTCTGAAAGACCCCCTGACTGTCCACTGTTCTTAGAAAAATCAGCATGCTGATATCTAAAAAAACAGCCAGCAGAGCAAAGTTAAATCCTATAATAAACCGTTTTTGCAATTTTGACATCTTGCCTCCTAAAGAGCAATTTGGATTTTACTCTTTATTTATTTTTAACATTAATCTAACCAGTGAGGCTTAATAAAAACTTAAGAATCAGATAAAAAAGGCTGTCAGATAGGTCTTTGACAGCCTTTTTAGTTTAATCCTGCTTTCTTAAATAATCGATAGCTTCCTGAACATTGGTCACAGGAACAATCTTCATCTTGCTGCCCAGCTCTTTAGCTGCTGCTGCAGCTTCTTCATAATTCGTTTTAGCAGCTGGGTCAGCTTTTAAAACAGCTTCATCTACAGGGTTATTAGGAACAAAGAAGATCTCTGCTCCAGCCTTATCCGCTGCAACAACCTTCAAAGCAGCGCCGCCGATATCACCGACTGAGCCATCCTTTTCAATTGTTCCAGTTCCGGCAATCACACGTCCCTGCCGCAGATCCTCCTCAGTCAGCTGGTCATAAATATCTAAGGTAAACATTAAGCCAGCACTGGGACCTCCGACACCATCCGTTGAAAAAACAATATCCTTATCCGAATTAACTTCTGTATGATCGACCAGACCAATGCCAATACCATTTTTCCCATTTTCCAGCCTGATGATTTTTCCTTCTGCCTCTTTAGCCTTGCCATCAGATGTATACTGAACGGTTACCGGTTCCCCCAATTCCAGGCCGCTAACATAGTCAATAAGGTCGGCAGAGCTGCTAAAAGTCCGGCTGTTAACGCCTGTGACTGTATCAGCCAGCTGAAGGATTCCTTTAAAACTGGAGTTTTCATTGACATTAAGGACATAGACCCCCATATAGTCAAGACTGACTTCTTCACCGGCCAAACTGAGAGCCTGATAAACAGCATTATTCTGTGAGGTTTCCATGTAAAACTGATTCATTCTGATATAATCATCATTACTGTAGCCCCCGGTTGTCTCCTGCATACTGGTAATTTCAGTGAAGGGGGTCAGCCAGCCGTAAATCAGCTGGGCCAGAGTGGCCTGACTCATACTGACAGCCACAAAATTATAGGAACCCTCCTGATCATCTTTCCGGTCATCAACTGTCAAAACCGAACGAATGTCATAAGCACCGCCCGGCATCTCTAAATAATAGGGAAGCGGTACAAAAAGGCTAAAAAGCAGCAAAAACGCTGCCAGAGCACCGATTAGCCACCACTTAAACTGCTTGATCCACTGTCTCAGTGCTTTTAGATTTGAACTAAAGACTTGTAAAATCTTCACCTAGTTTCTCCACTTCTTTTACAACACTTTCCGGAACAAAATCCGATACATCCGAATGAAAATGAATCAATTCACGAATACGGCTGGAACTGATATGGGACAGGTCAGCAGGCGGCAGAAAAAAAACAGTGTCGATAGTCTCTGCCAAGTGGCTGTTAAAAAAGGCCAGTTCGCTTTCATATTCCAAATCTCTGCCGTTTCTTAAGCCCCGCACCAAATGCGTAACGCCAATCTGTCCGGCAATATCAACTGCCAGAGAATCATGAGCTGCAAGCACTTTGACATTGCTGAGACCGGCTACAGCCTCTTCTAACATGGCTCTGCGCTTAGCTGCTGTAAAAAAACCTTCCTTATTTTTATTGTAGAACAGACCGACATAAAGCTGATCGAAAAGCCGACCCGCGCTTTTAATAATCGCCATATGCCCGTTTGTTACAGGGTCAAAGGAGCCGGTAAAAAGTCCTATTTTATTTGACATATACTGTTACCTTACTGATTCCGTATTTTTTTTGTTTCCACATTCTAATTGTTCCGATAGTTTCAGGCAATACCACTGTCTTTTCAGTCTCACAGACAAGCACAGCACCCTCTGCCAAAAGTCCCTCTGCCTCCATAACAGTGATATTTTGCACAATCTCTTCTTTGGCATAAGGCGGATCAAGAAAAACCAGATCAAAACAGCCAGTCAGTTCTTTAACAGCCTGTGCGGCTGTCTTTTTTATTAACCGAAACTGTTTGGCTTTCTGAGTCATCTTAATATTGGCATTTATAACTGCCTGCGCCTTGCGGTCTTTCTCTACCAAAACAGCTTCTGCTATCCCGCGGGACACTGCTTCAATAGCGAGGCCGCCGGATCCGGCGAAAAGATCCAAAGCACGGCCGCCTGTAAAATAAGGGCCAATCATATTAAAAATGGCCCCACGTACCTTATCAGAAGTGGGACGTGTTGTTTTCCCTTCAAGCGTTTTTAAGGGACGCCCGCCAAACTCACCAGCAACAATTCTCATAACGCTATTATTATACCAAAAAACAATTGTTTTTGGTAAATATAAGAAAAAGAGAGTGGGATAGTTGATTAGGGAGGTCTTATCCTTTGCTTAACAAAAGATAAAAACTTCCAGCCAAAACTCATATGTCTTATAAAATTAATCTGAGGCAGGGACAAAAGTCCTGCCTCAGATTAATTTTATAAGACTGCCAAATTCAGCTAAAACAACTATAAAATATTGTCATAGGTATCCTGGACTTCCTGCGGCCAAACAGAAGTCTGCACTTCGCCAATATGCTTTTTGCGCAGTAAAAACATAGCCATCCGTGATTGTCCGATACCACCGCCTATCGTCAAAGGGAAGAAACCGCGTAAAAGTGTTTTATGCCAATCCAGTTCAAGACGATCTTCATCACCTGTAATAACAACCTGACGTTTAAGGGCGTCTTCGTCAACACGAATTCCCATTGACGAGAGCTCAAAAGCCGATCCCAGCGCTTCATTCCAAACTAAAATATCACCATTTAGCCCCTTATACCCATGTTCCGTCTCACTGGTCCAGTCATCGTAATCCGGTGCACGGCCGTCATGGGGCTGTCCATCGGCCAAGATTCCGCCGATACCGATCAAAAAGACAGCGCCATATTCTTTGGTAATTTCATTTTCACGCTCTTTGGGTGTCAAATCAGGATAGCGCTCAACCAATTCTTCAGAGTGAATAAAAGTTATTTTTTTAGGCAGCACGGAATCAATGTCATAACGCGCCTCAACAGCTAATTCCGTCAGGCGAATGACCTTATAAATCGTTTCAACTGTTTCTTTCAAATAAGTTAAGTTTCTGCGGCCGTCAGGAATCACTTTTTCCCAATCCCACTGATCCACATAAACAGAGTGAATAGGGTCCAGCGATTCCTCATCAGGGCGGAGTGCCTTCATATTAACAACAAGTCCTTCCCCCTCATTAAAACCAAAACGCGCCAAAGTATGGCGCTTCCATTTAGCCAGTGAATGAACCACCTCAAAAGTCGCATCGGGAATCTTCAAAACATGGACAGATACAGGATTTTCAACACCAGACAAATTGTCCTGCATCCCATCGCCGACCCGGCTCAAAATAGGGCCCTGTACTTCAACAACTTCAAGCTTATCAATCAAATACTGCGTAAATGTATTTTTTACAAAAGAAATTTCTTCCTGCTGATGAATAAAACTCTTCTTCATACACTCCTCCACTAAGATACAAAGGCCGTGAAGAAATCCGTATGAAAATAGGGGATGGCAAGTGATGCTGGCATCACGCTGACAGCCATCTTTTTCACTAGGATTTTAGCCCGTATTCAGTTTCACCAAGATACAAAAGGCGTTTAAAGCTCACAGCAAAAATAGGAAAACTGACGAAGAAACCTCAGTTTCTAGGAAGTTTTGTCTTTTTTGCAAAGAGCTTAGCCCGTGTTCAATTTCACCAAGATACAAAGGGCGTTTAAAGCTCACAGCAAAAATGACGGTAAGCCAGAAATCTTCGATTTCGTCTGCGTACCTCTGCCAAGGCGACTAGAAAGCTGCGGTCGGCCGCTAGGACGACAAAGCTTTCAGACGGCTACGGCTAGCTGACTTGAAATCAATTCTAAACTTTCTTTGTCTTTTTTGCAAAGAGCTTAGCCCGTGCTCTCTCTTTACTGTAACTAATTGGTATCAGTCAAATTAATAAAAACGACGGTCTGATCGTCTTTTTTTAGAAAAAATAAAGATAGGCTTATTATACACTTCTGACGGGCAAAAGAAAAGTCTTTTTGCCTATTTAGCTGTTTTTTCAAAAAAATATCAGTCTTAACAGACGATTAAGACAGGCTCACACCCTATCTTCTCATTTTAAGCCAGCCTGCAATCCGAATGATAGACCTGCAGTATACTTCTAGTCCTTAAGAGCCTTTTTCACCTCAGCAACTAGTTCTTTGGTCATCCGCCGTGCCCCTCGGATATTAGTAACACCGTATTCTTTTAAAACAGAGCTGGAGAATTGGCTGTCCGGAAACTGGGTCAGCAGCTCAATTCGCATGAGTCTCTTTGTTTTAGAACGGTCAGGATAGGCTTCATTAGGGATATCAGCCTCTAACACTCGGCAGAGATAACGCAGGGAACGCACAGGCGCTGTGATGTAAATACCCACATAGTCATCTGTTTTTATCGACGCTTTTTGTGTCCAATGAATCATTTTTTGAGCTGCAAGCTCAGCATCAACGTCATAATATTTGGGATTAGCCGGAATCAGCCAAAAATCAGGGCCATCGGCACTGCCTAAACTGCCTTTCTCCGTTAGTCTTCTGCTTTTATCAACTAAAGAAAAAAGCAGCTCATCGGAAACATCTTCATCTAAAATGACTGAAACCCAGAACTTTTTATTCATATGGTAAGAAGGATAAATCCCAGGACAGGTAAGCAAATGGGCTAAATCATCGTTTTTTACTTTTAGATTGATCATTTCAACCTCATCATCCGTCTCTTTCTGCTTCCTCTTTTCTTTGCCCGAATCCAGTTTACTGCGGTTGACAGTCATAATCAGACCGTACCATTTTCGGTTTATGGGATTGCGGTAGGCTGCAAAATCAGGGTATTTGGCAAAGGGATGATCGTATTGATCACCGTAGGTCTTTTCAATATAGTGAAGCAAACGGTCAGCTTGTTCAGTTACAAAAGGCCGGTCTTCAAAACAGCAGTCGGCTATTTTTTCTAAAATGGCAGCATAGGCTGCCCGGACCTGCCCAGCAAAAGAGCCTGCCTGCCGCTGAGTACGCAGGGCCAAATAATCATCATTTATCTCAGTATCAACCACACGGCCGCTGACTCGGCCGTCAGCCTCAATAGACAGCTGAGCTTCAAAATTCCCATCCATAAATAATTCTCGGTAATTATAAAGGTCACCTTCTTTTTTAAAGCCAAAAGGCAGAAGTTCATTTATAAGGACCCGTTTTTTCTTGAAAAATTCAGACTCCAAAGACATAACCTATATTTCCTTTTTGACTCTATTATAGCAAAAATAAAATGAGCTTTACGAGCAGGCAGCCTCTGAAAATTAAAGAAACAATAAAAAACGATATTTACTTAATCGTTTTAATTGACTATAATAGGGCTATGACTAATTCACTTATACTTCATATGATTCAGCTGATGCTGGTCAGCTTAATTGTCTGGGTCATTTTTTTAATAGTGAGAAATGCCCGCAGACGGCAGATTGATTTAAGAGATCGATTTTTTACGGGTTTTGGAATCGGTTTAGTGACTGATTTATTAGATACACTGGGAATCGGAACGTTTGCGACAACAACGACACTTTTTAAGGCCACCCAGCTAGTTAAGGATGACCGTCAAATTCCTGCGACTATGACAACGGCCCATGTTATTCCGGTTTTAGTGGAGGCCCTGTGTTTTATTACTATTGTGGAGGTGGATCTGACTACCCTAGTCTGCATGGCGGCAGCAGCCTTCTCTGGCGCTTTTCTTGGAGCACGGCTGACCAAAAATTGGAACACTCAGAAAGTCCAGATGGTTTTAGGGGTTCTGCTGATTATTGCGGCTTTTTTTATGGTCTACCGTATGCTGACAAATCCTGGTGCAGATATTGCTAACGATATTCGCGGTCTGTCGGGAATCAGACTGCTTATCGGTATCGTTTTTGACTTCATCATCGGAATGCTGATGACTATGGGACTGGGCAATTATGCGCCGGAACTTATTTTTTTCTCGCTGATGGGAATCAGCCCGGCTATTGCACTTCCGGTTATGATGTTAAATGCAGCCATGATTATGGTTGCCGGCTCCAAACAGTTTATCGAATCAGACCGAGTACACTGGCCCGGGGTATTAGGTATCATTATCGGCGGAGTCTTCGGTGTTTTAATCGCAGCATTTTTCCTGACCAGCCTGGATATCGATAAGCTTAAAATTCTAGTCGTTTTTATCGCCCTCTATACAGGTTTGATGCTGCTGCGCTCAGCTCTTATCCGATCAAAATAAAGCTTGCTGACAGTGTTTACACATATTTGGAAAAAACATTTTTTCGCTTACAGACCTCTTCTATCCAGCAAAGCCTCAGAATGATTTTACTTCCTTAAAATTTCTTAAGATAAAAAGCTCTGTAAATTCCTCAGCAGAATGGACAGAGCTTTTTGCATAAAGAAAAGAAAGCTAATGTTGTTTTGACAGTATCTCATCAAAACAGCAGGCAGAACTCGTTTTTGCAGCAAAGTACAAATAGCCTGCATGACTAACCATGCAAAAGCTGTTCAACCTTTGCGGACTGACTGTGAAGAAAGTTTAGATTAAGCAGTAAAGCAGCAAAAATCAGCGGTACTAAAATAAACAAAAGAAGCCAGTTAAGAGACTGAGAAAGAATAAAGACAGCAATACTCAGTAAAAGCACAGGCATGGTTAAAACAGACGTGATGCTGCCAGGCACCCAAATACGAAAAGAAAGGGCCTGACCGATATGAACAAACAAATGCAGCGTATGTCCTAATGTAATCGCTAAGACTAATTCCGGCAGACGAAAAATAATGCCTGCAAAAAGAACTAAACCAGCCAGAATAAACTCTTCCATGATTAAAGCAGCCACCGTCTCTGCTGACGGATAGGAGGCTCTTCCTGAAATAAACATTTCTGACGCCAATCTAGGATCACTCCCTTTCTTGTCAATCCAAGGGCGAACTCTCACAATCTCTTCAAATTCGTGAATCATAAAAAGTACAATCGCAAGAAAGGCCAACAAAGCTGAAGTCATAACATCATCTCCCATCAAAATACAAAGGGCGTTTTAAGGCAAAGTCAAAACATTGAAGCCGGCCGCCGAGCCATTAGCAGCTTTAGGGCTGTCCCCATAGTGCAGCCGCACTCGTATCCTAGGATTGCAGATTATTTTTTATAGAACATTAGGCCCCAGGGGAATTGGACAAAAGAGGCTAACAAATAGCACGGCATCACAGCTGCGGTTTTACAAGTTGGATAAATCGCAAATCATAATACAGTCTTCCTTATTTTGCCGAAAAATCTGAAAACCAAGCTGCTGGTAGAGGTAAAAAGCAGGATTGGCCTTTTGCACAGACAAAGAGACCCTTTGACAGCCCTCCATTTTAAGCCAGACAAGAAAAGCAGCCAGTAAAGCTCTGCCAATACCCTGTCCGCGGTAAGAAGGAAGCAGTGAAACAGAAAGCGACGGTATCTCATCATCGATGTGCCCATAATCAGGCATAATCCGCACCCAAACTGCTCCCGCAATCTGACCGTTTACTTCTGCCACCATGGCCTTGTCGTGCAAATCTCGGCCAAAATCTTTGATATATAGCTGCAGTTCCGGCAGCTGAACAATCTGTCTGTCAGGAACTGGGTAACCCTCAGGTACAAAAATTGCCTGATAGAGGAATTCTTCCAAAAGCGGATATTCTTCCGGAGCCATAGGACGTAAAATAAGTGACATGGCAATCACCTCCTTAAGGACAAAGCCACAAAAAAACAAAGGAAATCGGACCTCAGCTTTTAGGATACCTGTCTGTCCCTGTAAACTCACTTTTTCCTAACTTCGTGTATTTCTTAATAAAGTCTGTTTTGGCTTCTGTATAGCCATCACGATTATGCTCAAACTTTTTCCAAAGCGACAGTTTCAAACGCTCATAATCCCTAGCAATCTCTGGGTGTCTGCGCAAATAATCGCAAAAATATAACTCATCACAGTCACCATATAAGCGTAAATGCAAATGAAAAACACGATCAGCAAAACCGGCATCTGTATAGCCCTTGTTAAAAGAAGCCCTCTTTTTGGTTTCATTCATGCAGCGCCAGCCATGATCCAGCAGCAGTCCTTTAACCCGCTCCATAGCACAATAATCTTTCACTTCCAGCAGTATATCCACAATATTTTTAGCCCAAATATTTGGGACAGATGTACTGCCAATATGGTTTATTCTAACAAAAAAATCAGTCGGCATCAAAGATAAAACAGCCTCTTTCTCCTCCTCATACCACCTTTATTATATCAAAAAATACAGCCCTTCAGCCATATTTTCATATATGAAAATTAGACTGCAATATTTTGCCTCTTTATACAAAAACCAAGCCCAGCTGTGAGCTGGGCTTGGTTTAGGAGATTTATGAAAAAGAAAAGTTTTAGGATTCCTATTTCTAGGATGTTTATAGTATACAGAGCTTTCCTTAAGTGAAGCTGAAAGTTTTCTTTCAGAAAGCTTAATCTCATTGCCCTAGTCTAGACTGAAATTCGTAATCGTGATTTTAAGCATAAAGCATTTCAAACCTTAGGGGGTGTGATTAATAAGTTACAAGAAGTGGTTCAAGGATTAGAGAAAGTAACACTCAAATCAATCGTTTGTAGAGAATAAACCAGTAAATACAGATATTGATGTTTGTTGAATATTAGATAGATTTTCTATTTTTGTAAGTTATATTCTTTCTTAGTTTTATCAATACTATTTACTAAAGATGGTTGTCGGAACTCAACCTCTTTAATATTACTCTCATTCAATTTATTGGTTGTCATATAATAATAAATATCATCTTTATAAGGAGATGAAAGTTTGTATTGGGGAAACCTTATTTGAATAGGCTCTTTTTGTCTAGCACTTACTATAGTCTCTCCTTTATCATTACGCAGGGTAATATTGTAAGTTATTAAACTAGCTTTATCAACTAAAATATTAAATTTAAAATAATTTTTTCCTTCCATTAAATTTTGATCAATAGTAAAACTATAATCTTGTTTATATGGTTTTATTAATTCAAGTACAGGTATAATAGGTTCATCGAGTGGCCCCCCAATTCCTCCAAGGTTTCTATTGAATTTTCCTATTGAACTTAAATATGGTATGACTATATTACTTTCTTCATGATTAGAGTGTATACTAATTTCAATGTCTTGTTTATAATCGGGAATTGTATCATCAAAATATTTTTTAATTTTAGAATTTGACAAGTCAATTTTAAACATTGATTCAATATCACCACTCATTAATGATTTACCATCTATTAATCTATTCTCAATGATACTAGTATTATTGTTTATTGAATTATGATATTTAATGTTAACTTCATATTTTTGTGTGTCACTCTTCTGAGTTCCGTTATTAAACCTGTAAAAATTTACAATCTGAGTATCATTATCAAAACCATTCTGAATAACTAAATCAACATACTGGTATGGTTCAACGGTCACATCTCTCAAAATCAACTTATGAATTGTACTTTCAAAGTTATTATTTTCAATAATTAGTTTAGCTTGAACATAATTTTCTAAAACATTTGTATCATCACTTCCCAATTTTTCACCATTAACAGTTTTGGGAACATTTATAAAGCTCTTATTTGTTATTTTAACCTTTCCAAAATACTTTCCTACATTACTAAAAATAATAGGAAGAACAATTAAAATTAATCCAACTATTATAGGAGCGATTATCCAATTAATTAGTTTCTCATGTTGATTAATATATGCCTTCAATCTAGCAATCATATTAGAAATTTCATTCATATTTTCTTCATCTCTTCAATCCGCGCCATTGTCGCATCGTATTTAGCTTGGTAGTCGGCTTGTTTTTGCCGTTCTTTTTCGACGATTTCCGGTTTGGCCTTGGCAACAAATTTTTCATTGCCCAACTTTTTGCCGACCATATCCAATTCTTTCTGCCACTTACTGAGTTCTTTACTGAGGCGGGTCAGCTCCTCATCAACATTAAGGAGATCAGCCAGCGGCAGGAAGATCTCCGCTCCTGTGATCACACTGGACATTGTCAGTTCCGGAGCTTCAATATGCTCAGAAATTTCCAAATGCTCCGGATTGGTAAAACGTGTGATGTAACTGATATTTTCCTTAAAGAAACGCTCCAGTTTGCTGTCGCTGGTCTTGATAAGGATGGTAATGGGTTTGCTTGGGGCAACATTGACTTCTGCTCTGCTGTTGCGTACCGCACGAATCAAGTCCTTGAGGCTTTCCACTCCCTTGTGAGCTTCTGCATTATCAAAGGCAGGGTTCACTAGCGGATAGGCTGCTGTTACGATTGAACCATCAGCATATTGGCCAAAAATTTCCTCAGTTACAAAAGGCATGATAGGGTGAAGCAGGCGCAGGATGTTATCCAAGGTATAAAGCAGAACAGAGCAGGTGATGATTTTTTCATCTTCATTGTTGCTGTAAAGCACTTCTTTAGTCAGCTCCACATACCAATCGGCAAACTCGTCCCAGATAAAGTTATAAAGACTGTGGCCTGCCACTCCGAATTCAAATTTATCAAAGTTTTCAGTTACTTTTTCAATTGTCTTATTTAGGTTGTGGAGAATCCAGCGGTCTGTCACATTGCCGGCCTGGCCAGCTGCTACCTTAGCCACATTCTCACTGGCTGCAGAAAGCTCTAAGCCCTCATTGTTCATGAGAATGTAGCGGGATATATTCCAAATCTTGTTAATAAAATTCCAAGCAGCGTCCATTTTATCGTAAGAAAAGCGGACATCCTGCCCTGGGGCAGAACCGTTGGAGAGGAACCAGCGCAGGGCATCGGCTCCATACTGGTCAATGACATCCATAGGATCGATGCCATTTCCAAGAGACTTGGACATCTTGCGGCCCTGTTCATCGCGGATAAGGCCGTGAAGCAGGACATTTTGGAAGGGTCTGCGGCCGGTGAACTCTAAAGATTGGAAAATCATGCGCGACACCCAGAAAAAGATAATATCATAACCTGTAACTAGGGTTGAAGTTGGGAAATAACGTTTGAAGTCCTCACTTTCAGTGTCTGGCCAGCCCATAGTGGAAAACGGCCAGAGAGCAGAAGAAAACCAGGTGTCAAGGACGTCTTCGTCTTGTGTCCAGCCGTCACCTTGCGGAGCTTCTTCTCCAACATAGATGTCCCCGTCAGCATTGTACCAAGCAGGGATCTGGTGTCCCCACCAGAGCTGGCGGGAAATCACCCAGTCGTGAACATTTTCCATCCATTGCAGGAAGGTGTCGTTGAAGCGTGTCGGATAGAAGTCTACCTTATCATCTGTCGCCTGATTGGCAATAGCATGTTTAGCCAGCTTATCCATTTTGACAAACCATTGGGTGGACAGGCGCGGTTCAACTGGGACACCGGTGCGCTCTGAATGACCGACAGAATGGACATGTTTTTCAATCTTGACAAGGGCACCGATTTCTTCCAGTTTGGCAACTGTTGCCTTGCGGGCTTCGAAACGCTCCATCCCGGAAAACTCACCGGCCAGGTCATTCATTGTTCCGTCATCATTCATGACATTAACCTGAGGCAGGTTATGGCGCTGACCGACCTCAAAGTCATTCGGATCATGAGCAGGGGTGATTTTCACAACCCCCGTTCCAAACTCAGGATCAGCGTGTTCATCAGCCACGATTGGAATAGCTTTATTGACGATTGGTAGAATAACATTTTGGCCAATCAGGTCTCTATAACGCGGATCCTCCGGATTAACAGCGACAGCCACATCTCCAAACATGGTTTCAGGCCGTGTTGTTGCGACCTCTAAAGCGCGCGAACCATCTTCAAGCATGTAGTTCATATGGTAGAAGGCTCCCTCGACATCTTTATGAATAACCTCAATGTCTGACAGAGCTGTTCTGGCAGCCGGATCCCAGTTGATGATGAACTCACCGCGGTAAATCCAGCCTTTTTTATAAAGGTCAACAAAAACCCTGCGGACAGCTTTCGACAAACCGTCATCCAGCGTAAATCGCTCACGCGCATAATCAAGAGAAAGCCCCAGCTTCCCCCACTGCTCCTTGATGGTGGCCGCATACTCGTCCTTCCATTCCCAGACTTTATCCAAGAATTTCTCACGGCCCAGATCGTAGCGGGAAATCCCTTGCTCGCGCAGACGCTCCTCGACTTTTGCCTGAGTGGCAATCCCTGCATGGTCCATCCCCGGCAGCCAGAGGGTATCAAAGCCCCGCATGCGCTTCTGGCGGATAATGATATCCTGCAAGGCCGTGTCCCAAGCATGCCCCAGGTGCAGTTTCCCAGTAACATTGGGCGGCGGAATCACGATGGAATAGGGCTTAGCCTTCTTATCCCCCGACGGCTTAAAAACATCTTGGTCCAACCAAGTTTGATAACGCCCAGCCTCAACCTCGGCCGGATTGTATTTTGGTGAAAGTTGTTTCATTTTTGTATCTCCTTCTGTTTTTCATTAAGATGAACTTTCAATTTATCTCTTTTATTTTTGAGTTTGCTTAATTCATTTTTTGTTACTTGATAATCAAATCTATATAACTGATTTTGCAAGTGATTAATTTCATTGTATAATTCATTCACTTGTTCTGTCATCTTAGGATTTTCAAAATCAATATTTTTTAATTTTGCTACATATTCCTGTTTTTTCCCAAAATGTTTTGAGAAAAAATATATCGCACTTAAAATACTTACTATAAATAATATAAAAACAAAATTTTCATAAAAAGAAAATTTATTTGTATAAAAATGTATAAGTTTTATTATTACATACATATAAGGAATTATATAAAAGAAAACTAACAACATCAACTGTTTTTTTGAAGAGATGAATGAATCTATTTCCCATGATCCCTCCACTAAATCTTGTGCAAATAAACAAATAATTGAATACCAATCAAAAAACATACATATATAAAAGTAATAATGATTCGAATTAATATTTGAAGTATATATAAAAAAGGTAGCGAGCAAAAATAGTAATGCTAGACAACGAATAACATTATATGAATATCTCAGAAATTGAAATTGAGTTTCCTTTTTAGAACGCTCCCAATCATATTTTAAGAGTAATTCTAAGTATTTAACTAGTTTATCTACTTGGTCATTCGAATAATCAAAACTATCCAACAAATCCCATATATGCCCATCTTTCATGTAATATTCTTGAGAGTATTTGAAATTCATTCTAAAACCATATGAATTTATCAGTGTTTTAAGCCTGTTTATTGCCGATAGACGATTCCTCCTATTCGATAAATTAACTGCTATTAATTTTATTTCTCTGCGCCATTTAGAGCGCTCTTTTGTAATATAATCTAGTCGATTTCTCTTGCTGGATTGGATAAAAGTAAAAATAGCACTGACTATCGTCCCAATCCCAAAAGCTGCTAATAACTCAGCCATAGTTGCAATACTCATTAACTCACTCCTTATAATTTATTCAAAGTTTCGTAATACTCAAACCAAGTTCCCCAGATGTTTAAAGTCTTATTTAGATATTTCACTATATAAGATTTGTCAAAACTAAGAAATTTCCTTAGGTAGTAGGGCCGCTTTAATATGCCTTCCCCTCCCACTCACTTTTGAGCAGCCCGTAGCGCAGGCTGGCGCAGCGTCTGTCTTGGGCATCTTTGCGGTCACGGATTCTGGCCTCTAAGGTAAAGCCCAGTTTTTCGGCAATACGGCGGCTCGGTTTGTTATAGTCATAACAGGTCAATTCGATTTTGTGAAGATTAAGCAAAGTGAAGCCTATTTCCAGCAGTGCACGTGCAGCTTCCGGCATATAGCCCTGTCCCCAGTAAGCGGGGTGCAGAGTATAGCCCATCTCCAGCACATCATCTGCATGGCGGTGGCTGAAATCCAGTGAACCTACTACTTTATTTTGGCCTTTGATAGTAATGCCGTAACCTGAAGGGAGGTCTTCTTTTTGCAGATTTTGCGGATAAATTTGCTCAAGGTAGTAAATTTCTTCTTCTACTGTTTGTACTGGCGGAAAGCCCGCCGGCCAGCTAACTTCCGGCAGACTGGCATAGGCAAAAATATCAGCTGCATCTGCGACTGTCCGCTGACGCAAGTAGAGACGGTCGGTTTCTATCGCAGGTAAAATCTTATCTTTGACCTGCCCTAAAATTTTTATCATATTTTTTCCTTGCTTTCTTGATGAAACTGCCTGACTGATCTGAATCTTCTTCGTCCAGATAGCGGTAAGTCCTCTTCTTACTGTCCCCATATAGATAAGGGGGTGAAAATCTGTGCTTCTGAAATAGCCTTTCTCATCAAACAATCTGTCGTCCGCCCATCGTTTAGTGATACGAGCTGTGAAATTGACATAATGTTCCCATTGCTGTACAGTTTCCACCTGACATTCCAAATTAAACGGGCAGGCTGTCAGCAGCGGAGCATCTATCGTTTCAGCCTGACTGTACGATACAGATAATTCTGAGAGCTTATCCTGACCTGTCATAAAGCCAGCGCTTTCCATAATTCAAGCTTCTTTTCTTTCAGGAATATTAAGTGTAAAAGAACCATATTTTTGAATCTGCCGGACAGCGTTGTTCCCTTCAAACAAACCAATGACAACCATATCGCCTAAACTATAGGATGAACTGGCTGTTGTGATATTATAGCTGAATACCTCATCTCTATATCCTAGGATAAAGATGGGAAAGCCATAATACATTTTCAAGTGCTTGTTTCACTTAATTCTCTTTTTTCTGCTTAATGGCCAATAAATTAACATCAGCTCACCAAATTTTTCTGCTGCAATAGAAAAACGTCCCTGTCAATTCTGACAGGGACGAATCTCATTGTGATTTCCGCGGTACCACCCAGATTCGGGCTTCAAGCCCGCTGCTCTATTTATCTTTCTTCTAATCTTCAGCAACTCTTCTGACATCTGTACGGATTTCTCAGCCCCACCGCTTTCTGTAAACAGACAAACTCAAAATACCTCTGAATGCTTTTTATTTTAACAGAATTTCCAGCAAAAAGCAATCTAGCTCGGTCCTGTCCATGTTTCTTCGACATAAGCCAGTTCTTCTGCAAAGGTATCCTGATCCTCTTCTAAGGAAACATCGTAAACTTTATCATTTTTTTCGGTTGTAAAGAACCAGACACAAAAGAGTTTCCCCTTATTTTTTGCAGTGCCGTAAATCTGATAAGCATCATTGCCTGAAATAGCTGCCCTTGAGCCTGTCAGTCCATCAAAAAGGCCTGCTTCTTTTAGATTGGCAAAGCAGGCAGCTGCAGTTCGCTCCAGAACATCGCCCTTGATTGTTTCGGCACCCAAGTCTTCCTTGGTGTAAGCATAAAGAGTTACAGCATTATAGGCTGACAAATCAGAATACTGATAGCTCTTTCCGCCATCTAAATCTGTGAAACTGACCCAGTCGTTAGGAACATAAACATAACCGTAGTCAACGTTACCAATCCGCTGTATACCAGACAGGGGAGATTCTTCTCTGGAAGAAGAATTTCTTGTCGCTATGCAAGACTGAGAGGACGTCTGATCAGTCGATTCAGAAGAAGCCCCTCCCCTAATTACTAGGCTGCAAGCTGGTAAAAACTGGCTGCTATCAATAGATTAAGTAAAAACAATAGTTTCTTTTTCATATATCTGCGCTTTCATAAAATGTCAGTAAGTGCTCTTTTTAAATAAACCATCCGGCGCATCATGAAAACCCTTGCCGGCACGGTAATTATCAAATTTCCCCTGAATAAACTGATAAGCATCTCGCTTGCTCTCATAGCGAATATAGGCATCAGCTGCTTGCTCATCCTTGTCCTCCTCAGCAAGCTTTCGACTGGCTGCCATAGCCATCTCGTTCACCGCAATCTGTGAATCAATCCAAGCCTCAAAATCCCGTAAAAATTCCTGTTCGTAAGTCATTTATAAATAACCCCTTTATTGTTGATGCCTTATTATACCATTTTTCAAAAACAAAATAAGTTTTTATTCTCAGCTGTCAGGGTCAATCTGCTTAATCACTTTGGCGGGAACGCCGCCGACAACTATAAGCTGGGACATCTTTACTGACCACAGCACCAGCAGCCACAACGACCCAGTCGCCTATGGTCACACCGCTGAGAACAGTTGCATTAAAGCCAATCCATACATTCTGACCCAGTTTAATCGGCGCATAATGGTTTTTGCGCTTCATTGAAGGCCTGAGGTCATGGTTAACCGTCGCCAGAACGACATTGTGACCGATAAAGCAGCCATCACCGATTTCAAGGCCGCCTTGATCCTGAAAATGACAGCCCGAGTTAATAAAAATATCTTTACCCAAACTGATATTTTTGCCATAATCCGTATAAAAAGGCGGAAAAAGACGAAAGCTCTCATCACTCTCTTTTTCCGCAGCATTTAGCCCGTGTTCAATTTAATAAGATACAAAGGGCGTAAAGAAATCCGTATGAAAATGGCGGTAAGTCCGAAATCTCTGATTTCGCAGACGCTCCCCTGCCAGAACGACTAGAAAGGTGCGGTCGACTGTTAAGGCGACAAAACCTTCAGACGGCAACGGCTGATGGTAACTAAGTAAGGATACAAATTTCCAGCCCCTTCACTCTCCCTTTTCTGGGTTCGGGCTGAAATCATCCACTGGATGATTTCACTGCACAGCTCTTAGGCCGTGTTCAATTAACAAGATACAAAGGGCGTTCAAGCTCACAGCAAAAATAGGAGCCTGACCGCCGAGTCACTAAAGACTCAAGGGAGGGCTGTCTTTTTTGCACAGAGCTTAGCCCGTGTTCAATTTAATAAGATACAAAGGGCGTTTAAAGAGCAAAATAAGTTCTGCAGATATTTAATTTATGAAAACCTTTTCAGTTATTATATCATCTTCTTCTAAGATTCTCTAGCTAAGCCAGCTAAAAAAATAAACAGTTGCTCCTAAGAGGCTGCAAGCAGGAAATTTCCCATTTTTTTCTGAAAATGTCTTCAAAGAATAACTGAAAAGGTAACATTTTTCTTGCCATAAAAAAAGTTTCATGATACTATAGAGAAGTAGCCGCTATAGTTAAATGGTATAATAGAGCAATGGTAATGCTCCGTTCCGAGTTCGATTCTCGGTGGTGGCATCATTTATCACTTTGAAAGCCTGATTTTTCAGGCTTTTTAGAATGAAGTATCGCTTTATTTATAAAGGCCAAGAGTTGCAACTCTTGGCCTTTATAGGTTAGCAGACACTAATTTACTGAATCAGAGGCTGCTTATTTAACTCAAAAATAACTGTTCTATAGCTGCCTTTTTAAAAGACAGTACCATTACCAGTTGCTGCTAATGCTTAGGAGGCTCTTTTAGAACAGATAAAGAGCAATCCTGTTGCGGAAAGTACAGTAACACCTGTTAAAATAACAACTATATTCTCCTGCTCACCTGTACTGGGCAGTTTTTTCTTACGCTTGCCGCCCTTATCTGCATTTGTACTTGTAACTGGGACAGGCGCTGTGCTAGTGCTCGATTCTTGGCTGCCAGCAGGCGAAGCTGTGGTGGTTGTCGTAGGAGTAGTTGTTGGCCTACTGCTTGATGTTCCCCTAGTAGAACTTGTTGGATTTTCCTCAGCGGTAGTGGTTGGTGAAGTTACCGCTGTTGTTGCTGGACTTTCTGTCGTTGTGGCCTTGCTAGTTGGAGTTATAGTAGTTGTCGCACTTTCTGTTATCGTTGACGCTGCAGTAGTAGGGCTTTCTGTCGTTGTGGCTGTGGGTACTTCTGTTATTGTTATTTCTGTTGATATAACAGTTGTAAGTTTATCACCATCAGCTCCCCCATCAGCTGCTACATTGGCAACTGTATAGTTAAATGATTCACCTCTAACGGCGTCTTTCCCATTTTCCTTATACCAAGCTTTACTGTGATTTTCGAAAACCCTCTGTTCAGGATTATCCACTTTAGTCAAATACATAATACTGATACTGTTCAAAGAAACCCAGCCGCTTGGAACAGCAAGAGTTATTGTACCAGCTGCTGCATCAGCGGAAATAGCGGCACCAGCAAAATCATTAGAAAAATCGTTCAGAGCATCTGGGCCAGAATACACTGCATTCCGCAAGCCAGTTACTGTAATATAAAAACTGTCCATATCAAGGGTCTGACCTGATTGAATCTGATCTTCAATCCGAACATCATCATCAGCATAGACATTGCCGTTATTTATATTAAGAAACCAGCGGACGTGTTCTGTGTCATTTGGCTGCATATCTCCAGTTTTATAATAGAAAACACTGCCGATCCCCGTAGCCCCTTTTTTAACGGTTACACTGGCTGTTTCCCCACCGCTCGAGAGAGTAAAAGAAGCAGAATGTTCATCGCTGGTTTGTGTTAAGTTGCGGCCTTGGATTTCAAATTCACCCCAGCCAGTAATATTTTGCAAAGCACTGACACCCTCATTAAAAGTAACAGTTGCCTGACCATCGCTGATTACCAAATCGCCAACATATGTTTCTTGGATGGTCAGTCTGACTGTCTTGTTGAAGCCAGAGCCATAAACCGTTCCGGAATTTTGCCATGCTACCTCGATAGTATCGCCTGACTTTATTTTTTGAGAATGCTCATCAAAAGTAAATCTGACCTTTGTTTTTCCGCCATCATTGATTTCGGCTGGCGATACTGTTAAAGAAGTGACATTGGAGCTGACATCAGAAGCATGGACTGTCCCTCCTAAAGAAAAGAGCGCTGTGATAAATACAAACGTCATAAAGAAATATATAGAGAATGCTGTCATTTTTTTCATTTTTTCAATAAACCTCCTAGATTAGCAGACTCACTTAGCAAGCTGCTGCTGAAAATTATAAGGGCGATATTGTTAAAAATTCAAATATCATAACCTTATTATAATCTTCTATATACAGTATAGCATATTACTGCATTGATGTAATCTGTTTTTTATACCATTTAAAAATGACAGCCTATTTATAAACTGAAATTAGTTGCTCTTGTCGGTGTGGTATCCTGACAGGGACAGATAGCACAGTGCCGTACAAAAAAGCTTAAAACCAATTGTTTATAAAATTTGGTTTTAAGCTTTTTCTATTTTTCTTAATCTTATGTCAAACTTCTGCTTCTTAATTGATACAGCAGATACCAAGCTCTAGCATGTCTGTTTAGCTGATTTTTTCTTTGAAGATAGGGTATTTCTTTCGCCATGCTGTCAACTAAGCCTGATAAACTTTTTTGCCATCCAGATAAGTCGCTGCTAAGTTCAGCTCCGGATCTAAAACAATAAAGTCGGCTGCAAGGCCTTCCTTAATTTGGCCGCAAACATCATCAATCCCTACTGATACAGCAGGAACAAAGCTGGCCATCTTAACAGCTTCTTCTGCTGTCGCAAGCCCCCAGTTGACGACATTTTTCAAACCATCTTTCAGTTTTAAAATCGAACCGGCCAGACTGCCGCTGTCCTTCAGGCGCGCTGTCCCGTCAGATACGGTTACCGCATATTCACCGAGCCTGTAATCACCGTCTGCACAGCCGCCAGCACTCATGCAGTCTGTAATCAAGGCGATGCGGCTGTGTGTTTTTTGCTGCATTAAAATATCACAGGCTACTGGTGACACATGCTGCCCATCACAAATCAACTCCGCATAAGTATTTGGAATGTTGTAAACTGCACCTACCATACCAGGTTCACGGTGATTAAGTCCGCGCATTCCGTTATAGGCATGCACCCAGACTGAAGCACCGGCCTCCACGGCTGTTTGGGCTTCTTTATAAGTTGCATTGGAATGCCCGAGAGCTACTGTCACACCCTGAGCAGTCAAAGCAGAGACAAACTTCGCAGCACCTTTGCGTTCCGGGGCTATGGCAATTTTCTTAATAAGCCCGCCTGCTGCCTCCTGCCATGCCGTAAATTCTTCAAGGCTGGGATCTTTCATATAAGATGGGTTTTGAGCCCCCTTGTATTTTTCTGTAAAGTATGGGCCCTCAAAATAAATACCGCGGATTTTTGCACCTGTCACTTCCGGAGCTGCCGATGCCACTGTCTTAGACACATCCCTCAGTCGTTCGAAGGAGGAGGTCAAAGTCGTTGGAAGAAAAGAAGTGACACCTGTTGACAGAAGCTCCTGGCTCATGATTTTGATGCCTTCAGCCGAGTTATCCATAACATCGTGTCCGCCATAGCCATGAATGTGGGTGTCCACAAGCCCGGGAGCAATGCGATAACCTGAACAGTCAATCACATCCGCACCCTCAGGGAGAACAGGCTGCCACTGACCAAAAACACCGTCATTGATTTCTAAATAACCGCCGGTTTTTGTTTCTTCTGGGTAATAAAATAAATCTGCTTTGAGAAAAGTTGTCATTATAAAATCCTCCGATTCGTCATTTCTAGTATACACCCCTTAAATTCTATCATAAATGGTACATACCAAAAAAGCAACCATTTTGGTTACTTTTGGAATAAAATTTGAAAAAGATCAATCCTCTTCTTCCTTATCAAGTGAAAGAAGCAAATCATTAACACAGAGGGTATTCTCTCTCGCAAACTCCACAAGATTCACATCTTCACCGACCAGTTGGCCGTTCATAAAACCAATAACCATTGGCATATTCATGCCGGCATAGAGTTCAAATTGACGACCTTCCATCAAGAGACGGGACAGCACATTGCAGGGAGTTCCGCCCATCAAATCAGCAAGAACAATATAATTGTCCAAACTTTCAGCTATTTCTAAAAATTTATCCTTAAATTCTTCTGTCCCCTCCCATTCATATAGTCCGACAGCATGAATTTTTTCCTGCGGTCCCATAATCATTTCAACGCTTTTCTTTAGTTCTTCACAAAAAGCGCCGTGACTGACTAAAATTAAATCTTTTGCCATAAACATTTACCTGCTAAACACCAAGAATACCAAAGTATGCCATCACAAGCGCAAAGGAAATAATGATTAAGATAGCTTTTGTTGATGTCATACCTTTACGTCCAAGCAGCCAGAAGACTGCACCAGTAAAGAGCGCAGGGACAAGACGCGGGAAGATTTGATCAAAAAGGCCCTGAATATCAATCACCTTGTCCCCGATTGAAGGAGCCGCAGTAAATTGGAAATTAATCATTGTGGCAATCAGAGCGCCGACCATAAAAACACCCATAACCGAAGCTGCCTCAACCAGTGATGTTAATTTATCACGCATGGTTGTTACCAGTTTTGTTCCTTCACGGTAAGCAATCTCAAGTTGTTTCCAGCGGAAGATATTGATTAAAAAAGTGACCCCTACCCATAAGAAAATACCTAAAGGATTGCCGTTCATTGCCAGAGAAGCAGCAATAGAACCCATAATCGCCGGAACAAGTGAAGCAAATACAGAATCCCCAATTGGTGCAAAAGGTCCCATCAAACCGGCTTTAACACCATTAACAGCATCTTTGGCCGCTATTCCTTCGTTCTCTTCAAGTGCCAAATCGATCCCTGTGATAATCGTATGAAAAAAGTTTTCTGGCTGCTGCTTAATTTCTCTGGCTGTTGTCTCTGCACCAAGTTTTTCAAGTTTTTCTACTGAAAGATTAAACATTTTTTCTTCCTCCGCTATGTTATTTTTAGTTAGAAAACGCACAACAAGAGAGGTCAAAAATGTTTTGGCTATAAAACTCCACCAAAGACAGTCTGTCCTTGATTTTAAGGGGAAGGATAGTGGGTAATATGGTAATGAAACTGATCTGCACGAGCTATACTGAAGGTGAATTCAATAATCCTATTTTTATCATTGAATGTTTTACGAATCATATGCAAAACGGGATCGCCCTTTTTGATGCCCAAAAGCTTTGCCTCATAATCCAAGGCAACACTGGCATAGAATTCTTCCTCAGCCTGCCGAACAGACTGACCGTAATCTTCTGAAAAAATATCATAAAGGGGCTTCTTCAGCAATGATTTTTTTGTCAACGTTGCAAAGTCGCTGCAGGGAACATAAGTTCGCTCAAACATCAGAGGGCTGCCATCAGCTTTTCTCAGCCGTTCAAATTCAAAAACGTCTGTACCTTCTTCTAAATTTAAATAATTAGACAGGTACGGCGTTACCTGCATTTTTTCAAAAGATAAGATATCTGTCTGAGGTTTTTTCCCCAGCTGTTTCATATGTTCGGTAAAACTGTAGGCTGCCGCCAAATCTGTAGGCGGTGTTTTTATACCCGAAACATAGGTTCCCTTACCTTGCTTCTTATAAATAAGCCCCCTTGTCTCCAATTCCTTAAGGGCCTGCCGCACGGTTATACGGCTAACGCCGTGCGCTACGCTAAGCTCCCGTTCAGAAAGAAGTTTGTCGTTAGGTGACATTGTCCCTCTTATTTCAAGTTCCAAGGCGTCAACCAACTGCAGATAAAGAGGCTGCTCACTTTTCGACGATTTCATCCCATCCCCCTGTTCTGGTTATAACCATTTATAGTTTATTATATTATTTCTGACTTGTCAAATTCATTTCCCAACAAAACAAAAAGTCTTCAAAAAAGGGGCAGTTATGAATGGAACACGGCCTAAAATCTTTGTAAAAAAGAGGGGCCTCTTTAAGTGCTGACTTCACGGTTAGCCAGCCGTAGACGTCTGAAAGCTTTGCAGTCTTATCAGCCTGCCGCACCTTTCTAGTCGTCTTGACAGGGGGCCGCCTACGAAATCATAGATTTCTGGCTTACCGCCAGCCGTAGACGTCTGAAAGCTTTGCAGTCTTATCAGTCTGCCGCACCTTTCTAGTCGTCTTGACAGGGGGGCCGCCTACGAAATCATAGATTTCTGGCTTACCGCCAGCCGTAGACGTCTGAAAGCTTTGCAGTCTTATCAGCCTGCCGCACCTTTCTAGTCGTCTTGACAGGGGGGCGCCTACGAAATCATAGATTTCTGGCTTACCGCCAGCCGTAGACGTCTGAAAGCTTTGCAGTCTTATCAGCCTGCCGCACCTTTCTAGTCGTCTTGACAGGGGGGCCGCCTACGAAATCATAGATTTCTGGCTTACCGCCATTTTCACGCGGATTTTTATACGGCCTTTGTATCTTAATCCTCAGAGTTGTGGAAAAAATAAAGCTGGACAGACCCGCCGCCTGTTCAGCTTTATTTAATATATAAGTGATAACTGCTGTTTTTATTTCTCACAGTTTGTATCAGCAGTGCTCCGCTATTGCAGTTTGACCGGCAATACGGCCAAATGTGAAGATATCGGCCAATGAATTGCCGCCCAGCCTATTGCCAGCATGCAGACCGCCTGCAACTTCCCCAGCAGCATACAAACCGGAAATCACTCCCCCGTCTTCATTGATAACATGCGTTTGAGTATCAATTTTGAGACCGCCCATTGTATGGTGAACAGCCGGTTTACGCGGTGTTGCATAAAACGGCGCTCTTTCAACTTTAAAGTCAAAACCGCCTTTATTAAATTCCGGATCATAACCAGCATCAACATACGAATTATAATTAGTGATAGTCTCAACAAAGACTGCAGGATCAACCCCAATCTGCTCAGCCAACTCTTCTAAGCTATCAGCCCGGTAAAGTGTTCCAGCCGCAACCTGTGCTTCAATCTTTTCATCACTGGTATTATAGGCCGTGCCTTTAATATTTTCGTCAGCAATCAGATAGAAAAGTCCGCCGTTATCAATAGCAGCCTGCGACAGTTTATCCCTGCTGCCGTATTCGTCCACAAAACGTTTGCCTTGGCTGTTAACCATCACGAAATTGGCCGGCGGAACCTGAAGGCCTGAGAAGAGCGCTCCTGTTTCCGGATCAGATACAGGCATCATCTGGGTAAAGCCCATACCGACAAGGTCTGCTCCGACACTTTGCCCCAAAACAATACCATCACCAGTAATAGCAGGTGAATTTGAAGTCTTGATATCATCATCAATCTTAGTCCAGTAGGTATTGTACTTTTGCAGCATTTTAGTATTAGCACCGAAACCGCCGGAGGCAAGGACAACAGCCTTGGCATGAATCGTGATTGTCTGACCGTTGCGTCCGGTCGCAATCACGCCTTTGACCTGGCCGTCTTCAACAATCAATTCCTTAACCGGACTGTCAGTCAAGACAGTTGCTCCTTTTTCCTTGACATACTCTCCTAAAACCGAAATAAAGGCATAACCCATTGGAACCTTTGGTTTATGTCCCCGGCGCCATAGGGCACCGACAGGCATGGTCACTTCATCACGGTCAAATTCGACACCGACTTCTTCCAGCCACTGTACAGACTCTAAAGCCCGTTCGGTTAAAATTTTAATTAAATCATAATTCCCGTGAATTTCTTTCCCATTAAGGTCCTTGCGTTTTCCGCCGATATAGGTTTGAATACGGTAGAGGAGCTTAGAATCAAAGAGGTAAGCAGGATCTTTGAGATAAGCTTCCAATTCTGCTTTCAGCATCCGAAAATCATCTAAAAATTCGGGATCAATCGTTGCTTCATCTAGATCATGCAGTTCCTGCAGATTATGAGCCTCACCGGGATTAGCTGGGAAGGTGTTCTGCCATTCAGGCCAAGGAGCATTGATCGGTCCCCCCGCACGTACGGTGTTACCGCCTAGGGCAGGAAATTTCTCGACCAAAATAACGTCATGTCCCTGCTGTAAAACAGTAGCGGTTGCTGCAAGGCCGGCGCCGCCTCCCCCAACGACAACGATGTCAGTTTGGTACTCTTTATCCTGTGTATCAAGGGCGGACGGTGCTTTAGAGCGTTTACGCAGAACATCTGGATTAGCGCCTGCCAGTTTAATGGCACGCGCAACCCCATCTAAGACACCATTAGAAGTGACCGACGCACCAGATACAGCATCAACATTTAGGGTTTGTCCTTCAAGAATTTCATTAGGAATACGTGTGAAAACGATATCGGCGATTCCCGAAGATTCTCCTGATGAATCAATGTCAATCGCCTCAATCTTTTCTTCAGACAGAGTAACAGACATGGGCAGTTTTCCGTTGTGGCCTTCAGTTGTTACCTGATATGTTCCTGGCTCAAAGCGGACTTCTTCTGGCAGATTAAGCTGATTAGCTACATCAACAAAACGCAGGAAACGGAAAAAACACGAATCAAGAAAGTCAACCGTTCCTTCATCTTTAAGGCTGCCATCTTCCGTAAAGGCATGATGAGCCCGTCCCAGTAAAAATTCACTGCCCGGCATGACTGTTGCATTAACCCCCGGAGCATCAAGGACTTGCCGTAAATGAAGCTGAGCACGTGATGAACCTTGAATATCGTAAGAAGCTCCGACGATCATAACGGGTTTACCGTCAAAAGGATGGATATTAAAAGACAGCCATTCCAATAAACTATTTAAACTGGAAGGAATCGTGTGATTATGCTCAGGTGTAGCAATAATGACCCCGTCAGCCTCACTGATTTTGCTGTTAAACATCTGAATCAGTGGGGAATCGGTCTGATCATCCGTTTCATTAAACAAGGGGACATCTGCAATTTCCAGCACCTCAATCTCTGCCTTATTAGCAAAATGCTTAGCCATAAACTGCAGTAAAAGACGATTATAAGACTGCTCTGCATTTGTCCCAACAATTCCGATTAATTTCATGTCTCTGCTTCCTTTCTACTCTACAGCTTCCCAGGCAAAACGTCTTTTGCGTTCTGTATCCGCTGGTTTCACCAATTGTTTGGTTAAAGCTACAAATTCCTGAAATTCAGAAAAATGTTCTTCTAATTCTGCTACTTTTTCTGAATCGGTCAGATTGCAGTCATCATCCAGCACTTGTTCGGAATGCCCCAGAAGAAATTCCAAACCTGGCATAATACGCGCTTTCAGCTCCGGTGCATCTAAAATTTGACGCAAATGCCCTTGAGCCCGAGACGATCCCAAAGCTCCTAAAGATGCTCCGACAATCATAACAGGCTTGTTAATCAATACTCGGCTGGTATAAGCAATCCATTCTAGAGCACTGGCTAAAGGCGCAGGAATGGTGTGATCGTACTCAGGAGTTGCAATAATGACCCCATCAGCAGCTGCGATTTTTTGACTGAAGGCAGCTACAGCCTCAGGAGCTTTCTTGTCTTTGGGTTCATTAAAGGCCGGAAGCTGCTTAATCTCAAGCACTTCTATCTCTGCCTGGTTGGCAAAATGTTTGGCCATAAAGTGCAGCAGTTTTCGATTGGTTGACCGGGCCGAATTTGTCCCAACAATAGCAACTAATTTCATAAAAGACCTCTTTTCTAAACGCAATAATAGCACTTCCTCGCCCTCACTATAACACAATTCCGCTTTTTTTGTAAGCGAAAACATAAGGAAAAGAAAGATTTTTGTAAGCGTTGACATCATTTCGAAATCTTGTTAAAATAACAGCTGAAAATACGGAATCTTAACGCTTTAAAGAAAGGACGGATTTAGGATTATGGAACAATCGCTTAACCGATGGCAGGTTATTGCGGCTTCCACCGCAATTCTGCTTTGTACAGGAGCTGTATATGCTTTTAGTGTTTTTGCCGGCCCTTTAAGCGCCCAGACAGGCTGGTCCATGTCGCAGATTATGCTGGCTTTCACGATTAATTCTGCTATCGGACCTATTCCCATGATTTTGGGAGGCTATCTGACAGACAAAGGCTATGTCAAATGGACAATTGCACTGGGCGCCTGCTGTTTTGCCTTAGGTTTCTTCCTCACAGGTTTTGTTACAAGTCCGGCTATGCTTTATCTGACTTACGGTCTTCTGGCCGGACTCGGACAGGGATTTGCTTATTCAGGATGCCTCAGCAATACCTTGCGTCTCTTTCCAGACCGACGAGGACTGGCTTCAGGAATTATTACTGGAGGCATGGGTTTTGCTGCTGTTATTGTCTCACCTATTGCCAATAGTCTGATTCAAAGCCATGATGCTAAATTCGCTTTTAGAATCATCGGTTTGGTTTACATTATTGTAGTTGTCTTAGCCAGTTTCTTCATTAAACCGGCACCGGCAGGCTATAAACCAGCTGGCTGGAATCCGCCTGCTCAGTCGCGCACTGCTGCTGTCAATAAAACTTGGCAGCAAATGCTGGCAACACCGCTCTTTTATATCATTATCTCCATGTTCTTTGTCGGCGCATTTTCTGGTTTGATGATTGCTTCTCAAGCATCAAGTATCGGCCAGTCGATGTTTGGTCTGTCTGCAGCAACCGCTGCTCTTTATGTCAGTCTTTATTCAATCTGCAACTCCAGCGGCCGCTTTATTTGGGGAACCGTTTCAGATAAAATCGGCCGTGCAAAAACGCTCCTGATTATCTTTACGGTTGTCGCCCTCTCCCTGCTTGCCTTGACAGTCCTTTCCGGACAAGGAGGATTTGCTGTCGGAATTATTGGATTAGGTATCTGTTTTGGCGGCGTTATGGGTGTTTTTCCGTCTATCGTCATGGAAAATTACGGGCCGGCTAATCAAGGAGTCAACTATGGTATTGTCTTCACTGGCTATTCCTTAGCCGCTTTCTTTGCTCCGCGTGTTGCTGTTCAGATGGCAGCTTCTAATCAAGGAGATTACAGCAATGCCTTCTACGTTGCTATTGCTCTTGCAGTCATAGGTTTAATGCTCAATTTAGTCTACATGTCATTCACTAAAAAATCAAGCAGATAGTAGCAGGTAAAAATAGGAGTTTGGGCTAGTCCAAACTCCTATTTTTTTATAATTAAATTTGCAGTACACCAAAAATCCATGCAGTCGCTATAACCACTATATTTGTCACAAACATAATGGGAGCAGCGTACTTCGTATAGTCATTCGTTTCAAGTTCGCACAATGTTGTCCCGACATAAGTTGACGAATTCATGGGCGTAACACTGGTTGCCAAAGCTAAATTACAGACAAAAGGGGCAATGACCATGATTGGTGTCAGACCAAAAGAAGCCCCCACTGAAATTAACAGTGGATAAAGAGCATTATAAAGCTGATAAGGAATAAAATAAATCAGCGGCACAGCTAAAATTAAAAGAATAAGGTGCATATAACGCATCAAAAATACTGGAAAAATGCTTTCCAGAAGCTCTGCTAAGGAAGCTACCATTGACAGTCTGCTGCCGTCTTCGGGTGCTGCGTTAAAGACAGCTAAATAAAAACAGATGGCCAGCAGCATAATAAATACATTAAAAAAAGTACCGCCAGCCTTGTTCCAAATATCATTGAAATCTTTGGGATAATTGACTAGCGATGTGATAATTGCTGCTGCAATAAAAACCAGATAAGACGGGAATTTAAAATAAGCCAGGCCGACAATGACAGCTATAAAAACTAAAAAATTGAACCAAAACAAATGCGGACGTGCATAAGGCTTATCCTTTAAATCAGAAACTGCTGTTCCAAGTTCATCTTGACTGCCTTCAGGAAGACCTAATGTTTGATGCTCTTTTTGATGCTGATAAGCAAAATAGACCCATTGCAAGATAATAGCAGGAATAAAGCACAGGCCCCAAGGGATGGAGGCTGCTGCTAAACTTTCAGCATTGGTGTTAGCCATTGTCGCTGACATAATCAGCCCGATGCCCCATGGCAGCCAGCACATAGCAGCAACTGCCGTTTGACATAGTATAAAGGCGTAATCCCGTCTCAAGTTAAACTTCTTGTACAGCGGAATAACAATAGGAAAGCAAATGAGATAGGTCGTTGACATGTTAGCCGTTAGGTAAGCAATCCCACCAATAACGCTGGTTAGAATCATAATGCCGACAACATTAAGACGGCCTCCGATACGCCTAATCAGTGCATTAACCATCATATCAAACATGCCAGTCTCGGTCAGCATAACAAAGTAAATCAGGCCAAACAAGAGCATATAACCGGTTTGAGACATCACCGTATTGATTTGGTTTAAGATAAGGTTGCTGGTTTCTGTAAGATTATAACCCAGCAAAAAACAAAAAATAACCGGAACGACAAACATGACAAAATTCAGGGGAACCTTATTGGTAATGATACATACAATAATAATAGCAAGCATCATCAAGGCTAAAATTGCTGGACTCATTCTCAATCCTCCGCTTTTATTTTTTAATCAAATCATCCAAGAGGCCAAATTCACGCTTAAAAGACCAGGCCATCATGTCATGGACAAAATCGGTATAAGGGTGCGGCGCTGCGGTAAAGGTATGCCCAACTCTTGGAGCTACAAACAATTCACACGGAACCCCGGCCCGCAGCAGCCGCTGACCGTATTCCAGAGCAGAATCACGCAGTGTATCATATTCCGCCATAATTATCATAGTCGGGCCTAGTCCGCCCACATCATGGCAAAATTTCGGAAAAGCATAATAAGACGGAACCGTCCCATCGTACCCCCCAAGATAGCTGGCTTCTGCTCCCAGAGCCTTTTGATTCGGGCCCATTTTTAACTGAATAAGCTGCTGAAAGGACATGGATTCTTCGATAGCCGTATCAACAGTCGGACAGTTCATTACTGTAAGAGCCGGCTGCGGTTCATTGCGGTCGCGCAAATACAGGGCCAAGCCTTCAGCCAAGTTGCCCCCCGCACTGGAACCGTGGAGGCCGATTTTTTCAGCATCTCCGCCAAATTCATCAGCATGCTCATATAAATACATATAGGCTGCATAGCAATCATAAAGAGGATCAGGAAAGCTGACCTCATTTTCTCCGCCAGACAAACGGTAATCAACTGATACAAGGATTGCAGGCACACGCACAGCCAGGGCAATACAGCGTGCATTATCAAGGGAAATGCTGCCTGCAACAAAGCCCCCGCCGTGTATATCTAAAATCATAGGAGCCGCTTTCGGTAAATCTGCCGGTTTGAATACCCGAATTTTCAGCTTCTGATTTGCCTGAGGGCCCGGAATGAAACGGTCTTCCACTGTCATTCCTTCAGGCTGCTCATAGGCCAGCATAGCCTGCACTTGAGCTTCTTTATGTCTTTTTACATCATCTGACATTACAGCCATATTGCTGTAGAGATGATTTTCATAACCTGGGAAAGGCCTCAATTCCATACCCTTTCTCCCTTCTTCCAACAAGATACAAAGGCCGTATAAAGCTCACAGCAAAAATAGGAGACTGGACGAAGAGCCTCAAGGCTCTAGAACAGGCTGTCTTTTTTGCATAGCTCTTAGGCCGTGTTCAATTAACAAGATACAAAGGCCGTGAAAAACGCAAAAGGAAAATGACGGTAAGTCCGAAATCTCTGATTTCGCAGACGCACCCCTGCCAGAACGACTAGAAGGGTGCGGGCGGCCGTTAGGACGACAAAGCCTTCAGACGTTTACGGCTGCCTAACTGTGAAATCAATTGTGCACTTGACCATCTTTTTCCCGCAGCGTTTAGCCCGTGTTCAATTAACAAGATACAAAGGCCGTGAAAAACGCAAAAGGAAAATAGGGGACTGACTGACGAATCGCCAGATTCTAAGTCAGGACATCTTTTTCCCGCAGCGTTTAGGCCGTGTTCAATTAACAAGATACAAAGGCTATACCAGCCCTCTATAGGATAACTGTTACCGTTTTCAAAACGATTACTATTATTATACCATTCTTTTGCAAAAAAATTCTTTTTTCATAAAAGGAAGAATTAGTAAAAAGTCAGAAAACCAACCAGCCTTTAAAATCTTACTGAGCTGTTGTATCCTCCAACTTTTTTGCATTATTATTCTGCTAATTTCAAAGTATCCAGAATCTCCCTCAAGCGTCCTACCGGTACCTGACCAGGAGCTGAAGCCTGCTTGGCAGCTCCAAACGTTGCAGCAGAACCAAAGACCTCACCAGAAACACGGCTGACCATTCCAAGAGCCCCCATAGACATGGTAATAAGCGGCTTAGCAATCGTTTTCTTAGCTTCTGCTGTTGCGGCTAACAGTGTTAAAACATCCGCATCGGTTTGCGGCATTACAGCAATTTTACAGATATCTCCTCCCTTACGATCCATGGCCTTTAAACGAGAAACAATTTCTGTCTGACTTGGTGTCGCAAAAAAATCATGGTTGCACATAACGATTTTAACGCCCTTCTCGTGAGCAAATGCTATTGTTTCAGCAACCTTGTCCTCATCAGTAAACAGTTCAAGATCCAGTAAGTCTGCAGCACCATTTTCTAAAAGATCATGGTAAATAGTAAAATAATCAGCTTCCGGCAGTTCTAATTCGCCGCCTTCTTTTTTTGTCCGAAAAGTTACAAGAAGCGGCTTAGCTAATGCCTCTTTCACTTTTTTTGAAAGGGCTGATACAGCTCCGGGCTGAGTAACCTTATCATACCAATCAATCCGCCATTCGACCAGATCACAGTCAAGGTCATGAGCTTCCTTAGCAGCTGTTAAAATAGCTGCCTCTGAAACCTCTACAATAGGTACAATAATCTTTGGTCTTCCTTGGCCAAAAACAACATTTTCAACAGTAACAGTAGACATAATTTGCCTCTCTTTCAGTACAATCCATATGAAAAAAGAATGGGAAAGTTCCCACTCCCTTTCCCTTATTTCGAAGCTTTCGTATCAATGGTTTGATAGTAGCGAATAAAGACGATAAGGGCAATAACAAAACCGATTACAGCAAAAATAGTATCCATCCACATAACATTTTGAATAGAAATCCGTCCGCCGATAAATGGTACGGCAAAGGATGCAATCGATCCAAAGGTATAGAAAATAGAAGTAATCGTTCCTTTACCTGCTGGGAACATTTCACCCATAACAGTTAAGCCCAGCTGCATAACACCGCCAGCTGCAAAGAAACCGACCAACACAGAACCAACTACAAGAACTGTAGTTGATGGGAACATCGTCATTGCACCAATCGCAATCATAGACATAAAGGTATAAGGCAGAACCAAGTTAACAGGGCGAATCTTTAAACCAACCAAAGCGGTAAAGGCCACACAGATAAGAGTACCTGTTGAATAGTAAGAAAGCAAAAGTGACGCTGCATTGTTAGACATACCGGCAACTTCTTTAGCATAAGCAGAGATGAATTGAGAAATCGTGTAGAAGGTAGCCTGTGAAATGAAACCATAAACGACAAAGGCTGCACCTTCGATAAACATGTTCGGTTTAGCTTTAAAGACTGTTGCCGTTTCTTCCGGAACCGCTTCGTCCGTTGCCTTAGCTGCTTTAGCATCTTCATCCGGGAAAGGAACTTTCCAAATCCAGAAAGCATTTAAAATCAAGACAACGGCAGCAATATAGAATGACAGTTGATACATTCTCAATGACGATGCCAAGATGATAATCCAAGGCAAAATCCACTGACCGATTTGTACTGCTGCTTTGATTAAAACAGTCGCTGTACCAGCGTGCTTAGGGAAAGATTCCATAAGTGCAGGATAGGTTCCTGAATCCAAGAAGGAGTTAGCAATACCTGCAATAACCGTCAGTATCATAGCTACAGTAATATTCGGTGCATAAATCAAGCCAAGGAAGTACAGAACATAGCTGGCTATTCCCAAGAAAACAAAAGGTTTACGTCCAAACAAGTCAGACAAATAGCCAGAGAAAACAATCGCAATTAACCGGCCGATTCCCAGCATCGAGACAACTGTCATAACACCGGCAGTATCCGTATGCCACTGCAAAGCTAAAGCATCCGTGTTTTGTGAGATAATGATAACACCAATCCCATGGATAATATAATTAATATATAGAGCCAAAGCGGTTGGAAAATATTTTTTCTCCATATTGTAAAGTTCCTACTTTCTTTTTTATAAAAATGCTAATTCAGTCCTAAAGCCTGTTTAACATGAGCAATCGGCATGTCCTCGCCGGTAATTAAACGAAAGGCTTCTGCTCCCTGATAGAGCATCATACCGAGACCGTTATAAGCCTGCTTCGCCCCATGTTCGCGGGCAAAACGAAGGAGTTTTGTCTCAGCCGGACTGTAAACAACATCAAAGATAACAAGGTCTGGACGGATCAAGTCCGAATCATTAATCAGGCTTTCATCTTGGAGTGGTTTCATACCGACGCTTGTCGCATCAATATAAACTGAGCTTTCAGCCAGAGACTGCTTAAAGGCCGCCTGATCAGTAAGCGGGGTCACCGAAGCTAGCGTGTTCGTTTTTTCGTTGATTTTACGCACATTTTCACGAGCTGTTTCATAGTGCTCATCGTCAATATTGAAAATACGAATTTCTTTAGCACCGTCAAGAGCTGCCTGAATAGCAATCGCTGTCCCCGCGCCGCCGGCACCTGTGAGTGTTACAATCCGGTCCTTAATTTCAACCCCTTCTTCCCGAAGAGCCCGCATACAGCCCGTTCCGTCAGTTACATGACCGACTAAGTGGCCTTTTTGATTCACCACGGTATTGACAGCACCGGCCATTTCTGCAGCCGGCGATAATTCATCCAGCAAAGGAATTATTTTTTGCTTATTAGGCATGGAAACATTTGACCCTTGAATATCAAGAGCACGGATCCCTTTGACAGCATCTTCTAACTGCTCATTGCCGACCTCAAAAGCAAGGTAAGCATAGTCCATTCCTTTTTTTGCAAAAGCTTCATTCCACATTGTAGGAGACAGGCTGTGACGAATCGGAGTCGCAATAAGACTGACAAGGAGCGTATGACCATTTAAGCGTTCTGCCATAATTTTTACCTCTTTATTTTTTATAGTCACCATTCTTTAGGCTGAATGATGAAAGGCCCTTATTCTTTAAAATCTTAGTATAACGGACTTTAACTACCAAAATAGCCAAGAAACCGATAAAAGCTAAGACAATATTATAAGCAAAAGTAAGATAAGTTGATTTTTCTGCCATCAGCCCTGTAACATAAGGCGTCAGCATAACCGAAACTGCTGTCGCAAAAGAATAGAAACTTGTCACTATCCCTTTACTGCCAGGGAAAAACTCCAGCAATACAGACAGTCCCAGCTGCCAAATACCGCCAGCTGCAAAAATGCCAACTGCCAAACTCGTCACAATTAGTGACAGATAGGATGGGAAAAGCAGCATATACAGCATCGCACCGCCTGACAGGAACAGACACAATAGGATTAAATCAGGAATACTGACCTTCTGTTTGACAATAAAAGACGTAACAAAAACAGAAATCAGGGAAGAAATACTGTAGACACTGACAAACAGCAGACTGTTCTCTTCGGAAACACCAAGCGTTTCCTGAGCAAAAGTCGGTATCCATAGAACAAAAATATTAAAGAGCGATACAGAGACAAAAGAAAAAATCAACAAAGCCAAACCTTCCAGCTGAATTTTAGCTTTAGGCACTTCATGAGCCACAATAATTTTGTTTAAAATAGCCTGACTGTCCGGATAAGAAAAGCGAAGCAAGAAACAAAAATTAAGGAGAAGCCCCACAGCACAAAACCAAAAAGGCCAGCCGAAATAAATGTCATTATGAAGACTCCAGCGAACAACAAAGGGAAGAATAAACTGCCCCAGTGAAATGAAGGCTTTGTTCATAACACTGAGTGCACTATTATCCTGTTCCTTCGGGAAAGCTTCATTAACGACTGGATAAGTTGAAGTGTCCAAAAAGGCATTTCCGACTCCGGCAAATAAGGCTGCAAAAAATGCCTGCAGATAATGCTTGGTGCAGACTAAACCGACAAAAAAGAAAACATTGGCCAGCACACCGAGCAGTACCGTATATTTTCTGCCGAAACGATCAGAAAACCAGCCCGAAAAATTTAAAGAAAGAAGCCGCCCCAAACCGATAGCACTGACAACCAAACTGACTTGGCTGATACTGGCAGACCACCTCATCTGGAAAGCATGCAGATTCTGTGAAATAATGATAGAAGCAATTCCCTGAAAAAAATAATTGACATACAAACTGGCAATTAAGGGAATATAACTTTTCGTTTTGAAAACACTTTCCTCCTTACAACCACAGCCTCGTGATTTATTTCACTAATAATTATAGCAGAATCACATTTATAAATCCAATGAATTTTTCAAATGAATATGATAAAATATATTTATTGATTTATATAAACCCTTTTGTCTATAAATTTTAAGAAAGCTGCTGCTATGAACATTCAACAACTCGAATATTTTGCTAATCTGGCTCAAACAGAACATATGACAAAATCTGCCGCCCTCTTAAATACCTCTCAGCCCAGTCTCAGTTACACTATCCACGAGCTGGAAAAAGAGCTGGAAGTCCCGCTGTTTGAAAAGAAAGGCCGCAATATCCAACTGACAAAATATGGCAGGCTTTATTATTCTTACGTTCAGGCTGCACTTAATCAGCTGCATTTAGGAAATGAGTTTCTGAAAAACACCGTTGCCCCCTTTAAGGGGCAAATCGATTTCGGCTTCATTTATACGATGGGATCGCTGATTGCTCCAAAATTAACCAAAGCCTTTTCACAGCACTATCCTCAAATTACATTTCATTTCAGTCAAAACAACAGTCGGGAACTTCTGGAAGAATTGGACAAAGGCAATATTGATATCGCTCTTGTGTCATCTATTGAAGGCTATCCGAACTTAAATTTTGAAGCTTTTACAGAGGAAGAGCTAGTGGTTATTGTTCCTAAAAAACACCCTTTGGTTCAAAGAGAGGCGATTGCGCTTGAAGAACTGGCTCAGGAAAAACTGGTCTACTACAACCAAAATAGTGGGCTCCGCCACTATTTAGATCAGTTATTTGCTCATTTTAAATTAACACTTAATCCGGTTGTTGAAGTTGAAGAAGATCACACGATTTTGGGCTTTGTCGCTCAAAATTACGGTATTGCCGTCATTCCAAATATTCCATCCATCTCCGCCTATCCTGTTAAAAAATTGCCAATCGCTACTCAGTTCCAGCCAAGGCGCATTTTTCTGGCAACACGCAAAAAAGGCTTTATTTCCCCAACTGTCGCAGCTTTTAGAGAATTTTGCCTTAAGGAAGCTAAAGACATGACATCTTAAACTCGAACCCAAAGAAGATCACAGCGGCACAAGCACCAGTTCTCATAAAAACTATCCAGCATCAAAGGATAAAAGAAGAGAGTAATTGATTCTCCCATTCTCCAATTTCCGAGCTGGCAATAAAACCCTACCGAATCATTTCAAGGCCAATCCCGCACAGGCTGCCACATTTGGCAGCCTGTTTTTAATTAGTAATAAGCCATATTTAAAGAGTTTGGGCATGTCCGCCCAAACTCTTTAAATGACTTTCAGTTTTAATCGTTAGTGATTTTATAGACACTTTCAGCTGCTAGTTTACCTGAAGTCAAAGCCCAAGCATTGTTAGCGCCAGATGGTGAATCCGTCCCCATCACGCCTCCGACAACTTCGCCAGCCGCATAAAGACCGTCAATCAGGCTGCCTTTGCTGTTAACAACCTGTAAATTAGTGTTGACAACCAAACCGCCCATAGTCGTTGCAAAACGCGGTTTTTGTTCCACCAAATAGTAAGGCCCCTGCCCAACTGGTTTTTGTAAAAATTGGTGCTGCCGATCAAAGTCTTGATCTTTGCCATCAGCTACAAACTGATTATAACGGTTAACCGTATTGACCAGACTATTCTTATCCATACCAGCCAGCTTAGCCAATTCTTCCAGTGAATCAGCATGGAAGAAATATGGTGTTTGACTGCCGTTGTTTGCCAGCCACTGTTCAATGTCAATCTGTGAAATACCGCCTTCTGCTACTTCTTCTTTAAAGACATCAAAATGTTCCTGATCCATTAAAATATAAAGCATCTTAGGATCCTGTTCCATTAAGACATCCAGAATATCATGGTTGCTGGCACGTTCATTGACGACACGCTGGCCGTTAGTATTAACAAGCAAAGCATTTTCACGTAAGACAGCAATATTACCGCCAATTGTTGATTTAGCAACACCGGCTGATACTTCAATCCCGTTTGGATAAATTTTTCCGTATTCCATCATGCGGGTTGCCGCTTCAATACCATGCGCCTGCGCCATCAGCAAACCTTCTCCCATCGAACTGTTGGTCCCGTAAAAGAGAACATCCTGCAGATCTTCGCTCAAAAGGTTTTTATTATGACCATAGCCGCCTGTTGTTAGGATAACAGCTTTTGCAGTAATATTATGCGTTTTTCCGTTTTCTTCAATTGCAGTCAGACCGCTGACGCCGCCTTTGCCATCTGAAAGCAGTTTAGTCGCTTTAGTATTAAGATAAAGTTTCACCGAACTTTCAGCTATTTTTTGACGGACAGCCGCTGCAAAACCATGCCCGCCATCTTCATAGGCTAATTCGCGGTCACGGCTGTACTCTGCCAGAATATGAAGACCCTCAGCCATATCATAGCGGACCCCTACATAATCATGCACCCAGTCAGTTGTCTGACCAACGTTATCAGCTAGGAGCGCCAGCAATTCAACAACATTTTTGTTATTGCCATTCTTAAGAAAATCAGCTACCATAAGCAAAGCAGAGTCATCATCAACGCCTGCTTGTTTTTGCAGCTTAGATCCCATAACAACCTGATTGCCGCCTGAAACAGAAATAGCACCGCCAATAAAACTGAGCTTTTCAAGCATAACAACCGACAGCCCTTCCTGTTCTGCCCGAAGAGCAGCCGCAATACCTGCAGCCCCGCCTCCGACGACGATGACATCAAAGGTTTCATCAACAACTTCTGTTGAACGTTCTCTCACGGGTTTTGGCCGTGCTTTCAATACATCAACACTCTCTTGGCCTCCAGCAAGTTCTGCAGCTTCAGCGACACCGTCAATAACACCTTGAGAAGTAGCCGAAGCCCCGCTGACAGCGTCAACATTCAAAGTTTGGGCAGCAATTATTTGTTCAGGCAGCGTTTCAATAACAGTATCTGAAAGCCCTTCTGATTCACCTGAGTTGTCAATAGCAATTGCGGTTATTCGCTCATCAGAAAAGGTCACAACCATTGGCAGATCATTATTGTGGCCTCGTGCAATCACTTCATAATCGCCAGCCTTGAAGTGTAGTTTTTTCTTCAGCAGCTCTTGCAGCCTTGCAGCCTTGCGTTTTTCTTCCTCAGCATCTTTAACTAAAGAGAAGGATTTGTCCATAAACTGCCAGAGCGGAATCGGAATGACTAACTCTTGACGCTGGTGGATATCGGCAAAGTCCTGAACCTGTTCATTGCGAGCTACTTTTTCAACCCAGTTAGGTTCCACCAAAAAGGCTTTTCCTACTGCAACTAAATCATAGCCAAGTTCAAGAGCCTGACTGGCATCATCAGGCTGAACGATAGAACCCACTCCCATAACAGGAATAGCAGCTAAGGCTTCTGAACGCTCTTCCAAATACTTTTCAATCAGCAGAGATGGATCTGATGTGTCAACAATTGAGCCGCGGGTATAAGAGGCCATGGAAAAGTGAACATAGTCCAAACCATATGCAGCAATCTTATTCAAAAAATACATGGTATCATCAAATCGAATACCAGGTTCTTCTAATTCTTCCGGAGAGAAGCGGTAGCCCAGAATAAAATCAGAAGCTCCTTCTTCTTTAATGACCGCCTTTACAGCCTTAATGACTTCAACAGCAAAATGAGTCCGTTTACTGCGCGATCCCCCCCAAGCATCTGTCCGCCGGTTCGAATGAGGTGAGAAAAACTGCTGCAAAAGGTAAGTATTTGCCCCATGAAGCTCAATACCGTCAAAACCTGCTTTAATGGCACGCCGGGCGGCATTGGCAAACAATTGGATCATATCCAAAACCTGCTGGTGAGTCATTTCGGTCGGAACCGGTGCATTGGGGCGCAAAGCTGCTATAGGACTGGGCGCTATCGGATTAGCTCCGCCGTTCATATCCGGAAAAGCCATACGGCCGGCATGATAGATTTGGACAACAGCCAGAGAGCCCTTGGCCTTAATTGTTTTAGCCAGATGCGAAAGCCCTTCAATTTTATCATCAGTATCAATCCCTAGCGCACCGGAAAAGCCGCGCCCCTTATCTTCAATAAAACAGCTTTCAACAACAATCATCGCCGCATCTCCGGAACGATGTTCATAATAATCTATCAATTCCTGCGGGACACTGCCGTCAAAATAGGCTGACTCTGTTGTCATAGGTGACATGGCAATACGATTTTTCAGAGTCACTCCTGACACAGGCAGGGTAAGTTCTTTGAATAATTGTGACATAAGTGATCCTTTCCTAAAGATAAGACGAGCTTGATTAAAAATGTAAGCCCTTTTTTGACTTTATTATATATTTTTTTAGAAAGTTTGTGAAGTAGAAAACAAAAAATATTTAATTTTTTTAAAAAAAATCATTTATTTATAAAATAAATAAATGATTTTTATCAATCATTTAAAAGAATAGCATCAAAAATAGCATTTCTTCTTAAAGCCTACAGTAATTCTTTTGGCTGAAAAACCATCTGAGCCTTTATACTGTCTCGGTTGCTCCTAACAGCTTAAAAACTTAGCTCTTAAAATTTTTAGATTTTCTTACTAATTTCACCACAGCCTCAGTCCTCGCTGTATGCGGAAACATATCGACTGACTGAATGTACTTCACTTGATAAACAGCAGCCAGCTTCACTAAATCACGAGCCAAGGTTGAAGCATTGCAGGAAACATAAACCATTTTAGAAGGCGGAAAACGTAAAATAGCCGCCAGTAACTTGGAATCCAAACCTGTTCTGGGAGGATCAACAACTAAAGCTGTCGCTCGGTACCCTTTTTTATACCAGCGAGGAATAAGTTCTTCAGCCTTACCTACTTCATAATGTGCGTTTGTTAAGCCCAGACTTGCAGCGTTGGCCTTCGCATCGGCAATCGCTTCAGGGATAATATCCATTCCCCGTACAGACTTCACTTTACCAGCAAAAGCCAGACCAATAGTCCCCACACCGCAGTAAGCATCCAGTAAATCCTCTTCACCAGTGACTGCCATTGCTTTTACCACTTCACTGTATAAAACCTGTGTTTGCTGCGGATTTAATTGATAAAAAGCGCGCGGTGATAGAGAAAAACCATAATCCAAGACTTCCTCTTCGATAGTGTCCTCCCCCCAGAGAATAACGGTTTTTTCCCCGTAAATTTGGCTTGTTTTATCAGCATTGATATTCAGTGCAACTGTCCTTATTTCCGGATATGTTTCAAGCAAATCATGGATTAAGTCAGTAAAATCCAACGACTTGCTGGTGATAAAAATAAGCTGCAGCTGTTTTGTAGCCTGCGACTTGCGTATCATCACTGTACGGATACCATGAGCGCGGCCTTCTTTGTAAATAGGCAGGCGGTATTTTGCCAACAAATCAGTTATGGTATTCATCACCTGCTGTGTCGTTTTATCCTGAACCAAACAGTCTTCAATAGCAATGAGACGGTGGCTGTTAGCAGCATACAAGCCTGCTTTGATACTGCCGGAAAAAGAACCTACCTGAAACTGAAGTTTTGCCCGGTAATGTGTTGGTTCAGTCATACCAATTGTTGGTCGAATCTTATAATTCTCATAACCTTCCGGCTTAAATTTTTTTAAGGACTGCCTGATAATATCTTCTTTATAGCTTAACTGCTTATCGTAACGAAGATGCATCAGCTGGCAACCTCCGCAAGCCTCATATACAGAACAAGCTGGCTGAACTCTAAATTTTGATTTTTTATTGATTTTCAGAAGCTTAGCTTCAGCAAAATTTCTTTTAACATTAGTGATCTGACAAAAGATGTTCTCTCCCTGCAGTGCTCCCGGTACGAAAACTAACGTTTTTTTATAAAATCCAATCCCCTCACCGTTGATTCCCAAGCGTTTAATCTTTAACGGAATTTTCTGCTTTACTGATAAATTCATAACATAACCTTTTCATCTTCATCCTAGAGAAAACTATACTCATTCTCCTCACTATTTTACCATTTTTGCTATAATAAAAAATATGAAAATAACAAAAATTGAAAAGAAAAAGCATCTCTACTTAGTTGAAATTGACGGTAAAAACCAGTTCTATGTGACTCAGGACACCATTGCCCGTTACCTGCTCAGCAAAGATAAACAGTTAAGCCAGGAGCTCCTAGCAGAAATTAAAGACTTTGCCCGCCTCTCCTCAGCTAAAAATTTAGCGCTTTACTACCTCTCTTTTAAGCAAAGAAGTGAAACAGAAGTCAGAAACTATCTAAAAAAACACGAATACCAAGATAAAGTGATCGCACAAGTCATTGCTGAACTCAAAGAGGCACAGTGGCTTGATGATAGGAAATATGCCGAGGCGCTAATCCGTCAAAATATAAATACAGGCGACAAAGGAGCTTATCTGCTTAAGCAAAAATTACTGCAGAAAGGCATAGAAAGTTCTGTTATTGACCAGGAATTATCTCAGGTTGATTTCGGCCCTCTTGTTGATAAAGTCAGTCAGAAACTCTTAAAAAAATATCAAAACAAACTGCCCCAAGGAGCTTTGCAGAACAAGATAATACATTCCTTAACAGCAAAAGGTTTTGACTATCAAGAAGCTAAAAATGCTTTTGATGCATTAGACATAGATCATGATAATGATGTGCAAGAAACCCTTATTAATAAAGAAATGGATAAAGCCTATCGAAGATACAGTAAAAAATATGAGGGATACGCTTTGAAACAGCATGTCACACAAAACTTGGCGCGCAAGGGATTCTCCTTGGATACTATAAATAAAGCTCTTCGTAACCTTGATTAAATGCTGTTTTTTTAAAATGATTTTTTTATAAAATTATGATATCCTATATAAGATAAGTTTAATTGTAGAAAGTTGGTAGGGCATGAAGTTACCTAAGGAGGGCGACTTTATTACAATTCAAAGTTATAAGCACGATGGCAGTTTGCACCGGAGCTGGCGTGACACAATGGTACTGAAAACAACTGAGCATGCCATTATAGGAGTCAATGACCATACACTTGTGACCGAAAGTGATGGCAGACGATGGGTTACCCGAGAACCCGCAATCGTTTATTTTCACAGAAAATTTTGGTTTAACATCATTGCCATGATAAGAGACAGCGGAGTTTCATATTACTGCAACTTAGCAAGCCCTTATGTTTTAGATGAAGAAGCACTTAAATATATTGATTATGATTTAGATGTCAAAGTTTTTGCTAATGGTGAAAAAAAACTTTTGGATGTTGATGAATACGAATTACATAAACAAAAAATGCATTACCCAGCAGATGTTGACTACATCTTAAAAGAAAATGTGAAAATACTCGTCGCTTGGATCAATAACAGCAAAGGACCTTTCTCACAGTCTTATATTAATATCTGGTACAAACGTTATCTAGAACTGAAGAATCGTTAAATAAGTTGTCTAAACACTCCTTGTACAGGGGTGTTTTATAACATTTTTGAAAGGAAGAAAGATGGCCTTTAATAATACAAAAGAAAGATACGCAAGTTTTGGAGTGGCAACAAGTCTGCCCCACGAAATTATTGATATTTTCTGGGAACTTTTGGATTACTATCTAAAAGATGTCTTTCCGCTGGATAATACTTTAACCTTCCAGTTGGTTAAACATAGTGGAAAACTTTCCTTTGTTTATCAGGATAAAAAAAGACAGCTAGCCATTGTTTTTGACTATGACACCCCTTATGATCCATTTTATCCCGAAACAGTCAATATTGTAGACAACCACGGAATCGAAACTCTTATCCTCCCGCATGAACTCATTTAAATGCTAGAAAGACAGCTCCTGCTTACTCTTTGTTTATTATCACTGCCACTGCTTTTTATAAATCAAAGAAATCTGGAACATGTGCACCAGATTTCTTTTTTATTTAATCTAACACCATGCAGTCATCAATCTTACTGCAAACTTTTAATAAATACTATTTTATCACATCTTTTAAGAAGAAAAAAAGACTGACTTTCCTCAATCTTCCTTAGTTACTATTCGAATTGACAAAAGAAAGCGAACGACGGGATTCGAACCCGCGACCCCCACCTTGGCAAGGTGATGTTCTACCTCTGAACTACGTTCGCTATGCCGGCTACATGACTTGAACACGCGACCCTCTGATTACAAATCAGATGCTCTACCAACTGAGCTAAGCCGGCCTTTCATGCGGGTGAAGGGACTTGAACCCCCACGCTTCCTAAGCGCCAGATCCTAAATCTGGTGCGTCTGCCAATTCCGCCACACCCGCTGTCTCTATGACCCGTACTGGGCTCGAACCAGTGACCCTCTGATTAAAAGTCAGATGCTCTACCAACTGAGCTAACGAGTCCTTCTCTCTCTTTGGACTTTTCCTATTCCAACGGTCCCGACGGGAATTGAACCCGCGATCTTCGCCGTGACAGGGCGACGTGATAACCGCTACACCACGGGACCTCCTATGGGAGTTAACGGGATCGAACCGCTGACCCTCTGCTTGTAAGGCAGATGCTCTCCCAGCTGAGCTAAACTCCCTTGAATGAGAGTTTAGCTCAACCTGGGCCCCTGTCGTGCGCTAATCGCTGCGACAAAGCCGAACACTGTTCGACTTAGCTGAGCTAAACTCCCCCCTAGCTAAGCAACTCCCTTATCTCGCAGGGGGAAACCCCCAACTACTTCCGGCGTACTAGGGCTTAACGACTGTGGTCGGCATGGGTACAGGTGTATCCCCTAGGCTAGCGTCACTTAACTCGGTCTGAACTAAAAAACTAGTCCATTCAAAATTGAATACCTCCTAAAACCGTCCGCTCCTAACCTCTCGGTTAAGTCCTCGAGCTATTAGTACTGGTCCGCTCAATAGCTCACACTAATTACACTCCCAGCCTATCTACCTGTTCGTCTCTCAGGGCTCTTATTAACTAACGTTATGGGAAATCTCATCTTGAGGCAGGCTTCACACTTAGATGCTTTCAGCGTTTATCCTTCCCCTACTTAGCTACCCAGCTGTGCCCTTGGCAGAACAACTGGTACACCAGCGGTAAGTCCACTCCGGTCCTCTCGTACTAGGAGCAGCCCCTCGCAAATTTCCTACGCCCGCGACGGATAGGGACCGAACTGTCTCACGACGTTCTGAACCCAGCTCGCGTGCCGCTTTAATGGGCGAACAGCCCAACCCTTGGGACCGACTTCAGCCCCAGGATGCGACGAGCCGACATCGAGGTGCCAAACCTCCCCGTCGATGTGAACTCTTGGGGGAGATAAGCCTGTTATCCCCAGGGTAGCTTTTATCCGTTGAGCGATGGCCCTTCCATGCGGTGCCACCGGATCACTAAGCCCGACTTTCGTCCCTGCTCGAGTTGTAGCTCTCGCAGTCAAGCTCCCTTCTGCCTTTACACTCTGCGATTGATTTCCATCCAATCTGAGGGAACCTTTGGGCGCCTCCGTTACCTTTTAGGAGGCGACCGCCCCAGTCAAACTGCCCGTCAGACACTGTCTCCGTAGATGATTAACCTACCGGGTTAGAGTAGCCATAACACAAGGGTAGTATCCCAACAACGCCTCCAGAGAAACTAGCGTCCCTCCTTCTTTGGCTCCTACCTATCCTGTACATGTCTTACAGATACGCAATATCAAACTGCAGTAAAGCTCCATGGGGTCTTTCCGTCCTGTCGCGGGTAACCTGCATCTTCACAGGTACTAAAATTTCACCGAGTCTCTCGTTGAGACAGCGCCCAAATCATTACGCCTTTCGTGCGGGTCGGAACTTACCCGACAAGGAATTTCGCTACCTTAGGACCGTTATAGTTACGGCCGCCGTTTACTGGGGCTTCAATTCACACCTTCGGACTACTCCTAAGCGCTCCTCTTAACCTTCCAGCACCGGGCAGGCGTCACCCCCTATACTTCATCTTGCGATTTCGCAGAGAGCTGTGTTTTTGATAAACAGTTGCTTGGGCCTCTTCACTGCGGCTGACCTCTCAGTCAGCACCCCTTCTCCCGAAGTTACGGGGTCATTTTGCCGAGTTCCTTAACGAGAGTTCGCTCGCTCACCTGAGGCTACTCGCCTCGACTACCTGTGTCGGTTTGCGGTACGGGTGGTATCATTCGCCGCTAGAAGCTTTTCTTGGCAGTGGGACATCACTCACTTCGCTACTAATCTTCGCTCCCCTTAACAGCTCAATGTTCCCGATAGAAGCATTTGACTCCTATCTCATCTTACTGCTTGGCCGGACTCTTCCAGTCGTCCGGTTGAGCTAGCCTCCTGCGTCCCTCCTTCACTCCTGATACCAGTACAGGAATATCAACCTGTTGCCCATCGGATACACCTGTCGGTCTCTCCTTAGGTCCCGACTAACCCAGGGCGGACGAACCTTCCCCTGGAAGCCTTAGTCTTACGGTGGACAGGATTCTCACCTGTCTTGCGCTACTCATACCGGCATTCTCACTTCTATACGCTCCAGTGCTCCTCACGGTACACCTTCGCCGCCTATAGAACGCTCTCCTACCATACCTTCTAAAAGGTATCCACAGCTTCGGTAAACTATTTCAGCCCCGGTACATTTTCGGCGCAGGGGCACTCGACTAGTGAGCTATTACGCACTCTTTGAATGAATAGCTGCTTCTAAGCTAACATCCTAGTTGTCTCTGCACCCCCACATCCTTTTCCACTTAATAGTTATTTGGGGACCTTAGCTGGTGGTCTGGGCTGTTTCCCTTTCGACTACGGATCTTAGCACTCGCAGTCTGACTGCCGGGCATAAATCTATGGCATTCGGAGTTTATCTGAGTTTGGTAATCCGAGAAGGACCCCTTACCCAAACAGTGCTCTACCTCCATCATTCTTCGCCCGACGCTAGCCCTAAAGCTATTTCGGAGAGAACCAGCTATCTCCAAGTTCGTTTGGAATTTCTCCGCTACCCACAAGTCATCCAAGCACTTTTCAACGTGCCCTGGTGCGGGCCTCCAGTGCGCTTTACCGCACCTTCACCCTGCTCATGGGTAGGTCACTTGGTTTCGGGTCGACATCCAGATACTTCTCGCCCTTTTCAGACTCGGTTTCCCTACGGCTCCGTCTCTTCAACTTAACCTCGCATCTAAACGTCACTCGCCGGTTCATTCTACAAAAGGCACGCTCTCACCCATTAACGGGCTCGAACTTCTTGTAAGCACACGGTTTCAGGGGCTCTTTCACTCCCCTTCCGGGGTTCTTTTCACCTTTCCCTCACGGTACTGGTTCACTATCGGTCACTAGGGAGTATTTAGGGTTGGGAGATGGGCCTCCCAGATTCCGACGAGATTCCTCGTGTCTCGCCGTACTCAGGATTCTGCTTGGTCTTAATCATCATTTCAAATACGAGGCTCTTACTCTCTCTGGCTGACCTTCCCAGATCATTCTTCTATCATCATTAAAACCACTCTGCAGTCCTTCAACCCCGAAGTGTAAACACTCCGGTTTGCCCTCCTGCCCTTTCGCTCGCCGCTACTCAGGCAATCGCTTTTGCTTTCTCTTCCTGCAGCTACTGAGATGTTTCAGTTCACCGCGTCTTCCTTCCTCTGCCCTTAACAGGCAGGGATGTCAGGCTGTACCTGACGGGTTCCCCCATTCGGACATCTCTGGATCTTCGCTTACTTACAGCTCCCCAAAGCATTTCGTCGTTCGTCACGTCCTTCTTCGGCTCCTAGTGCCTAGGCATCCACCGTGCGCCCTTACTAACTTAACCTTATTCTCGTTTCTCGGTTTTTTTCAGCGTTTCGGTTTCTTTTCTTGCCATCTATCATGGTCTAAACCATCATAAATGGGTTGAGGTATTCAATTTTCAATGGACTAGTCGATAAACCGCACAGCGATTTATCTAGGTGATTCATCTAGGCGCATCTCATGACTAACGGCTTACTCGCGCTAACCCTCATCACTCAATCCCCTAGATTATGGAGCCTAGCGGGATCGAACCGCTGACCTCCTGCGTGCAAAGCAGGCGCTCTCCCAGCTGAGCTAAGGCCCCCTTGACCTCTCAAAACTAAATAAGACCGCAACGTGCATCCATTTCCTTAGAAAGGAGGTGATCCAGCCGCACCTTCCGATACGGCTACCTTGTTACGACTTCACCCCAATCATCTATCCCACCTTCGGCGGCTGGCTCCATTAGGTTACCTCACCGACTTCGGGTGTTACAAACTCTCGTGGTGTGACGGGCGGTGTGTACAAGGCCCGGGAACGTATTCACCGCGGCGTGCTGATCCGCGATTACTAGCGATTCCGACTTCATGGAGGCGAGTTGCAGCCTCCAATCCGAACTGAGATTGGCTTTCAGAGATTAGCTGGCCGTCACCGACTCGCAACTCGTTGTACCAACCATTGTAGCACGTGTGTAGCCCAGGTCATAAGGGGCATGATGATTTGACGTCATCCCCACCTTCCTCCGGTTTATTACCGGCAGTCTGGCTAGAGTCCCCAACTTAATGATGGTAACTAACCATAAGGGTTGCGCTCGTTGCGGGACTTAACCCAACATCTCACGACACGAGCTGACGACAACCATGCACCACCTGTCTCCTCTGTCCCGAAAGAAAAAACTATCTCTAGTCCTGTCAGAGGGATGTCAAGACCTGGTAAGGTTCTTCGCGTTGCTTCGAATTAAACCACATGCTCCACCGCTTGTGCGGGCCCCCGTCAATTCCTTTGAGTTTCAACCTTGCGGTCGTACTCCCCAGGCGGAGTGCTTATTGCGTTAGCTCCGGCACTAAGCCCCGGATAGGGCCTAACACCTAGCACTCAGCGTTTACGGCGTGGACTACCAGGGTATCTAATCCTGTTTGCTCCCCACGCTTTCGAGCCTCAGCGTCAGTAACAGACCAGAGAGCCGCTTTCGCCGCCGGTGTTCCTCCATATATCTACGCATTTCACCGCTACACATGGAATTCCACTCTCCCCTTCTGTACTCAAGTCCCGCAGTTTCAAAAGCATACATTGGTTAAGCCAATGCCTTTGACTTCTGACTTACGAAACCGCCTGCGCTCCCTTTACGCCCAATAAATCCGGACAACGCTCGGGACCTACGTATTACCGCGGCTGCTGGCACGTAGTTAGCCGTCCCTTCCTCGTATGATACCGTCACAGTGTGAACTTTCCACTCTCACACCCGTTCTTCTCATACAACAGAGCTTTACGAAACGAATTCCTTCTTCACTCACGCGGCGTTGCTCGGTCAGGGTTCCCCCCATTGCCGAAGATTCCCTACTGCTGCCTCCCGTAGGAGTCTGGGCCGTGTCTCAGTCCCAGTGTGGCCGTTCACCCTCTCAGGCCGGCTATGTATCATCGCCTTGGTAGGCCTCTACCCTACCAACTAGCTAATACAACGCAGGTCCACCTCTCAGTGATGCTAGTGCTCCTTTTAATCTTCTAACAGGCGTTAAAAAATCTTATGCGGTATTAGCTATCGTTTCCAATAGTTATCCCCCGCTGAGAGAAAGGTTACCTACGCGTTACTCACCCGTTCGCGACTCACTAATCTGTCCATTAACACGTTAATCGACAAACTGTGCGTTCCACTTGCATGTATTAGGCACGCCGCCAGCGTTCGTCCTGAGCCAGGATCAAACTCTCATTCGAATTTGAACGTTACTCGTTCTTTGTCTGTCGCTGACAGTTTTTTATTTTGACAGGTTAATTCCTTAACCCGCACGTCTTGGTCTTATTCAGTTCTCAAAGGTCAACGCTGCCACTTTTCAGACAACTCCTTTATTCTAGCAAATCAGAACAAAGCTGTCAAGGACTTTTTTCCCTTTTTCCTCAACCTTAAACTCTGCCCTGAGCTCTCTCTGACAGCTCAATTAGTATAGCATCTCTTACAAGCTGTTGTCAAGGGGGGAGCTCACTTTTTTCTGTCAATGAACCAAGAGGGGGGAAGAAAGTGGGAAAAGACTATTTACAAAAAATAGCGATGTGCCCTTTAAAAAGCGGGCTAAGGTAACCTCAGATCCCGCTTTTTCTGTCTTCCTTTTCTCTTCTTTATTTTGCTTCAATAAGGCCTAGCCCGCCGTCTTCTCTGCGATAAAGTACATTTGTTTGTCCATCATCGGCATCAGTGTAGATAAAGAAATCATGCCCCAACAAATCCATTTGCAGTAAAGCTTCTTCAATATCCATAGGTTTAAGGCTGACATTCTTAGTCCGCACTATTTTAGCTGCAGCACCGTTTTCTTCAGCCGGTTCTGCTTCAAATTCACTTGTAAATACCTGGCCTGCGGGAACTTTTTCCCGATGTTTTTTAGCAATTTTAGTTTTATTTTTGCGGATTTGTCGCTCAATTTTATCAACTACCAAATCAATCGATCCATACATGTCCTGTGACACGTCTTCTGCTCTGAGAGTGATGGAGCCGATTGGGATAGTTACTTCAACTTTTGACATTTTGCCTCGATAAACTTTAAGATTCACACGCGCGTCTAGTTCTTGATTAACATGGAAGTATTTTTCAATTTTTCCAAGTTTAGATTCCACATAGCTACGGATAGCATCTGTTACTTCGATGTTCTCACCACGAATACTATATTTAATCATAAGATACCTCTTTCTCGCGCTTAAGCGCTTTCTTTAATTTAATTATACCGCTTTCATGAAAATTTGCAAGTTTTTATCGAGCCAGAGAAAAGGTTTTTACATTTTTAATTCCATTTTCATAAAGAAGTTTTTTTAAGCTCTGCAGAGTTGCGCCCGTTGTATAAATGTCATCCACAATCAGGATATTATCGGGATATTTCCTGTATTTTTTTAGTTTAAAACCTAAATTTTTATGAAGCCTTTCTTTTTTTGATCTGCTAGACTGTTGTACTGAATCGGAACGGCTGAGAAGGTTGATGTAATCGATATTAGCTGCTTCCAAAAGCCCCTCAACCTGGTTAAATTTTCGTTTCTCATATCTCTCTTGACCCAAAGGAACCGGCACAATACTGTAATATTTGTACCGACTCAGACATGCCTTTAATTCTGAAGCAAAAACTTTTCTTAAAAGGTAGTCGCCTTGAAATTTATAGCGGCTGAAATATTCCTTCATAGCTTGATTATAAATGAAAAGGGCTTTATGGCAAACTGCGATCCCCTTTTTTTCCCAATACAGACAGTCGCTGCACTTCCCTTTACATTGATTTTTAAAACAGGACGGACAGTGGTCAGGACCGATTCTTTCAAAAGACTGCCAGCAGGAGGGACAAATAAGATGGCCGCTGTTTTTTAAAAAAATGATATCCAAAAATATCTCTTTTGGTTTAATAGAACCTTGACATAACAGACAGTGCATCAGAATCCTCCTTTTTGATTCATTTCCTTAATCTCTGAAATCGCTTTTTGGATAGCTTTAGTTACACCACTATGAAAAAAGATTAGTTCTCCGGAAGATCTGACTTTCGAACGGCCAACACGTCCGGCTAGCTGAACTAAACTGCTTTTAGTGTATAGATGGTGATGAGCCAGCAATACATAAACGTCAATCTTTGGGAACGTAACACCGCGTTCCAGAATAGTTGTTGAGACAAGAATGTGAATCTTTCCGCTGCGAAAATCCTCCACACATTTCAAGCGATCCCCTGATTGGCTGGAAACATGAGCTATCGCTTCATTAGGAAAGTACTGCCGCAAAATAGCTGTTAATTCTTCTCCCTGTTCTATAATTGGAAAAAACAGTAGCAAAGGAAAACCGCTTTGTCTTTGTCGCTTTATTGTTGCGATTAATTTTCGGGGGAGTCTGCCTCTAGACATCTTTTTCAACAGATTCCCCAGCCACTGTGTTTTGGGAACAACCAGCGGACTGCCATGAAAACGACGAGCAAGATACAGCTTTTTTATCTCTCCTTCTCTTACCTTTCTTTCCAGTGCTGCGGTTGGAGTTGCCGTTAGAAAAATTTTCAATCCCTTTTCGCGTATGCATCTGTTCACTGCATAGTAAAGCATAGAATTCCCTATAAAAGGAAAAGCATCGACTTCATCAATAATTAATAAGTCAAATGCCTGATAAAATTTTAGCAGCTGGTGGGTTGTCGCAATGAGCAAGGGAGAACGTCTGTAAGGCTCAGAACTACCATGTAAGAGTGTCACTAAACATGAAAATGCAGAAGTGAGGCGCTTATATAATTCAATGCAGACATCGATCCTAGGACTGGCAACACAGACAGCTCCTCCTTGATCAATTACATAGGCGACTGCTTTATATATCATTTCCGTTTTACCTGCTCCTGTCACCGCGTGGATTAAAACACTTTCTCTTTTTTTCAGACTGGCTAGTAAGGCATCAGATACTTGCTTTTGATAGGAAGTCAGCCTGCCCGACCAAATCAGAGAATGAACAGGAGGGAAGCTTTTCTGGGGGAAAAAATATAGCTGCATGTCGGTCGAAATTCTACCAAAAACCAGACAGTCCCTGCAGTAGTATGAACCGTCTGGCAAAATCGCTTCAAAAGGAATTCGAGCAGAACAGCGCACACAAAACCAATGATTTCCTTTTTTAACGGCTGCAGGATAAGTCTGAGCCTGCTTTTGAATTTCTGCAGGCAGCTGGTCCTCGGTAAATTGACGGCCATAGAAATTATCTAAATCATCCATATACTTTCTTATTCGTAAAATTTTGCTAAATGACAATTTTTTTTGTAAAATTTTCTTATGACTTATAAGACAATCAGAGCAGATGGAAAAAGTGAAGAAGAGATTAAGAAATCGCGTTTTATCTGCCATCTTAAACGGATTACAGATGAACAAGAAGCCAGAGATTTTATCGCACAAATAAAAAAGGAGCATTATAAAGCCAACCATTCTTGTTCAGCAATGATTATTGGCGATCAATCACAAATTAAACGTTCCAGTGATGATGGCGAACCGAGCGGAACAGCAGGACTTCCTATGTTATCAGTTCTGGAAAAACAGGAACTGACTAACCTTGTTGCTGTTGTGACCCGCTATTTTGGCGGCACCAAGTTAGGAACCGGCGGATTGATCCGAGCTTATTCCGGTGCTGTTGCTAAAGCACTTTCGGCTGTTGGTTTAGTAGAAGTAAAGGAGCTGGAAGGACTTGAAATCTCGCTGACCTATTCCCAGTATCAAATCTGGGCTAATTTTTTACAGCAAGAAGGTTTGCAGGAGGCCGAAACAGAATTTCTTGACAGGGTCAAGACACATATTTATCTTGAGTCAGAAAATCTTAACAGGGTTTTATCCCGTCTAACAGATTTTTACAATGGGCAGTTTTCTTATCAAAAAATCGGCAGAAGATTGTTAGAGCTTCCGCTTAATTCCGGCTCAAACGAATGATGCCTTACAGTCCTAGTGAGAAAAGAGATTTTTGTATCAGAGCTTTGTCCGACGTATTGACAGAAGAACAGGCTAAAAGTTATCTATGCCTCTAAACTACCCTGCTGTACTGTTTAGCGATATGGTTTCCCTATCGCAGTGATAAGAAAAATGTATTTTACAAAGTCCTCAAATCCTATTATACTGTTAGCACCATACAATGATTTTGAGGTAAAATAATGACTGAAATTTATAATTCTATTACTGACTTAGTCGGAAAAACGCCTATTGTTAAATTGAACAGGTCTGTTCCTGAGGAAGCAGCAACTGTCTATGTAAAATTAGAAGCTTTTAACCCCGGTTCTTCATTGAAAGACCGTATCGCTCTTGCAATGATTGAAGATGCGGAAGAACGCGGTCTTATTAAGCCGGGAGATACTATTATTGAACCAACAAGCGGCAATACAGGAATCGGTTTGGCTTGGGTGGGCAGCGCTAAAGGATACAAGGTTGTCATTGTCATGCCTGAAACAATGAGTCTTGAGCGCCGAAAACTCATTCAGGCTTACGGTGCTGAATTAGTGCTCACACCAGGCAGTGAAGGGATGAAAGGGGCTATTCAAAAAGCCAAAGAGCTTGTTGAGGAAAGAAATGGCTGGCTGCCGATGCAGTTTAGCAATCCGGCTAATCCCAAAATTCATGAAAAAACAACAGGGCAGGAAATTCTCGAGGCTTTTGGTGATACCGGTCTAGATGCCTTTATCGCCGGAGTTGGAACAGGCGGTACCATAACAGGGGTTTCTCATGTCTTAAAAAAGGCCAACCCAAAGATACAAATTTTTGCTGTTGAAGCAGATGAATCCGCAATTCTTTCGGGTGAGAAACCTGGACCGCATAAAATTCAAGGAATTTCTGCTGGCTTTATTCCTGATACTTTGGATACTGCAGCATATGATGGTATTATTCGTGTCACATCTGACGATGCCATTGCAACAGGGCGGGCTATTGGCGGACAGGAAGGATTCCTGGCAGGAATTTCATCTGGAGCTGCTCTTTATGCGGCAATTGAAAAAGCCAAAGAGCTGGGCAAAGGAAAAAACGTATTGGTACTGCTGCCAGATAACGGTGAACGCTACCTTTCAACTGCTTTGTATGATTTTGATGCTTAAACTGAAATTATTTAAGTAGATTAACTTAAAACAAAAGGCTTCAGTCCTGTATGGGAACTGAAGCCTTTTTGTTTGAATCCCGATAATCAATTCGTCAAAATGGGACTCTGTATCTTTGTGCTTTACTTAATATGCTCATCAAAAACGCCGCTTAGTAACTGTCTTGTTTTAGATAATGAACCGCTTCTTCAATCCAGACCGGCAGAGCTTCTGCTAAAGGTTTAAAACCAATCTTATACCGGCTGTTAGAAAAGCGATGGCGGTGGGAGAACCGATGCCTGTCTTCCTCTAAGGTCCGAAGAGACAGACTGACTTTGTGACTGTATTCATCGTAGTCAACAACTTGAGTCAGCACTTCTTGTCCGACGGTCAGTGTATGGTAAATATTATCAATATAGCCTGTTTTGATTTCAGATATGTGAATGAGTCCGACTGTGCCATTATCAAGTTCCACAAAAGCACCGTAGGGCTTAATGTTTGTAATCTTTCCTCTATGCTTTTCACCAATTTTCATCAGTCTTTGACCTCAATCGTTTTAATGATAACATCTGCAAACGGTTTATCCATGGCATCTGTCTCAACAGCTGCGATAGCATCTAGGACTTGATAGGATTCGTAATCCGCCAGCTGACCAAAAACCGTATGACGTCGGTCAAGATGAGGCGCTCCCCCCTTGTCAGCATAGGTCTTTGCAATAGTCTGCGGCCAGCCTCCCTGTGAAAGTTCCTGTGCACTGTAAGGAAGTTCGCTGTTTTGAACAATGAAGAACTGACTGCCGTTTGTATTCGGACCGGCATTTGCCATGGACAGAGCCCCGCGCAGATTATAGAGTTTTTCTGAAAATTCATCCGCAAAACTTTCTCCGTAGATGGACTGTCCGCCTCTGCCGGTACCGGTCGGATCGCCTCCCTGAATCATAAAATCCGGGATAATGCGGTGAAAAATGACATCATCATAATAACCTTCTTTAGCTAAGGCCAAAAAATTAGCAACAGCCTTTGGGGCCTCATCAGGGAAAAGTTTAACTGTCATATTTCCCATATTCGTTTTAATTGTTGCTTCAGAGCCAGAAAAGGCTGTCAGATCCAACTGAGGAAAGAGAGGTGTTTTATCAACCAAATTTAATTCCTGCAAGGCATGTAAAATCCCATCTTCCTCCACTGTTGCGGTGACGAAGTCTGCTTTTTCTTTGAGTTCCGGGACACTGTTGCCCATAGCCACTTTAAGGCCAGCGTAATCGAACATTTCCATATCGTTTGGACCGTCTCCAAAGTAAAGCAGATTTTCCGGCAGTAAATTTTCTTTTTCAAGGACATGGGCAACTCCGGAAGCTTTAGATACACCATTTTTGATGACATCTGATGAATTAGGATGCCAGCGAACAAAGCGCACATCCTTAGCCAATTCTTTAGGAGGCTGAAGACTGTCCCCTACTTCTTCGAAAGTCCACATATGATAAACATCATGCTTTAAGTGAAAATCCGGTTCGACATCACATTCCCCATAAACTGGCACTAGCGCATCATCCACCAGCTTAGCTCGCTCTGATACAGCCGGCTTATCTTTACCAGCAAAACCATAGGCTATTCCAATCTTTTTAGCCCAGTCTACATATTTTTTAGCAACATCAGGAGCAATAGGGTCATTTACAATTTCCTGTCCGTTCTTGTCACTGACGTAAGTCCCATTGATAGTGACAAAATAATCAGGATTGAGATCGCGAATTTCGGGAACAACCCCATAACTGGCTCTGCCTGAAGCAATCCCAGTCAAAATCCCCTGCTGCTTCAAACTTTTAAAAACAGTTTTGATAGACTCGGGCATATATCCCGTATCTTTGACACGCAGTGTATCATCGATATCAAAAAAGACAATCTTAATTTTTTTAGCCTTATCTTTAGTTCTTATATCCATAATCTACCCCTTCTAAGCAAAATCTTACTCTATTATATCACTTATTCCTCATCTTGGGGAACCAGGTGATGCTTGAAAGCGTAAACAACTGCTTGGGTGCGATCGTCAACCTCTAACTTGGCTAGGATATTAGAAACATGAGTTTTAACTGTCTTCAAAGAAATAAAAAGCTCATTGGCAATCGTTTGATTATCATAGCCTTTAGCAAGTAATTTTAAAATGTCATATTCTCTAGCAGTCAAATCTTCATGCAAATCAGGATTTTGATTATGCGCCTTGATTTTTTTATCAACTTCTGTTTCAATGGCCAGCTGCCCCTGAGCAACTTTTTTAATAGCATTTAAAATTTCAGCTGCACTGGACGTCTTTAGCATATAACCTTTTGCCCCGGCTTCGATGACCGGGTAAATTTTCTCATTATCCAAATAAGAAGTTAGAACCAAAATTTTAGCTTCTTCCCATTCTTTTAGCAAGGCTAAAGTTGCTGTTACACCGTCCATTTCCGGCATAACCAAATCCATAACCACAACATCAGGCTTAAGTTCTAAAGCCATATCAATCCCATCACGGCCATTAGAAGCCTCACCGACGACTTCTACGTCCGCCTGCAAATTTAAAAAACTCTTTAAACCTAAACGCACCATCTCATGATCATCTACCAAAATGACCCGGATTGTTTTCATACACAACTCCTTTAAACAAGCTACAAAGGGCGTTAAGAACGCAAAAGGAAAATAGGGGACTGACTGACGAATTGCCAGATGCTAAGTCAGAACATCTTTTTCCCGCAGCGTTTAGCCCGTGTTCAATTCAATAAGATACAAAGCCCGTTAAAAGAGCAAAGCAAAAATAGAAGACTGGACGAAGAGCCTCAAGGCTCTAGGACAGGCTGTCTTTTTTGCACAGCTCTTAGGGCGCGTTCAATTAACAAGATACAAAGCCCGTTAAGAACGCAAAAGGAAAATAGAGGACTGACTGACAAATCGCCAGATTTTAAGTCAGGACATCTTTTTCCCGCAGCGTTTAGCCCGTGTTCAATTCAATAAGATACAAAGCCCGTTAAAAGAGCAAAGCAAAAATAGAAGACTGGACGAAGAGCCTCAAGGCTCTAGGACAGGCTGTCTTTTTTGCACAGCTCTTAGGGCGTGTTCAATTAATAAGATACAAAGCCCGTTAAAAACGCAAAAGGAAAATAGGGGATGGCAAGTGATGCTTGCATCACGATGACAGCCATCTTTTTCCCGCAGCGTTTAGGGCGTGTTCAATTAACAAGATACAAAGAGCCCGTTAAAAACGCAAAAGGAAAATAGGGGATGGCAAGTGATGCTTGCATCACGATGACAGCCATCTTTTTCCCGCAGCGTTTAGGGCGTGTTCAATTAACAAGATACAAAGAGCCCGTTAAAAGAGCAAAGCAAAAATAGAAGACTGGACGAAGAGCCTCAAAGCTCTAGGACAGGCTGTCTTTTTTGCACAGCTCTTAGGGCGTGTTCAATTCATAAGATACAAAGCCCGTTAAAAGAGCAAAGCAAAAAGGCGGTAAGCCAGAAATCTTCGATTTCGTCTGCGCACCCCTGCCAAGACGACTAGAAGGGTGCGGGCGGCTCCTAAGACGACAAAGCCTTCAGACGGCTACGGCTGGCGGTAAGCCAGAAATCTTCGATTTCGTCTGCGCACCCCTGCCAAGACGACTAGAAAGATGCGGGCGGCTCCTAAGACGACAAAGCCTTCAGACGGCTACGGCTGGCGGTAAGCCAGAAATCTTCGATTTCGTCTGCGCACCCCTGCCAAGACAACTAGAAGGGTGCGGGCGGCTCCTAAGACGACAAAGCCTTCAGACGGCTACAGCCGGGATAGTACCGATAGCAGCCAGCTTGACTGGTTCACTTCCTGCGGTGTTTAGTCATTAACTGCTGCCTAGATCGATGTTAAGGGAGAAACTTCTGATCACCATCTAGCACTGCCCCTTATTTTATTAGGGGTAAGCGGATATCCATTGAGACTCCCTTATTTTTTTCACTAAGCGTTTTAATGGTTCCTGCCAAATCATCAACCCGGTCTTCAATATTCTTTAATCCATAGCTCAAATCTCTAGCTTCATCTGTATCAAACCCAATACCGTCATCAACCATTTTCAGCTGCAGCTCAGCGTCTGTCTGAAAGAGGTAAATTTCCAGACGGTTGGCCTGAGCATGCTTTAGAGTGTTGCTGATAAATTCCTGAACAATTCTAAAAATATGCTCTTCCATTGTCTTAGGAAGCTTTCCAATGTTTTTTTGATAAAACACTTCAATATCACTCTTATCTGTCAGCTCTTTGAGAATCATATCCAATCCTTCAGACAAAGACTTATTTTCTAACTCCGTCGGCCGCAGATGCAGTAATAAAATCCGCAAATCATTTTGAGCATTCTGCAGCATTTCTTCGACAGCTTCCAGCTGGAGGTGCAGCTGATCGGGAGTCAGCTGCTCTGTATTTTGAGATAGGCCGGATAAAATCATAGACGATGCAAACAGTTCCTGACTGACCGTATCATGTAAATCACGGGCAATCCGCTTTCTTTCTTGTTTGATAATTTCCTGACTATTTAAAATACGGGCATTTTCCGTATTTTGCAGACTTGTCGTTAGGTGTTCCATCTTTTTGGACAGGCGCAGCAAGTTGCTGTTGATTTCTGTGTTGCCATCTACCTTGACTGCCTTGTTATTTAATATATGACGTAAATTTTGGTTAATACTTCTTTTGCTGTTTTCATCTAGAACAAGCCAGAGGAATAAAAGGAGAATGGTGACAGATAAAATGAGGAAAACTACTGAGAAGAGAAATTGCTCAATAACCCAGATATCTGTCAGCAGAGAACTTAACTGCAAATTTAAGCTGCGAAGCAGAACAAAAATAATAGAAATAATGATAACACTGGAATACAGCAAAACAAGAAAATAATAATATTTCTTCATTGTCTCACCACCTCAACATCGCCTGCTAAGCTGGAGACAATAATTTTGACTGTTTTTAAGCTTCTCTGCTCCTCAGGCTGCCAGAGTTTAATCGTTTCATTGCGCAGATCATATTCTGCGAAATCAAAGAAACGCACACTGCCATAAATAGAACTGACATCCAGCTTAACTGAAACATCAATCGGAACCAGAATTTTAGTCGGTCCAAATACTTTACGGATAACAATAACATTATCTTTCCCTGTCACAATGACATCTGTCAAATCGATTAAATCACTCCCGCTGACACGGATAATATTCAAATCATCAAAAGCATAAGTATCCGAACTGGTATGTTCGGCCGCCCCTATCCATTGATTTCTGCTGGGCTTTGCGGTCAGCGTTTCTTTTTGAAACTGTATCAAAGCGTAACGATTTTTCTTTTTTACTTGTGAAAAATGGTTAATAATCACATAAACAACCCCAAATACAATAGCTAAAATAATATAGGGGTTCAGCATGAAAATTAAAAACAAGAGCAAAAGGCTGACCGTCAGTAAAAAATTATTGCGGCTGTCCTGATTATAGAAGCGCAGTGCCATTAAAACAATAGCTAAAATTAAAATAAAACTAGACCAATTATCTGCCAGAATAGTCACTAAGCCCATGGCCAGCAAGACCGCTTCGACAAGCAGAAAAAACTGAAACTTTCTCATCCTCTCTCCTTACTTCTGCCATTTTACCAAATTATAGCTAAATTTTCATCTGTTATTATCAAGAAAAAGCTCCGTTTACTTAGAATAAACGGAACTTTTTTTATCTTTTACTAATTTGATGATTCAGATGAAGAATCATCCGGACTTGAAGACGAACCATCTGAACTTTCTTCTGGTTCTTCTTCAGTCGAATCACTGCTTGAAGACGAACCATCTGAAGATGAAGAGGATCTTTCTGAATAATCCCCGCTTTGAGAAGAATATAGATAGAGGATAATGTCATCATTTCCGGAGAGGACAATTTCATAACCGGCCTCCGGACTCTGGCTGCTGATGACAGCTGTAAGTGATGGAGAGGTAATTTCGGTATAATCATTAGTATATGTCTTAATGCGTGAAGTCGAAATACCCAAACCTGTCAGCATATCAAGAGCATCGCCATAGGTATAGTCAGTTAAATCAGGCATCGTTACAGTATTGCTGCTGGCCACTTCAAACCTAATCTTATCATCACCGGCAGTATTGAAGGTCTCACCGGCTGCTGGAGTTTGGCTGACTATCGTATCTTCATCATAATAGTCTCCTGCTGCAACCTCCTTGATTTCAATCTGCGATGACGATACGCCATAGTTCTCTGTCAGACTGGCCATAGCCTCCTTATAATTCTGACCGGTATAATCTTCCATTGTAAAGGCCGAATTGCCGGTCGACACATAAATATCAACACGCGTTCCTTCCTTCTTTGATGAACCGGCGGCCGGATCAGTCCGAACAACCTTGCCTCTGTCCACAGTTGTACTTTCTATCTTATGAACATCGCCTACCTCCAGGCCTGAATTTTCAATTGTCTTCTTGGCAGCAGCTAGTGTCGAACCGGTCACATCAGGAACACTTACTGTAGATGGATTGCGCAGAATGACAAAGGCCAGCCAGGCCAAAGCAACAGCAAAAACAGCAAAGGCAATCTTGGCCACTGTACCAAGAAGTCGTTTCTGCTTTTTCGCTTTCTTCTTTTTATTAGGACTGCTCCCTTTAGTATCTGCTGCTGTACTCGCATTTTGAACAGCACTGCTTTCTTTTTCATCTGCTTCTGCAGTGACAGCAGAAGGTTCCGGAACCACTTTAGGTAAGGTCTTCGTATTTTCGTGGTCGTTAAAAACTAACTTGGGTTCGCGGCTGCGATTATAACTGAGAGCTGTCATTAGGTCCCGGCTCATCTCAAAAGTTGAAGAATAACGATCACTCAGCCGTTTCGCAGTAGCCTTAATAACGACATTTTCAAGAGCCTGGGGGACATTTTTATTCAGTCCAATAATTGACGGAAGCGGTTTTTGGAAATGCTGCAGTGCAATGGTAACAGCGCTGTCCCCATCATAGGGAATATGGCCTGTTAACATTTCAAAGAGCATGATGCCCATAGCATAGATGTCACTTTGAACCGTGGCTTTAGAACCGCGGGCTTGTTCAGGCGACAAATAATGCACACTCCCTAGCATTGAATTGGTCTGTGTCAAACTTGTTTCAGCAAAGGCAACGGCAATTCCAAAATCAGTAACTTTTACAGTTCCGTTTTTGGTCAGTAAAATATTTTGAGGTTTAAGATCCCGGTGAACAATCCCCTGCTGATGGGCCAGTGTCATGGCAGAAAGCACTTCTTCCATAATCCTGACAACTTCATTATTTGATAAAGGAGCGTGCTCTTGGATATATTTTTTTAGGTCGGACCCTTCAACATATTCCATTACTAAAAATTGCTGGCCGTCTTCTTCTCCAATATCGCGAATTGCAACAATATTAGGATGATTCAATTCAGCCATAGCTCGCGCTTCTCTCTGGAAACGCGTTACAGCAACCTGATCCGTCTGATAATTTGTCCTCAGTACTTTTATAGCAACTTCTTCATTATCTAAAATCAAGTCATTGGCTAAATAAACATCTGCCATCCCGCCCCGTCCAATGGATTTCAAAATACGATAACGACCAGCGAACAATTTGCCAATCTGAATCATTATTCTCCCTCACTTTCGACGTGAACTAAAGCAATGGTAATATTATCCAAACCTCCTCTATTATTAGCAAGCTCTACCAACTCCTTATTTTGATCATCAAGGGGAATATCTTTATTTAAAGTCGCAACAATTTCTTCGTTTGTCACCATATTTGTCAGCCCATCACTGTTGATAACCAAATAATCGCCAGTTTCCAGCCATATCTCTCCCAGTTCAGGTTCAACTGGGTTTGCCTGACCAATTGACTGAGTAATAATGTTTTTTTGCGGATGAGAGGCTGCTTCTTCTTCGGTCAGCTGACCAGCTTTAACCAATTCATTAACCAATGAATGGTCACTGGTCAGTAGCTGATAGCTTCCTTGTCGAACGTGTCCGATTCGCGAGTCACCAACATGGGCGTAGATAACATGATTGCCTACTAAAACCAAAGCTTCTACCGTTGTCCCCATTCCTTTATAATCCTCTGTCTGACCAAGGCTGAATATTTTCTGATTTTCAGCCTCAAGTGTAGCAGACAGCCATTGACGTATCTGTTCAGGGTCTGTTAATTCTGTCCCAACCCACTCACGACCAAGGTCTGTAACAGTCATCTCACTGGCAATATTACCTGCACGATGTCCTCCCATGCCATCAGCCAAAACGATAAGAGAAATACCTTTTTTGTTATCAAACTTATTGATAAAATCTTGATTATTTGAGCGTCTCTGCCCAATATCTGTTAAAAGTGAAATTTTCATAATCCTTTTCTGACCTTGTCAGTTTCCTCCTAGATATTACAAGATACGTTTGACTTGGCTGATAAAAAAGCCGTCTGTATGATACTGCTCAGGTGTAATGATAATACAGCCATCTTTAACAATATCTTTTTGTTTATGATTTAATGGTACTTGTTCAAAATCAGAATGCTTTTCCAAAAAGGTTTTAATAACTTGGAAATTTTCTTCTGCAAAAATCGTACAAGTGCTATAGGTTATTATACCACCTTTTCGTATTGTTTGACAAACGCTTTCCAATATTTGCAGCTGAATTTTTTGCAGGGCTGCAAGGTTCTGCAATTCTTTATTGTACTTAATGTCAGGCTTACGACGAATCAAGCCGATTCCTGAACAGGGGGCATCGACTAAAATTTTATCAAAGCTGTCTTTGCCAAAATAGTCGTGAACTTTTCTAGCATCCAATTTTCGTACAGAAATGCGGTCAGACACATGTAAACGCTTGGCGTTGTCAATAATCAGTTTTAACTTATGATCATATAAATCCAGTGCTTCTATATGCCCACTTGTCAAATAGGAAGCCATATGGGCAGCTTTACCACCCGGAGCACTGCAAGCATCCAAAATCGTTTCATCACCTTGAATGTTCATAATAGGTGCGACTAACTGGCTTGATTCATCCTGGATGGTAATATCGCCGTGAGAAAAATAAGCCGTCTCAGCAAAATGACCCGACGACTTGACCAGACCGACTGGAGAGATCTGCGAGCTAAGGGCACCTGTCGCAGCCATAATTTCCGATTTTTTTTGCGGATTGACAAGGCGGATACTGGCTTTGCTGCGAACAAGAAGGCTCGCCATTATATCCAGCCCCCGTTTTTCACCGTATTGTTCTATTAATTTTCTGACCAGCCAGACCGGCAGGGAATATTTCACAGAATAATATTTATTTTTTCGTTTTATACTGCTTATATCAGGCAGATTCCCTTCAGTCACACGGCGTAAAACAGCATTGACCAATTTCTCTGCTCCCCTTTGTCGGCTGCGTTTTTTAGCCAGTGCAACAGCTTCATTGACTACTGCATGATTAGGAATATTATCCAAATACAAAAGCTGATACAGACTCAGCAGTAAAAGATAATAAAGCCATTCTTCCAGTTTTGTCCGGTCTTGAATAAAATGCGATAGATACCATTCTAAAGTAATCTTGCGCGCCACTGTACCGTATACAAGTTCGGTAACCAGACTTTTGTCCTGACTTGTTAAGGAGGATTGTTTAAGATAGCGGTTAAGAACAATATTGGAATAAGCTTGTTCTTTAAAGATTTTTTCCAAAATCAGCAGAGCTGCACCGCGTGCTGATTTTTGCCAGCTGTTTTTAATCAAAAAAGTCACCTGCTTCAACTGTTCGGCCGACACCATTTAAAAAATCGGCGATGGGCATTTTCGGCTTGCCTGCCGGCTGAACAGTTTCAAGCGAAACAGCTCCCTGTCCGGCTGCGACAATCAATTTTTTCTTGCTCTTTTCAATAACTTGTCCCGGTTGTCCTTGACCAGATGCTAGAGAAACTTGGTGCAGCTTAATACGCTGTCCCGCCAGAAAAGTATGTGCTATCGGCCAAGGATACATGCCGCGAACCTGATTAAATACCGATCTGGCCGGCTGCTGCCAATCAATCCGCTCCTCTTCCGGACTGAGATTAGGTGAGAAACTGACCTTATCATTATCTTGAGGCTGAGCTTTAAGTTCTCCGGAAAGATAAGCCGGCAAAGTCTTTAGAAGCAGATCACGTCCCAAAACAGCCAGCTTATCAAAAAGTGTGCCAACATTATCATCATCCGAAATGGGGAGCGAAGCGTTGGCAATGATATCCCCCGCATCCATCTCCTTTACCATTTCCATAATCGTTACTCCTGTCTTCTTCTCGCCATTAATCAAAGCGTAATGAATCGGAGCGCCGCCGCGGTATTTAGGAAGCAGAGAAGCATGAACATTAACAGCAAAATCAACTGCTTCAAGCAGTTTGCTGGGCAGAAACTGACCGAAAGCTGCAGTTACGATTCCATCGGCACCTAATTCCAGCAGTTCAGCTAATTCCTTTGACCCTGAGAGTTTTTCTGGCTGAAAAACCGGTAAATCGTGCTCTAAAGCTAAATGCTTGACCGCAGAGGCCTCGATTTTTTTTCGCCGCCCCACAGCTCGATCAGGCTGAGTGACAACCGCTAAAATATCATAGGATTCAGAGTTTAAAAGTCCCTGCAGAATAGTTGCGGAAAAAGCGGGAGTCCCCATAAAAATAATCTTTGTCATGTTAATGCTTACCTCATCATACTCTTTTTTTCATTATATCACAGCAGCTTGCAATTCTCATCAAATGCAGGTCTCACATAAAATTCTGCGGTTCATGATCAATAGTTATTCGCAGATCTTTATTCTGACGGTCTTGAGTGAGGTCAAGAATCTGATTCAAAACAGCCTCCAGCTGTTCCTCAAACCGGTATTTAACCAAAATTTGGTAGTGATATAGGCGATGGGTTCTGGCAATCGGTTTTGGAGTTGGCCCCAGAATCTTCACCTGCTGACTTAATTGGTTCTTTAACAGCTGTAAAACATTATAAGCTTTTTCAATAACGACTTCTTCCATTTTATGCGAAAGTGTTAAACCCACTGTGTAATAGTAAGGAGGATAACCCAGTTGGCGGCGAATAGCCATTTCATAGCGGTAAAAAGCTTCGTAGTCTTGCTTTTGCGCCATCTCAATAGCATAATGTTTAGGATTATAGGTCTGAATCAAAACTTCTCCTTTTTTTTCTGCCCGGCCGGCCCGGCCAGCTACTTGAGTTAAAAGCTGAAAAGTCCGTTCGGAAGCTCTGAAATCAGGTAAATTAAGCGACGTGTCAGCATTTAGAACACCAACCAAGGTAACATTAGGAAAATCAAGCCCTTTTGCAATCATTTGAGTGCCCAGCAAAATATCAGCTTTATGCTGTCCGAATGCCTGAAGAATTTTTTCATGGGCTCCTTTTTTGCGCGTTGTATCAACATCCATACGCAAAATACGCGCTTCAGGCAAAACCTCTGTCAGTTCATTATAGGCTTTTTGGGTTCCTGTGCCGTAGTAACGAATACTCTGGCTGCCGCAGTTAGGACAGCGATGCGGAATTGCCTTTGTAAAACCGCAGTAATGGCAGTTCATTGTCTTTGTATCCATATGCAGGGTCAAAGAGATGTCACAGTTGGGACATTCGTCAACAAAACCACAGTCACGGCACATAATAAAACTAGAATAACCGCGGCGGTTGAGCATCAAAACAGTTTGCTCTTTTCGGTTTAAACGCTCTTTTATTTTATCCAAAAGAAGAGGAGTAAAATTGCTGACCTCCTGCCGACCGACATAGTCACGGAAATCTATAACCTGTACATTAGGAATTTCAGCCTTAGGATTGGCCCGTTTAGTTAACTGTAAAAAGCGGTAAACCTTCTTGCCGGCTCTAGCTCTGCTTTCAATACTTGGTGTTGCTGATCCCAAAAGAAGAACAGCCTGATGGTTTTGCGCACGCAGCAGGGCCACATCACGGGCGTGATAACGCGGATTGCTTTCTTGTTTATAGCTCGCTTCATGCTCCTCGTCAATAATAATCGCTCCGATATTTTCAAGCGGGGCAAAGACAGCCGAACGCGCTCCAACTACAACTTTGGCTTCACCTGATTTAATCTTGCGCCATTCGTCAAACCTCTCACCATCTGACAGTCCTGAATGCATTATGGCAACCTGTTCCCCGAAACGGGCAATAAAGCGGTTAGTCATCTGAGGTGTCAAAGAAATTTCCGGAACTAAGACAATAGCTGTCTTTCCCAATTTTAAAACATAATCAATAATATGCAGATAAACTTCTGTCTTCCCGGAACCAGTAATTCCTTCAAGCAAAAAAGGCTGGGAATTCTGCCCGATTTGTTCACATACTTTAGTTACCACACGATTTTGTTCGGAATTTAAAGTGAGAAAATCTTGCTGCTGCACATCAGCAAAATAAGCAGCAGATCGGCTCAGTTCACGCTCAAAAATCGTTATTAATTCCTCATTTATAAAAAATTTGCAGACCTCTCTGGAAAAATACTGATATAAGTCAGTCAGCCGGCCGTCCTCGGAATTAGCCAACAAATAGTCTTTTAGCGCCTGCCTCTTCTTAGCCCGGTTTGAAACAGTATAAGAGGCTAATTTAGACCGGTTAACATGGTAATATTTCTCTGTTTTAACGCTTTTCCTGTCTTTAGCCAGATAATCGACTGTAATTTTCCCTGCTTTAACGAGACGGCCAACTTGTTGCTGCCCTTTTTGATCAAGCTGAGAAAACAGCAGCGTATCTTTATCAGCAAAAATCTCCTTCTTTTCCTGAGCAGTCAGAGAAGCAGTCGGATGCAGACGCTTATCATACTGTGAATTCAAGAGTCCAGGCAGCATTGCTTTTAAGATTGAAATCTTATAGGAAAAAACACTTTTACGCATTTGATCAGCAAGCAAGAGCTGCTCACCATTTAAAACCGGCTCAAAATCTAAGATTTCAGCAATGTTTTTTACCTTTAAATCTTCGGCTGTTTCCTCTATCCCCACAACAAAACCTTGTAAAAGCCTGTCGCTGCGCCCAAATGGCACATGGACACGCGTCCCTACAGTAAGATCCTCTTCCAGTTCTTCAGGAATGGCATAGGAAAAGGGCTTATCGGTCTGCATTAAAGGGACATCAACTATAACCTGTGCTATACGAAAAACCATCTTACCTCCATAAACAAGATACAAAGGCCGTTTAAAAATCCGTATGAAAATAGGGGATGGCAAGTGATGCTGACATCACGATGACAGCCATCTTTTTCACTAGGATTTTAGGGCGTGTTCAATTCCAACAAGATACAAAGCCCGTTAAAAGAGCAAAACAAAAAGACGGTAAGTCCGAAATCTCTGATCGGGCAGGCATCCCTTAGGCAATTAAAAGCGTGTTTTTCATACCGTTCACGGCTCAAAGATGGATTAAGAACCTCAGCTCTGATTTGTGAAGAGCTGTAGCTGTCATTCTTAGTCTTAAATAAAAATCTAAGATTGTAACAACCTTAGATCTTTTCTCCTTCTTCTTCCTTTTCTTTAGCGATTTGTTCTTTAATCTTACGTTCTTCTTCTTCCTGAGCAAGCCTATCCGCTTCAGCCTTAGCTAAAACAGCCGCTCGCTTGGCTTCCGGATCCGGGTGGATAGCAACATTACCGGAATTGATCTCCTCTAAGGCCCGAAGAGTGGACTTTACTGCCTTAAACTCTTGTGTTGGTTTAGCACCGAATTCAAGTTCATGTGCGCGTTTAGCCTGCAGAACGCATAAAGAATATTTTGAAGGAATTCTATCCAACAAGGTATCAATGGAAGGTCTTAACATCATAGCTTTATTCTCTTTTCTAAATTATCTGCTTAATCGAGTTTCCTCAATCATCTTCATATAATGTCCGATAACACGTTCAACACGAAAGTGTTCTGTTTCAATAATATGCTTGACACGCTCTGCAGCCAGACTCACTTCGTCATTAACCACAGCATAGTCATATTCCCGCATAAGGGCAATTTCCTCTTTTGCACGTTCGATACGCTTTGCAATATTTTCTTTACTGTCAGTCCCGCGGTTGATGAGGCGTTCTTGAAGCTTGCCTAAATCGGGCGGGGTCAGAAAGATAAATACGCCATCAGGAACTTTTTTCTTAACTTGAAGGGCGCCTTGAACCTCAATTTCCAAAAAAACATCAATCCCCTTGTCTAAAGTTTCATTCACATAAGTTAAGGGAGTACCATAATAGTTACCGACATATTCAGCATATTCCAGCATCTGGCCGTTTTTGATTAATTCTTCAAACTCTTCACGTGTACGGAAAAAATAATCAACACCTTCGACTTCTCCGGAGCGCTGCGGGCGTGTTGTCATAGAAACGGAATACTCAAACTTATGATCCGGTGTTGAAAAAATCTCTTGTCTTACCGTCCCTTTGCCGACACCGGAAGGTCCGGAAAAAACAATTAATAAGCCACGTTCAGCCATCTCATGCTCCTTAGAATTACTTTCATTTAGTGTATCAAAATTAAAAGTTTTTTTCAAGAAAATTTACTGAACAGTTTATCTGTCAAGCATCCGCTGATTTTTCAGACTTTGCTGCTATGTGCTTGACTTTTCCCACCAATTACTGTGCTTATAAAAGATAAGCCCATTCTCTAAAAAAGAATACAGACAGTCTGCTAGCTGCAGACCTAAGTGGCTTTTTCTCTTTTGTCGGAGAGGAGAAGGCAAAAAAAGAGAGCACAGCGGCTCAGTGCTGGAAAATCGGATTTCAAAATCCAACTTACCAAAAACAGCTATCACTCTCTTTTATTTAGCATAGTCAATTGCCCGCATTTCTCGGATAACAGTCACCTTGATATTCCCCGGATAATCTAAATCATTTTCGATTTTTTTGCGAACCTTATGGGATAACAGAACCACTTGATCATCTGATATTTTTTCAGGCTGCACCATAATCCGAATTTCGCGGCCTGCCTGCAGGGCATAACTGTTTTGTACACCTTCAAAGCTTGTCGCAATTTCTTCCAAATCCCGTAAACGTTTAATGTAGTTCTCCATTGACTCATTACGAGCACCGGGCCGGGCAGAACTAAGCGCATCAGCTGCTGCAACTAAAACAGCTATCACACTTTTTGCTTCGACATCCCCATGGTGACTGGCAATAGTATTGATAACAACAGGATGTTCTTTATACTTACGAGCAAACTCTGTCCCAATTTCTACATGGCTTCCTTCGACTTCACGGTCAAGGGCTTTCCCCATATCATGTAAAAAACCAGCTCTGCGGGCAAGATCAATATTCTCCCCTAGTTCGCCAGCTAAAATACCGGCTAATTTCCCAACTTCAATGGAGTGCCGGAGAACATTTTGCCCGTATGAAGTACGGAATTGCAGGCGTCCCATAATCTTAATCAAATCGGGGTGAAGATTGGGAGCTCCGATTTCGTATGCAGCTGCTTCACCGTATTCGCGTATACGATTATCCATCTCCAAACGGTTTTTCTCAACCAATTCTTCAATACGAGCCGGATGAATCCGGCCGTCCTGAATAAGAGCTTCAAGGGTCATGCGTGCAATTTCACGACGAATAGGATCAAATCCTGAAAGAACGACCACTTCAGGGGTATCATCAATAATGACATCAATTCCCGTTAAGCTCTCAAGTGTGCGGATGTTTCGGCCTTCGCGGCCAATAATACGGCCCTTCATATTATCATCAGGCAGATGCACACTGGTGATTGTCTGCTCTGTCACATAGTCGCCTGCCATACGCTGCATAGCCTGAGCTAATATATTCTTGGCAGTTTTATTAGCGCGGTCCTTCACTTCGCGTTCTGCTTCTCTAATACGGCTGGCGATATCATGGGATAAATTCTTTTCCGTTTCAGCCAAAATAATCGCACGCGCTTCTTCTTGATTAAGTTCAGCAACTTTTTCAAGTTCTTCGCTTTTTTTGGCTTCTAGGGTAGCAACTTGTTCTTCGCGCTCATCAATATTTCTAGATTTATCGGTTAGACTTTGTTCTCTGCTATCCAGGAGTCTTTCTTTACTGGACAAATTTTCATCTTTACGGTCAAGAGAAGAGGCACGTTCTGTCAGCCGTGTCTCCATTTGCTTGAGCTCTTGTCTTTCAGACTTAAATTCTTTTTCAATTTCTTCTCGATATTTTCTAGCCTCTTCTTTTGCTTCTAAAAGTAATTCTTTTTTATGAGCTTTACTTTCACGATCCGCTGTTTGACGAATGCGGTCAGCCTCTAATTCAGCCTGTCCCCGCATGTTGACAGCATCCTGTTCGGCATTCAAAAGAGTCAGTTCAGCAGCTTCTTTCGCAGACTTCAGTCTAATCGAAATAAGCGCATAACCAATGATTAAACCAATGAGGGCACAAACAAGTGCTAAAATAAGATTTAACATGTTTATACCTCTATCTATTTTTTAGTTTTCTTAACAGAAAGCTATCTTTTAGTTTATCATAAAATAAGATTTTCGACAATTAAAATTGAAAACCTTCTCTATTTTATGATATGATTTAAAAGAGAGATAGGGAAGGCGGAATTAAAAATCTAACCCTTAAATTACTGCTAGTAATATATACAATATGCAAGCCATCCTGTGGCCTTTAGTCGCTTTTCCAAAATTTTAAATTGTTACTGGACAGCTCCATCCTACAGAATAGATTAGCAGTGATTTAAAGGTTAAAGTTTTTATTGGAGCCTCCTCTTCTAATCGTTCTGGCAGAGGGGCGTCTACGAAATCAAAGATTTCGGACTTACCGTCATTTTCATATGGATTTTATATCTTGGTTTACATGGAGGAGAAAAATGAAAAAAGATGTTATTGTTGAAAGTTTTGAGCTTGATCATACAGCAGTAAAGGCGCCTTATGTCCGTCATATTTCCGAGGAGTCTGGACCTAAAGGTGATATCATCAGTAATTTCGATATCCGTCTGGTTCAGCCTAATGAAAATGCTATTCCTACAGCAGGACTGCACACAATTGAACACCTCTTGGCTAAGCTGATCCGCCAGAGAATTGAGGGAATGATCGACTGTTCACCTTTTGGCTGCAGGACGGGATTTCACCTTATTATGTGGGGAGAGCACTCCAGTACTGATATTGCAAAAGTTATTAAAGCAAGCTTGGAAGAGATAGCTCAAACAACAAGCTGGGAAGATGTGCCGGGAACCACAGCCGAATCCTGCGGTAATTACAAGGATCACAGCCTGTTCTCTGCCAAAGAATGGGCTAAATCGGTCTTAGATGCAGGTATTTCAGACAATCCTTTTGAACGGCATCTCGTTTAACAGCCCTTTTACCGAAAATACAGCAAAAAAAGCTTGGTTGTAAAAATTTACGACCAAGCTTTTTATATATCAAAACAGCAGAAAGAGAGAATTCTCGTAATCTAACAGCTGTTTTTAATAATCCAGTCCATCTGAGTAGCCTGAAGCATTGCCGACAAAATAGCCTGTTTTACAGTTGATGGAAAAAAGATAGGTGCCATCAGGCTTGTACATATTGTAATAACCGTTGCCGTTAATAATATTAATAGGTTCAAGGATGTAGTCATTTCCTGAGATATAGCCGCGCTCCTGAGAAGTCGCCACAATTTTTTCAAGCACTCCGGGATTAAAAGCCCATGCTGAATTAGCACTGTCCGCCACGGCCTCTGCACTATATGGGACACGTGAACGGCTGCGATCCAGCGTTGAACTGTCATAGCCCGAAATACCAGAACCATTTACTGCTGAATTCGACTCAGCAGCTGAACTTTCTCCCGAAGCAGCCTGTTGCGATGAGCTGCTCCCTTTAGCAGCCAGCTGCTCACGGCCGGCAGCAATAACTTTTTGCAGCAAGGTATCCAAGCTGGCATTGCCGGTATTTAAAGTTTCACTGGACAAATCGTCAAAATTAGCATCTGATTTGACAGCGGCAGACTCTACCTGCTTTCCATCAGCAATGGCATCAGAAGTAAACTTGCCATTTACTGCTTGAACCGCTTTTATTTGACGGCTCAGCTTATCGTATTTACTTTTAGCATCCTTATAATAATCTGTATCAGCTAACTGTTTAAGAGCCGTTTCTAATTTAGAAAGATTAGTGAACTCACTGTTTTTAGGCAAAGTTTGCTGGTCATCCGCAAAAAAGGACTGATACAGACTGTCAAATTCATCTGCAGCTTCCTTCGTACTATCTTTCGAACTTGAAGCAGTTGAAGATGTGCTGGCTTTATCGGCAGACGAACCCGATGTTTGCTGCTGTGACCGCTGACGATTCAGATAATTCATTCCAAAACCAGCAGCAAAAACGGCAAGAATCAGAGCAAATAAGGCCCCCAGCAATAGCTTGCGTTTTTTATAGAAAGGAGCGTTCTTGTCCTTTGCGCTTGCAAGAGGCTCCTCAGCCGGTTCTGGATCAGAAGCCATTTCAGTTCCCGACTGACGCACTGTTTCTTCAGCGATAAAAGTGTCCTCTGTCACTGTACCAAACTGTACCGGCTCCTCACTTGAATCAGAGAATTTTTTTTCTGCCTCATCTTGAAGAAGACTGGACTGTTCTAACTCTTCACGCTGCTGTTTGATAAAATCATCAAGCGTAGCTGTATCCAATTTTTCATACCTGGCAGTAATGGTGTCAAATTTTTGCGAAGCAACTTCTTCAGGATGCTGTTTGATATATTTGTCTAAAACACCATCTTCTTCAGTGACTCCAGCTTTGATTTCTGAATCTTTGCGAACGGCTTCGCCGACAGTCATCTCCCGAGCTTTTTCAAAATCCAGTTTTGACTCTTCATTTTCCTGTTCCTGTGGCTTCTTCTTTTCCTCTGTCACCCTTTCCCTGCCTTTCTAAACCTGAGCACGTTTGACACGTTCACCAAAAAACTGGTATAAATCAACTTTCAGTGTTCCATTGTACAGTTTTCGTTTTTTATCGGCTGGCATGCCGTATTTCTTTTCAAATTGTTCATCACTAGTCAAAATAAACTTACTCCAAGTCTTCAGCGGAGCGAAGGCTTGACCCATCTCATTATACAAAATATTAACTGCTTTGTCATCCAGCAGTCGCTCGCCATAGGGAGGATTGGCTATAATAACACCATTGATTTTCTCCGTTTTAAGGTCTTGAAGGCGCATTTGTTTCAGTTTGATGACATCTTCAAGTCCGGCTGCTGCTACATTTTTCTTGGCAGTTTCAATCATTCGGCCGTCAATATCAAAACCGGAAATATCCAGCTCAACTGTTCGGTCAATTTGCCCCTCTGCCTCTGCACGAAGCTTTGCCGTCAGTTCCTGATCAAACCAAGACCAAGATTCAAAGGCAAAGCTGCGCCTGAGGCCCGGGGCCATATTCATGCCAATCATAGCCGCTTCAATACAAAAAGTTGCTGATCCGCAAGTTGGATCGATAAAAGGTTTATCAGGGTACCAATTGCTTAGCTCAATAATAGCCGCAGCCATATTTTCTTTAAGCGGAGCGCCTCCCTTATCCACACGGTAACCGCGTTTAAATAAACTGGATCCGCTTGTATCAATCAGCACGCTGACCTGATTTTTGACAATAGCAAGCTCAATCCGGAACTCTGCACCATGTTCCGGTAGGGGAATGCTCTCCGGCCGATGATAATACTGCTGCAGTTTTTTAACAACAGCTTTTTTTGCAACAGCCTGTACACTGGGTTCATTATGAAGCTGGGATTTGACACATTTGGCCTTGGCAATCGGAAATTGTGCACCGAGAGGCAGGTAGTTTTCCCAATCAAGAGACTTTATCCCTTGAAAAAGTTCTTCAAAAGTAAGAGCTGTAAATTCTCCAACTACAATTTTGACACGATCCGCTGACCGCAGCCACAAATTACTTCTGATAATAGCCGTCTGGTCTCCCTGAAAACGAACTTTGCCGTTTTCAACCTGGCAGTCTATTTTTAAATTTCTGATTTCACGGCCGACAACAGCTTCAAGACCTGCTCCGGCTGTCGCCACTAAATTAAAGCTTTCTTTCATTACAGTCCTTTTATTTTTATTCATCAAAGTTAAATAAAAGCTAGCAGATGCTAGCTCAACCTATTATGCAATTTTCTATAAGCCATGTTTTGTTCCGGAAACAGCTAGGCTCCTGCTTCCTTCGATAATCATCTGTCTACTGTTTCCAGTCAGGACAGTGCGTTCGCTTTCCGCCTGCCCCGTGCCCCTACCAAAGTTTGGGTTGCTAGCTTGAGGGGTTTACCGCGTTCCACCTCCTATGTTTCCATAAAAGCTTCGTCACTGTGGCACTTTCAGGATTAATCCCGCCTATCCTTCAATAAAAGGACTTAGCCGTTTCATCCGCCGTAACGTGTTTTAACACGTCCCTGGGCTTATTTTTTCACCCAGCACAAACACTACCGACATCACAGCCGGTGCTAGCATGGACTTTCCTCATGAAAGACTGACTCTCTCATGCGATTATCCAAAAATTGCATTTAAATTCCTGACTCATTATTCAATAATCTGTTTGCCAAACACTTCTTTTTCCAATCGGCTGATACGTTTTAGAATGTCAAAATTAGTAGCAGACTGTGCAACACGAGTTTGTTCAGGAACAGCAGCTACTTTTGCAGGGGCCGGAGAAGGGGCTTTTTTTTCTGTTTTAGCCCGCGCAGCGGCCTGTTTAAGTTTTTCATTTTCCTCACGCAGTTCTTGAATCTGTTCGATATAGGTTTCATAATCTTTGATGACATCATCTAAAAACTCATCGACTTCTTTTCTGTCATACCCGCGCATACTGGTTCTAAATTCTTGTTCAAAAATATCTTTGGGACTAAAAATAATACTTGCCATTCTATCCTCTCCAAACATAACAATTCTTAAATAGTGAAAATTTAATTTTAACTATCTATCACTTCCATCATAGCTAAAAAAAATTCAAAAATCAAGTATTAAGATCTGTTTCATAATTAAAAAAAGATGACATTCCAATGTCTAAAACTTATCATTTGCAGCTCAGCAAACTAGACTTGCAATGCTCTAAAAAGCTGTTTGGCAGAAAAACTACCAATCATTCAGCAGGTCATTGAGCCTGTCAAAGGTTAAAAACAAGATAGGATAATCCATACGTTTTTGTCCTTCATCTACCAGATAATGGAGATTGGTTTTCTGCTCACTGTCGTAAAAGATATAAGCGCCGTCTGAGTTATCAAGCAGAAACTGATTATACTGCCGAAACTGCCAAGGACCTTGATAAGCGTCATAACAGTATTTAAAAAAATCAACTGTCTTGAACTTTGTCCATTTTTCCTGATTGGCTGTATTCCAATTTTCTCCATGATTGCGGAAAAGGACAATGGTAGCAATGCCAAAATCATATGTTTGCTGCAGTTCCTGAGCGACCTCTAAAGCCCAAAATTCAAAACCAAGACTCCCGGTAAAAATAAGCCACTCAGCTCCCTCCTCCAGATAAGACAGCAAATCCTTTTTAATTGCTTTTTTTATCATTTCGATGCGCTTATCACTGTCTTGAAAGATTCCCAGATCAAAGCTTCTGTAGCCGGTTATAAGAATCGTATGCATAAAATATCATCCTTTTTAAAATTATGGTATAATAGTTTTGCTTTATATTATCCTATTTTGTATGTGAAGTTAGGAGGATTATGGTTAATTATCCGCACCCCCATCATCTCATCCGAAAAAAAACAGCAGGACAGTCAGACAAAAAGGTTAATTTTGCTAACCGAGGCATGTCTTTTGAAGCAGCAATTAATGCAACCAACAATTATTACTTGGCGCATTCTATTGCTGTCATTCATAAAAAGCCGACGCCCATCCAAATAGTGAAAGTGGATTATCCTATGCGCAGCCGCGCCAAGATTGTTGAAGCTTATTTCAGACAGCCGTCAACAACTGACTATTCCGGTGTTTACCGAGGGCACTATATTGATTTTGAAGCAAAGGAAACTCGGCTGAAAACAGCTATGCCTATGAAAAATTTTCATATGCATCAAATTGAGCACATGGCTAAAGTTTTAGAACAGCAGGGAATCTGCTTTGTTTTGCTTCATTTTTCATCATTAAAAGAAACCTATTTTCTGCCGGCTAAAGCTCTGATTGATTTTTATCAGATTGACCGCGGCACAAAATCAATGCCTCTTGATTATATCAAAAAGAAGGGCTATTGGGTAGAGATGAAGGCTCTGCCGCAGGTTCCTTATTTAGACATTATTGAAAATTATTTTTTAGGCGGTGATTACTATCAAAACGATTCAGTTCAGAAGAAGAAATAATCAAAAACGAGCCGGCAGAGAGCTTACAACTAGGGACAAGGTACTTAAAACAATTAAATACGCTGTCTTTGCTGCTCTCAGTCTGGCTCTCATCGGTATTGTTGTCGGCGGTCTCCTTTTTGCATACTATATCAGCAGTACACCAGAGCTTTCTGAAAGCAAACTCGAGTCTACTAACTCAAGTCTGGTTTACGATGTCAACAATAATCTCATTGCTGATTTGGGATCTGAAAAGCGGGAGAGCGTCACAGCTGACAGTATTCCGCTTAACCTTGTTAATGCTGTCACTTCCATAGAAGACAAACGTTTTTTTAAGCACCGCGGGATTGACCTTTACCGGATTATCGGCGCCGCTTGGAATAACCTAATCAGAAGCAGCACTCAGGGCGGCTCAACACTCGATCAGCAAGTCATCAAACTAGGCTACTTTTCGACCAGCGAATCCGATCAAACCTTAAAACGAAAGGCTCAGGAAGCTTGGCTGGCCCTGCAGATGGAGCGAAAATATACAAAAGAAGAAATCCTCACCTTCTATGTCAATAAAGTCTATATGGGCAACGGCAACTATGGAATGCTGACCGCTGCTAAGTCTTATTACAATAAAGACTTAAAAGATCTTTCTATTGCACAAATTGCTCTTTTGGCCGGTATTCCTCAGGCACCTAGTCAGTACGATCCTTACAGTGAACCCGAAGCAGCTCAAAAGCGGCGGGATTTAGTTCTGAAAGAGATGTATGAAGACGGCAATATCACACAGGCAGAATACGACGAAGCTGTAGCAACACCTGTTACAGATGGTCTGCAGGAACTTAAAGAAAATACCAATTATCCGAAATATATGGATAATTACCTCAAGCAGGTGATTGACGAAGTCAAAGAAACGACAGGACAGGATATCTTTTCGGCCGGTATGAAAGTTTATACTAATGTCGATCCTGAAGCACAGCAGTATCTTTATGACATTTATAACACTGATACTTATGTCAACTATCCTGATGCAGATTTTCAGGTGGCTTCAACAGTTATTGATGTGACTAACGGTAGGGTTATCGCTCAATTAGGCGGACGAAATCAAGACAGCAATGTATCTTTTGGAACTAATCAGGCTGTTTTGACCGATCGGGACTGGGGTTCAACAATGAAACCAATCTCTGCCTATGGTCCTGCTATCGAAAGTAAAGCCTACACTTCAACCGGTCAGTCGACAAATGATGCTGTTTACTACTGGCCAGGCACAACAACCCAGCTCTACAACTGGGACCGCCAATACTATGGCTCTATGTCTATTCAAACAGCGATCCAGCAGTCACGTAATGTGCCGGCTGTTAAAGCTCTGGAAGCTGCAGGCTTGGAGACCGCCCAGGAATTCCTGAGCGGCTTAGGCATTAACTATCCGGAAATGGTTTATTCAAATGCTATTTCCAGCAACACCAGCAGCTCTGATCAAAAATACGGAGCCAGCAGTGAAAAAATGGCAGCTGCCTACGCTGCTTTTGCCAACGGCGGAACTTATTACAAACCGCAGTATGTCAATAAAATTGAGTTTAATGACGGAACTTCCCAGAGCTACTCTGCTTCAGCAACACGGGCCATGGAAGAAACGACTGCTTATATGATGACGGACATGCTTAAAACAGTTTTAACCTACGGAACAGGGACTGAAGCCTCCATTTCCGGAATTTATCAGGCTGGTAAAACGGGAACATCTAATTACACTGATGAAGAACTGACTGAGATTGCTCAAGATAAGGGTATCAGCACTTACAGTGTAGGAACTATGGCTCCTGATGAAAATTTCGTCGGTTACACAACGCAGTATGCCATGGCTGTCTGGACCGGCTACAAGGATCGAATGACGCCTGTCTATGGTGATGGGATCAAAATTGCTGCTCAAGTCTACCGGGCAATGATGCTTTATTTAGCACAGTCTGGCAGCGGCAGTACTGATTGGACCATGCCAAGCGGTTTGTATCGAAGCGGATCCTATCTTTATCTGAGCGGCTACACGTCAAAAACTTACGAATCTTCTTCCAGCTCAGTCTACAACAACATCTATGGTTCATCAACCACTGAATCAGAGGCACCATCCAGTGAAGAAGACACTGATGCAAATGCTGATAACAGCAGTGATGATTCAGAACAATCCTCCTCTCAAAGCGAAAGTGAAGACGAAAACGAAGGGGACTAGTCAGCTTTAGATTAAAAATCTTATTTAAACAAAAAGACCAAGCTTTGTGCTAAGTGAACACTAAGCTTGGTCTTTTATTCATTTTTATCACTTTTCCAGCCTAACAAAGAGAGGCCGCCAGCTGACAGTACAATAATTCTCAAAAACTGAGCCAACTAAAAAGTACTTATTGAACTAGGAAGAAAATCTACTGCTGTCATTTAGCAAGAGCCCCCATCGGATCCCACGGATCCAGTACAGTTGGTTCTGCCTCATAGGCAGCACGCTCTTGATCTGTTAAAAAGTCTTTACGGACTACGATTTGATAGGCATACTCTTCTATCCAGTCGTCAGAAGCCACAAAATAGCCTTTGTCTCCGACCTTTTCACCCCAAGAATTCTCAACTTTCCATTTAAGCGGGCGACCGCTGTCATCTAAGTCAACCCCGGTTAACACCATGGCATGCGTCATTAGGCTCTCACCGTAATCCAGACGGCCGGCTTTATCCTGTTCGAAGTCAAGGTCTAAAGCAGCTGAAAAATCATAAGCTGTCGTCGCCAGAATCCCTTTTTTCCGTTCAGAAAACTGTCCGACATCTGAACCAAACCAGACTGTTTCTCCGGCTTTCAATTGTTTAAGAGCCAGCTCCTTGAAGCGATCTATATCTAGATTGAGGTAGCGGACGGCAGGGCCGCCGACAACATTTCCCAGCATCTCAACTGTATAAGACCGGCCATAGGGCTTGTCTGCAGTCGGAGCGTTAATAACAGACACATAGTTATTTAAGTCCATATGGATATATTTTTCATAGAAACGCTGCGGAGTGATCTGCTTATCAGCATGATAATGGCCGTCTTCATCGCGGTAGGAGAAATCAAAATGTCTTGGCGGCAAACCTAAATTGATGGCTAAAAAGTTAAAAATTCCCTGTAACAGTTCTTCTTTTTTAGCTTGAAGAGCCGAATGATCAGCACCTTGATTGAACAGTTCCCGCAGTATTTGTGCATCCTGCCGCAGCAATTTATTGAGATACTGATTCATTTCTCTGCTGGCGCTGGATGAGACGGATTCAGGATAAACTGACTTAGGTACAAGACCGTACTTTTCAAAAAGCGCAAGAGCCATATCCCACTGACCTCCGTCCTGCTGCGGAGTATCCAGTAAAAATTTAACCTTTCGACTGGAGAGTTCCAGATGCGCAGTAGCCAGAATCTGCTCAAGAAACCAGTTGGACTTTTCATACTTATCCCAGAAAAAGGTATGCGCTTGTGAAAATTCAAAATTTTCTACGTTAAAATCCTTAATCACTTGATGCCGAAAAGTATTGAGGGCAGCAAACATCCAACAGCGGCCTGAAGCTTTTTGGTCGGCAGCTTTGTCTTGAGTTAAATCAATAGAAAAAGTGTAATCGTTCTCCACTTCACTTTGCCGTGTTGCCAGCGACTTTAGCAGGCCGTTATGGGTTACAGCATGCTCCACAGCACGATATTTGAGATTGGCCTCATATTGTTCGAAAAGTTTATCTGTAAAACTTGTTTTTAATTCCGACATGTAAAAAGTCTCCTTTATTTGATTAAGCAACTTATGGCCTGATTAGGCAATTTTTGTCAGTTCTATTCTGGACAATCAGCCGGCTTTTTGGTCCTGCTGATTCTACTTCCAAAAATCATCAAAGATGGTGATAGGAAGGTGGCGCTTATGCATCGTTTTTTTCCACCAATCTTCAATCACTTTCTGGGCTTCCGGAGCAATTGTCTTTCCTTCCAAATAGTCATCAATGTCATTGTAGCTCACACCTAAGGCCAGTTCATCAGCAAGTCCCGGCCTGTCCTCTTCCAAATCAGCGGTCGGTACTTTTTCATAAAGGGCTTTATCTGCCCCCAGTTCTGCCAAAAGCCGCCGCCCTTGACGCTTATTTAAGCGGTAGAGCGGCAGAATATCCGCTCCGCCGTCTCCGAATTTGGTAAAAAAGCCCGTTAAATTCTCTGCTGCATGGTCCGTACCAATCACCGCCCCGGCATACTGACCGGCAATCGCATACTGAGTAATCATTCGCTGCCGAGCTTTGATATTACCCTTATTAAAATCCGATACTGTAACACCGGCTGCTTGTAAAGCCTCAACTTGCTGGCTTACAGCCCCTTTAATGTTAACAGTCACAAGCCGGTCAGGCTGAATAAACTGCAGAGCCATCTGAGCATCGTTTTCATCTTGCTGAATCCCATAAGGCAGGCGGACAGCAATAAACTGATAAGCCTTGTCCCTAGTTTCAGCACGCAGCTCTTCAACAGCAATCTGAGCTAAACGTCCGGCCAAAGTTGAATCCTGACCACCAGAAATTCCCAAAACATAAGTTTTTAAAAAGGAATGCTTATACAGGTAGGCCTTCAAGAAATCAACAGATTTACGGATTTCCTTCTGACTGTCAATAGCGGCCTGCACTCCTAATGTTTTGATAATGCTTTCCTGCAAAGTCATAAGCTCTTCCTTTCTTCTTCTGCAGAATCATAGGCTGATTGGCGTACGCGGTCAATCAAGTTCATCTTATTGTCCCAAACATCCTGAGCTAAATCTACAGGATAATCCTGAGGATTCAGCACGCGCTTGTATTCATTCCACAAACCATCCAGTTCTTTTTTAGCGTATTCTTTTATCTCTGCAAGCGTCGGCAAATCATAAACCAGCCGGCCTTGCTGATAAATATCAACTAAAAGCGGAACAGCCTTAAAATTCTTTATGGTCTTACTGATATAAGTGTAAGTAGGATGAAACATCACAATTTCATCCAAGTGATTGACATCTGTCTCAGCAAAAGTGATGTAATCCCCTTCAGATTTTCCTTTTTCACGGCTGGTAATGCGCCAAACCTGTTTTTTACCAGGCGTTGATACTTTTTCAGCATTATTGGACAATTTGATAGTATCCTGCATCACACCGTTTTCGTCCTCAATGGAAACAATTTTGTAGACTGCACCAAGAGCAGGCTGGTCGTAGGCAGTAATCAGTTTTGTTCCGACTCCCCAAACATCGATTTTAGCCTTTTGCATTTTGAGGTTGAGAATAGTATTTTCATCTAAGTCATTAGAAGCATAAATTTTAGCATCCGTAAAACCAGCTGCATCCAGCTGTTTGCGGACTTCTTTTGAAAGGTAGGCCAAGTCGCCGGAATCCAGACGGACACCTTTAAAGGAAATCTTATCCCCCATTTCCTGAGCCACACGGATAGCAGACGGCACACCAATCTTTAAGGTATCATAGGTATCAACTAAAAAAACACAATCCTTATGAGTTTTAGCATAAGCCTTAAATGCTTCATAATCATTGCCGTAAGCCTGAACCAGGGCATGAGCATGTGTGCCGGAAACCGGGATATCAAACAGTTTTCCGGCCCGGACATTACTGGTGGCATCTGCCCCACCAATCACTGCCGCTCTCGTCCCCCAAATGGCGGCATCCAGTTCCTGAGCACGCCGAGTTCCGAACTCCAGCAGAGGTTCATCCTCAATAACAGAACGGATACGAGCCGCCTTTGTCGCAATCAGAGTTTGAAAATTAATAATATTTAAAAGGGCTGTTTCAACCAGCTGACATTGAGCCAATGAGCCTTCAACCTGTACTATCGGTTCATTGGCAAAAACCAAATCCCCTTCCTTTGCTGACCGGATTGATAAATCTAATTTTAAATTTTTCAAGTACGATAGGAAATCCTGAGGGTAGCCCAAACGTTCTAAATAAGCAATATCCGACGCAGTAAAACTCAGGCCTTCCAAATATTGAATCAAACGCTCCAGACCTGCAAAAACGGCATAACCGTTAGCAAAGGGCTCTTTACGGAAATAAGCTTCAAAAACTGCTTTTTTATTATGGATACCTTGTTCAAAATAGACCTGCATCATATTAATCTGATAAAGATCAGTATGCAAAGTTAAACTATCGTCTGTGTACATAACACTCCTCCGTATATAAAGATACAAAGCCCGTTTAAAACGCAAAGAGAAAATAGGGGACTGACTGACGAATCGCCAGATTCTAAGTCAGGACATCTTTTTCCCGCAGCGTTTAGGGCGTATTCAGTTCATTAAGATACAAAGCCCGTTAAAAGAGCAAAGCAAAAATAGGAGGCTGGACGAAGAGCCACAAAGCTCTAGGACAGGCTGTCTTTTTTGCACAGCTCTTAGGGCGTGTTCAGTTCATTAAGATACAAAGCCCGTTAAAAGAGCAAAGCAAAAATAGGAGGCTGGACGAAGAGCCACAAAGCTCTAGGACAGGCTGTCTTTTTTGCACAGCTCTTAGGGCGTGTTCAGTTCATTAAGATACAAAGCCCGTTAAAAGAGCAAAGCAAAAATAGGAGGCTGGACGAAGAGCCACAAAGCTCTAGGACAGGCTGTCTTTTTTGCACAGCTCTTAGGGCGTGTTCAGTTCATTAAGATACAAAGCCCGTTAAGAACGCAAAAGGAAAATGGCGGTAAGCCAGAAATCTTCGATTTCGTCTGCGCACCCCTGCCAAGACGACTAGAAAGATACGGTCGGCTGTTAAGGTGACAAAGCTTTCAGACGTTTACGGCTGGCGGTAAGCCAGAAATCTTCGATTTCGTCTGCGCACCCCTGCCAGAAAGACTAGAAAGGTGCGGTCGGCTGTTAAGGTGACAAAACTTTCAGACGTTTACGGCTGGCGGTAAGCCAGAAATCTTCGATTTCGTCTGCGCACCCCTGCCAGAAAGACTAGAGAGGTGCGGTCGGCTGTTAAGACGACAAAGCTTTCAGTCGTTTACGGCTGGCGGTAAGCCAGAAAGACTAGAAAGCTGCGAGCGGCCACTAAGATAACAAAATTTTCAGATAGCTGCAGCAGGCAGTTTGGAACGCAGAGCCTCAGTTTATAAGATTCTCTCATTCTTCAAGCTCCAAGTTAGCCCTGACATTATCCAACCGAGGATGACACACCTCAGCTCTTAAACATCTCAGTCTCTTAAGATGCAAATAGCTCTCAGGCAAAATCTTCTGATTTGCTTCTTTTTAATCAGCTGTCGGCAATCGAAGCATATACTCTCATATTGTGACTATTATAACATATTTCTACTATTTTGCACTTTACTTTTATACCCTTTATCTCTGTCTGCAAAATTTAGCTGTGATAACAAAAAAAGGGCTTTATTCAGCCCCTTCAATTGCTTTATTTTACATCAACAAATAGAGGATTCACATCGCTATCCAGAATGAGAAGCAATGTATTGATAAGCTTGAATCCCTGCCGTAGCACCATCTCCGACAGCAGTCGTAATCTGGCGCAAATCTTTTTGACGGACATCACCGACTGCGAAAATGCCCGGACGGGCTGTCTGCATTTGCTCATCAGTAATAATCCAGCCCGCTTCATCAGTAATGCCGAGATCGCTAACATAATCAGATACCGGATCAAGCCCAACGTATACAAAAACGCCTCCGAAGTCATGGCTGCTGATCTGACCAGTTTTTACATTTTTAACATCAACAGAAGTTACCTTATTAGTATCACCTTTAATTTCTGTAACAACAGAATCCCAAATAAAGTTAATTTTGTCATCAGCAAAAGCCCGTTCCTGCAAAACTTTTTGGGCACGCAGTTCATCTCTCCGATGAATAATTGTAACGCTCTCTGCAAATCGAGTTAAAAACAGCCCTTCTTCAACCGCTGAATCACCGCCGCCAATAACTAAAAGTTTTTGACCGCGGAAAAAAGCCCCGTCACAAACAGCACAGTAAGAGACGCCTCGGCTGCTGTACTCCTCTTCACCTGCAACACCGACATGGCGGTGTTTAGCGCCGGTTGCAAGGACGACTGTCTTAGTTTGATAGCTCTCATCAGCCGTTTTTACAGTTTTATATTCCCCTTGGTCCTCAATTGCAGTAACGATTCCATAAAGATTATCAACCCCTAATTTCTCAAGGGGTTCAAACATCTTCATGGATAATTCTGGTCCCGAAATCAGATCAAAACCAGGATAGTTTTCAATATCAGATGTATTGTTCATTTGCCCGCCGGGAGCCCCTTGTTCAAGAATCCCAACTTTTAAATTGCTTCGGGCGGCATAAAGTGCGGCAGCCATACCCGCAGGCCCCGAACCAATAATTAACGTATCGTACATAAGTTCTCCTTTACCAAGATACACAAGCCGTTCAAGACCCAACAAAAGACGGCTAAAAGGGGAGGTCGACTGCCAAGACCAAAGCCTTCAGACAACTACGTCTGGCGCTAAAAACCAAGAAAAGCGAGACAGAAAGGTCAAGGTAAACGTATTCTGTTCCACTTTTAGGCTCCGCAATTTCCAGTCTTTAGCCCATTAATTTGATCGTTTCATCTTTTTCATTGTCCTCTTATATGGCTTATTTACGTTTTTCCTTCATTGTCCATTTCTTTATTGTACCAGCTGACAGCAGCTTTTGCAATTATTATGATTTTAAGATCAAAAGCACCGCCATGAAGGCAAAAGAAAGAATTGGAGCTGTCATTACTGACATCATCAGCACTTCATACAAAAAGGCCTGTCTTTCTTTAGCAGTTTGATCTAATTTCCGCCAGGCACGCCAGCTAATCCAACAACAGCTGGCAAGCACGACCAAAATCACGGCCATAAATAGCCCTTGTATATAAAGACTGAAAATTTCTAATAACATATCTTAATTTTAACCTACCTTCTTACCAGACTATATGTAACGATTATTTTACCATATAAAAAAAGGAATAGGCAAATACAGCTCCTCTTATTATAGCAAATCCTGAAATTAAATACAGCCGCAGCGATAGCTGAAAAGGCAAAAGCAAAAGAATCTCAGATTTGGTCTAGGATTCGGTACCGCTGAAAGTTCTAATTAACAGGCTTTAATAAAAAACTGAACAAAGAGCCAAAATTTTCTACTCTTTGTTCAGCAGGGATCAGATATATGTTTTGGTATAGCTGGCAAAAAATTCCTTGGTCCGTTCTTCTTTTGGATGGTTAAATAGCTCATCAGGCGTTCCTTGTTCAAGGATATGCCCCTGTTCAAGAAACAGAACCTTATCAGCTACTTGATAGACAAAATTCATATCATGGCTGACCAAAACCATTGTTTGCCCAGTCTTGGCAGCATCGGCAATTGACTTTTCAACTTCACCTACCAGTTCTGGATCAAGTGCTGAAGTCGGTTCATCAAGCAAGAGAACATCCGGCTTCATCGCCAGAGCTCTGGCAAGTGCAACCCTCTGTTTTTGTCCGCCTGATAAATGTCTGGGATAATGCTGCTGCCGATCTGACAGCCCCACTTTAGCCAACTCTTCCTTAGCCAGCTTAGTGGCTTCTTCGTCAGACATCTTTTTTACAATTTTCAAGCCCTCTTTGACATTGTCAAGAGCCGTCCGCCGCTCAAACAAATTAAACTGTTGAAAAACCATAGCCAGTTTACGACGCAGTATTAAGATTTCTTCCTTGCTGATTGTTGTAAAATCAACCTTAAAATCGTCAATGACAATACTGCCTGAATCAGGCTGCTCCAGATAATTCATGCTGCGCAAAAAGGTTGATTTCCCCGCTCCGGAAGCCCCCACAATTGCAATTACTTCACCTCTTTGGATATCAAGACTGAGGTTGTCCAACACTTTCTGTCCAGAAAATGTTTTTGTCATATTAGTGATTTTTATCATTAACGCACACCCCCTGCCACTTCATTCGTGATATTGTCCGGTGAATGAATTTCCATCCGCTTTTCCAGTAAACGTCCGACTTGTTCAATCAAGATACTGATTGTCCAATAAATCATAGCAACCGAAATATAGCGTTCAAAATAGCGATAGTCTGAACCACCTAAAATCTGGGCCTGCGCAAACATTTCCACAATCCCTGCGTTAAATGCCAGCGAAGTTCCTTTTGTCAAGCCAATCAGCGTATTGATTAGAGTGGGTGTTGCGACCACCGCGGCATTGGGAATGATAACACGGCGATAAACCTGAGATGCTGTCATCCCTAAACTTCTGGCAGCTTCAATCTCGCCTGTATTGACAGACTGAATTGCCGCACGAATTGTCTCACTTGTGTAAGCTGCCTCATTAAAAGCAAAGGCTGTAATAGCGAAAACAGCGGCCGGAATATCATTGATGTTCCAATTGAAACCATATTTTTGATTGAGAAATTTCAAAAAAAGCGGAATACCGTAGTAACTCAGCATGAGCTGTACCAAAATCGGTGTCCCCCGTAAAAAGCTGACAAAAAGTGCTTGAATAGGATACAAGATTTTAATACGATTCAATTTAACTATAGCAAAAATCAAAGCCAAAATTAAGCCAAAAACGGCTCCCGCCACTGTCAAGCCCAATGTCACAGGCAAACGTTCTAAAATATTTGGGATAGCGTCAAAAACAGCCCGCCAACTAAAAAGCCGACCTTGGGGAATATGCTCAACAAGACTGTCATACCAAGCCCAGCCGGATGCTGAAATCAAGTAATTCATCTAAAAATTCCTTTTTATATCTAGTTTATCCCTATTATTTTAGCACGCTCAGCAGCACATGTAAAATAATTAAATTTTATCAAATTGATAAGAAAAATCTATCAACTGCATATGAAAATTTAGAAAACTTGGAGATGATATTTATTTACATCAGTAAACGATTCAAAACAAAATTAAGCAAGGGATTGAGTTTTGTCTTGTATAAAACCCAATCCTTTGCTTGAAATACTGGCAGACTTTTGAAGTGCCTCAAATGCTATTTTCTCTTTTTAGCGGGCAATTAAAAGAAATACTATCTTAGAGGTCTGAGACATAATCTCCGCCAAAGTACTTTTTGCTGAGTTTGGCAAGCGTTCCGTCTTTTTTGAGCTCAGCCAGACGTTTATTGACATACTGCTGCAACTTTTCGCCTTCCTCATCTTTAGGGAAAAGCAGGTACTCTAAGCCGTCCGTTTCACCGCCTATTTCTTCCTCGATTTGACTGACTTTTAAATCCAGCCCCTGATCGTCTACAATATAGGCCGATGAAATCGCATCATAAAGTATGAAATCAATCTTCCCATTTTCGATATGCTGCAGACGGGTGGTAATACCTGTTGTCCCAGATACATAATTGATGTCAATTGCTTTCTTGTCCGGATTAGCACTATTCCAGTTTTCAAGAACTTGAGCATAATTGGAGCCGGATAAAACTTCAGTTGACTTGCCGGACAAGTCTTCCAAACGTTTAAAGCTCTGCCCCTTAGCACTGGTTACAGCATAATTTGACTTAGAAATAGGATTTGAAAACAAATATTTCTCCGCCCGTTCCTCATTGTAATTAAAATCATTGGCTGCCATTTGGTATTTGCCAGCATCAAGCCCAGTCAGGATACTGTCAAAGGGAATTGTCTGAAATTTTAGCTTGTACTGTTTAGAATCTTTAAAAATAGCTTTGACGACATCAATATCATAGCCCTTAAATTTATTATTGCTTTTATACGTAAAAGGAGCCGTATCCGAATCAGTCGCCACCGTAATCGTTGTCTTACCGGCTGCATCAGCCTTATGCGGCAGTAAAACCAAACTAGCTAAAATCACTCCCAGCAGAAGTCGTTCTATCCATTTTTTCATATCAATCTCCTTTTATTAAGATACAAAGCCCGTGAAAAACGCAAAGTAAAAATAAGAGACTGACCGCTGAGTCACTGAAGACTCAAAAGAAGTCCATACTCGCAGAGCAGCTAGATTTGTATGTCAGCTTGCGCCGCCTACGACTGCCTCTTTTTTTACACAACGTTTAAAGAATAATCTTCTATCATTCTCAGTCTACCGCGCTTTTTAACCTTTGTCTAATAGCAATTTTCTATCAAATCATAAAGAAAACTTATCATACCTCCAAGAAAAGGCAGACAAGGACTTTTATAATGGCAATAATTCGGATAATTTTAGCGAATCCAGCCTTTGGAAGACCGGCAAATGCCTCCAGCTCCATATCAGCCCTAGGCAAACTGCTGCTGCAAGCACTCAGCCTGACTGCCGGAAAAAAATTTTAATTTCCGCCCCAAATTTTCAGTGAATAAAAAAAAGCTGTTTGATTTGACCAAACAGCTTACTCACTAGATTTTTGTGCCATTAAAAAAAGCAGATTGACTTGAGTTTTGACTGTGAAAAATCCTGAAATCAAAGCCCAAACACTGCCTCTATCTTTGATACGTTTAAAAATCTCCTTGCCGACAGAAAACACTTTTTCTAACGGCCTATCAATATCAATTTGTTACAATTCTGCAACTTGATAAAGTTCCAGCTCAGCAGCCGTTTCAGAACCAAACATGTTAATCATGATTTTGACCTTGTTGTTTTCAATTTCAACTACACGGCCTTCCTGCCCCATGAAGGCACCGTCGATAATTTGCACGACATCACCCGGCTTAATATTGGTATCAATCACATCTACCGTCTGTCCCATAGAAATCAGGATAGAGCGAATTTCTTCTTCCAAAAGCGGAGTAGGTTTGGAACGGTTCCCATGTGAGCCGACAAAACCGGTCACATTAGGAGTATTCCGAACGACAAACCAAGCTTCATCTGTCATGACCATCTCCACCAGAACATAACCCGGAAAGCGGTTTTCTTCCACTTCCTTTGTTTTGCCGTTTTTCTCAATGTTAACGGTTTGGGTCGGAATCTCTACACGCAGGATATTCTCTAACATATTGTAGGTCTTAGCCCGCTGCAGCAGGTTTTCCTTAACCTTGTTTTCATAGCCTGAATAAGTCTGTAAGACAAACCAGCCTTTATCAAATGAATCTAACATTATTCTTTCCTTTCTGCTATTCTGAAAAAAGCAGCCAAACAGCTGTACTGCCCCTTCCGGAAGCGAACAAGCTTGTATTTAGGCCAGTACTTTTTCATCATAAAAAGCCCTTAAGGGCTTTTTGGGGGAATTATTCGTTTCACCTTATTATAATAAAAGCCAGAACCGATGTCAAATTGTTTTTTCCTAAGCGCCGTTAGCTAATAATAAACGTTTCAGATACTAAATCGTATCACCTATTAAAAGTACTGTCATGTCAATTTCTTGTACTGAATCAATGCCTAATTTTTCAATGTGGCTGTAACATTGATATAAGCAAGCGTTATAATGAACATTGTGTTTTCGCTATTGGAAATAGTATTAATAGCCCCATTTTTAGTAATCGATCCTTCTGTTTCATTTCCCAGTGAAATAGACTGTTCGGTTTGAAAGCGCAATTTCGATGCGTCTTCTGCTGCTCTCTTATCATATTCCCAGAGAAACAAGAAAACCACTAGCTCAGCTGGGGTTGGCGCTGATACCAGCCAAACTTGCAATGTCTGATTTTATTTTTTTAAAGAGTAAGAGTGCTCTAATGATTTTTGAAAAACATGTTAACCTAAAATCCTAGTACGAAAATCGTAAGTTTTAGGCAAGAGGCAATTACGTCAGTACAGTTGGATTGAACGAACAGACGATAGCAGAGTTTATTCGTGGGCAAGAGAAAAATAACTTTGCTTCTGATAAATTGAATGTAAAAGAGTATAAGGACCCTTTTTCGGACAAGAAATTTAGAATACGTTAAAAGCCCCTTGTTACGGTCAATAGTCAAGTATAAATAGTGGCCTAAACCAAACAGCGGCTTTGGTCGATAATAAAGGTGAACGATTTATAGCCAGTGTACAAAGACTTGCAATTAAAATTTTTCTTGGTCCCAAGGGCCATTCTGTTTATTTTGAGTGCAAAAAAGCACTTAAATCTCTCTAAGTGCTTGGGCTATCAGATTATTTCGAGCTTTAGTTTCTTGACATATTCAGACCATTCACGATCTAAGTCATCAACCGATTTATCTTTATTTGCTTCATGGGCAGCATTGAAATCAATGTTGTCATCTTCAGCTTCCGGCCAAGCATTGAGGTCTTGTATTGTCATATCAATCAATCCTTCCAAATTTAAAATCAACGACTTCAAGTTTTATGCTCACCAGCTCGAAAAACTGAAAGAAAAAAATGACCGTGTTGTTAAAGATATTTTTTCAAAAATCTAAAATTGACGGGTGAAAAGCGGGTGAACAGCCTCAAACCGTTGATATATCAATAGGCTAAAAGGAGAGGAGGGGATTCGAACCCCCGAGCCCCGTGAAGGACTACACGCTTTCCAAGCGTGCGCACTCAGCCGCTATGCGACCTCTCCATCAAGAAGTTGGAAGACCAACTTTTTCTATTATAACATATTTCCCAAAAATGGGAAGTCCTAATTTATCTAAACAGCCTGCAGTGCTGTTTGACTAAAGACCAAAAGATGGTTGGCCGATATACCTACTGAAGCAGTGCTGTCAACCACAGACAAAGATCCTTATCTAAACTGAGCCTCGACACGATAAATAACTTGCCCTTTTTCAGCAAATTTTTCTTCATACTCTGTCATAACATTGCCAGTGAAATCACTGGCATGCAAATCCAGCCAAACCTTATTTAAAAGCATGCCATACTGCGAAAAACTGACTAAACTGTATTCGAACAAAGACCGATTGTCAGTCTTAAAATGAATTTCTCCTTTTTCAGGCAGAATATGCTGATATGTTCCCAAGAAAGTTTTGTAGGTCAGCCGACGCTTCTCGTGTTTTGTTTTTGGCCAAGGATCTGAAAAATTAAGATAGAGTAAATCAACTTCTTCTGCTGCAAAAAAATGTCTTAGATCAGACCCGTCAGCCAAAAGCAATCTGACATTCTCAGCCTGACTGGCCAACACTTTATCTAAAGCGTAGCTGAGAACAGATACCTGCATGTCAATACCAATATAATTAATCTCTGGATTTTTAAGAGCCATGCCAGAAATAAAGGCTCCCTTTCCGGTTCCAATTTCAATGTGAATGGGACGATCATTGCCAAAAAGCTCCCGCCAGCGGCCCTTAAACTTTTCAGGCTGAAAAACCACCAACTGAGGATGGTTTTTTAAATGCTCTTCTGCTCCTTTACGTTTTCTTACTCGCATCAGTTTTTCCTAAATAATTCTCTAAATTGACGCAGGCCGTAAATTTCCTGATTCACCTGCTCCATATTCCTCTTATCAAAGGACCGTAAAATCTGAGTCAGATAAGAAAGCTGCCCATACCAAAAGACTTTTTGCATCACTTTTTCATTGTCCTTATAGCCGTAATAAGACAGCCACTCATGCCAGTGTGTCTGAGGAATATAATGGCTCAATAGATAGGCTACATCATACATACGGTCTGTCAAACGCACCGAGTCCCAATCCACCAAATAAATCATACCGCTGGTAGTGATAATCCAATTGCTGCGTTTAATGTCCCCGTGGACAATTGTTGCAACCTCCGAACGAAATTCAGGCAAATTGCGTTTCAGCTCCTTGATAATGGACTGCAGATAAGTATTCTCCTGAATTTGAAGAGGAGCATTATTTTCCCAATCAATGAGCAGGTCATAGGGATTTTCGATCCTATAGCTTAATTGCAAAAGCTGATTAACCAAGGCTCGTGAACGGTGGAGGCGATTCAAGACATGTATAATCTGCTTACTGCCCATATCTTCACGCGTCAGAATACGGCCGTCAAGCCACTCCTGTGCACTCATTGTGTCGCCATTGCCCATTCGCTTAGCCCACAGCAGCTGCGGTGCAATCTGTTCCTTGGAGAGAGCAGGGAGAATTGGGGTTGTATTGATTTTGACAAAAACCCGCTCGCCATCCGGATAGGTCCCAACGTAAGCTTTCCCGCTTTCTCCTCTCAAGGGTGTTAAAGTTAAATCTTTATCTGATGAAGTCACTTCGTCCCCTCCTTTTCATTTTCTACATATAGATAGTCAGTGTTTATTTTACTTGTTTTACAGCACTTAGTCAATCATCTGCCTTATTTTATACGGCAGGTAAATTTCTACAGTGACAACAGTCACTACAGCCAGTAAACCTGCCCCCTGCCAGGACAAGGTGAAAGGCATTTCGATAACCAGCAGCAAATAAGCGATGCAGCTTAAAAAGCGCTTTAAATTTTGACCTTTTAGCTGTCTGTCTATTGGGAAAAGACCAGTAAAATAGTGATAGTCAAAATGGTAATATAAAGCCAGCAGCTGAAAAAGCAGCAAATAGTTAAAAAGCAGAGCCAAGCTTGCGGCTACAAGCGGATGATCAACAAAAATCAAGCCTAAAATGCTCAAAAGCAGCAGACGAAGCGATAAACTGGCATAATCGGAACTGCGCAGAAAAGCACGCCAATAAAGATTTTCCCATAAAAATGCCGGTTCTTTTTTTAGAAATTTCAATAAGCCGTCTAAATAGCGGCGGCGCTTAACACTCCCTGAAAGACCCTTAACTCTTGTAAAGAGCGCAAAAAACTTTAAAAGCGATTGCTGACGTTTCTTCTCATAATCAATTGCTGCGTCCCAGTTTAAACGGCCGGCAGAATTCCAAAACAGATGGGCTTTACGGCCAATTAAAAACCACTTCAAAACAGCCAGCAGCACTGCCAGCAAGGCGACATGCCAAAGAAAGAAGCCCTGTCTTAAAAAAACGGGTGTTACAAGCAGTAAAAAAAGAGTCTGCAGCAAAGTCCCAAAAAGAAAAGAGCGCTTCTGGGCCTGAAGAATCCACATCTTCAGCTCACTTTCCTTAGGCAGCCAAAATTGTCTGTCGGCAGGCTCTAAATAAGTAGCGATTGACCCAGAATTTAAGAGAGCAAACAAAGCAGCTCCCAAAGCAGCAAACAGAAAGACTGGCTGTTGGGGAAAATTTTCCAGCAGGTTTCTGTACTGAACTAAGAGAAAACCGAGCAAAACCAATAAAACTAAGACAAAATGATCGTTAAAAACGTACCTTGAATAGCGCAGGAGCTGTAAAAGAAAACGCCTGCGACGGTCTTTAAAAACCCGAAACATCTCACACCTCTTTTGTCAAAGCCATATAAATAGCATTTAAGCTTGCTGTTTCATCCCCAAACTGTCTGCGGAGCTCAGATAGGCTCCCAGAAGCGCGTACCTCTCCCTTATGTAAAATGACAAAGCGGTCGCACATTTTTTCAGCAGAATCCAGGACATGTGTACTCATTAAAATCGATTTTCCTTTTGCTTTTTCGTCGGCCAGCAGATCACTTAGGTCAGCTATTGCTAAAGGATCCAGCCCCAAAAAAGGTTCATCGAAAATAAATAATTCAGGATCAACCAAAAAAGCACAAATAATCATGACTTTCTGCTTCATTCCCTTGGAAAAATAGGCAGGAAACCAATCCAGCTTATCATCTAACCGAAAAAGTTCCAAATAAGGCTGAACCCGCTTTAAGGCTGCACTCGTTTCAATATCATAAGCCATAGCCATTGTTTCAAAATGCTCTTTCAAAGTTAACTCATCATAGAGAACCGGCGTTTCGGGAATAAAACCAATTTTTTTACGGTAGGCAGACTGGTTTTGCTCCAAAGTCATCCCGTCAATGCTTATTGTTCCTTGAAAAGGGGTCAAAAGCCCGATAATCTCATTAATTGTTGTGGATTTTCCTGCGCCGTTTAAACCGATTAACCCCAGCACTTCACCGGATTTCACCGAAAAAGAAACATCTTTTAAAACAGGAAGACGGCTGTAACCGCCTGTAAGGTTCTCAATTTTTAACATGCTATTTCCCACTAACTTTGATATACTTATACTAAACATTATATCAAATTCATATAGAGAAGGGAAAATAAAATGGAAAACTGTCTTTTTTGTAAAATTGCAGAGGGTCAAATTCCCTCTGCCAAAGTTTATGAAGATGAGCATACATTGGCCTTTTTGGATATTTCCCAAACGACCAAAGGGCACATGCTTTTAATCCCTAAAAAACATGTGCGCAATACTCTTGAAATGGATGAAGGGCTGGCACAGACTGTTTTTGCCAGACTCCCTAAACTGGCACGTGCACTGCAAAAAGCGACCAAAGCCGGCGGAATGAACATCATCAACAATAATGAGGAGATAGCCGGGCAGACCGTCTTTCATGCCCATATCCACCTCATTCCCCGTTACAGCACAGATGATGGTCTGGAAATCCATTTCACTGCTCATGATTCGGACAGCTCAGCACTCAATTCTTTGGCTGATGACATCCGCAGTGAGGTGGGCCAATGAAAATGAAAGGTTATATCACCGTAGGCCTTTTGGCCTACACAAGCTACCGAGTCTACAAAAACCGTAAGGCTATCCGATCTCAGCTCCAGTCCGCCAAAGAATCTTTCCTAGTTGCTCAGGAAAATCTTCTTGATATAGGTGAGAGTTTAGAGAAAATTGCCCAGCAAAAAGACAATCTGCAGGCTGTCAAGCAAGATTTAAGCTATAAAGGACGTGTTTTCAATCAAGAAGTTCAGGCCTATCTGAAACAAATATCTGCTATCCTTGAAAAATACCAAGATAAACGGCCTTAAGCAAAAAATGTAAGCTCTGTAGCAAGATCAGCAGCGGCTTACCCTATATAATAAGAAAGAGAAGGCAAACGCTGTCTTCTCTTTCTTATTATTTAAAATCAGGAAAAGGTGATGCGATAAGATTATTTATGACCTCACGTTTGGTATTGAAAAAAGAAACACAAGATGCGTGAAAATTCCCTGTTCTTTTGAAAATTTTGAATTTGCTTTCTAAAACCCATTATGACTAGTTTTATAGCTTCTGCAGTTAAAAACGAGGCTGGGACAAAGTCCGCCTCGTTTCACTTTTTTAGACCTATGCACAGTGGTGGATTGGAAATTCTTGTCCCTTGTCAAGCAAGGTATAAGGTCCTCTCTAATCAACTGTGCAGAGGTGAGACAACAAAATCAAAATCGTCATTTTATGACAATTTCGATTTTTGTCATACTCTCTCTTCTAAAACTGTCTGCTGATTTAATAACCATAGCCATAATAGCTGGAATCAACAGCACCATTGCTTTGCTCCTGACCATAGCTATAGTCACTCTCAGCTGAATAGCTATCGCTGTAAGCCGTATCATCTGATGAGCTGTAATCTAAGCCGCTGTCATAATCAGAAGCAGAGCCGTAAAGATTTTCGTAAACAGTTGCTGTTGTTTTTACTTCCTTATTTTCGGACAGGCCTAATTCTGATTTGATGCGGTTTTGAATTTCCAGCAGGTGCTCACTTGTAACCACCTGATATGAAGCTCCCTCCAGCATAACATCTTCTCCTTTTAGCTGCTGAGAAGATATATTGCTTAACGCATCTGAATAATTCATCAACTGGGGCAGCGTACTGGTTGAAAGCTCAATGTTAGTCTGCATATTGCTGCTGACAGCTGAAAGAATTTTCTTATAGGAACCGACACTGTTAAGAGCCAGCAGTTTATCCATCACTTTTTGAATGACTTCACGCTGCCGTTTTTGACGGCCGTAATCGCCATCAGGATCATCATAGCGCATCCGAGCGTAGACCAAAGCCTGCTCACCGTTAATCTTATGTGTCCCGGGTTCAACAGTCGCAGTGTAGGCTGGTTCATTTTCTGAAATAGAAATAGGGAAATCAAATTCATTGGTCACCGTAATACCGCCGACAGCATCAACTAAGTCTACAAGGCCCTGCATGTTGATTTGCATATAGTAATCAATATCAATATCTAGCAAATCCTGAACAGTCATAATGGCCATCTGAGCACCGCCTGAAGCGTAAGCTGCGTTTAATTTGGCTTCCGCTCCGGTCATATCATTATCGTCAGGACCGGACAGGGTAATGAGAATATCCCGTTCCAAACTGGTCATTGTTGTTGATTTTGTCTGTGGATTGACAGTAACTAAAATCATCGAGTCACTGTTGCCTTCCCATTGGGAGTCTCTGTCAGCACTGCCGGTATCTACTCCCATCAGCAAAATCGAAAAAGGTTTGGTTTGCTGAATCGCTTCGCTTCCTGACCCAGTATTATAATTTTTAAAAGTTTTTGCCAGCTCACTGTTAGAGAAACTCAGGGCATCGGTGACATAAATCCCCGCAGCAACGAGCGTTGTCAAAATAATAGCTGTCAGCATGAGCAGAATTTTTTTTCCAAGTTTCATAGTTGTCTTTTTAATCTATGAGTCTACCCATCAGGTAAACATCAAGAAATTCTCCGTTTTCTGTTTTTATACCGCGTTTCTTAATACCTTCTACCATAAAGCCAAACTTTTTATAAATATGGACAGCGGCTTTATTTCGCCTCTGTACTGTCAGTTCCAGCCGCCGGATGAAGGGACTGTGTTCAGCCCAGTCAAGAGCCGCCTCCATCAGCAGCTGACCGATACCGTAGCCCCAATAATTTTTTAAAACAGCAACAAACAAATAGCCAATATGAGCTGTCAGAGGATGAGAATCACCGGAGACAATCAGGATTCCGGCTAAGTCATTGCCCAGCCTGGCTGTCAGGCAAATTTCATTTAAGCTCTCTGCCTTTTGAGAAAGAAAGGCCGCTACTTCAGTTTCTGTCAGCACATTCTCTTCAGAAAATTTCGTCAAAAAATCTGTTTCCGACAAAACTTGTTCTATGAGGGCAATAACAGCACCTGCATCATCAGGGCGGGCTTCTTCAACCAGTAATTCTTTTTGAGTCATTTTCAATCTCCTTAAGCAGGCGTTCAGAGGCCTCTCCATGACTGATAAAATTAAGCTGCCGGCCCCTTTCATTTTGGCTGATCAGTATTTCCAAGTAATCCTCCAGTAGCGTATCAGCTAAAAGCTCTCCCCATTCAATAACAGTCACACCGTCACCATAAAGAAAATCATCCAAATCAATTGAATCAGGATCGTCACCGATTCGATAAACATCCAGATGATAAAGAGGAAGGCGCCCCTCATACTCACGAACAATGGTGTAGGTCGGACTTTTAATCATCTGGCCAATACCCAGACCAAGGGCCAGCCCCTTCGTCAAAGTCGTCTTACCCGATCCAAGGTCGCCTGTCAAAACCAGCACTTGCCCTTTTTGCAATTTTCGGCCAATCTGCTCACCGATGGCAATCATTTGTTCTTCACTATGGCTGTAAAACATAGCCTTATTATACCAAAAAAAAGACCTTCTTCCAACTCGAAACAGCAAATCTTTCTTTGCTGGATAGCGGCGCAATAAATGGGATTGCTTCCTATAAGAATCTAAGCAATAAAAAACTCTCCCTGGTGAACTGCATCCATGTTAAAGTCGGAGTGATGTCCAACTCTTGGTCAGTCCACAAAAAAGAGTTTTCTTAATAGCTGGTAAAATTAATCGAACAGTAAAAACAAGTAAATGTCAGCTTTAGAGCAGCTGCTTTTTATCAACATAGAATCCTTGTTTAGGGATCTTACAAAATAGCCAAACTGATAAAATTAAGAATAAAGAGAGCATCTAAAACCCAGATTACAGCAGAAACGCTGCCGGCTTGGCCTTTAAAAATTTTAACAAGTGTATAGAAAATAAAACCAGTGGCAATACCGTGTGTAATGCTGTAAGCAAAGCCCATAAAAATAGAAGTGAAGAAAGCCGGAATGGCTTCACTGATATCGTGCCAGTCAATATTTTTAAGATTTGAGAGCATCATTATCCCCACGATAATGAGAATAGGGGCTGTCGCTGCATTAGGAACAATGGCCAGCAAAGGACTAAAGAGGCTGGAAATAGCGAAAAGAACAGCAACAACCAATGCCGTTAAGCCCGTCCGTCCGCCGGCACCGATACCGGCTGCCGATTCAACATAAGTAGTGACATTTGACGTTCCGGCAACGGCACCGACTGTTGTCCCCACTAAATCTGAAAAGAGGGCCCGATCCAGACCATTAGTGCCTTTTCCGCCTTCTTCTGCCCTGATAATCCCTACCTTTTCACCAGTCCCAATAAGAGTCCCTATAGTATCAAATATATCCGTCAGAGAAAAAGCAAGAATAGCCATTAAAACTTCCGGAATACGGGCAGTATCACCAAATAAAGAGCCTAAACCTTGGCTGCCTAAAGCTACCCCAAAAATAGAACGTAATTCTTTAAATGCAGTCCCGACATTATTGGAAGCCAAATCCACAGTTGAGAGATCAACGACACCAATTAAGATAGCAATGACTGTCGTTAAGGCAATGGAGATAATCACACCTCCTTTGATATTTTTAACCACAAAGAAGGCGGTGATGATTAAACCGATAATGGCAAGTATAACAGCCGGATTAGTAAACTCGACAAGCCCCGGAGTTGCTGATGAATTGGCAGTAATAGAGGCTAATCCTTCTTCTGCACCTTCACCGCTGACACTGTATGTCCCGGGATCAATGGAGAATTTCAGAAGCCCGGCATTTTTGATCCCAACATAGGCCAGAAAAATACCAATCCCAGCTGAAATGGCTGACTTCAGAGCTGCCGGAATGGATTCAATAATCATTTTTCGAACTTTAGTAACAGTAATGACAATAGAAATGAGACCGCATAAGAAAACCATTGCCAAGGCTTCCTGCCAGCTATAGCCCAGCGAAAATACGACGGTGTAAGTAAAGAATGCATTGAGTCCCATACCGGGTGCCTGTGCATAGGGCATATTGGCATAAAAAGCCATCATCAAAGTGCCGGCAACAGCACCAATGATTGTTGCCAGAAAAACACCCTGAGCAGGCATACCAGTCTGTGACAGCATTGACGGATTAACAAAAAGGATATAGGACATGGCAAAAAAGGTTGTTAACCCTGCCGTAATTTCAGTCCGAACATCTGTTCCGTGCTCTTTTAGCTTAAAAACTTTGTCCATTTTTTAGTTATTTCTCCTTTATTTACGAACGATAATAATATTTTACTATACAATCGTTCATTTTTCAACTGAGCAAACGAAAATTCTGTCTGAAGACCTACAGCACACTTTCCAGTATAGGGTTTGTTAATCGTCACCTAACAGGATGAGCAGCATCAGCTGAATAAATGTTAAGCCTAAAAACAAAGGCAGGTTAAGAGCAGCAAACTGACCGAGAAGCTGGTTGAAAGCCTCGGCAGGACTGTTGAAAAAGGTTGACCAGGCAAAGGGATTGTGTCTGCTCGATACGATAAAAAAGCTGGTTATTAAAGTAAAACAGGGCAGCAGAAAATAGTATAAATAGCGGTTAAGCTTTACACTTTTTAAAAACAGGCGGAAACTCAGAACCGCAGCAAGTAAAGTAAAAACAAGAGCCGCTAAATAGGCAGCAAAGGGACCTGATCCTTCTGCAGTCCAGAGCACACTGCTATCCCAGGATAAATCCGCAATCCCCAGTAAGACATTAAAAATATGGGGATAGGCGAAACACCAAATCAGAAAAGCAGGCACACGAAAAAGGGCTTTCTTAGTATGCTGAGCCACAAACCCCATTTCCAAGCTGACCGCAGCAAAGATAAGACTGGCCATCAGCCCTTCTGCTGCAGGCTGGTAAACTGCAAGAGCAATAAAGACAAAAGCGGCAAAGGCATGGGTTAAAATCATTTTAGACATACAAATACTCCAATCTCTACCGTTTATTATACCATAGAAAACAGGCTGTTTTTTCATTATCCTTCTTCTTGATGATATGGTATAATCATCAGTATGGCTAGAAAAATGATTGCAATTGATTTAGATGGGACGCTCCTGCACAGCGACAACACTATATCGGTTTACACTGCGGAAACAATCAGAAAGGTCACAGCCAGAGGACATCTGGTTATCATTGCTACAGGCCGGCCCTTTTCAATGGCCGCAGCCCACTATGACCACCTAGGGCTGACTACTCCTTTGATCAGTTTTAACGGCGCTCTGACACATATTCCCAATCAGAGATGGTCTCAAGAGCTCAGTGTTACTATTGATAAGCGCTATTTATTTGACGTATTAGAGCAAAAACAAGCCTTTGCGGCTGATTTTATCGCCAGTGAGTACCGAAAAAAATTTTATATCACAATGGATAATCCTGGAGCTATCAGACCGGAATTGTTCGGTGTGGAAAAAATTACCGATCAGATGCGGCTGGATCCTCTGAAGATTACACAAAATCCAAAAGGACTGCTCATGCAGACCAGGCATGAAGACAAGTATGCGCTGGCAAATGATATGCGGCGGTATTTTAATAATGAATTGGAAATCGATTCTTGGGGCGGACCGCTGAATATCTTAGAATTTTCTGCTAGAGGTGTCAACAAGGCTTTTGCTCTAAAACACCTTCTTTCCATCTATAAGCTGACTAGAGAAGAATTAATTGCTTTTGGAGACGAACACAATGATACAGAAATGCTGGCCCTTGCCCGAACTGGCTATGCTATGAAAAATGCTAATCCTATTCTTCTGCCCTATGCTGATGAACAGCTAACTCTAACCAATGAAGAAGATGGTGTGGCAAAAGAATTGGAAAAATTATTCCTATAAATAAAGTATTAAAAAGTATCGCAGCAGAATTTCAAGAAGCGGTACTTTTTAATTTTTGAGAACTTTCAAAAACGTTCATATAAAATCAGCTAAAATGCTTGAAAATGAAGGCTTTTTTTGCTTTTTGAAAATTTTTATCAAAATTCTATTGCTTTTTCATTGAAAACGTTTTACAATTAATATGTTCTTAAATTTCCCTAAACTAAAAAAGAATGGCCAGAATAAACTGCTCCCCTTTAAGAACTGGATTATATCCAAGGGAGTTCCTTTATTTTGGAAGGAGATTATTCTTTTTCATTTTAAGGAAAAAAACTATTTAAGGAGGAAGAACAAGAATGGGTATCGGTATTATCATTGCCAGCCACGGTAAATTTGCCGAAGGCATCCATCAGTCCGGTTCAATGATCTTTGGTGATCAGGACAAGGTCCAGACAGTCACTTTCATGCCAAGTGAAGGGCCGGATGACTTGTATGCACATTTCAAGGATGCTGTGGCACAATTTGACGCTGATGATGAAATCCTCGTACTGGCTGATCTTTGGAGCGGTTCACCGTTTAATCAAGCCAGCCGCGTGATGGAGGAAAATCCAGAACGCAAAATGGCTATCATCACCGGCCTCAGTTTGCCAATGCTTATTCAAGCCTACACAGAGCGGATGATGGACGCAAATGCTGGGGTTGAACAAGTTGCTGCCAATATCATAAAAGAGGCTAAGGATGGGGTCAAGGCTCTCCCAGAAGCACTTAATCCGGCAGAGGCCCCTGAAGCAGCTCCTGCTGCGCAGGAAACTGTTCAAGGCGCTATTCCTGAAGGAACCGTTATCGGTGACGGCAAGCTTAAAATCAATCTTGCCCGTGTCGATACACGTCTTCTGCACGGACAAGTTGCGACCAACTGGACACCGGCTTCAAAGGCAAACAGAATCATCGTGGCTTCGGATACTGTAGCACAGGATGAACTGCGCAAAGGCTTGATTAAGCAAGCAGCTCCCGGCGGCGTAAAAGCCAATGTTGTCCCAATTAAGAAATTAATTGAAGCGGCTAAGGATCCGCGCTTTGGCAATACGCATGCGCTTATCTTATTTGAAACACCGCAGGAAGCCCTAGAAGCGATTGAAGGCGGAGTGCCAATAACGGAACTGAATATCGGTTCAATGGCTCATTCAACCGGAAAAACTATGGTGAACAATGTCTTATCCATGGATAAAGATGATGTCGCCACATTTGAAAAATTGCGCGACCTAGGGGTCAGCTTTGATGTTCGTAAAGTGCCAAACGACTCACCAAAAGATTTGTTTGACCTAATCAGCAAAGCAAATGTCCAATAAGAGACTGGTCTTAATAAAAAAAGCTGGTCTTGTCCATTGAAAACTTTTCTATCAAACGAAAGGAACTAGAATAATGTCAGTTATTTCTATGATTTTAGTCGTTGTTGTTGCCTTCTTAGCAGGTCTTGAAGGTATCCTCGACCAATTCCAATTCCATCAACCGCTTGTTGCATGTACCCTCATCGGTCTTGTAACAGGGCACCTTGAAGCAGGTGTTATCCTTGGTGGTACTCTGCAAATGATCGCCCTTGGCTGGGCTAATATCGGGGCTGCTGTTGCTCCCGATGCTGCACTTGCTTCTGTCGCCTCTGCTATTATCATGGTTCAAGGTGGCGACTTCACCAGCAAAGGTATCAGTTTTGCTTATACAACAGCTATTCCTCTTGCCGTTGCAGGTCTTTTCCTTACCATGATTGTTCGTACAATCTCAGTTGGTTTGGTTCACGGTGCTGATGCGGCCGCTAAAGATGGAAACTTTGCTATTGTAGAACGCACTCACTTGATTGCTCTCCTCCTTCAAGGTCTTCGTATCGCTGTTCCTGCTGCACTCCTTCTTGCTGTACCAACATCAGTTGTACAAGGTATCTTGGAAGCTATGCCGGAATGGTTATCAGGCGGTATGGCTGTCGGTGGCGGTATGGTTGTTGCCGTAGGTTACGCTATGGTTATCAACATGATGGCTACTCGCGAAGTATGGCCATTCTTCGCCATTGGTTTTGCCCTTGCTGCACTGACCGATTTGACTCTGATCGCCATGGGTACAATCGGTGTCGCTCTTGCCTTTATCTATATCAACCTTTCTAAACAAGGTGGTAATAGCGGCGGAAATACTGGTGGGTCTGGCGACCCAATCGGTGACATCCTAGAGGATTACTAAGAGAAGGGAGAAAATCATCATGGCAGAAAAATTACAACTTTCAAAATCTGATCGCCAAAAAGTTTGGTGGCGTTCTACCTTCCTTCAAGGTTCTTGGAACTATGAACGGATGCAAAACCTGGGTTGGGCTTACTCACTTATCCCGGCTATCAAGAGACTTTACACTAAAAAAGAAGAACAGGCTGCTGCACTTGAACGTCACTTAGAGTTCTTTAATACTCATCCATACGTTGCAGCGCCGATTCTCGGGGTAACTTTGGCACTGGAAGAAGAACGTGCCAACGGTGCTGAGATTGACGATGCTGCTATCCAAGGGGTTAAAATCGGTATGATGGGACCTTTAGCTGGTATCGGTGATCCGGTTTTCTGGTTTACTGTTCGTCCGATTCTTGGAGCCCTTGGAGCATCACTGGCTATAGCTGGTAACGTTTTCGGACCAATCTTATTCTTTGTTCTTTGGAATCTAATCCGTATGGCCTTCTTGTGGTATGCTCAAGAGTTTGGTTATAAAGCCGGTTCTGAAATTACAAAAGACATGTCAGGCGGTATCCTGCAAGACATCACTAAAGGAGCTTCAATCCTCGGTATGTTCATTATCGCTGTGCTTGTTGAACGATGGGTAAACATCGCCTTTACTATTAATCTTCCTTCAAGAACACTGTCTGAAGGTGCCTATATTGTATTCCCTAAAGGAAATGTCACTGGTCAGCAATTACACGATATCCTTGAACAAGTGAACGAAGGTCTTGGTCTTAATCAAATGCAGGCCCAGTCACTTCAAGGACAATTAGATGCCTTAATCCCAGGATTGATGGGACTTCTCCTTACATTCCTTTGCATGTGGTTACTCAAGAAAAAAGTTTCGCCAATCACTATTATCCTCGCCTTATTCGTTGTTGGTATTGCAGCTCGTTTCTTCGGAATCATGTAATCTTAAAGTTAAAGAGGCTGGGACAAAAGTTCCTGCCTCTTTAATTTTTTTAGATGAATGCGTTTGACGCAGTGGTTGATTGGAAGTTCTTATCCCTTGTCGAGCAAGGGATAAGAACTTCCAATCAACTTGTGCGGAGGTGGGACAAGAAAATCGAAATCGGCATTTTATGACGATTTACCAATTTTTGTCCCACTCTCCTTTTTTTGATATAATAAATAAAACGGTTAAGGAGACAGCATGGCACAATCAATAAATACAAAAGTCGAACTAACTACTACTGGTGTGTCTTATCTCAGTATAGGAGGTAAAGTTGGCAAGTTCTTATTAGGAGACAAGGGGATTGAATTTTACAGTGATAAGAATGTTGAGGATTATATTCAGATTCCTTGGGCCAATATTTTATCCATAGGTGCTAATGTTACAGGCCGAAAAAATACCATTAGCCGCCACTTTGAAATCTTTACCGATAGGGGAAAATTCCTTTTTGCTTCTAAAGATTCAGGGAAAATTCTTAAAATCGCCAGAGAACATATTGGCAATGACAAGGTTGTTAAGCTGCCGACTTTGCTGCAAACTATTGGACAGTCTCTGAAAAACATATTTAAATCAAAAAAAACTGAGTGAAGCCAACCTAAATTTTAGTATAAAAATGAACCTTCAGACATACTGAGGTTCTTTATTTTTTCACAGAGCGGCTGACTTATACAACCTGCCTTCACTGTCCAAAAGGAAAAACCCGGTCTAGGCGATCCGTCAGCTTTTGTATTCTCAGAAATCGAAAGAGTTTTAAGCGAAAAAGTTCTACTAAAGCGGATATGGCAAAAATAAGAACTGCTGTTCCTAAAATCAGCAAGGGAAAGAGCACAATAGGGGCATCAACAAAAGAGATAAACACATCACGCATCCAAAAACGAACCATTAAGGGATTCAAATGAAAAAGGTAAACACCTAAGGTCGTTGGAGCAAATCGTCTGATAAAAGAAAAGAAGCGACTGTTGTCTTTGATCTCCAGATTGGCACAGAGAATAAACAGAGCGACCGAACCAGCCAGTAAGCTCGGAGAAGTGTACCAGTACCAAATATCACCAATTAAAAATTTCATTGTAAAAGTAACTAAAATGGAGAGGGTATAAGCCAATATTAAACGGCGTGTTTTAAACAGTTTTTTGAGATCAAGACGGCTGAGATATGCGCCGATTATATAGAGAACAATCAGCCAATTCATGCTAAAGCCTTTAGCAAAGGAAAATTCATCAACTTTAGTATTAAACAGAGCCGGCATAACTGAAAAGAAAAAAACAGCTACAAAAACAAGATGGCGTAAATCTTTATCGCTCAATTTTAAAAGAGACATATTCAGCAAGGGCATAAAAACAAGGAGCCCAAAATAGGCAGTGATATACCAATACTGACCGGTAATTACCGGAAAAAAAGCGCCTAGCCAGTCAGCAGCACTCAGCTTCTGTCCGGCTGCAGCAAAAATTAAAGTCAGACCAAGGGTATAAAAAAATACCTGAACCCACAAGGACAAACCTTTTGAGTAGCGGTAGGGAGACCTTAAGCCGACATAGCCGCTGATTAAAGCATAGCAGTTTACTGCCCCGTAGGCAGTGACTTGAATCAGCCAGGTCACCCAATAATAAATATCGATATCTCCCTGTACTTCATCTCGTATCCCGCCTTTCCCTAAAATATGGGTGATAATAATCATTAACATGGCAAAAATACGCAAAAAATCAATTCCTGCATTATAAGAGGAAGAGCTCAATTTTTTTAGCTTCATAATACCTCATTTTATCATAATCTGTTCTCTCTCGGTGTATCAATCTGCTTACAAATTTTAAGTTTACTTTTCAGCATTTTTTTTATATAATAGCAGCAACGGATAAGTAAGATTTTTTTCTTTTTCAGAAAGTCTGCGTTTGCTGTGAGCAGGCAGGAAAAAAATATGAAATTCTACCGTGTTAACAATTTAAAAAGAGTAAGTAAGTGCACAAAAGTTGTGAAGCTGGATGGAACCGCGCAGAAGCGCTCCAGCGATTCTCCTTTCTGTGTGCTTTTTTATCATTTTTTTAAAAAACTGGGCTCTGCCAAAGTTTAGGAAAGCAGAACAGACATTTTTCGGATTCTTATGTTATCCTTTTTACAATAAAGTACAGCGTTCGACCGGCTGTTTACTGTCTTTTGTCATTCAAAAAAGCGCAGACAAGTCAACTGTCTGGGGCTGTATTATCTGAATAATGTCAGCCTCAATAGTTTATTTCAGGAGGAAATCTATGTTAGATCTTAAACGTATTCGTACACATTTTGACGTTCTTGCTGCTGATTTAGCCAATCGCGGTGTTGAGGCAGAAATTCTGCAGGACCTCAAAGCCCTTGATGAAGAGCGGCGCAGCCTGCTTGTTCAAACAGAAACGGCCAAAGCTAAGCGTAATACAGCTTCTGCTGCTATTGCTCAAGCTAAGCGCCAAAAAGAAGACCCTGCACAGGCTATTGCAGATATGCAGAAATTAGCAGGAGATATAAAAAAACTGGATCATCAGTTAGCTGAAATTGAAGAAAAACTGCAATCTATCCTTTCAGGACTGCCTAATATCCCTGCCAAAGATGTTCCTGTCGGAACTGACGAAAGCGAAAATGTCGAAATTCGCCGCTGGGGACAGCCAAAAGATTTCACATTTGATATTAAAGCCCACTGGGATATTGGCGAGAAACTGGATATTCTTGACTGGGAAAGAGGCAGTAAAGTTACAGGTTCACGCTTTCTTTTTTACAAAGGGCTGGGTGCTCAGCTGGAGAGAGCAGTTTACAATTTCATGCTTGATGAACACGCCAAGGAAGGCTATACAGAAGTGATTCCGCCTTATATGGTTAACCATGAATCTATGTTTGGCACCGGACAATATCCGAAATTTAAGGAAGATACTTTCGAGCTGGCTGATACTGATTATGTCCTGATTCCTACTGCTGAAGTCCCCCTGACCAATTACTACCGAAACGAGATTCTCGATGGCAAAGAACTGCCCATTTATTTTACAGCCATGAGTCCTTCTTTTCGTTCGGAAGCTGGTTCGGCCGGCCGTGATACCCGCGGACTGATTCGGCTGCATCAATTTCATAAAGTTGAAATGGTCAAATTTTCTAAACCGGAGAATTCCTATGATGAACTGGAAAAAATGACTTCAAATGCAGAAAACATTCTCAAAAAACTAGAACTCCCTTACAGAGTTATCGTACTATGCACTGGAGATATGGGATTTTCGGCTGCCAAAACTTACGATTTGGAAGTTTGGCTGCCAGCACAGAACACTTACCGGGAAATTTCCAGCTGTTCCAATACGGAAGATTTCCAAGCCCGCAGAGCTCAGATTCGTTACCGTGATGAAGCTGACGGTAAAGTGAAACTGCTGCACACCCTCAATGGATCAGGACTTGCCGTTGGCCGGACTGTTGCAGCCATTTTGGAAAATTACCAAAATGAAGATGGTTCGGTAACCATCCCAGAAGTCCTCAGACCCTATATGGGAGGAAGGGAAAAGATTTGTGAAAAGCCCTAATCTGATGGCCGCTTTATCAATAAAAAGGATCTGAGACAGTAAGTCTCAGATTCCTTCAGGCCTGAAAAGGGCTTTTTGTTTTATCTGTAATGAAGATCTACTTTCAGCAAAACAGAGAAAGGGAGAAAAATATGAAAAAGCAGGCATTTAGCAAAACAGAAGACTATTTCCTATTCTCAGGAGCCTTTCTTGCCGGTATTCTGATATATATGATGGTTCGGATTGGCTATTTGTATTTCAGTCTCCAACTGGATTTGACAGATTCCTTGCACCGAACGGTTGAACAACATAGCAGTTTACTGATGGTCATAGACGAATCACTCATGCTATCGACTATTCTTTTGGGAAGCTCTTTTTACAGTGCCCGCAGACTATATTTTCAAAATAAAAAAAATCTGACTGGACTTCTGGTGACAAGCTTTGCACTGATGTTAACAGCATGGCTCCTAATCGTATTAAAAACCGGCAGGATTATTTATCCTGTTAATGGCTTAGCTGTTGCCACAGGCGACAGCCTCCAAATGGTTTTGTCTGAAATTTATGCAAGCTGGCATTTATGCGACATTTTACTAGGGCTCTTTATGATTTCCTGGTCCGGATTATTATCCCGCTCCTTTTGGAAATACAGCGGGCTGGCTATTGGATTGATGCAAATATTCTGTACTTATTTCGACCAAAGCTCAAAACCCCTTCCCTTATTGACGGCGATCATCTTATCAACAATTTGGCTGCTAAAACAATGGCGACATTTAAGCCACAAAATAACATTGAACAGCGTGAAAAAATAATAATCTTAAAAAATCAGGCTAAGCAAAGATTCAGGCATCTAATAAGAGACAAAGAAAAACCATTTTAGCAGAAAACAGATCTATTCTTCAAAAGCAGTCCTAGACACTCTTACTTCTCTCATAATAAGGCAGTAAAACTTTGAATGCCTGATTTAGTTGCTCAGTCAGATCGGCTAAAGTCGTCTCTTTGGTAATCGGAAAATCATATTTAACTAAAGCTTTGCGAATGTTCCCTTCTTTAATTTGTTTTTTCAAATATCTGCGGTTTTCTTCAGTTCCAGCCAAGCGGTAAGTTTTATTTTTCTCTTGGACCAAATAATAAAGCGGGGGTGTGATGGGAAGTTCTAAGACGCGATGCTGTTTAGACAGTGTTTGTTCAGATTTTAGCCGCTCGATAAAACTCACTTCAGCTGACAGCCCAAAGTCATCTTTTTGCCCATACAGACGAATGGCAAAGCCAACATCATCCGGCTTATCCTCCGGAGCTTTGTAATAGCACCAAAAATGAGGACGGGCGATTTGTGCCTGACTGGCCCAATTGCTGACCCGGCCCATTTCCCAAGGAATCAATTTAAGACTCAATGCTTCAGCAATTTCAGAAAAACTTTTTCTGGCAGACTGCCCAGCTTCTTTTAAGGCCAGCATCTCTTCAGCCAATGACCCGGCCTTTTCGGGTTTGATATATTTTGCTCCTTGAAAAGCAAGGTAGCGGTTGATTTCCTGATACATTGTCTTCTCCCTTTCTTAAAAGTTCCTCATAATAAAACCAAGCAGGCAGCAAAAGCAGATATCGTTTTTAGAGCACTATTGACTAAAAAATTAGTATTTAAAAAATAGGGCAGACATGCCCTATTTTCCTATTGTAAAGCAAACTAATACTTTCTGAAACGCTGATAGCGTTTTTCAAGTAAGTCTGCGGTCGGCAGCTGACACAGTTTTTCCAATTCTGTGATAAGGTCGGTTTTAATGCGCTCAATAATTTCGCTGGAAAAATACCCATGTTCGGGGATAATTTGGTCAACCACCCCCATCTTCAGCAACTCCCCTGCTGTAATTTTCATCAATTCAGCTGCCTCAGTAGCTCGGCTTCCGTCTTTCCAAAGGATCGACGCAAAACCTTCCGGACTCAGTACTGCATAAATTGTATGCTCCAGCATCCAGACTTGATCAGCCACCGCAAGGGCCAGAGCTCCACCGGAACCGCCTTCCCCAATAATGATAGCAATAATCGGGACCTGCAAATCACTCATTTCCAGAAGGTTTTTAGCAATCGCTTCACCCTGGCCTCGCTCTTCAGCACCTACACCGGGATAAGCACCGGCTGTATTGATAAAGGTAATGATCGGCCGGCCGAACTTTTCTGCCTGCTTCATCAGCCGCAAAGCCTTTCGGTAGCCTTCTGGATTAGGCTGGCCAAAATTCCGCTTCAAATTATCCTGCAGATTTTTTCCTTTCTGAATGCCTATAACCGTTACTGGACGGCCATCCAAGCGAGCAAGCCCGCCAACAACAGCACCATCATCCGCAAAATGCCGATCCCCATGCAATTCCATGAAATCATCAAAAATGCTTTCCGCATAATCAAGGGCTGTCAGCCGCCCTTGATTGCGCGCCTCTTTTAAAATTCTAGCGACATCGCTCATCTGCTACCTCCATGGAATTCCAGTAATTTTGCAATGGTTTCTGGCAGCTCTGTTCGTTTCACAATAGCATCAACAAAACCATGTTCCAATAAAAACTCTGCTTTTTGAAAATCATCGGGCAGACTTTCCCTGACAGTGGTCTCGATTACGCGCCGTCCGGCAAATCCTACTAACGCTTGAGGCTCAGCCAGAATAATATCACCTTCCATGGCAAAGCTTGCGGTCACACCTCCGGTAGTAGGATCTGTCAGAACAGTCAAATAAAACAAACCAGCATTGGCATGACGCTGAACGGCTGCAGACACTTTAGCCATCTGCATAAGACTCATAATACCTTCCTGCATGCGGGCACCGCCAGAAGCTGTAAAAATCACAACCGGCAGTTTCTCATCGAGCGCCCATTCAAAAAGCCGGGTTATTTTTTCACCTACTACCGTCCCCATGCTAGCCATGATAAAATTTGAATCCATAACAGCAAGTGCGGCTGGCTGGCCTTTAATCACAGCCCGGCCTGTCAAAACGGCTTCATCTAGGCCGGTTTTTTCTCTGGCTTGTGCCAATTTCTCCTCATAATCAGGAAATTTTAAGGGATTTTTTGTCTGGATTCCTGTAAACATTTCCTCAAAAGATCCATCATCTACTGTGATAGCCAGCCGTTCCTGAGCTGAAATCCGAAAATTGTAGGAACAAGACGGACAAATTTTAGCAGGCCCCAAATCTTTTTGGTAGATCATATGCTTACAGGCCGGGCATTTGGCAAAGAGCTCATCAGGAACTTCCGGAGCGTCCCTTGGCGTCTCTCCCTTTACAGAATGATTAGGATTTATCCTAATATATTTATCTTTTTTACTAAATAAAGCCATGAAACCGCCCTCCTATTAATCCTTTTTATGATAATTTGGCAGGAATGTTTCCATCAGGAAAGACGTATCATAATCTCCTGCAATAACATGGCTGTCAGAAATCAAATCCAATTGAAAGTCCGTATTGGTCACAACACCTTCAATCTCTAATTCATACAGGGCACGCTGCATCTTCATAAGCGCATCAAAGCGGTTTTCCCCGTGAACAATGACTTTAGCAATCATACTGTCATAGTAGGGAGGAATAGTGTAGCCGGGGTAAACAGCAGAATCAACGCGCAGGCCGACACCGCCGCCAGGCAGGTAAAGGTCTGTAATTTTGCCGGGACTGGGAGCAAAATTAAAATCAGGATTTTCAGCATTGATTCGGCACTCGATAGCATGCCCCTCAATTGTAATCTCCTCCTGTTTATAGGACAGAGCTTCCCCGGAAGCAATTTTAATTTGCTCTTTAATAATATCAATTCCTGTTACAAACTCAGTCACAGGGTGTTCAACCTGGACACGGGTATTCATCTCCATAAAAAAGAATTGACCGGATTTTTCATCTAAAAGAAATTCGATTGTCCCGGCACTTTCATAGGCAACAGCCTGCGCTGCACGGACGGCAGCCTCTCCCATTTTCTGCCGAAGCGTAGGTCCGATAGCGACTGAGGGACTTTCTTCCAGCACTTTTTGGTTATTCCTCTGCAAAGAGCAGTCTCTCTCCCCCAAATGCACAATATGTCCGAAACTGTCCCCTAAAATCTGTACTTCAATATGACGGGCCGGATAAATTACTTTTTCGATATACATCGCACCGTTTCCGAAAGCAGCCAAAGCTTCCTGAGAGGCTGCTTCAAAGGCAGGAACAAGGTCTTCTTTTTTGTTCACTTTGCGAATACCCTTGCCGCCTCCGCCTGCCGAAGCTTTCAGCATTACCGGATAGCCAACACTGTCAGCAATCTCAAGAGCTTCCTCTGCGGTGACTACTTCACCGGAAGAACCAGGGATAACAGGAACATCAGCCTTAATCATCTCGGCACGCGCATTAATCTTATCTCCCATTTTCTCCATTATGGAGCCTGCAGGACCGATAAATTTAATGTTCATTTCTTCGCACATGGTTGCAAATTTGGCATTCTCACTTAAAAAACCAAATCCCGGATGGATAGCCTCTGCCCCAGAAACAATAGCTGCTGATAAAACAGAGTTCATATTGAGATAAGAGTCTGTTGATTTAGCCGGACCGATGCAAATCGCTTCGTCAGCCAAGTTAGTGTGGAGAGCCTCCCTGTCTGCCTCTGAATAGACGGCAACTGTTGTAATCCCAAGCTCACGCGCCGCACGAATAATACGTACTGCAATTTCGCCACGATTGGCAATTAACATTTTCTTAAACATAGTGGCTGCATTTCTCCTTTTATCCGCAGTTTTGATCAGCTGCCGATTGCAAAAGTCAAAGTCCCGCTGGCGGCTAAGCGACCATCCACTTCTGCCTTTGCTTCAACAACAGCAATCCGTCCGCGGCGTTTGATAAACTTCGCTGTCATAACCAGCTGATCGCCCGGAACGACCTGCTTTTTAAATTTTACCTTATCCATTCCGGCATAAAAAACCAGTTTCCCCTTGTTTTCCTCTTTAGACAGCTCCAAAACACCAGCAGTCTGGGCCAATGCTTCCATAATCAAGACCCCCGGCATAACCGGATATTGAGGAAAATGTCCATCAAAGAACGGTTCATTGATTGTCACATTTTTCAAAGCAACAATCTCATCGTCTTCCGCTTTGATGACTCGGTCAACCAACAGCATAGGATAGCGGTGAGGCAGCGCTTCACGAATAGCATTGATATCAATCATTTTATACGTACCAACCCTTCACCAAACTCAATAACCTTTTCATTCACAGCCAGAATTTCTGTAACCACTCCGTCACGCGGTGCTGGAATTTCATTCATGACTTTCATCGCTTCAATAATCAGCAAGGTCTGTCCCTTTTTAACTCTGTCCCCGACAGATATAAAAGGCGGTTTATCCGGCGCAGGAGCCATATAGGCCACACCGACAAGCGGGCTTTCAATCAGTTCACCTTCAGCATCTGCTGCAGCCTGTGGCTTCAAGTCCGAGTCAGTCTCGCTTGTTTCAGAAGCTGCAGGCAAAACAGCCGCTTCTTCAGCAGTTCCTTCTGCAAGAGGAGCTGCCGAAACCGGGATATTCCCCAAAGGAGCTGCCGCTACAGGCGTGTTTTTACTAAACGTCAATTCATCACCTGCGTTGCGATAAGAAAATTCTTTAAGGCTTGAATGATCAAACTGCGCCATCAAATCTTTAATTTCTTCAATATTCAAAATTAATCCTCCCAGCGCTTGAAGGCTGTTACCGCATTGTGTCCGCCAAAACCAAAAGTATTGGACAGAGCATACTTAATATCAGCAGGCTGACCTTGACCGTAAACAACATTCGCTTCAATGTCGTCTGATAATTCTTTGGTTCCGGCAGTCATAGGTACAAAATGATGGCGAATAGCCTCAATTGTCGCAATTGCTTCTACACCGCCGGCTGCCCCCAAGAGATGGCCGGTAAATGATTTAGTAGAAGAAACAGGGACTTCCTTACCGAGGACAGCAACAATCGCTTGGCTTTCCCCTTTTTCATTAGCCTGAGTTGAAGTTCCGTGAGCATTGACATAATCAATATCTGCCGCTGCAATACCAGCTTCTTTAATAGCCAGTTTCATAGCTTTTGCAGCGCCGGAACCATCAGGAGCCGGACTGGTTTGGTGGTAAGCATCGCAGGTATTGCCATATCCGACAATTTCTGCCAGAATAGTTGCTCCCCGTTTTTGAGCATGTTCAAGACTTTCAAGAACCAAGACACCGGCCCCTTCTCCCATAACAAAACCATTGCGGTCCTTATCAAAAGGAATAGCCGAACGACTGGGATCTTCAGTTGTTGACAAGGCTGTTAAAGCATTGAAACCGCCGATGCCGATTTCATTGATTGTGCATTCTGCACCGCCTGCCAAAACAACATCTTGAAAACCAAATTTAATTTCGCGGAAAGCTTCGCCAATCGCATCATTAGCTGAAGCGCAGGCTGTAGTAATAGACTTGCAGACCCCCTTAGCACCGATACGCAAGGCAATATTGCCGGCTGCCATATTTGAAAGAGCTTTTGGAACAAACATGGGCTGGATCCGTTTAATCCCTTTTTCATGCATACGGATAATTTGCTCCTGCATTTCCTGCAAGCCACCGATACCGCTGGAAACAATGACACCGGTACGATCTCTATCTACAGCCTCCATATCCAAATTAGCATGGGATAATGCTTCCAATGTGGCATAGATGGCGTAAATTGAGTACATATCCATCCGATTCTTATCTTTTCGCACAAAATATTTATCAAAAGGGAAATCCTTGATTTCACCGGCATTATGGACAGGAATGTCTGATGTATCAAATTTTGTGATTGGACCAATCCCAATTTGACCGTTTTCCAAACTATTCCAAAACTCTTCTGGCGTATTGCCGATTGGCGATGTTACACCATAACCTGTAACAACAACTCTGTTAAATGTCATATTTCTAAACCCTTCTTTGTTTATCATAATCGGAGATCATTCTCCCAAAAGCAGATGCGGCCGACAGGTGAAGACCTTCAGTGGCAATGCCCTCTACATCGTCATACCGCCGTCAATAGCAATAACCTGACCTGTAAGATAATCCTGCTGAGCCAAGAAAGCCGCCACTTCAGCTACTTCTTCAGCCTTTCCGATACGCTTCATCGGTATCTGGGTCAGCATACTTTCTTTCATCTTATCAGGAATAGCATCGGTCATATCCGACTCAATGAAGCCTGGCGCAATAGCATTTACACGCACTCCGCGCGCAGCGACTTCACGAGCGACTGATTTAGTAAAACCGAGAAGTCCTGCCTTTGAAGCAGCATAATTTGCCTGCCCGACGTTCCCAGTCAGGCCGACAACACTGGACATATTAATAATAGCACCCTGACGGGCTTTTGTCATCGGCTTTAAGACTGACTGTGTCATATTAAAAGCTCCGGTAAGATTAACTTTTAAAACGGCCTCAAAATCAGCTTCAGTCATTTTTAACATTAATTTATCATTAGTGATACCGGCATTATTAACCAAGATATCAATATTACCCAGCTTTTCCTGAGCTTCCTGAGCCATACGTTTGGCATCAGCATAATCCGAAACATCTCCTGAGACGGCAATGACTTTGACATCATAAGATGCAAATTCAGCCAATAATTCCTCTTTAATAGCAGATCGACCGTTCAAAACAATATTAGCACCCAAGGCAGCAAATTTATGAGCAGTAGCTAGACCAATACCTCGTGTTGAACCAGTGATAAAAGCATTTTTATTTTGAATTTCCATAAGCATCCTCTCTATTTATTTTTACTGACCAATGACTGAAAACTTTCAAGATCCTCAACATGTGCGACCGATAAACTCTTATCAATTTTCCTGACAAAGCCGCTTAAGACTTTACCCGGACCGATTTCAATAAAGTTTTCGACCCCTGAAGCTCTCATAACAGCAATTGATTCATAAAAACGTACCGGTTCCATAACTTGTCGGGCTAAAAGCTTTTTGATGTCCGATGCTTCCATAACAGCAGCTTCAGTATTCCCAACCAAAGGAATCTGGAAAGGTTTAAAGGAAACATGTTCTAATTCTGCCGCCAACTGCTCGCTGGCTGGTTTTAAAAGCGCTGTATGAAAGGGACCAGAAACCTTAAGCGGTATCAGCCGCTTGACACCAGCCTCTTTGAGCAATTCTACAGCATAATCTACAGCTTCAGCCTCTCCGCCGATGACAATCTGACTGGGAGTATTGTAATTAGCTGGACTGACAATACCTTTGACAGCAGCTTTTCGGCATATTGCTTCAATGACTGAAGATTCTGTATTCATAACAGCTACCATCTTGCCCGTTCCTAGCGGTGCAGCAGTTTCCATAAATTGGCCGCGTTTTGCGACTAAGACTAATGCCTCCTCAAAACTTAAACTGCCAGCAGCCACTAAAGCAGAGTATTCTCCTAAGGATAAACCAGCAACCATATCTGCAGAAAAGCCGTTTTCCTGCAGCAGTCTGTAGATAGCAACAGAAGTCGTCAAGATAGCAGGCTGCGTATATCTGGTTTGATTCAGCTTAGTTTCATCATGATCAATTAAGTCCCGGAGATCATAGCCCAAGATGCGGGCAGCCTTTGTAAAAGTTTCCTGAACAAGAGGATAAGCTTCACACAAATCAGCTGCCATACCGCGTTTCTGTGCTCCTTGTCCGGCAAATAAAAATGCTGTTTTCGTCATTTAATTCTCCATATCAGTCCAGCGTGCTGCTTCTGCCTTTATAATCTCCGCAGCACCATAATACAAGTCCTCTAAAATTTCCTTGCAGCTTTCTTCCTTGTTAACAAAACCTGCAATTTGACCGGCCATTACTGAACCATTTTCAACATCACCGTCAACAACAGCATTGCGCAAAGCACCAGCACCGAGCTCTTCGATTTCCTGTTCATCTTTGACGCCGCGCAGATAATCCTTTTCTGCATTAGCATAGGCTGTTGACAGTTTGTTTTTTATAGCTCTTACCGGATGTCCAACTACTTGTGCGGAAATAACAGTATCGATGTCTTTTGCTTTCAGAATTTTATTTTTAAAGTTTTGATGCGCATTGGATTCCTTAGCGACCACAAAACGCGTACCGACTTGAACAGCTTCAGCTCCAAGCATAAATGCTGCAGCCATACCCCGGCCGTCAGCAACTCCGCCGGCACCGATTACTGGAATATCAACGGCTGCAGCAACCTGCCGCACCAAAGTCATTGTGGTCAGTTTTCCGATATGGCCGCCGGCTTCCATACCCTCAGCAACAATAGCATCTGCCCCTAATTTTTCCATCCGTTTTGCCAAGGCTACACTGGGAACAACAGGAATGACTGTGATTCCTGCCTCATGAAAACGTTCGATATATTTCCCTGGATTGCCGGCTCCTGTTGTGACAACTTTAACACCTTCTTCAATAACTAGGTCAACAATATCTTCAGCAAATGGGGATAGCAGCATTATATTTACACCAAAAGGCTTATCAGTAATTGATTTTACTTTATCAATATTAGCTTTTACAACTTCTTTGGGTGCATTCCCGCCGCCAATGATACCGAGACCGCCGGCATTCGACACCGCACCGGCCAAGTCACCATCTGCAACCCAGGCCATACCTCCTTGAAAGATAGGATATTTAATATTTAATAATTCTGTAATTCTTGTTTTCATTTACTCAACCTTCTAAGTGTAGCTTTTAATAATTTGACAATCAAACTATCAAAATAAGAAGAGAGAATATTCGGCCACGAATACTCTCAAATCTTCTTATTATTTTGTTTTTTCTTCAACGTAAGCGACTAAATCACCTACTGTATTGAGACCATCTTCAGTTTCGATTTGGATATCGAATTCATCTTCAATTTCTGAAATAACTTGAAAAACATCAAGTGAGTCAGCATCAAGCTCATCAAAAGTTGTTTCTGCTTTCACTTCTTCGGTTTCTTTACCGAGTTCCTCTACGATAATTTCTTGTACTTTTTCAAATACTGCCATGATTATTTCTCCTTAAAATAAATATTTTTATAATGTGCGGTTGCACAAGATATAACTAGATTTTAACAATTAGTGAGCCCCATGTCAAACCCCCGCCAAAACCAGCGAGTAAAATCGTCTGAGAACCGTCTAATTTAATAATATTGTCCTGAATGCATTCGGACAGTAAGATAGGGATACTGGCCGCGCTGGTGTTACCGTATTCCATCATATTGGCCGGAAATTTCTCCCGCTCAATCCCCATTTTCTTAGCCATCTTATCTAGAATACGGTTATTAGCCTGATGCAAAAGAAAATAATCGATCGATTCAGCCGGTATATCCGACTCTGCAAGCAGACTGACAATACTTTGCGCCACATCTCTGATGGCAAAATCGAAAATGGCCCGTCCGTCCATCTTTAAAAATTTATCATCTTCACCTTTTTCAGAAAAAGGTGACTCGAGCGCCGCAACTCCAGAAGAAAGACTTTTACCGCGTTTCCCGTCAGAATGAAGCGACTCAGCAAGAAAAGACTTTTCTGCACTCCTCTCCAAAAGAACACCGCCTGCGCCGTCGCCAAACAAAACAGCTGTCCTTCTGTCAGACCAATCCAAGGTTTTTGAGAGCGTCTCAGCACCGATAACCAGCCCTTTTTGATAAGAACCGCCCTCCAATAATTTTTGAGCGGCTGAGAGAGCAAATACAAAGCCGCTGCAGGCAGCTGCTACATCAAAAGCAAAGGCATTTTCAGCCCCGATATTAGCCTGAACCCGAGCAGCAGTAGATGGCATCAGAGAATCCGGCGTAATTGTAGCTATAACAATAAAATCAAGCTCTGCAGCCTTTATATCAGCCTGCTGCAGCAATTTTTCAGCAACACGGGTTGCCAATTCACTTGTTGTTTCAGACTTACTGATATGACGCCTGCGAATACCGGTCCGGGAAGCAATCCACTCATCACTTGTATCCATAATCTTTGCTAGATCATCGTTACTGACTACCTGTTCTGGGACAAAATGGGCTGCCTGTGTGATTTTTGCAAATGTCATTACACTAATTCCTCCAGAAATTTATGGAGATTGCTCAAACCTCGGATCAAAGTATCTATTTCATCGCTGTCCAGTCCTTCCACGATATGAGTGACCATCGATCTATGAAATTTACTATGCAGCCGATTCAGGAGCCGTCCCTTTTTAGTCAGGCGTAAATGAACAACACGCCGGTCTGTTGTCGAACGTATTCTTTCAATATAGCCCTTTGTCTCCAATTTATTTAAGCTGGTGGTAACAGTCCCGAGAGTTAACATCAATTCACGAGCAATGTCACTTGGTGTCACATTGTTTTGTTTTCCAATAATTTCAATAGTATGCATCTCTTTTAAAGAAACGTCGTTAAACCGGCTGGTTTTCAAACTGATTTCTTCAATGACCTGAACTCTATTGAAAATATCAACAAGATACTCGTTTATTTTGTCATATTCCAAGACCTTACCCCCTTGCAAATAAAATTTGACATTCAAAGTATAGCAAAACTCAAAACATTTTACAATATTTTTTTCTGAAAATAAAGGACTATTTACTTACTTACCTGTAAATTTAGGCCGTCTTCTTTCACTGTAGGCCCTTACCCCTTCTTTAAAATCCTCTTTAAAGGCCAGTTCTTCCTGCAAGCTTAATTCTGTTTGCGCATAGTCTTCCCAGCCGGAAAATGAAGAGGCCCAGACCATTTCTTTAATCGCGCGGTAGGAGTTAATAGAACCGCGCAGGAGCCGTTTAACTAGCTGCTTCGTTGTGCGCTCCAGTTTTTCACTTTCACATAAGCGGTAAACAATACCATAATCCAGCGCTTTTTCTGCTGACAGGCCCTCTCCAGTCATAGCCAGCTGCGTAGCGCGTGTTATACCGATAGCACGGCTCATCAAAAACAAACCGCCGGCATCAGGGGCTAAACCAACATTGACAAAAGCCTGAATAAATTTTGTTTGAATGGTGGCAACAACAAAATCAGCTGCTACTGCCATATTAGCAGCTGCTCCGGCCACTGCACCGTCAATACTCATGACAACCGGTTTAGGCAAACGTTTTATGGCATAGGAAATCTTATTGACCAGCTCAGCAATCAGCACTAAAGACTGAACATCATCGGCATCCACTGCACGCTGCATTTCAACCAAGTCTCCTCCGACAGAAAAGACCTTGCCAATAGCATTAATAATCAGCAATTTGACCTGCTTATCTTTTTCTGCTTTAGCCAGAGCATCTAAAATTTCCTGACAGACCGGAATATTAAAACCATTTGACACATCCGGCCGATTAAAAGTCAATGTAGCCACTTCATCATCAACATTATAAAGAATTCCATTATAAGGCATGTTTTTCCTCCAAAATATGCTAAAAAGTTTGACAGTCAAATTATTTTTATTTTACACAAAAAAAAAGCTAAACGCAAGGTAAAAAGTTCCGGCTATTTTTAGTCAAGTTAGACGCAACTAAGCGATTAGGTAAATTGTAAAAGACAGATCAGACAGCCAATTCTCATTGACATGCTTTTTTGCTGTTTCCTTATTTGAATGTTCAGATCAAATGAAAACAGCGCATCTTTTCTGACAAAGTACTGACACCTGCCTTAAATTCTGCTATAATTTATTTAAAAAACAGTTAATGGAGATCATATGAAAGTCGTTAAATTCGGTGGCAGCTCTCTGGCTTCTGCAGAACAGCTGAAAAAAGTACTTGATATTATAAAATCAGATGAAGAGCGTCGTTTTGTTATAGTTTCCGCTCCGGGGAAACGGCATTCTGACGACATCAAAGTTACTGATGCCTTAATTAGATATTATCGTGCCTATACATCTGATCAAGATGTCACTGAGCGGCAAAATTGGATTATCCAACGCTATAAAACAATTGTTGATGAGTTGAATTTAGATTATTCAATCTTGGAAAAAATTTCAGAATCCATCACAAAATTGGCAACACTTCCCATAGAAGGCAACCCTTTTCTTTACGACACTTTCCTGGCTGCCGGTGAAGATAATAATGCTAAGCTCATCGCAGCTTTCTTTCGGAAAAACGGTCTGTCAGCGCGTTATCTCCACCCCAGAGAAGCAGGCATCATCGTCTCCAGTGAGCCAGGCAACGCTCGCATTTTACCATCCAGCTATGATAAATTAGAAGAATTGAGAAATGAGGATGATATCCTTGTTATCCCTGGCTTTTTTGGCGTAACAGCCAATAATCAAATCTGTACTTTTTCGCGTGGTGGCTCTGACATCACAGGATCCATTCTAGCTGCCGGTGTTAAAGCAGATCTTTATGAAAATTTCACTGATGTAGACGGCATCTTTGCTGCCCATCCAGGAGTTGTCAGAAAACCGGATTCAATCACAGAACTTACCTACAGAGAAATGCGGGAACTTGCCTATGCCGGGTTTACCGTTCTTCATGATGAAGCTCTAATCCCAGCTTATAGAGGAAAGATTCCCCTCGTTATCAAAAACACAAATAACCCACAGCACCCCGGAACTAAAATTGTCCTAAAACGCCGCAGCAATGGCCTGCCGGTTGTCGGCATTGCCGGCGACGATGACTTCGTCAGCATCAACCTTTCAAAATATTTGATGAACCGAGAAGTAGGTTTTGGTCGCAAGGTTATGCAGATTTTGGAAGAACTCAATATTCGGTGGGAGCACATACCGACCGGAATTGACGACATGTCCATTGTTCTGCGCGAACGTGAACTGACACCGATCAAAGAAGAAGAAATTGTTTCTCAGCTTACACGCAAACTTGAGGTGGATCATGTTGACATTGAACGCGACCTTTCTATCATTATGCTTGTCGGCGAGAATATGAAGAGTCATATCGGTGTCACTGCAACAGCAACCAAAGCCTTATCAGACAGCAATATCAATTTGGAAATGATATCTCAAGGCTCCAGTGAAGTCTCCGTTATGTTTGTTATCAAAACCGAAAACGAGAAAAAGGCTGTCCGCGCACTCTATCGTGCATTTTTCCCTCGGGAAGACAGCTAATCCAGTCTTTTTAGCTCAATCAAAAACAGCCCACTGTTGCTTATTCGAGCAGACAGTGGGCTGTTTTTTTTGCTAAGATAAAAAGAACTCTTTCAGGAGTTCAAGAAAAAAACATCAATCCTTAAAAAGGCATCGGGAAGACAGGATTCGAACCTGCGGCCCCTTGGTCCCAAACCAAGTGCTCTACCAAGCTGAGCTACTTCCCGTATGCACCCTGCAGGATTCGAACCTGCAACCGCCTGATTCGTAGTCAGGTACTCTATCCAGTTGAGCCAAGGGTGCCTTCTCTTTAATATGCCGAGGACCGGAATCGAACCGGTACGATGTCACTACATCCCAGGATTTTAAGTCCTGTGCGTCTGCCAGTTCCGCCACCCCGGCCATCTTAAAGAAAGCGAACGACGGGATTCGAACCCGCGACCCCCACCTTGGCAAGGTGATGTTCTACCTCTGAACTACGTTCGCTATGCCGGCTACATGACTTGAACACGCGACCCTCTGATTACAAATCAGATGCTCTACCAACTGAGCTAAGCCGGCCTTTCATGCGGGTGAAGGGACTTGAACCCCCACGCTTCCTAAGCGCCAGATCCTAAATCTGGTGCGTCTGCCAATTCCGCCACACCCGCTGTCTCTATGACCCGTACTGGGCTCGAACCAGTGACCCTCTGATTAAAAGTCAGATGCTCTACCAACTGAGCTAACGAGTCCTTCTCTCTCTTTGGACTTTTCCTATTCCAACGGTCCCGACGGGAATTGAACCCGCGATCTTCGCCGTGACAGGGCGACGTGATAACCGCTACACCACGGGACCTCCTATGGGAGTTAACGGGATCGAACCGCTGACCCTCTGCTTGTAAGGCAGATGCTCTCCCAGCTGAGCTAAACTCCCTTGAATGAGAGTTTAGCTCAACCTGGGCCCCTGTCGTGCGCTAATCGCTGCGACAAAGCCGAACACTGTTCGACTTAGCTGAGCTAAACTCCCCCCTAGCTAAGCAACTCCCTTATCTCGCAGGGGGAAACCCCCAACTACTTCCGGCGTACTAGGGCTTAACGACTGTGGTCGGCATGGGTACAGGTGTATCCCCTAGGCTAGCGTCACTTAACTCGGTCTGAACTAAAAAACTAGTCCATTCAAAATTGAATACCTCCTAAAACCGTCCGCTCCTAACCTCTCGGTTAAGTCCTCGAGCTATTAGTACTGGTCCGCTCAATAGCTCACACTAATTACACTCCCAGCCTATCTACCTGTTCGTCTCTCAGGGCTCTTATTAACTAACGTTATGGGAAATCTCATCTTGAGGCAGGCTTCACACTTAGATGCTTTCAGCGTTTATCCTTCCCCTACTTAGCTACCCAGCTGTGCCCTTGGCAGAACAACTGGTACACCAGCGGTAAGTCCACTCCGGTCCTCTCGTACTAGGAGCAGCCCCTCGCAAATTTCCTACGCCCGCGACGGATAGGGACCGAACTGTCTCACGACGTTCTGAACCCAGCTCGCGTGCCGCTTTAATGGGCGAACAGCCCAACCCTTGGGACCGACTTCAGCCCCAGGATGCGACGAGCCGACATCGAGGTGCCAAACCTCCCCGTCGATGTGAACTCTTGGGGGAGATAAGCCTGTTATCCCCAGGGTAGCTTTTATCCGTTGAGCGATGGCCCTTCCATGCGGTGCCACCGGATCACTAAGCCCGACTTTCGTCCCTGCTCGAGTTGTAGCTCTCGCAGTCAAGCTCCCTTCTGCCTTTACACTCTGCGATTGATTTCCATCCAATCTGAGGGAACCTTTGGGCGCCTCCGTTACCTTTTAGGAGGCGACCGCCCCAGTCAAACTGCCCGTCAGACACTGTCTCCGTAGATGATTAACCTACCGGGTTAGAGTAGCCATAACACAAGGGTAGTATCCCAACAACGCCTCCAGAGAAACTAGCGTCCCTCCTTCTTTGGCTCCTACCTATCCTGTACATGTCTTACAGATACGCAATATCAAACTGCAGTAAAGCTCCATGGGGTCTTTCCGTCCTGTCGCGGGTAACCTGCATCTTCACAGGTACTAAAATTTCACCGAGTCTCTCGTTGAGACAGCGCCCAAATCATTACGCCTTTCGTGCGGGTCGGAACTTACCCGACAAGGAATTTCGCTACCTTAGGACCGTTATAGTTACGGCCGCCGTTTACTGGGGCTTCAATTCACACCTTCGGACTACTCCTAAGCGCTCCTCTTAACCTTCCAGCACCGGGCAGGCGTCACCCCCTATACTTCATCTTGCGATTTCGCAGAGAGCTGTGTTTTTGATAAACAGTTGCTTGGGCCTCTTCACTGCGGCTGACCTCTCAGTCAGCACCCCTTCTCCCGAAGTTACGGGGTCATTTTGCCGAGTTCCTTAACGAGAGTTCGCTCGCTCACCTGAGGCTACTCGCCTCGACTACCTGTGTCGGTTTGCGGTACGGGTGGTATCATTCGCCGCTAGAAGCTTTTCTTGGCAGTGGGACATCACTCACTTCGCTACTAATCTTCGCTCCCCTTAACAGCTCAATGTTCCCGATAGAAGCATTTGACTCCTATCTCATCTTACTGCTTGGCCGGACTCTTCCAGTCGTCCGGTTGAGCTAGCCTCCTGCGTCCCTCCTTCACTCCTGATACCAGTACAGGAATATCAACCTGTTGCCCATCGGATACACCTGTCGGTCTCTCCTTAGGTCCCGACTAACCCAGGGCGGACGAACCTTCCCCTGGAAGCCTTAGTCTTACGGTGGACAGGATTCTCACCTGTCTTGCGCTACTCATACCGGCATTCTCACTTCTATACGCTCCAGTGCTCCTCACGGTACACCTTCGCCGCCTATAGAACGCTCTCCTACCATACCTTCTAAAAGGTATCCACAGCTTCGGTAAACTATTTCAGCCCCGGTACATTTTCGGCGCAGGGGCACTCGACTAGTGAGCTATTACGCACTCTTTGAATGAATAGCTGCTTCTAAGCTAACATCCTAGTTGTCTCTGCACCCCCACATCCTTTTCCACTTAATAGTTATTTGGGGACCTTAGCTGGTGGTCTGGGCTGTTTCCCTTTCGACTACGGATCTTAGCACTCGCAGTCTGACTGCCGGGCATAAATCTATGGCATTCGGAGTTTATCTGAGTTTGGTAATCCGAGAAGGACCCCTTACCCAAACAGTGCTCTACCTCCATCATTCTTCGCCCGACGCTAGCCCTAAAGCTATTTCGGAGAGAACCAGCTATCTCCAAGTTCGTTTGGAATTTCTCCGCTACCCACAAGTCATCCAAGCACTTTTCAACGTGCCCTGGTGCGGGCCTCCAGTGCGCTTTACCGCACCTTCACCCTGCTCATGGGTAGGTCACTTGGTTTCGGGTCGACATCCAGATACTTCTCGCCCTTTTCAGACTCGGTTTCCCTACGGCTCCGTCTCTTCAACTTAACCTCGCATCTAAACGTCACTCGCCGGTTCATTCTACAAAAGGCACGCTCTCACCCATTAACGGGCTCGAACTTCTTGTAAGCACACGGTTTCAGGGGCTCTTTCACTCCCCTTCCGGGGTTCTTTTCACCTTTCCCTCACGGTACTGGTTCACTATCGGTCACTAGGGAGTATTTAGGGTTGGGAGATGGGCCTCCCAGATTCCGACGAGATTCCTCGTGTCTCGCCGTACTCAGGATTCTGCTTGGTCTTAATCATCATTTCAAATACGAGGCTCTTACTCTCTCTGGCTGACCTTCCCAGATCATTCTTCTATCATCATTAAAACCACTCTGCAGTCCTTCAACCCCGAAGTGTAAACACTCCGGTTTGCCCTCCTGCCCTTTCGCTCGCCGCTACTCAGGCAATCGCTTTTGCTTTCTCTTCCTGCAGCTACTGAGATGTTTCAGTTCACCGCGTCTTCCTTCCTCTGCCCTTAACAGGCAGGGATGTCAGGCTGTACCTGACGGGTTCCCCCATTCGGACATCTCTGGATCTTCGCTTACTTACAGCTCCCCAAAGCATTTCGTCGTTCGTCACGTCCTTCTTCGGCTCCTAGTGCCTAGGCATCCACCGTGCGCCCTTACTAACTTAACCTTATTCTCGTTTCTCGGTTTTTTTCAGCGTTTCGGTTTCTTTTCTTGCCATCTATCATGGTCTAAACCATCATAAATGGGTTGAGGTATTCAATTTTCAATGGACTAGTCGATAAACCGCACAGCGATTTATCTAGGTGATTCATCTAGGCGCATCTCATGACTAACGGCTTACTCGCGCTAACCCTCATCACTCAATCCCCTAGATTATGGAGCCTAGCGGGATCGAACCGCTGACCTCCTGCGTGCAAAGCAGGCGCTCTCCCAGCTGAGCTAAGGCCCCCTTGACCTCTCAAAACTAAATAAGACCGCAACGTGCATCCATTTCCTTAGAAAGGAGGTGATCCAGCCGCACCTTCCGATACGGCTACCTTGTTACGACTTCACCCCAATCATCTATCCCACCTTCGGCGGCTGGCTCCATTAGGTTACCTCACCGACTTCGGGTGTTACAAACTCTCGTGGTGTGACGGGCGGTGTGTACAAGGCCCGGGAACGTATTCACCGCGGCGTGCTGATCCGCGATTACTAGCGATTCCGACTTCATGGAGGCGAGTTGCAGCCTCCAATCCGAACTGAGATTGGCTTTCAGAGATTAGCTGGCCGTCACCGACTCGCAACTCGTTGTACCAACCATTGTAGCACGTGTGTAGCCCAGGTCATAAGGGGCATGATGATTTGACGTCATCCCCACCTTCCTCCGGTTTATTACCGGCAGTCTGGCTAGAGTCCCCAACTTAATGATGGTAACTAACCATAAGGGTTGCGCTCGTTGCGGGACTTAACCCAACATCTCACGACACGAGCTGACGACAACCATGCACCACCTGTCTCCTCTGTCCCGAAAGAAAAAACTATCTCTAGTCCTGTCAGAGGGATGTCAAGACCTGGTAAGGTTCTTCGCGTTGCTTCGAATTAAACCACATGCTCCACCGCTTGTGCGGGCCCCCGTCAATTCCTTTGAGTTTCAACCTTGCGGTCGTACTCCCCAGGCGGAGTGCTTATTGCGTTAGCTCCGGCACTAAGCCCCGGATAGGGCCTAACACCTAGCACTCAGCGTTTACGGCGTGGACTACCAGGGTATCTAATCCTGTTTGCTCCCCACGCTTTCGAGCCTCAGCGTCAGTAACAGACCAGAGAGCCGCTTTCGCCGCCGGTGTTCCTCCATATATCTACGCATTTCACCGCTACACATGGAATTCCACTCTCCCCTTCTGTACTCAAGTCCCGCAGTTTCAAAAGCATACATTGGTTAAGCCAATGCCTTTGACTTCTGACTTACGAAACCGCCTGCGCTCCCTTTACGCCCAATAAATCCGGACAACGCTCGGGACCTACGTATTACCGCGGCTGCTGGCACGTAGTTAGCCGTCCCTTCCTCGTATGATACCGTCACAGTGTGAACTTTCCACTCTCACACCCGTTCTTCTCATACAACAGAGCTTTACGAAACGAATTCCTTCTTCACTCACGCGGCGTTGCTCGGTCAGGGTTCCCCCCATTGCCGAAGATTCCCTACTGCTGCCTCCCGTAGGAGTCTGGGCCGTGTCTCAGTCCCAGTGTGGCCGTTCACCCTCTCAGGCCGGCTATGTATCATCGCCTTGGTAGGCCTCTACCCTACCAACTAGCTAATACAACGCAGGTCCATCTCTCAGTGATGCTAGTGCTCCTTTTAATCCTCTAACAGGCGTTAAAAAATCTTATGCGGTATTAGCTATCGTTTCCAATAGTTATCCCCCGCTGAGAGAAAGGTTACCTACGCGTTACTCACCCGTTCGCGACTCACTAATCTGTCCATTAACACGTTAATCAACAAACTGTGCGTTCCACTTGCATGTATTAGGCACGCCGCCAGCGTTCGTCCTGAGCCAGGATCAAACTCTCATTCGAATTTGAACGTTACTCGTTCTTTGTCTGTCGCTGACAGTTTTTTATTTTGACAGGTTAATTCCTTAACCCGCACGTCTTGGTCTTATTCAGTTCTCAAAGGTCAACGCTGCCACTTTTCAGACAACTCCTTTATTCTAGCAAATCAGAACAAAGCTGTCAAGGACTTTTTTCCCTTTTTCCTCAACCTTAACTCTGCCCTGAGCTCTCTCTGACAGCTCAATTAGTATAGCATCTCTTACAAGTTGTTGTCAAGGGGTTTTTGTATTTTGACAGCTACAATCAAAAAAATCTTCTGCCTCAATACAAGAGACAGAAAGATAGTTTTTTTATCAGCAGCAAGAACTGCAAGCTGGTATTTAATCAATTGCTGTTAAACATCGCTATTTTTTGATCACAGTAATCAATCAGCTGTTTGGCTTTCTCAAATGAAAATTCTTTTTCAGAGACAGGCGCCAATTTCATGTCATCAAAGTAAGCTCCGCTTAGGTCAGATACTTCAGGGGAAAGCGCCAGAAAATAACCTGTCTTAATTCCTTCATCCAATCCTTTTGCCTTAGACAAAAGTTTGCTGGTTTCGGAGTCTTTTGTCGCTTTTGAACCTTTAACTAAATTCGTGGCTATTAAACCTGGATGGTAGGCGTTAACAGTGATTTTTGAACCTTGTAAATGAAACTGATGTGCCTGATACCGTGTCAGCCAAATTGTATACAGTTTAGAGGTATCGTAGGCCAGTTTAGGACTGTATTTCTTTTCAAATCCAAAATCAAGTCCTTGGGGTTCTGCAAAATGATGCATGTAAGAGGAGGTGTTGATAACACGGCCTCCGTTCGAATGTTCAAGAAGCGGCTGGAGTTCTTTTGTCAAGATATAAGGCACCATGACAGATAGCATAAAAGTGATTTCAATGTTTTCTGATGTAGCTAGGCGTTCTGCTCCTGAATATAGCCCTGCATTGTTAATTAGGACATCAATCTGTGTAAAATGGTTTTTAATTTCTCTGACAAAGCGGTAAACATCCGTCATGCTGGAAAAGTCAGCCAAGTAAGCCGAAACACGGCTGTTCGAAGATGAGGCTTTAACATCTCGGAGTGCGGCTGCCAGCTTTTCACTGTTTCGCCCATGAAGGATGATTTCATGTCCTTCACTAGCTAATTTTAAAGCTAGATGTTTGCCGATACCGTCTGTAGAGCCTGTAATTAAAATTGTTTTTGTCATGCTACTCCTCCAAAAAGTCTGACAATGCCTTTGAAAACTCGTCTGCGTATTGAAAAATAGAACCGTGCCCTGCCTTAGGATAAATAATCAATTGGCTATTTGCAATCTTTTGATGCATATCATAAGAATTTTCTGTCGGCACTTGCATATCCTTATCGCCATTAACAATCAGAGTTGGCTGGCCGATGTAGCTCAGATCATCCTGTGCTGCTTTGCCCCAGCGTTTAATTGCTCTCAACTGTGTCAGAAAACCTGTAACGGCCATTTTTTTATCTTGAGCTTCTGTTTTTCTTGTAACCATACGACTTAAGACTCGCTCTGCTTCGACTCCGCCTTCTTCATCATGATTATAGAAAATATAGCGCTTGGGATCGACACCTTGCAGACCTGCTTTTAGCATATAACGAAAAGTCTTTCCTGTCACCTTATCCATTTCCTTCCCCCCACGGGGTCCTGTCCCTGCTAATATCAGACGATTAACCAAACTGTTATTAGTACGGACTATTTCCTGAGCAATCATTCCACCCATAGATAATCCAAGCAGATTAATCCTTTTGTATCCCAGTTCCTGCACGATAGCGATAGTCTGTTCTGCCATTTCAGGAATGCTCGGAGCCACCTTACCTTGACTGGCTCCCACTCCAGGCAAATCTAGAACAATGACGTGCTGCTTCTCAGCTAATAAGTCTAATAATTTAGGATCCCAATTATCCAAGGTTGCTGCAAGATGGACCAGCATAACCAAAGGAAATTCTGACTTTCCTTTCCCTAATTCCCTATAGGCAATCTGATTGCCCGCAACCATTAGATACTGATTTTTACTTGTAATATAAGACATTCTTTCTCCTTAATAAACTTAGAAACTGAGAACCGTTTTCCCACGAGAACGGCCATTAGCTACTTTATCCAGCGCAGCATTGACTTCTTCAAATGGATAGATAGTATCGATAGATGGCTTGATCTGGAGTTCACTGAAAATGTCTGCAACTTCTTGGAGCTGCTGACCATTGCTCTCCACAAAAATGAAATAGTAGTGAACACCGTATTTGGCAGCCATTTGATCAAATTTACGCCCAGCTGAAGCAAATAGGAGCTGTTTATATTTTGGCAGATGCATCCGCTTAGCAAAGGCTCCATTTGGCATAGCACGAAGCGATACTAACCGGCCGCCTTTTTTCATGATGGACATTTGCTTTTCAGTCTCAGCTCCGCCGAGAGTATCTAAAACATAGTCAATTTCTGAAAGAATTTTGGTATAGTCTTCTTTTTTGTAATCAATAAACTGGTTTGCTCCAAGTGCCATGACCCTCTCCGCATTGGACCCATCACCATTGGTAATAACAGTCAGGCCCCTGGCCTTGGCAATCGGAATGGCCATCCCACCTACACCCCCTGTGCCGCCTGAGATGAAGATAGTCTTGCCTGCTTGTGCTTCCATTAAATCAAGAGCCTGCATAATGGTCAGAGCTGTGAGAGGAACAGCTGCAGCCTCTGCATCTGTTAAATAGTCTGGCACCTTAGCAAGCGCTTGGCTATCTACCGCTACAAACTCGGCAAAGGCTCCTATATTATCTAAGGGTAAACGGCCAAAGACACGGTCGCCGACTGCAAATTTCGTCACATTTGAACCAACTTCCTCTATTAGGCCAACGACTTCATTACCGGCAGTCTGCGGCAGTTTATAAGGAACAATCATCTTGACTTCTCCGCGAGAAATCATATTATCTAAAGGGTTGACACCAGCTGCCCTTACCTTAATCAAGACTTGGCTGTTTGAAATTTTTGGTTTGGCAATTTCTGTTATCTTCAGTGCGATTTTGTTTTTATCGTAAGTTGTGTGCTGTGCTGCTTTCATTTTTTTCTTTCCTTTTTTTATTTGTATTTGTATCGATTACAAGTCTATGTTACATTTGAGAAAATCTGACTGTAGCATCTATAGTCAGATTCAACTTTTCTGGGCTGTTAGATAAAGGTTGTTAATCACATGACTCAGTGTTTGCTTCACTAAGACTCCTTCCAGCTGTTTTTCCACACTTGAAAAAATGGGAACCATAGCGCCTTCCATATGCTTGCCAATGGGGCATTCTTTGTTAGTGTTTTGATGAACTTGAAAGAGGCTGATATGATCAATTTCCTGAGTCGCATAATAAATCTCTAGTAAAGAAATTTCCTTAGGCGGTTTGCTCAGCTGGTAACCGGTTCGTCCCTGATGAGAAGTCATCAGGCCAGCATTTTTCAAAAGAGCAATAACTTTCCGAATATAGCTAGCATTGGTCCCGACGCTTTCTGCTAAAGCCTGAGAGCTTAGTGTCTCTTTACTTTCACTAACCATGGTTAAGATGTGCAGAGCGACAGAAAACTTTGTGTCCATAATCTCCCCCTTATTTAGTGTTCTTGTATCTGATACAAAAAACAAGTTTACCACAAGATTTTCCTTCTGGCAAGACTTTTGCTTGATTTTTTCAGGTTAATAACGCTCTTCTAAATCACAATAAAAAGAGATGGATAGATGGCATCCCGCTTTTTCCGTCCGTAGCGAGGATTATACCAAAGTTTATGGCTAATGGCTTTCGGCCTTAACTCATGACTTTCTAGTCAACAGATCGTTATTTTTAACCACACAAGACCGTAAGTCATATAAAATAGGGCAGGTATCCCAAAATGGATAACCTGCCCAGTCTCACTAAAAGGGAACTGTATAGACATAAAGTTTCCTTCACTCAGCTGTATGCGTTTGTTCTCGTCCCGACTGTTCCTAACTTGATACAGTCACAGATAGGACATAGGGCATTTTTTGCATCAGGAGTTTGTCCTCTTGATTCTGCATAGGACGTTTTAATTTTTTGCAGTTTTCCGATAAGCTTTTGCTTCATCAGCTGTTGACAGCACAAAATGTCCGGGGGTGATTTCATGCATTGTCCGCTCCTGACCGTCTAATTCCTGCTTAGGATCGTAAACGTAAGGTACACGTCGGCGTTCGAATTCCGGATCAGGTTCAGGAATAGCCGTCAAAAGACTTTTCGTATAAGGGTGAATAGGGTTGTTATAAACTGCATCAGCAGTCCCTATTTCTAAGATTTTTCCCCAATGCATAACACCGATACGGTCAGAAATATATTTCACCATTGACAAATCATGGGCGATAAAAAGATAGGTCAGGCCTTGTTCATGCTGCAATTGCTGCAGTAAGTTGACAACTTGTGCCTGAATCGAAACATCAAGTGCTGAAATCGGCTCATCGGCGATGATGAATTTTGGCTCAACAGCCAGAGCCCGTGCAATCCCGATCCGCTGACGCTGACCGCCTGAAAACTCATGCGGATAGCGGGTCAGATGATCTTTATTAAGTCCTACAAGCGCCAGTAGTTCCTGAACTCTCTGCTGGCGTTCTTCTTTACTTTTAGACAGTTTATGAATATCCAGCCCTTCAGCCACAATATCACGAATCTTCATTCGGCCGTTAAGACTGGCCTGAGGATCCTGAAAAATCATTTGGGCATCCTTACGAAAATCATGGAGCTGTTTTCCCTTTAAATGCGATATGGTTTGCTGATTAAAGACAATTTCACCTTTGTCGATGTCATAAAGCTTGAGAATAGCCCGTCCGACGGTTGTTTTTCCGGATCCGGATTCTCCGACCAGCCCTAAAACTTCCCCCTCATAAATATCAAAGCTGACATTGTCAATAGCCTTCACTTCGTTTTTTTTGCCTTTATTGAAGGTTAAAGATATATTTTTGACTTCAACAAGCTTTTTACGATTCTCAGTCATTACTCTTTTCTCCCTTCAATTCTTCCCACCTTTGCCACCGTTTTGCAATAGCTGCCGGTACTTTTACTCTGGGAGCCCGTTCATCCAGCAACCAAGTAGCTGCATAATGCGACTCAGAGACCTTAAACATCGGCGGTTCTTCTTCACGGTCGATATCTAGGGCAAATTCATTTCGCGGAGCAAATGCATCTCCCTTAGGAGGATTGAGCAAATCAGGCGGTGTTCCGGGTATAGACCGGAGACTTCCGGCTTCTGTATCGGTTGTCGGCATCGAATTAAGCAAGCCCCAAGTGTAGGGATGCTGCGGATTGTAGAAAACTTCATCGACTGTCCCGTATTCAACGATTTTACCAGCGTACATTACAGCTACACGGTCAGCCATTCCGGCAACTACACCGAGGTCATGGGTAATGAAAATAATTGAAGCTTTGCGTTCTTTCTGAATGTCCTTCATTAAATTAAGAATTTGGGCCTGAATCGTTACGTCTAATGCTGTAGTCGGTTCATCAGCGATAAGGATTTCGGGATTGGCAGCCAGTGCAATAGCAATAACCGCCCGCTGACGCATTCCCCCTGACCATTGGTGCGGATAGTCATTGATATGCTCCTCTGCATTAGGAATGCCGACGCTTTTCATCAGTTCAAGGGCTCTTTGCAGCGCCTCTTGTTTAGAAATATCTTCATGGAGCAGCATAGGTTCAGCAATCTGCTTACCGATTTTCATTGTCGGATCAAGGCTGGTCATCGGGTCTTGGAAAATCATGGCTATCTCATTGCCCCGAATCTTTACCCACTCTTCTTCCTTTAATTCATGCAGCTTAGTTCCTTTATAATCAATCTCACCGCTAATTTCAGCATTAGCAGCTGACAAACCGATAAGTGTGCGGGTTGTTACTGACTTCCCACTCCCTGATTCTCCTACTATGGCAAGCGTTTCGCCTTTTTTCAATTCAAAATTGACATTTCGGATTGCTTGGACCTCTCCGGCATAAGTCTGAAAGTTCACATGGAGGTCTTTAACTTGTAAAATTGTTTCTTGACTCATTTCTTTCCTCCTAACGGTCCCCTGACTTAGGATCAAACGCATCACGAAGCCCGTCACCTAAGAGAATAAAGGCCAGCGAAATAAATACCAAGGCTAAGGCCGGCAGCATCACCTGATAGGGATAGTACTGCAGGTTTTCCTGTGCATCTGTAATCAGCGACCCTAAGGAAGCTGTCGGCGGCTTAACGCCTAAATTAATGGCTGACAGCACAGCCTCATACATGATGGCACTGGGGACAGTCATCATGATCTGAACGATGATAATTCCAGAAATATTTGGAAGAATATGCTTGAAAGAAATTTTAGGTTTGCTTTCCCCTAAAGACTGTGCAGCCAAGACAAATTCACGTTCACGATAGGACAGCGTTAAATTTCTGACTTGGCGGGCCATTGCTGTCCACCCCACAATAGCAATTGAGATGATAATAGAGGTCACACCGCTCCCAAGGAGCAGCCCCAGCATGGTAACAATAACTAAATTAGGAATAGAGGAAATAATTTCAATAATCCGCTGCATCACGGTATCCACTCGGCCGCCGATATAGCCGGAAATCAGGCCGTAAGTGACCCCGATAATAAGGTCAATCAAGGTGGCAGCAATAGCAATAAGCAAGGAAATCCTAATACCAACAATAATACGCTTGGCAACACTTCGTCCAAGATTGTCTGTTCCTAAAATGAACTTAGTGTCCGCAGGGACCCCCTGATCAGCATAAACATCTGTTGCCTCTGTATTGCCGGCATACCTGATTGTCCCATTCCAAAAAGGAAGATGGTCGCTGATTTTAGGAGGGAGATTTCGATAAACAGTCACTTCTTTTGTATTAAATTTATTAGCGTCATTTTGTGGAACAAAAAAAGTCGATGCTAATGAAAAAATAATCAAAAAAAGCAGGAACCACATCGAGATGACTCCCAAGCGGTTTTTCTTTAAACGCCGCCAAGCATCCTGTATAAAGGAGAGAGCTGGTTTTTCAATTTTTTCTTGGGAGCTGGCTGAACCAACTCCGACAAGAGTAAACATTTCATTTTTATTTGCCATCACGTTCTCCTTACTGCAAGCGTACACGGGGATCAACAATGCTTGTGACAATATCAGTAACTAAAATAGCAGCCATCAGCATCACAGCATAAACGATTGTTGTCCCCATAATAACCGGATAGTCCTTTGTTGGAATTGAGGAGACAAACTGCTGACCGATTCCTGGTATAGAAAAAATCTGCTCAATCAAGGCTGACCCTGTCAGTAAGTTAGCAGCTAAAGGGCCAACCAAGGTCAGAACAGGAATCATTGAATTTCGATAAGCATGCTTTCTGGACACTTGGCGTTTAGCCAGGCCTTTAGCTCTGGCCAGCTGAATATAATCAGAATTCAGCGTTTCGATCATCTGACTTCTAAAAAAGCGAGTCACTTGAGCCAAAACCGGAATCGCTAAAGCCACTGAAGGCAGAATTGTCTGCGCAAAAGTTCCCCAGCCAGCCAGAGGCAGGAGGCCCCATTTAAAACCAAAATAATCCAGCAGAATCAAACCAATAATAAAGGAAGGTACCGAAATGCCTAAGGTTGAAATGATACTTAAGCTATTATCCAGCCAATTATTCTTATTCCGCGCTGAAACTGCTCCGACAAAGAGACCAGCCAGCAAGCCGATAATCAGCGCCTGAATACCGAGATGGACAGAAACCCCTAAGCGCTGGGCAATTAAGCGGGAAACCGGCTGATTGATGGATTGATAGCTGGTGCCAAAATCACCATGCAAAACATCATAAAGGTATTTTAGATACTGCTGCCAAACTGGTTTGTCTAAACCATACTGTTTATTCATCAGAGCAACCATTTCATCAGTCAGTTTAGGATTATTGTAAGGTGTCCCCGGCAGTATCTGCATAAGAAAAAATGAGAGGGTTACAACAACCCAAAGTGTCACAAGAAGAATCGCAACACGCTTAAGAATATATTTAGCCATAATCTTTCCTTCTGTTAATTTGCTTTTGTTGGGAGAAAAAAATTTTTCTCCCAACAAAAGCAAGAATTGGAGCCAGCCAATTCTTGCCAATTATTTGCTGTTTTTTTACCAAAATTTATTTGGTATCTTTGTAGGCATAAGTGAAATCAACACTTAAACCAGTCGAATTGCGCACAAGCCCTTTAATATCAGGGTTTTGCAGAGCTTCTGTTCGGCGGAAGTAAATAGGATTGTAGAGCGCATTGTCATAAAGAGCCTTTTCAGCAGCCTTATAATCCGCAGCTGCTGCATCAGGATCCAATGCATCTGTCGTGATAGCCTTATTATAGGCTTCATCATATTCAGCGTTTGAGAATTTACCGTAGTTATAAGGGGCATCTGTCGTAAACAAACCATAGAATGTAGAGCCTTCTGGATAATCTCCGCCCCAGAGGACTAAAGCCACCTCAAAGTTTTGTTTTTTAGTATCTTCCAGGCGCTGTTTGAAGGTGACAAATTTTTCTTCGACAGTCAGTCCCGGAAGGGCTTCTTCCCAAGTCTGTTTGATATAGTCAGCCGCTGCCTTAGCTACAGGATTGTCTGAATCAGCGGTAAGTGTCAGCGTCAAGGAATCTTGGCCGACTTCTGCCATGCCTTCCTCAAAAAGCTTAGCCGCTTCGTCAGCGTCATACTTATAACCAGGTGCTACATATTTTGCTAAATCAGTGCCGTCAGTTAATTTAGCAAGACCAGTCGGCACAAAGGCTGTAGCTGCTGAAGAACCGGTATCAGTTGCGGCTTCAACGATCCCTTCACGGTCGGTCGCCAAATTAAGCGCTTGGCGCACCTTAGTATTAGTCAGCGCCGGAATTGAACCGGTCTGATTATAAACCATATAAGAAGTCACAGCTTCCGGAACATCTACAACATCTTTATTGTTTTTATTAGCATTGTAAATAGCTGATGTGTTCGAAATGTTGGCTAAATCGAGTTCCCCATTCTTATACATTTGGACAGCTGTATCTGGTTTTTTGATGGTCTGAACATTGATTTTTTCTGTTTTAACATTATCTGCATCCCAGTATTCTTCGTTTTTAACAAGAGTGAAGCTGCCGCTTGTACCATTCCAGTCTTCAACTGTATACGGGCCTGAGTAGAGCGAGTCTTTTGATGTTGTCGCGTAATCATCGCCGGCTTTCTCAACAAAATCTTTATTTTGCGGCATAAAGTTAACAAAAGACAGGTAGTAAATAAATTGCGGTGCAGGCTCTGTCAGAGTGAAAATAACTTTATTGCCGTCTGCTTTGACTCCCAGATCGTCAAAATTTGTATTTTTCCCTGAATTAATATCACCGGCATTAAGAAGGTGGGCTTCTACTGCTAAATAAGCATATTCTGAAGCTGTCGCCGGAGCAACGATCCGCTGCCATGAATAAACGAAATCTTCAGCTGTCAAGTCGCTCCCGTCAGACCATTTCAGGTCATCGCGCAATGTCGCTGTATAAGTCAGGCCGTCTTCAGAAACATCAACTTTTTTCGCTAAATCAGGAACTGCTTCTCCGTCTTCATTGATACGCAGCAAGTTTCCCCCAGAATTACCGATAGCAATTGAAGAGTAAGTGTCTGTTACTTTTGAAATGTCCAAAGTGGAGATTTCAGTCGGCGTGTACCAATTAATTTCAGTACTCGACTGGGTGCTGTTGCCGCAGGCTGTTAAGACAGCTGCAGAGACAAGAGTAGCCGCACCAAGACTGATGCGCTTCCATAAGCGATTGTTTAAGGCCATAGCAAGCCCTCCTATAATTTTCTTTTCATTTTTGTAGTACTATTATATCATAAAATTTCCTTAATCAAAGTATTTTATGATGGAAAATATGACCATGATTTTATGGTATAATAAATCAAGAAAACTTCTGAAAGGGCATGAGATGAAAAAAATACTCGGTATTATTTTTATTCTGTTAATTTTTTGGGGAGGGACTGCAAAGGCCGATGATTTCGAAGCTGCGGCTGAGCATGCCTTGGCTGTCGAAGTTTCGACAGGAAAAATCCTTTACGAAAAGGATGCGACTACGCCTGATGGTATCGCCTCAATAACTAAGATTTTAACCGTTTATTTAGTTTATAAAGAAATTGATCAGGGACACCTCAGCTGGGACAGCAAAGTGGCTATTTCCGATTATGCCTATCATTTAACAGCCAACTCCGATGTCAGCAATGTTCCTATGGAAGACAGAGAGTACACAGTCGATCAGTTGGTTAATGCTACTTTAATCGCCAGTGCTAATAGTGCGGCTATAGCTTTGGCTGAGCATATTGCCGGTTCAGAGGCTGCTTTTGTTGATATGATGCAGGCTCAGCTCCAAGACTGGGGAATCAGTGACGCCAGTTTGGTCAATGCCTCCGGACTCAATAATACCTACCTAGGAGAGAATATTTACCCCGAATCAGAGCCAGATGCTGAAAACCAAATGAGTGCTTTGGATGTGGCCATTATTGCCCGTCATCTAATCACAGAATATCCCGATGTCCTCAAAATCACCCAGCAAACAAGTGCAGCATTTGCAGGGACAACCATAAACACTTACAACTACATGCTGGCGGACATGCCTTATGCGCGCGAAGGGGTCGACGGTCTGAAAACAGGGACAACTGAATTAGCCGGAGCCTGTTTTGTGGCAACATCTAACGAAAATGGGATGCGCGTTATTGCTGTTGTTATGAATGCTGAAGGCGGGGAAGAAAACGACTATGCCCGTTTCGAAGTGACAAACTCTATTTTGGATTATGTACAAAACCAATTTGAACTGGTTACTCTTCTTTCTGCGGGAGACAGTTATAACAGCAGTACAGGCTCTGTACTCGATGGTAAGAAAAAGATAGTAGAAGCTGTTGCCAAGTCAGATTTAAAGGTTGTCCAAAAGAAGTCTGATAATCAGTCTGATAAAATTATTGCTAATACCCAAACCGTTACAGCTCCAGTCACTAAAGGCCAGACTGTCGGAACCGCTGTTTATGCCGATAATGATTTAATAGGCAGCGGCTATCTTGAGGCCGTCCCCCGTGTTGAACTGGTTGCTCAGAGTGAAGTTGAGCGCAGTTTCTTCTTAAAAGTCTGGTGGAACCACTTTGTAAACTATGTTAATGACTATTTATAATCCATCACTAAAAAGAGCGGGAGAATTCGTGTGTTAAAAAACACGAATTCTCCCGCTCTTTTTTTCTCAAAGTCTGACCTTACCTGTCCGCTGCTAGTAGATATATGATTAAGCGACAGCAGTGACTGAGGCCAAGAATTTTTGCTTTTCCACGAGACAGGACAAAAGTTCTGCTTCCTTTGTCCGTTCAAATCTGCAGAAACTGCTATGAACAGTGCCTATCATCAAATATTGTCAGTTGACGGTGCATCAAAAACAGAGTCTTTGACCTTATTCCAATCTGAATAAGTTCCGCCAATATCCATGCTCAGACTGCCTTTAGCACCCTTATAATTCAAATCCATGTCAAATTCTTCCAGGTAAAATGTTTTTTTGTCAAATCGGATTTCGAAATCTTTTTCCACTTCCGTTTGCTCTACACCTGTCAAACTCAGATTTAATTCATCACTGAAAAGAGAAATCAAGTCAATATTCTGACTGCGCAGACTCAGAACATAGGCATCATCCTCTTCTTCAATCGTCAAATCGTCTGACATTTTATAGACAATATCTAAGAATGAAAAATAGTCAGGATCCAAATCAATCGTTTCCCATTCGCCATTTCGCCACTGACCGTTCTTATCCGTCCGCTGATAATAGGTAAAGCGGTTATTATCGGTTTGAATGGCAATTACTTCATCATATGAAGTCTGACTGCCAGACGTTTCTTCAATCTGTGAACTTACCTTGGTTAATTCACCATTATCATACTGCGCCTGTGCCAGAAAATCCTGATGGGTGTTCCCGGAGCTCGATTTGATATCCAGCTGCATATCAACTGCTACCGAAGTCACCTTATTACTTGCTCTCTTGGCTTTTTTCAATAGCTGATCGACTGTCAGCTCCTGCTGGGAACTGGATTCTTTAGTTTGTTTTGTCTGTCTATTGCTTGTCCCGCAGGCTGTTAAGCAAATCAGCGCAAGCAAACAGATAAAACCATAGTAAAGTTTTCTTTTCATAAATTGACCTCCTAACAGGCCTTATTATATCATTTTTTTGAAAGCTTTTTCACAAATCCTTAAAACTGTTAAAAAACTGTAATAATCAAAACAAGGTCAGGAAATCCCCATAGTGAGTATTTCCTGACCCTTTTTGCTATTTTAAACAGTCAGCCGACAGAGCCTTCCATCTCATAGCTGATTAAACGGTTCAGTTCCACGGCATATTCCATAGGCAGCTCTTTGGTAAAGGGCTCAACAAAGCCCATAACAATCATTTCGGTCGCTTCACTTTCAGTCAGTCCGCGGCTCATCAGATAGTAAAGCTGCTCTTCAGAAATTTTTGAGACCTTAGCTTCATGCTCAAGAGCAACCTGCGAATTATGGATTTCATTAAAGGGAATCGTATCAGATGCTGAAATATCATCCATAATAATAGTATCGCATTCAATATGGCTGACAGACTTTTTCGAGTTTCGGCCAAAAGTAACCTGCCCGCGGTAATCTACTTTCCCGCCGCCTTTTGCGATAGATTTGGACACAATCGATGAGGAGGTGTGCGGAGCATTGTGAATCATCTTAGCTCCGGTATCCTGATGCTGTCCGCTGTTAGCAAAAGCGATGGAAAGCATGGTTCCGCGCGCGCCTTCCCCGTCTAAAATAACCGCCGGATACTTCATTGTGGTTTTAGCGCCCAAGTTGCCGTCAATCCATTCCACAGTAGCATCTCTAGCTGCCTTTGCCCGTTTTGTTACCAGATTATAGACATTATCAGACCAGTTTTGAATGGTCGTATAGCGCATATAACTGCCTTCAAGGGCAAAAATTTCAACAACAGCTGCATGGAGACTGTTGGTAGAGTAAGTCGGAGCTGTACAGCCTTCCACATAATGGACACTGGCTCCTTCATCAACAATAATTAAGGTGCGCTCAAACTGGCCTGTATTTTGATTATTGATTCGAAAATAGGTCTGCAAAGGAATCTCCAGCTCAACGCCTTTGGGAACATAAATAAAAGTTCCTCCCGACCAAACGGCTGAATTCAGCGCAGCTAATTTATTATCTGTAGGAGGTACTAACTTTGCGAAATACTGTTTAAAAAGGTCAGGATACTCTTTTAGGGCAGAATCGGTATCTGTAAATACAATCCCAAGTTTATCATATTCATCTTTCATATTATGGTAAACCACTTCTGATTCATATTGAGCCGAAGCTCCAGCAAGATAAGCACGTTCTGCTTGAGGGATACCGATCCGCTCAAAGGTTTCTTTGATTTTATCAGGTACCTCTTCCCATGTTCTGGCCGGTTTATCAGAAGGTTTTTGATAATAAATCAAATCATCAAAATCGATAGCCGACAAATCCGGTCCCCAGTCCTGCATCGGCATCTTATTGAAAATTTCTAAGGCCTTGAGGCGAAAATCCAGCATCCATTCCGGCTCTTCTTTTGCAGCAGACAGCTCACGTATAACCTGCTCATTCAGTCCTTTCCCAGTTGAATAGATCGGATCAACATCATCATGAAAACCAAATTTATATTCTCCCAAATCAATTGGCTTAGGCTCAACTTTTTCGTTTATTTCTGCCATTATATCCCTTCCACATTTTATATTTTACGTTTGATTGACAGGATAATCATTTTTACCCATTTGTTTCGTTTGCTTCTATCGCTTTTTTGACAGCATTCCAAGCCAGAGTAGCACATTTGATACGCTGAGGAAATTTAGAGACCCCAGCCAAAAATTCAGCATCGCCCAGTCTTTTCTGAGCACTGTCTTTTTCTCCCTGCATCATTTTTGAAAAAATATCAGCCAGCTCCAAGGCTTCTGAGCTGGTTTTTCCTATCACAGCATCAGTCATCATACTGGCTGACGCTGTTGAAATGGTACAGCCGTCTCCGGCAAATGCAATATCAGAAATACGATCCCCATCAAATTGAACCGATAGTGAAATCACATCACCGCAGGTCGGGTTATTAAGCTGAATATGCTTTGCATCCTCTAAAACACCGCGATGATGAGGAGCTTTAGAGTGATCAGCCACCACGGCCATATAAAGACTGTCTAATCTAGAAAGTGCCATGAAAGAACTCCTTTGTTTTAAGAATAGCAGCAATCAGCCTGTCACAGTCTGCTTTTGTATTATATAAATAAAGGCTGGCACGTACAGCAGAATGAATCCCTAAATATTGGAGAAGAGGCTGTGCACAGTGATGGCCGGCACGAACTGCAACCCCCTCGTAATCCAGCGCTGTCGCAACATCATGCGGATGCAGCCCAGAAAGATTAAATGACAGAACCCCTGTATGTCTTGCAGCATCCTGAGGCCCGTACAGCTCCAGACCCTCAATAGTCTGCAGTTGCGGCAGCAAATAAGCCACTAAAGTTTCCTCATAGGCCTGTACCTTGTCCATACCCAGCCCTTCTAAATAATCTACAGCAGCAGCAAGAGCAATAGCACCGGCAATATTTGGTGTCCCTGCTTCAAATTTCCAAGGCAACTCCTTCCAACTGGCCGTCTGTTCATAAACAAAATCAATCATCTCACCGCCAAATTCCATGGGCGGCATTTCTTTCAGAACAGCCTCTTTCCCATACAGAACACCTATGCCTGTCGGACCAAGCATTTTATGTCCAGAAAAAGCAAAAAAGTCACAGTCCAATTCCTGAACATCAATAGGGATATGCGGAGCAGACTGGGCACCATCAACAGCCAAATAAGCTCCATGCCGGTGAGCCAAACGCGCAATATCTTTAATAGGATTGATACAGCCCAAAACATTTGAAGCGTGAGCAATACTGATAAACTTCGTTCTGGCATTAATCAGCTGACTCAGTTGCTCTAAATCAAGTTCATTATCTTTTAAATAGACATACTTAAGAGCCGCTCCGCTTTTGCGGCAGGCTTCCTGCCAAGGAATAAGATTAGAATGATGTTCCATGACAGAGATAAGAACCTCATCTTCGGGCTGCAAAATTTCCTGTGCGAACCGAGCCACCCAGTTTAAACCAGTTGTTGTCCCTCGGGTAAAAAGAATTTCTTTGACAGATGAGGCATTAATAAAGGTCCGCAGCTTTTCCCGGCTGGCCTCATAACGGGCTGTCGCCCTTTCTGCCAAAGTATGAACTCCGCGGTGAACATTAGCATTATCGCGCTGGTAATATTGCTCTAAAGCTGTTAAAACTGACTGCGGTTTTTGGGTTGTCGCAGCATTGTCAAGATAAACCAAGGGTTCATCATTGACTGTCTGATTCAAAATAGCAAAATCTTCTCGAATAGTCTTAGCATCAAACATCAAACCCCTCCTTATCCAAACAGGGACCTTAATCTGTCATATTTAAAGCGGACAAGCTTTCCTGCTGCCCTTGAGTTTTTTTTATCCTTACCGCTTATCCAATTTAGTATCTAGAACAGCAATCATTTCATCACGGACTTCCTTGACAGGAATTTCTGTAATAACTGCCCCCAAAAAACCGCGAATAACCAGACGTTCAGCTGTCTCTTGGTCGAGCCCGCGGCTCATTAAATAGTACATATCTTCCGGATCAACTTGCCCGATTGAAGCAGCATGGCCGGCTGTTACCTCATTTTCATCAATCAAAAGAATGGGGTTGGCGTCCGAACGCGCTTGGTCAGAAAGCATCAAAACTCGGCTTTCCTGCTGTGCATCAGCTCCCTTTGCCCCTTTTATAATATGGCCGATTCCATTGAAGGTCAAGGTCCCGCGCTCCAGAATAACCCCGTGCTGCAAAATATGGCCGACAGAATTTCGGCCGTAATTGGTCACACGGGTATCGATCCCTTGAACCTGCCGGCCGCTTGAAGCAGCAACAACCTTAAGGTGAGCCTGACTCCCCTCTCCGACAAGGTCTGAGTCGAAATCAGCGACAACATTCCCCTCATTCATGACACCAAGTGCCCAATCAATAACAGCATCGCTGTCATGTCGGCCTCGGCGGCTGATATAGGCTGTCACATGCTCACCCAGGCGGTCAATAGCTGAAAACTTCACCTGACTGCCAGCTAGTGCAATCACTTCAACGCTGATATTAGCTGATATTTCTTCTTTGCCGTCTCCAATTGATTCAAAACGTTCAAGATAATTCAGTTTGCTGTTGCGGCCGGCAATAATCAGAATATGTTTATTAAAAGCCACCGGACTGTTACTGTCCTGATAAAAAACACCTTCAACAGCCTGCTCTATTTCAACATTGTCCGGTACATATAAAAGAGCCGCACTATTAAAATAAGCCGTGTGATAAGCAGCCAGCTTATCTTCATCATATTTCAGAGCTGTTCCGAAATACTTTTCAATCACTTGCGGAATCTCAGCAAGAGCCGAATGAAAATCAGTAAAAACAACTCCTTGTTCAAGCAGATCAGCCGGCAGCTGTTCCAAGACAGTCTGTGTCCCAACCTGAACCAGTTTAGGGTTCTGACCAAGTGCTGTGAAATCCGGAACTGCTCCCGAGTATTCGCTTTCAGCAATTGTGCCGTCTCCTAAATGCCAACGGTGAAATTTAACACGTTCAATCTTTGGCAGTTCCAGTTGATCAATCTTTGCTAAGGCAGCTAAGCGGCGTTCCTGCAGCCAGACTGGCTCAGCCTTAGCTTGTGAGAAGTTTAAAATGGATTCTTTTGTCACTTTTCCCTCCTTATGCTGGCAGCAGAAAAGTCAATGACTTTATGCTTCTTCTTCATACTTAAGTCCCAGCTCTTCAGCAATGTTGGCATAGCCTTCTTTTTCCAGACGAACAGCCAGTTGGGCATCTCCAGAGAGCACAACCCGGCCATCCATCATCACATGAACAACATCCGGCGTAATGTAATTTAGGAGCCGCTGATAGTGCGTGATAATCATAGCCCCAAAATCATCTCCGCGCATGGCATTGACACCCTTAGAAACGACCTTCAGCGCATCGATATCTAAACCTGAATCGATTTCATCCAGAAGAGCAAATTTCGGTTCCAGCATGAGAAGCTGCAAAATCTCATTGCGTTTTTTCTCCCCTCCTGAAAAACCTTCATTGAGATAGCGCTCCGCCATCTCTTCCTTCATTCCTAAAAGCTCCATTTTTTCATCAAGTTTAGCAATGAAATCGCGGACACTGATTTTTTCCTCGTCTGCTTTACCTGCATTCATGCCGGCACGGATAAATTCAGCATTAGTAATCCCAGGAATTTCTGATGGATACTGCATAGCTAAAAAAATACCTCTGCGGGCGCGTTCGTCCACTTCCAGTTCTAAAAGATTTTCGCCATCAAGAAGAATCTCACCTTCGGTTACTTCATAGCTGGGATTGCCCATAATTGCAGCAGAAAGCGTTGATTTCCCAGTTCCGTTAGGCCCCATAATCGCAGCAATTTCTCCTGTTTTAAGCGTCAGGTTAACCCCTTTTAAAATTTTTTTATCCTCAATAGAAACATGAAGATTTTTTATCTCAAGCACAGACATGAGTCGACTCCTTTTAATTATTTAATGTCAAAGTGAGCCCTCTAAACGCCCGATTAAAGCAGGTTTTATCGTTTTGCAACTCACCTTCAGCATAGTTCAGAATCATTATAGCAAAATTTTAAAGAAGCTGCTATCAGTAAGACTTATCCTTCTTTCCTGAGGTCCTACAAAGTCTTAAAGCACCCTTTAGACTAAAGCCCGGCAGGCTGAACAGTCCAAGAGTGCTTTATCATATATCAGTGCTGATTGAGAGTTTTCTCTATTTCCTTCTTTTTTTCACCTTCTGCCATTTTTCCTGCCAGCCTTTGATGGAAGCCTGCCGATAGTCACTGTTGCCGATAAAGGCCAGAATATTGAACAAGGGCGTCCGTCCCGGACCCCAAATTTCCAAGCCTTCAATAAAGATTTCCAAAGCAAAGGCAGCACCGATTAAAAGCAATACCCCGCCCCAGCGGCTGGATACATTTAAAAGCAAGGAAATCAAGGAGAAGAGCAGGGCGATGCCATAAACAACCAAAACTGCCCCTCGGTGGGTAAAACCCATAGCCAGCAGGCGATGATGCAGATGCATCTTATCTGCTTCGGAAATCGGACGGCCGGATAGTTTACGGCGGATAATGGCAACAGCAGTATCCATGATTGGTACTCCTAAAATAATTACTGGTGTTACCACAGCAACAGCTGTAGAATTTTTCAAGCCCTGAAGCGACAAAACACCAATCATAAAACCAATAAAGAGAGCCCCTGTATCCCCTAAATAAATAATAGCCGGGTGGTAATTATAGGGAAAGAAACCGGCGATGGCCATAATAAGCACTAAAATCGTCAGTGTTAAGAAAAAATCTGTCTCAGGCAGAAAAAAATAAGAAACAACAGACATAGTCAGCAGGCTGATAATGGCAACACCGCTGACCAAACCATCTAAACCGTCAATAAGATTTATGGCATTCGTTATAGAAACAATCCACAAAACAGTCAGTATAAATGTCAAAACAGGGCCAAATTCTAACAAAGGCCCGCCAAAGGGGATTTTAAAGCTATTAAATCTAAAATCGGTAAAAGCCCAAATCATAATGGCTGCCAGCACTATGCCTGTCATTTTCGTTTTAGGATTTAATTCATAAATATCATCAAAAAGACCGGTAACAATAATTAAAGAAGCCCCAGCAACCACGGGCAGAATATAATCAAAATAAGAAACACCCCAGATTTCGGTTTTGATGACCAAGGGCATGAGCAGCAGGCTTGCTATCAGGAAAGAAAGAAAGATAGCAAGACCGCCGCTGCTTGGCATTGGAACTTTATTAATACGTCTGGCATTAGGATTATCGACAGCCCCGACCCTAAAAGCCAGAAAGCGGACAAACGGAGTCGCAATCAAGGATATCAAAAAAGCAGCAATTAAAACCAAAACAAATTCAATCGTAAATGGAAACATACTATACCAACTCAATCATTTGCAGCTGCTGAACCGCATCAGCCATTAACAGTTCCACTCCATGCTCCTGCAGATAAGCCCGTGTTTTAGTCCCCTGCCAGGCATGCTCCAGCAGGCGGGCATGCACCAAATTAGCGTAATAGCTGGGTTTATGGACCAGATTAAGAAGAACAGCTAAGTGATAGGTCTCCCCTTCTTTATAAAATTCAGACGCTTCAATATCAAAGTCAACTGTTTTTGAAAAGGCAACAGCAGCTTCCAAACTCGGAAAGTCGAGCACATAGTGAATATAGTCCCCCGGTTCCTGTTCTCCGGCATCCCTTTCGCCTGCTTTGCTTTCGTTTAGAACTGAATCCGCAGTCTGCTCCATCATCTCTTCAATCTTTTCCAACTTTTCATGGGCTTCAGTGTCCCCTTTTTCCCGCATTGACTTCTCTAAAGTTTTGAAAAAATCTTCCGGCGTCATCTGCGATACATCCCCGAATTCTGCCAAATCTTCGAAATTAATATCTTTGTTTAAATCTGATTTAGTAACAAAAACATCAATCTGATCTTTTCGCGGAGTCACGCGAAAGCTCAGCATACCCGTATCCTTAAAGTTATCCGGTAAATCCAGTTCATCCATAATCGTATAGAAAAACTCTTCTGTCTTTTCCTGAGGAATCAAAAAATCTTTTAATTCCATTCCGTGTTCTTCTAAATCGTCCATACTGATGGTGATTTTTAAGGTTGTCTCACTTATCTGTTTCATTTCCATACTTATCTTTGCCTCTATGTCAAGTAGTCCCTTTATTATACAGGAAATCTATCCTTTTTTCAATTTTAAGATAAAAAACATTACAAGACTGTCAGAAATGAAACAGCTCTCAAAGCTTAAAAGCTTACACATATCATAAATCTTACTGCACAGTGAGTGTGAGTAAGGGCGGGATAAACCAGTTCCTCTGTAAAATATGAAACTGGTTTCACAAGAAAAAGTGCTTCCCTAGACAGTATCATTGACTTGACTTTTTATTTAAAACAATCTTATTTATTGACAGAAGCCATTCTAAAATAAGTATAGGGGCGGCCTTTTATAGAAACGCTCAGCTGGTAAATATTTTCAGGCGAAGAGCAGCCGGAAAAACCGCCATCGCCAATGGCATGAATATCTGCACCCGTTTCTTTCATTTTTAATGCAATTAGTCTGACAGTATCTGAATCAGATCCTTCAACAGAACTATTTAAAAAGACCATCGCTAAGGTTCCCGATTTATAAGTATGTATAAACTGTACCAATTCTTGAATATGGTCAACACTTATACCCTGGCGTGAACCCGGAGCAGGCAAATCAATGCAATCTGCACCGGCGTCAATCAGTTTTTTAATAATTTCTTTGTCATCACGTCCTTGAAAATTCGCAAGACTGTCTCCTAAAACCGGTTCAGTGGTACCATCCTCCCATTTACCTGCAAAAACAAATAGCTGATTACCATATTTTTCTTTAATCCACCTTGTACAGTCAACAACATCCTTAATAGACGTTCCAGAGCCGGGGTTGCCTCCTAATACGATAAAATCAACACCCATTTGAACACATTTTTCAACATGATTAGGCGTGCATAACATACCTTCAACACGATATAGCTTATTCTTGTCAGCTGTCGAAAAGCCTTTTTTAGGACACCCCATATATATCCCAATCGGTCTTTTGCAGCGTTGTTTAAGCTCCTGGTAGCTTAAACCTTGCAAACCCAAATTATGACTTTCAACGTCTAAGTCCATCGTGTTAAGCATAACCATATCTGCACCAAATGCAAACATGACTTCTGAATTTGTCACCCCTCTTACCAAACCTTTACTATCAAACAAAAGGTGTTGCCCCATAATAACACGTCCCTCAGATTTTCGAATGGATTCCTTTAAGTCCATCGGGGAGAATTTTTTAAAATCTGACCCTGTTGCGCTAATTAATCTTGTAACACTGTTCATTACACTGCTCCTTTAGTCATTCTGGTTATCATATCCCAAAAAATATGTCAACACTGCTGAACCAACAAAGGCAAAAACCATAGCAAAGCAGAATCCGATAAAACCTTCACCAATAAATAATGGGAAAGAAAGTATTCCTACAGGGCCTCCAGCCAAGGCTGCAGCATTAACATAGCCAGCAATCCCACCTGAGATAGCACTGACTGCCACTGCAATATAGAATGGTCTTTTATATTTTAAGTTAACGCCGTAAATTGATGGTTCTGTAATAGAGAAAAAACCGGTAATAGCAGCTGACAAAGCTGTTTCCCTTATCTTTTTATTCCGAGTTCTCAAAGCTACACCTAAGGCTGAACCAGCTTGTGACCAGTTACTCGGACCTGTTACTGCATTAATGGTATTTCTGCCATACATAGCTAGATTAATTTGTCCAAGCGGAACAATACCCCAGTGCAGCCCAAATACAACAAGAATCTGCCATGCTCCGCCTAAGACGACACCACACAAAGCAGGGTTCAAATTATAAATCCAAGTATAGGCAGTTCCTAATAAATCTTGAAGATAACTTGCAATCGGACCAATAATTAAAAACATCAATGGAATAGTTATAACCAAAGTAATCAGTGGTGTCAGAATATTCTTAACTGTCGCATGGATATATTTCGTACATAAAGCTTCCAATTTTGCCATAAAGTAGATTGTTATAATAATCGGGATGACCGATGAGCCGTAGCCTTGTGTTGGAAACTGCATTTTTATCCCAAACAGTGTAAGTCCTATGTCACTCTGCACACTGGTTTGAATAGTGCTGCTGACCATCGCTAAAGAAACTGCTGCGGCAACATAAGGATTAGCTCTAAATTTTTGAGCAGCAGCAAACCCAAGATAAATTGGTAAAAATGAATATACAGCTATATAAATTTCATTCAGGACAATATAACTGCCGCTCTCTTCTGATAAACCAAAGTAAGTGGTAGCGATCATTAGAAGTGCTCTAACCATACCACCACCGATAAGGACAGGCAAAATCGGAGTAAAAATCCCAGTAACCAGCTCAATGAGCTTATCGGTTATTTTTGTTTTCACCTTTAAGTCCTCTTTTTCTACAACATCTATTTTCTCACCTAACATTCCTGTAACTTTCTGGACAGCGTCAAAAACTTGAGCTACCTCATTTCCGATAATAACTTGAAACTGTCCGCCGCTCTCAATAACGTCAATAACACCATCTAAATCTGAAATAATCGTTTTCGAAGCTTTTGCACGGTCTTTTAAATTAAAGCGCAGTCTTGTTGCACAGTGAGTAAGGGCGGCAATGTTAGCCCTGCCTCCGATGCCTGAAATGATTTGTTCAGCCAGCTCAGTGTATTTGTCCATGACTAGCCCTCCTCATTGGTCTTTTCTTCAATTGCCTTTATCATCTCAACACGTTTGGCGTGCCGGCCACCTTCGAATTCTGCGGCCAGCCATTCCTTAACAATCATTTTGGCCAGCTCCGAACCAACAACCCGGGACCCAAATGCTAAAATATTTGTATTATTATGTTCCCGCGACAGTTTGGCAGAATAGGGTTCACTGCAGACTACCGCACGAATCCCCTTTACTTTATTAGCTGAAATGGAGATTCCGACTCCCGTTCCGCAAATCAGAATTCCTAAATCAAAATCACCTGCTGCAACCGCCTGAGCGACTTTTTGTCCGTAAAGGGGATAATCAGTGCGTTTGTCAGAATCAGGGCCGAAATCAGCAACATCATACCCGAGTTCTGCTAAATACTCGATAATAACTTTTTTTAGTTCAAAACCGACATGGTCACTTCCAATAGCTAACTTCATTTTGATAACCTCCTCAACTCTTTTTCAATTTCCAGGTAAGATTTGTCCTGTCCAAAGAGAGCAGACGTCCCAAGAACGAAACCTGTCACTCCCTTACTGCTTAGTACTCTTATCCTTTCAGGAGAAATAGCCCCGTCAACCATCACTTTATAATGATAGTTATCGGCCAATCTCAGCAAATGATCGATTTTTTCATCCACAAAGTCTAAATACTTTTGTCCGGCAAAACCAGGGTTGACTGTCATGACCATAATATAATCAACTAAGGGCAGCAACACCTTTATCGTCTCAACCGAAGTTCCAGGGTTGACAGCAATTCCTGCCTTTTTCCCTTTCCTGCAAATCTCCTCCAAGGTTCTTGTGATTTGCTGATCGGCCTCAACGTGGACATAAATAATATCCGCCCCCAAGTCCGCAAATTTGTCAACATACTTTCCTGGATTTTGAATCATTAAATGGACATCGACTAATCGATTTGTTGTTTTTCTAATGAGTTCAAAATCCTGAAGTCCCATACCAAAATTTGGGACAAAGTCTCCATCCATAATATCCATATGAAAAATGTCAAAGCCCGCTTCTTCCAATTCGCGTGTTTCCTGCTCCAGATTGGCAAAATCTGCACACATCATTGAGGGGCAAAGCAGCATCGTCATAAAGACCTCCTTTCTATGAGTAAACGTTTACTCATTCTGCAAAAAGAAATAATCCAAGCTTCAGGTAAACGTTTACTCAAGCTTGAAAAAAATAAAATTTAACGCTATAATAGGATTTAAGCGAAGGGTAATCGATTACCTTTCTGGCTACTATGTTAGCACTTCCAAAAAAGGCTGTCAAGGCCTTTTAAAAAATAAAGTATTACATGAGGTATTATGGCTAAGTACTCTATTAAAGATATTGCTGAACTGAGCGGCGTTTCTGTCGCAACGGTTTCACGTGTGATTAATAACAACGGCCGTTTTTCTGACGAAACGCGTCAAAAAGTTTTAAAGGTCATTGAAGAAACCGGTTACCGTATGAACTACAGTGCTAAAAGTTTGCGAATGAACCGTTCTTATACTATCGGCATCATTATCCCTGATATTACCAACTATTTCTTTTCAAAAATAACTGAGTTAATTGAACAGGAACTGTTTGCCTTAGGCTATTCTACCATTATCTGCAATACCGCCCGAAGTGCCGAAAAAGAAGCCTCTTATTTAAAAATGCTGGACAGTAAGGGCGTGGACGGCCTCATTATTATTTCCGGTTCTGAAAAATTTTCCTTTCATTCATCATCAGGCAAACACATTCCTTATGTCTGCATTGACCGCCAGCCAGATAAACTCTCAGAAACTATTTTTATCGCCTCTGATCACTTTGACGGTGCTTATCAAGCGACTGGCTATCTACTGGCACATGGCTGCCAGCACCCTTTACTGCTGACCCATCAAAGAAAATCCTCTTCCAAAACCAACCGCCTGAAAGGGTTTAAAGAGGCTCTGGCAGAGCACCATATAGCCTTTCGAGCCGATCAGCATCAGCTGTTTTTTGATCCCCACAGGAGCGATTCGCAAGAGGCTGTTCTTCGTTTTTTGGATGCACATCCGGATATTGACGGCATTTTTGCCCTCAATGATTTTCTGGCCTTAGAATTTCTCTCACTTCTGTCCAGGCACAAACGCTCTCTTAAAAACATTCAACTAATTGGTTTTGATGACATTCCAGCTGCTGCATATGCTTCCCCCAGTCTCTCTTCGATTCGGCAGAATATTGAACAATTGGCCCATCTCAGCGTTGAAAAACTTCTTTACCTTTTCGACCACTCCAATACCTTGGGCAAAACCTATACCCTGCCAGTTGAGTTGGTTGTCCGTGACTCTGTTGAACTGAACACGCCCTAAGAGTTGTGCAGTGAAATCATCCAGTGGATGATTTCAGCCCGAACCCAGAAAAGGGAGAGTGAGGGGGCTGGAAATCTGTACCGTTACCTAGTTACAGCCGTAGACGTCTGAAGGCTTTGTCGTCTTAACAGCCGACCGTACCCTTCTAGTCGTCTTGGCAGGGGTGCGCCTTCGAAATCAAAGATTTCTGGCTTACCGCCATTTTTGCTTTGCTCTTTTAACGGGCTTTGTATCTTGATAAAAAAAGCCCGGAACAAAAGTTCCGGATTTTTTGGTTACAACTTATTTTATACTGCTAAAGTCAGCAGCCAATAAACCAGCAGGATGAAGCCCAGAACAATCCGGTATTGGCCAAAAATAGTGAAATCATGTTTCTTGACATAATCAGTCAGAAAACGAATAGCGTACAGACTGACAATAAAAGCTGTTACACTGGCTGCCAGCAGGATAATCAGCTGGCTGAAGGCTAATGTATTGCCGTCAATAAAGAATTTAACAGCTTTCAGACCGCTGTAGCCAAACATCGTGGGAATAGCTAAAAAGAAGGTGAAATCAGCTGCAACAGAGCGGCTGGTCCCCAGCAAAATTGCCCCTAAAATCGTTGCTCCGGAACGGCTGGTCCCAGGAACGATACTAAGAACCTGAAAACAGCCGATATAAAAGGCTGTCCGGTAGGGCATACGCGCCAAACTGGTCACCTCTGGCTCTACATTTTGGCGACGTTTCTCAATCCATATAAAAGCGACACCGTAGAGAATAAGCATAAAGGCTACAACAACGAAATTATAGAAGTGAGCTTCCATCCAATCATCCAGCAGCAAGCCAAAAATGGCCGAAGGAATGCAGGCCAAAACAACTTTAGCCCAAAGCTGCCAAGTAATTTGGACTTGGCGCGCTGTTTTTCCGGGCTGGAAAGGGTTGAGACGCTGAAAATAGATGACAATTACCGCCAAAATAGCTCCCAGCTGAATAACAATATTGAACATATCCACAAAGTCTTTGCTTTGGTTGAACCTAACAAATTCCTGTACTAAAATCAGATGTCCAGTGCTTGAAATCGGCAGCCACTCGGTAATCCCTTCGATAATGCCGTAAAAGATAGCCTTCAATAACTCAATAATAAACATAATACTCCTTTATAACTTTTTGATGGCAAAAAAGACGTTTCACGAATAATCGGTTCTTCTGCTGCTTTTGTCCCAAGAAGGCGGCCTAAAAAGCACCTCCACCTCCTCCTCCGCCGCCGCCGGAAAAGCCACCGCCGCTAAAGCTTCCGGAACTGCCGGAAGAAACTGAAAAATTCGATGAACTGACAGCATTGGAGGACGTTTGAACAAGGTGGGCTGTCGAGAGTCCAAGCAAATAGTGAAAATCGGTAGACGGTACTTGCGAAAGTGCACCGAGCGAATGAATCTGGTGAATCTTTAGATAATGTTCTACTCTTTTAGCATAACCAAAAAGGGTCGCATAAACTAAAAGACGATTCCAAACAACGACACTCTCTATGTCTGCCCGATCAAAAGATTCAATATTAGCAATCATATTTCTAAAGCTATGCCAGTAGTAAACTCTTTCTCCGCCTTTCTCTGTCAGGACCCCTAGTCTGTAATACTTTCTTGAGCTGCTGTAAAAATAAAGATACAGGCAGACTGCAATGAGCAGCAAAACAGCATAAATGGCAGAAAAAAGATTTAACTTAAATATCAAATAAACCGCTATCCCTAACGAAAGCACAGCTAACAGCAGGACAGAGCCTAACATTCTGTCGAGCTGCTTTTCTTCTCCTCTCTCTAAAGATCGGTAAGGAGAAACAAGCTGGTCTTCTTTGATATGCTCTAAAACACTATCTGAGATTTCCCTGCTTTTAGTGTTAATCGCACTTAATACTTCCCTAGAAGCTTTACGGACTGCCTTTTCCAGTTTTTCTCCTTTATACTTCTTTTTCAGCTGCTTAAGGGTAGCTTTATGGTCATACTGATAAGCTGAAAACAGTTCATTCAAGGCCAGTTTAGTCTCATTGCCAAAGGCCATATCAAGAAAAACGACCTCTTCATCGCTTAATGTGTTTAAGTCACTGACTGTTAAGTACAATGTCCCATCTTCTTTCGTCAGCACTATATTTTTTCTATCAATCAAGTCCAGCAAGACAGCCTGCACCAGATTTTCAAAACGAATATCTGATTTTTTCTTAATCCGTGTGGGGCTCAGCCGGTAAAAACTGCTTCCAAAAATATTTTGCGTCAGAACCAGTGGTGATAAATCTTCAGGCACCTCGTACAGTCTGACTTTGCGGTCGGAACGCTGGTAGCGGTTCAACTTCTTTCTCAGGCCTCTAAAGTTCCAAAAAACATAGCCTAAATAAAGAAGAAAAACACTTGGCAGCAAATAAGCAAAGAAGATGTTTAAAAAGCGACTCATCCGAGAAATACTTTTTTCTTGAGCGATAATCTGTTCCCTGCCGGCTTCATTTTTTTCTATCGCTGTGCTGATGACTTCCTTATCCCAATAGGCGTGCAGCTCAAGCTTAGAAGTAACACTGCCGGCAGACACAGTATAGCTGCCGTCCTTTGCATTAACCTCAGGCACCGGTTTAAAGTAACCCTGGTGCGCCCACAGCTGACTGTCAGCGGTCTTTTTTGCTGTTTTGATCCTGAACTGGACATTGTGAAGCGTCACATCCCAGTCACTGATTGGGACCCAATTGAGCTCAGCAACATCTTGGTATTTGTATAAGATATTATAGAGCTGCCAATGGATTACCAGTCTAACTTCACTGCCGCTAAAACCGGAATTATAGATTTTCACCTCATAGCCATCACCTAAGTTGCTGACTGATATATTGTCAATATCGGTATAAACTCCGTCATTATAGACCTCTATATCGGGACTGTCCCCAACGGAAAAACCTTCCGGCATGTTGCCGGCCTCACCTAAAGTAACAACTTGACCATTGTAATAGGAATCAAAGTGGTAAACAATAGTTTGAGTAAAATCAGCACTGTTATCTTCATTAACTACTAAGTCGCCGGTATAGCTGGTAATACTGTAATCCACATCTGCGGCTGCAGCAGCCTGTGTAAAGCCAAAACTAAGCAGCAGGAGCACAAACATTAGCCAAAACTTTTTCATCATCTCCCCCTTTCTTATCCTATTATTTTATCATAAAAATGTATCATTATACTATTTATAGGTAAAGAACATTGAAATGCAGGTCTATTTTTTGTAAAATGGTAGTTGTATAAATAAAAATAGGAGCCCTCGATGAAGAAGATATTTTTAAGCCTGTTTGCTGTCCTTCTCATATCCTTTGGAGGTCTGACGAGGATCAAGGCAGATGACTATTTGCGTGTCGGTATGGAAGCCGCTTATGCGCCTTTTAACTGGACACAGGACGATGACAGCGGAGGTGCTGTTCCAATTGAAGGAACCAACCAATATGCCAATGGTTACGATGTGCAGATTGCTAAAAAAATCGCCCAATCTTTAAACAAAGAGCTGCTCGTCGTTAAAACTTCCTGGACAGGCCTTATTCCGGCGCTGACATCTGGAAAAATCGACATGATTGCTGCAGGTATGAGCCCGACAGAAGAGCGTAAAAAAGAGATTACCTTCTCAGACAGCTATTATACCAGTGAACCGGTTATTGTGGTTGCTGCTGACGGAGAGTATGCTGAAGCTAAAAGCTTAGATGACTTCGCAAATGCTAAAATCACTGCCCAGCAGGGGAATTATCTGGTTAACTTAATCAGTCAGATTCCAAATGTTTCCGAGCAAACTGCTATGGGAGACTTCTCCCAAATGCGGCAGGCTCTTTCAGCCGACGTCATAGATGGCTATATCTCAGAACGTCCGGAAGCCCGTACTGCAGAAGCGGCCAGCAGTAAATACAAAATGATTGCCTTCCCCGAAGGACAGGGGTTTGAAACTTCCGAATCTGATACTGCTATCGCTGTTGGTCTGCGTAAGGACGACAGTCAAACACTGGCACAGGTCAATGATATTTTGGCGGGGATATCTGAAGAAGAACGGCTGGATCTGATGGATCAGATGATCGAGCAGCAGCCTGCCGAAACAGCAGAAGAAGGCGAAACACCTTCCTTCTTCCAGCAAGTCTGGACCATTGTCCAAAATAACTGGCAGCAGTTCCTGCGCGGAGCGGGAATTACTCTGTTAATTTCGATTATCGGGACTGTCGCCGGCCTCATTATCGGCCTTTTAATCGGTGTTTACCGTACGGCTCCGCTGGCTGCCAACCGTTTTCTGGCCTTCCTGCAGCAAGCTTTTGGCTGGCTGCTAACCGTCTACATTGAAATTTTCCGCGGAACCCCGATGATTGTTCAGGCTATGGTTATCTATTACGGAACAGCTCAGGCTTTTGGTCTTTCTATCGACCGTACATTGGCAGCCATTTTTATCGTTTCAATCAATACGGGTGCCTACATGAGTGAAATTGTCCGGGGCGGTATTTTTGCCGTTGACCAAGGACAGTTCGAGGCAGCTACCGCTCTTGGTTTTTCTCACGGCCAGACCATGCGGAAAATCGTCCTGCCTCAAGTTATCCGCAACATCCTGCCGGCAACCGGCAATGAGTTTGTCATCAATATTAAAGACACCTCAGTATTAAATGTTATCTCTGTCGTTGAGCTGTATTTCTCCGGAAATACTGTGGCAACTCAGACTTACCAATACTTCCAAACCTTTACCATTATCGCTGCCATTTACTTCGTCCTGACCTTTACTGTGACACGTATTCTGCGCTATATTGAAAACCGTTTGGATCAAGACAATTACACCACTATCGAAGGAGAAAGCCACTAATGACGGATACGATTTTAGAAATCAAACATTTGAAAAAATCCTTCGGGAAAAACGAGGTACTCAAAGACATCTCCTTGGCGGTCAACAAAGGGGAAGTCATCTCCATTATCGGTTCTTCAGGTTCTGGAAAATCAACGCTCCTGCGTTCTATCAACCTTTTGGAAGAACCGACAGCCGGACAAATTCTTTTTCACAATCAAAATGTCTTAGAAAAAGGCTATAACCTAAACCTCTTTCGGGAAAAACTGGGAATGGTTTTTCAGTCCTTTAATCTCTTTGAAAATCTGAATGTCCTTGAAAATGCCACTGTCGCTCAGACCACTGTCTTAAAACGCGACCGCAGTGTGGCCGAAAAGATTGCTAAGAAGAACTTAAATCAAGTGGGAATGACTGAGCAATACTGGAAAGCCAAACCTAAGCAGCTCTCAGGAGGTCAAAAGCAGAGAGTAGCTATCGCCCGTGCTCTTTCAGTTGATCCAGAAGCAATGCTCTTTGATGAACCCACATCGGCACTGGATCCGGAAATGGTCGGTGAAGTCCTAAAAACCATGCAGGATCTTGCTAAATCAGGCCTGACAATGATTATTGTGACTCATGAGATGGAATTTGCCAAGGATGTCTCTGACCGGGTTATTTTCATGGACCAAGGTGTCATTGCCGAAGAGGGTACACCTCAGCAAATCTTTGAAAATCCTAAGGAAGAACGGACCAAAGCTTTTCTTAAACGCTTTTTAAAATAAAAATAGGCTCTCATATATGAGAAAACCAGAAAGCAACAGGCTTTCTGGTTTTTTACTGCAATCACAGCAGGCTTATAAGTCTTTTAATTCAGAACGCTGCAATTCTGACAGCTTTTTCTGACGCAGGTAGCGCTTAAGCCAGTCTTCCAGTTCACAGCCGGCTAAAGCTAGGAACATCATCAGGAGAGGCAGATAAACTAAATGCACACCTAAAAACAGTGATAAAGGTAAAGCAAACAGACAGCTTCCTAATAAAGGCAGCCACTTATTTATCCCTGTATAACGAATAACGAACCATTCTGCAAAAAATAAAACAGCAGCCAGCAGTACAATCAACATTCTCATGGTTCTACCTCCTTCCTTTCTTTACGGTAGGCAGCAATCAATTTCTTGGCGGCCTCAAAGCTTATCTCATCCTCCAAAGCCAAATCCTTGATTAGGCTGATATAGCCCTCCTTCTTAGATTTGACGGAGACTCTCTGAATCAATCGGTCAAGGCGCAGGCGAATAGTCGGATAAGAAACCCCGTACTCCTTTGCCATTTTTTTCAAAGAACCTGAAGTGAGAATAAAGCGATGCATAAACTCATAATCTTCCGGCTCCAACTCAAGCAGCCAAGATGGGATATTTTCGTCTCTCATACCGTCACCTTCTCTCTCATTCCAGTATAACCTTAAATATTATGAAAATCAACTTTAAAATTATTAAAAATAAAAGTTATTTTTTTAAAATTATCGTTAATCATCAGCAGACATACTTTTTTAGTCATATTAGCTCAAGTTCTAAAAGCAACAACAACCTGTTTTCTTTCTAAAAAGCTGGTATCAGCTGCTGTTTTTGCTGAAAGACTGCTACTGCTGGGCAGCAGCAGTGGTCCAAACAAACACATTCTGACCAAGATTGGGATATCTTTTTAAAATCCGTTTTTACATAAATCACTCTTATAACCAGCCATAAAAAATTTAGATTATGCAAAAATCCATTGAGATGTTAAGATAATGGCAATCAATTTTTTTGGAGGTCCCTAAAAGATAAGCAAAAGGGATGGTTCATCTGCACTGATTTCATTGCTAGTCAGCCGTAAACGTCTGAAGGTTTTGTCGCCTTAACAGTCGACCGCACCTTTCTAGTCGTTCTGGCAGAGGGGCGCCTACGAAATCAAAGATTTCTGGCTTACCGCCAGCCGTAAACGTCTGAAGGCTTTGTCGCCTTAACAGTCGACCGCACCCTTCTAGTCGTTCTGGCAGGGGGGCGCCTACGAAATCAAAGATTTCTGGCTTACCGCCATTTTTGCTTTGCTCTTTTAACGGGCTTTGTATCTTGTTGAATTGAACACGCCCTAAACGCTGCGGGAAAAAGATGTCCTGACTTAGAATCTGGTGATTCGTCAGTCAGTCCCCTATTTTCCTTTTGCGTTTTTAACGGGCTTTGTATCTTTATTTAAAAGGAGAGAACTTATGTCTGCTAAATTCCCTATTCATACAATTGAAAGTGCCCCAGAAAATCTCAAAGAAAATCTGACGGCTGTCAAAAAAAATAATGGTGGTTATATTCCGAATCTTATCGGTCTTTTAGCTAATTCACCGACTGCCTTGGAAACCTACCAGACAGTTGGGGCTATTAACCGCCGAACCAGCCTGACTGCAACTGAACGCGAAGCTGTTCAGATTACAGCAGCTGTAGCCAATGGCTGTGCCTTTTGTGTTGCCGGACATACTGCAGTTTCCATTAAGCAGGTCAAAATTCCCCAAGATGTTCTGGAGGCACTCCGTAAAGGAACACCAATTGACAGCGATCCTAAGCTCAATACGCTGGTTAAATTTACCTTGGCTGTTATCCATAACAAAGGTAAGGTCGGCGACCAAGCCTTAGATGATTTCTTTGCGGCAGGCTACAGTCGGGAAAACGCTCTGGATGTCGTGCTCGGCGTCAGCCTCGCTACTTTGTGCAATTATGCCAACAATCTGATCAATACCCCAATCAATCCTGAATTACAGCCTTATGCTTTATAAAGAAATGGTTAAAAAGAGAGAACGAGTATGACAGCATTTTCAAAAGAATTTACGACCTGGCTGGAAAATCATGCAGAAGAACTGGACCAAAACTCTGGAACATTGGCTGACAGCCTGCTGGAGCGCATTGCTAAGGAAGGGGTCTTTAAAATCGGTGTCCCAAAAGAACTGGGAGGTAGCGGAGGAAACCAATCAGCTGTCATTGAAGCCTTAACAGAATTAGGTAAACAGTCACTGACTGCCACCTTTATTTCTTGGGGACACAGAACCTTTATCGAAAATATTTTAGCAAGCAGCAATCCCTACCCACGTACTGTCTGGCTATCTGAACTCATAACAGGACAGCGCGCTGCCGGAACAGGACTGTCCAATGCGGTTAAATTCTTATCCGCCATCGAAGAACTCAATGTCACTGTTATCGAAAAAGGAGATAATTACTATTTGCAAGGTCGGCTGCCCTGGGTGACGAATCTGCGTTCTGATCGTTTTGTGGCAGTCTTTGCGGCTGGTTTTGAAAATAGCAGCCAAAAGCCAATCATTGTGGCAGTTCCTTCAGAGACTGATGGTTTAAAACGTTCAGAAGATTTGGAATTTGTAGCGCTTCAAGGATCTAATACAGCAGCATTGACTTTTGACAGGGTGCTGCTGGATAAACGTTGGATTCTATCTTATGATGCCCAAGACTTTTTGGCTCAGACACGGCCAGCTTTTCTGGGGTTTCAATTCGGTATGGGGTTCGGCTTAACAGAGCGGGCATTGGCTGAAGTGGAACAAAGTCTAGATAAAGGCCGTTCAGTTTTAACTAAAGACTATACCGATGCGCTGGATCGGCTGAGGCGGCTGAAAAGCACCCTCTATTTCGGCTTAAACAAAGAACATTATTTTGTTGAGCACCCTAAAGAGCTTTTTCAGCTGCGGATTGATATCGTAGATTTAGTGTCTACAAGTCTTTTACTAGAATTGCAGTCTGGCGGCGGGCAAAGCTACTTCCGCCATTCTTCTTCCAGCTTTATCCGGCGCTGGAATGAAGGAGCTTTCCTGCCTATTGTCTCCCCGAGCGCTGTGCAGCTGCGGCACATTTTAGCTCATTAATTTTTATAAGCCGGCAGGGACAGTGTTAGTTAAATGCTGCCCCTCTTTTTATCTGAGTTAAAGGAGGGTCTATGGTTCATTTCATCAAAAAAATCCCCTTAGCATTGGCAGGACTGATTTTAGGCATAACAGCTCTGGGCAACCTGCTCGCTGTGATTTATCCGCCTGTCAGATCCTGGATTTTTGGATTTACCTTACCGCTGTTAGTCCTTCTCTTCTTACGCCTAGTGATGACCAGAGAGAATCTGAGAAAAGAATTTTCCTCTCCGGTCACTGCTTCTGTCTTTGCAGCCCTGTTGATGGCTTTATCATTTCTGGTGAACGCCAGTCCCTTTAATATCGCAATTCGCTGGATTTTATGGCTGTTAGTTCTAATGCTTTATCTCCTTTATATTGCCGCTTTTAGCTTTAAATTTGTTCTCTCCCGAAACTTAGCTTTGGTTTATCCCAGTTGGGTAATTGTCTATGTAGGGATTGCAGCAGCTAGTACCGTTCCGCCCCTTTTTCCGGCAATAACGGCAGGCTGGTGGATTTGGGTCGGCGCTGTCATTGGATATCTCCTGCTGATGCCGGTGATTTTTTACCGTCTCTTACGGTTTGGTATCGAAAAGGCATACTATCCGACTTTGATTATTTTAGCAGCCCCCACTTCTCTCTTGCTGACATCTTACTTAAATCTAAGCCTGCATCCTAATCGTTTCTTCGTTATCGGTCTCACCCTCTTAGCACAGTTTCTCTATGCTTTGGTTTTAGTTAGGCTCCCTAAAATTCTAACCCAAAACTTTACCCCGCTATATGCTTCAGTGACATTTCCCCTCGTCAACACGGCTCTGGCCCTGCGGCTGAGTCTGGCTGAACTCGCTGTCAATCACCTTTTTTTCAGAATTTTAGCTGATGGCCAGGCAATTATCGCAGTTCTAAGTGTTGTATATGTAAGCTATGGCTACTTTAGATTTTTTCTAAAAATGACTGAGGCTAAAACAAGCTGACTAGGTAGAAACTCATGCTCACTATAGGGATTAAATTTTCTCTTTCTAAAAACGATTTCTGTCTCGGTGGGGCTTCCCACATTGCCAGTTCGAAACAGAGCCGCAAAATACAAAAAGCCTGACTTCTATTAAAGAAGCAGGCTTTTTATCTTAAGTTTTTGAACTAATATTTCCAGACAAAAAAGTACCGGTTTTAATGGGGCATTCCTTGTCTGGAAAAGACAGTTTTTGCATTTATTTGGCTTTCAAAGCTGATAGAACTTGAGTGCGAATATCCTCTACTCCATCAGGTTTGCTAGGAAGAAAGAGGGTTTGATTGCCGGCTGCCGCAAACTGATTTAGAGTATCAAGATATTGGTTAGTCAACAGAATAGACATAATCTGCTCTTCTGTCATCCCGACATTAGCCAGCTTTAGTTCCTGAATTGATTCTGCCAAACCATCGACAATTGCCTTACGCTGTTGAGCAATACCAACACCATGCAGGCGATCTTTTTCTGCCTCAGCTTCTGCAGCTGTAACAATCTTAATTTTATCGGCATTGGCCAGTTCCTGAGCAGCAACACGTTTCCGCTGTGCAGCATTAATCTCATTCATGGACTGTTTAACTTCTGCGTCAGGTTCAACCTTGGTAATCAGAGTTTTAACAATAAGATAGCCGTATGTTGACATTTCCTCTGCCACTTGATGCTGAACCTCTAAGGCTATTTCATCCTTTTTCTCAAACAGTTCATCCAGTGTCAGCTTTGGCACTGAAGAACGCAGAGCATCTTCAATGTAGGACTTAATCTGAGCTTCCGGCCTCATCAATTTGTAATAAGCATCTGTCACATTCAGCTCATTGACCCGATACTGTGTAGCAATGTTTAAAGTAACAAAAACATTATCCTTTGTTTTGGTCTCAACTACAATTTCAGACTGCAGCAAGCGCAGCTGAATTCGTGCGGCAATCTTATCAATACCAAAGGGCATACGGACATGGATCCCGCTGCTGGCTACCCCCTGATATCTCCCAAAACGCTCAATAATAGCAACAGACTGCTGCCGAACAACATAAAGCGTACTGCCAATCACTATGAGAATAATAAAAAGCAAAAAGAAAATAAAAAATAAAGCAAACACCCTAAAACCTCCTCAAATTAAGATACAAAGGCCGTTAAGAAATCCGTATGAAAATAGGGAAGAACGAGCGATGATCCACATCGCGACGGACTTCATCTTTTTCACTAGGATTTTAGGCCGTGTTCAGTTCAAATAAGATACAAAGGCCGTTAAGAACGCAAAAGGAAAATAGGCGGTAAGTCCGAAATCTCTGATTTCGCAGACGCACCCCTGCCAGAACGACTAGAAGGGTGCGGTCGGCCGTAGGACGACAAAGCCTTCAGACGTTTACGGCTGCCTAACTGTGAAATCAATTCTATATTTGATCATGCTTTTTCCCGCAGCGTTTAGGCCGTGTTCAGTTCCAACAAGATACAAAGGCCGTGAAAAGAGCAAAGCCTTCAGACGGCTGCTATGTATTTTGTTGTCCCATTCAGATAATACAATTATAGTTTTTTTCATGTTTTTGTCAAGGAAAAACATGAAAATACAAGGAAAAGCTTTCGAAAATGTCTGCTTTCTGAAAGGAAAACACAATGAACACTGGATTGAATGCTGCTGCGAAAATGAGTCTACACAAGCATATTATAAAGGCTTTCGTTGCCATGTAAATTAATATAAGAAGGGTCAAAGACTGACAGCCGTTCGATAAGTGCAGCGTAATCAGCCTTATCCCCCAAAGTGATTCCAATCAGCACCGGCCCCGTTCCTTTGTTTGCCCGTTTGATATATTCAAAACGTGTGATATCATCGTTTGGCCCCAGAATATTATTGACAAATTCCCGAAGGGCACCCGGTCTTTGCGGAAAATTGACTACAAAATAATGCTTAACGCCGTCATAAATCAGGGCACGCTCCTCCATCTCCTGCATGCGGTTAATATCATTATTTCCTCCCGAAATAATGCAGGCAACAGTCTTCCCCTTGATATCATCTTTCATAACTTCAAGTGCTGCTATGGCAGCAGCTCCTGCTGGTTCCGCAATAATCCCCTGTTTAGAATACATGTCTATCAAGGTTTCTGAAATCAAGCCCTCATCCACCCCAATCAGTTGATCAACATATCGTCTGGCCGCTTCATAGGTACTTCTGCCGACTTTTTGCACAGCAATACCATCCGCAAATTTGTCAATGTGCTCCAATTTTACCGGGTGCCCCTTTTCAAAAGCTGCCCTCATACTTCTGGCACCGCTTGCTTCCACACCGATAACAGTCATATCAGGAGCCACATCTTTAAAATAAGTCGCTACCCCTGAAATCAAACCGCCGCCGCCAACAGGAACAAATACACTGTCAAAGCTGACACCATCGTCTTGAGCCTGCTCGTAAATTTCATAAGCTACTGTCCCTTGCCCAGCCTGAACATTGGGGTCATCAAAAGGATCAATAAAAGTCATACCTTCAGCTTTGGTATAATCCAATGCAGCCTGAGCAGAAGCATCAAAAGTATCTCCCACTAGCTTTGTCGTCACATAGGGACCGCCAAAAAACTGAACCTGTCCAATTTTTTGCTGCGGTGTTGTGACCGGCATAAAAATCGTAGCCGGAATTTTCATTTCATGACAGGTAAAGGCAACCCCCTGAGCATGGTTGCCGGCACTGGCGCAAACTACTCCTCTGCTTTTTTCTTCTTCTGAAAGCTGAGAGATAGCATAATAGGCCCCGCGAATTTTAAAAGAACGGACTTTCTGCATGTTTTCTCGTTTTAGGTAAACTGTTGCCCCATACTTTTCTGATAAATAACGGTCAAAATCTAATGGTGTTTTTTCGACAACATTTTTCAAAATATCATGGGCTTTTCGAACATCTCGGGCAGTTATCATCTTCTATCCCCTTTTTTCACAATTTTCAGTTAATTTATTATAGCAAAAAAGCACTAAAATGCCTAGTGCTTTTAAAAAGGACAAATAGATTCCTACGGGTAAGGTCGCCTAGCTTTTTGTGATTTCTTTGCCAAAAAGAAGGCGGTCAGAGAATTTTTTTCTTTTTAGCCATTTTGCTGATTTTAATTTCAAAAATACCTTTATAAGACCGCAAATTATCCATAAGTATTTTATCGGTCGTCTGGGGTTTAAAATAAAGCAAATATTCTAATTCGACAGTATTTTTTTGAGGAAGGGATTTTAGGGAAAGACACTCTGTCTCGCGGCAAAATTGGTTTAAAAAATGTTCTAACTTTGTCTCATAATCCTCTTCATCTGCTACCAACAGAGAAAGCTGGCGTCTTGCATGACTGACAGAGCCAAAGCCAAACTTTTCAAAAAGGAATAAAACAGCTGACAGAAAGCCTGTAAAAGCAACTGCTAAAGAGAGGTAGCCCATACCAACAGCAATTCCGCTGGCTGTTGCCATAAAAATAGCCAGCAGTTCTTTAGCTCCTCCGGCAGCAGAGCGAAAACGAATCAGGCTGAATGTTCCCGCAACTGCCACACTGGTCCCTAGATTACCGTTAACCATCAATATAATCATAGCAATAAGACTTGGGAGAAGAGTCAACGTGACAACAAATTCTTTGGTATAAAGAGTCTTGTGTCTGTAAACGGCAGCTAAGAGCAGGCCTAAAAGCAAACTGGTTAATAAGGCCAGCAGTAAAACTGAAGGCGAAAAATGAGCCTGTGTCTGCGAAAATACATTATTAAATAAATCACTGAACAAGAGTACTCACCTCTTTTTGGTCATCAATTTGTCTGCGGTAAGCAGTAGCATATTTTGAAAACGACTGCGGTTCAATTTGGTATTTTTTTAAAATATCAGCCAGCCATTGCGGCATAGCATCTGATACTTTGATTTCCATAATCAGCTTACCTTCTTCAAGCAGCGGCTGACCGTAGTTCCCCGCTGTTAAGGACACATTTTCTGTACGGTAAAGCAAATCCTGATCAATAGTCAGACGTATTTTCCTGCTTTTAATTCCTCTAAGGGAATGGCGCTTGTAAGAAATATACATCATCGGCTGCAGCTGACCATAGCGAAGGCGTAAAAGATGCAGTTTTTTAGTCATTTCAATATCTGCTGTTGTTTTGTCTACCAGACCGTTTGTAACATAATCCATAATGGATAGAGGATTTGAAACCAAACGAAATTTGTAACCGACATCCAGCTTCTTTTCCTTAATTTCTAAAAAGGCCTGACTCTCTTCATTAGGCTGCTCTTCATAGGTGCGCATCCTAACTTTTTCCCGATTATGTAAGTGCGAGATAGAATCTTGGATCATCTGAAAGTCCTTATTGTCAAAATAAACATTGCTGATGGTTGAAGCCGGATAGTCATCGGCGATTAAATAATCCTTCCATTCTTCCTGCAAAAGGGCTAAAACTTCTTTTGTTAGAATATACTTTGTTTCGATACGCTTAAACTGAGTCTGAGTTTGCTTAGTTTTCATATTGAACCTCCTTGTTCTACTTTTGTAGAATATCAATCAAAAAAGAAAAGATGCCGTCATTAATTCTACATCTGTCGTTTATAATTATATTCTACAACTGTCTTACTTAAAAGTCAAGTAAAAAATACAGACTTCACAGATAAAATAAGGAAGACCAACCATTTGAGTTTTCACTCCCAGTCAAAATATAAGTCTGGAAGAGGCACAAAAGCAGGGGCAAGCTAGAAATCAAAGATTTCAGGCTTGCCCCTGCTTGCACTGATGCTGCTTAGACTGTATATCAGCAAGCCAGCTTCTGACTAAAGAAAATTGTCAGTCATCGTCATAATCATCATCATAATCTTCCAAATCATCATCATCGTCATCGTCGTCGCTATCCCCTGCCTCTGCCTGAACAGTCTCAGCAGGCATCTGGAGAGCTGCTTCTTGAGCTGGTGAGTTCGGAAGGGCAGATGCTGCGTCCTGACTGCTTCCCGGAGAGGAAGCAAAAGAATCCGTTTCCGCCTCCGAACTACTATCTGACTGCTTTTCTTCTGTTTTTAAAGATGATGCTGTATCAGAAAAGACCGTTTTTAATGTTTGGCTGCCTGTAGCTGACAGTTGCTGACCGGTCAGCGCAAAAATTGAGCCGGAGCCAAGCAATGCCAGAAACAGGAAAAATGTCAGAACGGGCGATAAAATTTTCAAGGAACGGCCGCTTTCCATAATCGTCAAAATACGCCGGCGTAAGTTAAATTTATTAGAGTAAAAGCAGGTCGTCAAAGGACCTAATTCCCTCTTGCTGCGATCAACCATGGTCAAAATTGTCTCGCTGTAAAAGAAGCGAAAATCATTCTGATGACGATGCAGAACTGCATCGTCACAATAAGCTTCTGCAGCTTCCTGCATTTCTTTACATGCAAAACGCACAATAGGATTGAACCAATGAAGCGTCAAAATCACTGCTGTTAAAAGATTAGTATATAAATCATGATGCTTAAAGTGGGTAAGTTCGTGCTCAAAGATTAAATCCAATTCTTCATCTGTATAGGCTGTTTCAGGCAAGATAATTGTCGGCCTACGAAAGCCAGTTAACATAGGGCTCTTAAGAGTCGGACAGACAAGCAGATCAATGGCAGCTCTAATGCCTAATGATCTCCTGCTGCTTTCCAGACGTTTGTTTATAGGGCCGTCAGTAACCGGCTGCCCCCAATGTTTCAGCATTTGTCTAAAACGATAATAAGCCAGAATCTGCCGGCTGACTGTCCAAAGGCAGCCAACAAGCCAAATAAACAATAGGAGAAAAATCCAAAAAGAAGGCGACAGACGGCTCCAAAAATCCGGCCTAGAGACTGAATCCGAAACAGTTGTGTAGGCAGCTGAACGGCTCCCCGGCAGAGATTGGAAAGGAACTTTCAGCAACCCTTGCCCAAAATGAGGGCGCAATGGAATAATCAAGCCCAGCAGAATAAACAGCCAGAGAAAATATTTTGCCGCCGCCGATACCTTTGTTTTTAAAACAAACAGTATACCGCTTAAAAGCACAATGAGAATAGACGTCAGAAGATTTACCATTATTAGTGAGAATATTCGTTCTTGCATCTTAATCACCTGCTTTTCTTTCCTGTATCAGATGATTGATATCATCAAGGTCCGCATCAGATAACTGATGGGTTGAAAAGAAAGACTTCATTAAATTCCCGAACGACTGCCCTTTATAGCGCTCGAAGAAATGGCTGGCCTCTACCTCCATATACTCATTTTCTGAAACAAGGGCAGTATAGAGACGTTCCCGGCCCTGCCGTTCACTGCTTAGAAAGCCCTTCTCTATCAACCGAGCTAAAATAGTCAGAAGTGTCTGACGCTTCCAATGATTATCATCTCCCAAAGCAGTCATAATCTGTGAAGAGGTCACCGGATTGGGTAAATGCCAGATAGCTTTCAAAACCGTAAATTCCGCATCCGGCAAACGCTTCATTGATTTCATAAATACCCTCCCACACCAAGATACAAAGCCCGTTTAAAGCTCACAGCAAAAATAGGAAAACTGACGAAGAAACTCCGGTTTCTAGGAAGTTTTATCTTTTTTGCAAAGAGCTTAGGCCGTGTTCAATTCATCAAGATACAAAGGCCGTTTAAAAATCCGTATGAAAATAGGGGATGGCAAGTGATGCCTAAGCATCACGATGACAGCCATCTTTTTCACTAGGATTTTAGGCCGTGTTCAATTACCAAGATACAAAGCCCGTTTAAAAATCCGTATGAAAATAGGGGATGGCAAGTGATGCTGGCATCACGATGACAGCCATCTTTTTCACTAGGATTTTAGGGCGTGTTCAGTTTCACCAAGATACAAAGCCCGTTAAAAAATCCGTATGAAAATAGGGGATGGCAAGTGATGCTGGCATCACGCTGGCAGTCATCTTTTTCACCAGGATTTTAGGCCGTGTTCAGTTTCAACAAGATACAAAGCTCATGTTTTACTTTCACCTTTATTCTACAATTGTCATACAAAAAAGTCAAACTATAAAAGCAGATAAGTAGACAAAGTTTTTTTATAAAAACAGCCGCAAAATCTGTATGATTTGCGACTGTTTTTATAAAAGATTGGTTAATAGCTGTTTGAACCTCGTTCGTTTCAGACCGTTTATTTAAAAATCAGTTATAGATAGCAAATGCATCATCATCGTCTTGACCGACAAAAGGCATAGCTTGACGCAGCTCTGCTCCGACTTTTTCAATCTCTAAATCAGCAGCTGCTTTGCGGTAAGCTTCCAGACGAGGACGGCCAGCCTTATAGTCCTCAACAAATTCTTGAGCAAATTTGCCAGACTGAATATCAGCAAGAACAGCCTTCATGTTTTCCTTAACTTGCTCGGTAATGACACGCGGTCCTGACACATAATCACCGAACTCAGCTGTATTGGAAATAGACTGACGCATTTTTTTAAACCCGCCTTCATAAATTAAATCAACAATCAGCTTCATTTCATGCAGAACTTCAAAATAAGCCAATTCCGGAGCATAGCCTGCTTCTGTAAGAACTTCGAAGCCTGTTTCAATAAGAGCAGTTAAACCGCCACAGAGAACAGCCTGTTCGCCAAACAGGTCTTCTTCAGTCTCTTCTTTGAAGGTCGTCTCAAGCAGACCGACACGCGCCGCTCCGACGCCTTTAGCCCAATCCATTGCAATAGCTTTAGCATTGCCGGTAGCATCCTGATATACCGCATAGAGGGCAGGAACCCCGAATCCTTCTGTATAAGTCCGGCGGACCAAATGTCCGGGACCCTTGGGTGCACACATGAACACATCTACATCAGCAGGAGCTTTGATATATTCAAACAAGATATTAAATCCATGGGCAAAGCCGAGTGCATTGCCAGCCTGCAGGTTTGGAGCAATTTCGAAAGCATAAAGGTCAGCTTGAATTTCATCTGGTGCCAAAATCATAATCACATCAGCCAACTCGGTTGCCTGAGCCACCTCATAAACAGCAAAACCATCTTCTTTGGCTTTATCAAATGACTTACCGGACCGAACACCAATAATAACATCATGACCGGAATCGCGTAAATTCTGCGCATGGGCATGACCTTGCGAACCATAACCGATTACTGCGATTTTCTTTCCTGTAAGAGCTGCTGTTTTAACATCTTTTTCATATTCCATTGTTACTGCCATAATATCTCTTCTCTTTCTAAAATTATTTTTTATCTAAAAACTGACTCAAGAAAAATCTCTTGAAAAGCCGGTTGCTCCTGTGCGAGCAAGATTCCGAATACCATAAGGCTTGACAACACGGAGAAGGGCTTCAATCTTTTCAGCATCTCCAGTCATCTGAATCGTAATCGACTTAGGGGCAACATCAACAACACTGGCACGGAAGGGCTGAATGATAGCTAAAATTTCTGCCCGCTTGGCGGCTGGAGCGGAAATTTTAATCAGAACCACTTCTCTTTCCAGATGCGGAATATCTGTGATATCACGAACACGTACAACATCGATTAAGCGATTCAACTGCTTGATGATTTGCTCGACTTCTTCCAAAGTCTCCACATCAATAATAATGGTAATCCTAGAAATATCAGGCTCATCTGTATGGCCAACCGAAATAGACTCAATATTGACCTGACGGCGTGAAAGAACACCTGTAAAGCGATTCAGGACACCTGTTGAATTTTTCAACCTGGCTGTTAACATTCTACGCATTGAACCTCACCCCCAGCATTTCATTATTGGCCTTACCGCTCGGAACCATCGGATAAACATGCTCGCGGTTTGAAATAGTGACCTCAATCAGCATCGGCTTGTTTTCCAGAATGACCTGCAAATCCTCTTCCAGGCTTTGAGGATCAGAAAACTTATAATGAGCTAGCCCATAAGCCTCTGCCAGAAGCTGAAAATTCGGTTCATCATCGAAAGTAGACTCACTGCGGTGCTCATTATAAAAAGACTCCTGCCATTGCCGAACCATACCAAGAGAATGGTTATTAACCAGAACCACTTTAATAGGAACACCGTAACCGTTGAGAATCGCTAACTCCTGATTGGTCATCTGAAAACCGCCGTCTCCGACAAAAAGAATAACCTCCTTATCCGGATTGGCTAATTTTGCACCGATGGCTGCCGGAATCCCAAATCCCATTGTTCCTAGACCGCCAGAAGTGATAATCTGGCGCTCTTTCTTAAAAGGATAATACTGAGCGACCCACATTTGATGCTGACCAACATCAGTTACGACAATAGCCTCCCCTTTTGTCAGCCTGCCGATTGTCTCAATAGCATGCTGCGGCTTAATCACTTTGTCATCAAAATCATAGCCGAAAGGCGCTTTCTTTTTATTGGCCAAAACCTGCTCGGTCCAGTCCTCATGTCTGGTACTGACTGTCTCGAAACTCAAAAGCAGCTCTAATGCTTTTTTGGCATCTCCAACAACCGGGATTTGCGTTTTAACAACTTTGCCAATCTCAGCCGGATCGATGTCAATATGGGCAACAACTGCATTTTTAGCAAAAGTAGCTGGATTCCCTGTCAAACGGTCAGCAAAACGCGAACCGAAATTAATCATGAAATCGCACTGTGTCAAAGCCATGTTTGACGCATATGAACCGTGCATCCCGCCCATACCGAGCGATAGAGGGTGATCAGCAGGCATAACTCCTAAACTCAGAAGAGTTGAAACAACCGGGATATTATAGCGTTCAGCAAAAGCTTGCAGCTCTTTGGCGGCCCCAGCATAATTGGCACCGCCACCGGCAATAATTAAAGGCTTTTTCGCTTTTCTCAGCTGCTGCAGAATTTTTTTTACCTGCAGGCCATTAGGTTCAACAGTCGGCTGATAGCTGGGCAGATTGAGGCTGGGATCGTAGTAAAAATCCGTTTGCTTTGCTGCAATATCTCTGGGCAAATCAATCACAACAGGTCCCGGACGTCCGGTCGTTGCGATATGAACAGCTTCAGTCACAATACGCGGAATATCTGCAACATCGCGTATTTGGTAGTTATACTTAGTGATAGGCATGGTTACACCGATAATGTCAGCTTCTTGGAAAGCATCCTTACCTATACCGGGAGTTGCGACCTGGCCAGTAAAAACAAGCATCGGAACGCTGTCTCCCATACCGTCAGCAATCCCTGTAATAGCATTTGTTGCTCCCGGACCGCTTGTCACCAAGGCTACACCTAACTTCCCTGTCGATTTCGCAAAGCCTTCAGCTTCATGGAGCGCACCCTGTTCATGACGGGCTAAAATATGGCGAATGCCTTTAAAACTGTAAATGGCATCATAAAGCGGCAAAACAGCTCCTCCGGGATAACCGAAAATTGTTTCGATTCCTAAACTGGCTAGGGTTTCCAAAACTAATTCAGAGCCATTTTTTTTCTTTTCCAATTTAATTTCTTTCACACGCTCCTCCTTTGCAGGTACTCCCTGAAATTATCGAAAAATTCAAACACCTTGTGTCTATCATACCACTTTTAGAAAATAAAACAAGCTGGGACTGAAAAATAGCCAGCCTTTACTGCATTTTGCCCATCTCCCCTTATTTCTGCGGTGTTTCCGCCTGAACAAGCAGACTGTCTTTTCAACAAAATCTTATACCCATGTTACCATATTGAAAAATATTGTCAATAGAATTTTCTGAAAATTTTGATTTTCTACTTTCGCTACACGATGCTGCGCTTACAGCCAGTTAAAAACCTTGGTCAGGCTGTTTTTTCACAGCAAAAAAGCATCACAAACAATGCCTGTCCATACAGTTCTTACTTGAAAATCCTACTGCCAGCAGGCGTTATAGTAGCTGAACTCTGCTGACAGCAAAAGCTGCCAGAATTTCTTCCGACAGCTTATTCTATGATAAAGTCAACATTATTCTGCACTCATCAAGTAAGGATAGACAGGCTGGCCTCCTTGATGAATTTCAACTTCAAGATCTGTATAACGGTCTTCAAGATAAGCCGCTATTTCTTCCGCTGTCGCTTCTTTGCCATCTTCACCGACATAAATAGAAACGATTTCGCTATCCTCATCAATCATATGAGCAAAAGTTTTTTGCAGAAGCACAGTCATATCTGCCTCAGCTGCCACAATACGGCCATCCACCATTCCTAAATTGTCGTCTTTATGGATTTCAAGACCGTCAATGCTGGTATCTCGAACTGCAACAGTCACACTGCCGCTGACAACATCGTCTAAGGCAGCCGACATAGCTTGTGTATTCTCATCAAGCGTCTTTTCCGGATTAAAGGCTAAAAGACTGGTGAAGCCTTGAGGAATAGTCTTGCTGGCAATAACAGCAGCAGGGATCCCAGCAACTTCAGCCGCTGACTGAGCAGCCAGAACAATATTTTTGTTGTTTGGCAAAATCAATACCTGCTTAGCCTTCACCGCTTCAATCGCCTTAACAATATCTTCTGTTGACGGGTTCATGGTCTGACCGCCGGAGATAATGTAATCAACCCCTTGAGACTTAAAGATCTCTGCAATTCCGTCACCGGCAGCAACAGCTAAGAGGCCGTATTCCTTAGGTCCTTCTGATACTGAGTCGGATGACAGTATTTCTTCTTTCTCGACCTGAGCCTCGTGCTGACTGCGCATATTATCTACTTTTACTTTGACTAGAGCACCGTATTTCAGTCCTTCCTGCATAACAAGACCGGGATCTTCGGTGTGGACATGCACCTTAACGATATCATCATCATTAACAACCAGCAGAGAATCGCCTAAACCGCTCAGATAACCTTGGAACTCATCGTAATTAAACTCTTTAACATAAGTCGGACCCTGTTTTAGAGCCACCATAATTTCTGTACAGTAGCCAAAAGTGATATCATCTGTGGCCACATGGCCGGCAACAGATTGGTGATGAGCAGCATTAATCATCTCTGACATATTGGCAGGGGTAGCCTGAAAGTCTTCTGAAGCAATATACTCACCGGTAAGCGCAGCCAGAAAGCCTTCATATATAAAGACCAAACCTTGACCGCCCGAATCAACAACACCGACCTCTTTTAAGACCGGCAGCATTTCCGGTGTTTTTGCCAGAGCCCGCTTAGCACCGTCAAGAGCCGCCTGCATCACTGCGATAGCATCATCAGTCTCCTCGGCTTTTTTCAACGCTCCGGCTGCTGCGCCTCGGGAAACCGTCAAAATAGTCCCTTCGACAGGCTTCATCACAGCTTTATAAGCCACTTCTACCCCTGCCTGAAAGGCCAAGGCCAAATCTTTTCCTGTCAGCTCTTCCTTATCACGAATGGATTGACTGAATCCGCGAAAGAGCTGTGATGTAATAACTCCGGAGTTGCCGCGCGCTCCCATCAAAAGGCCTTTGGCCAAAATCTGACCCACTTCACCAACCGTTCCGGCCGGCTTATCAGCAACCTCTTTTGCACCGTTGTCCATAGTCATTCCCATATTCGTCCCGGTATCACCGTCCGGAACAGGAAAAACATTGAGAGAATTAACGTACTCCGCTTGTTTTCCTAGACGAGTGCTTGCAGCCTGAATCATCTCTTGAAATAAACTTGTTGTAATATTTGACACTAATCTTCTCCTACAACTTTGATATTTTGGATATAAACATTTACTGTATCAACTGAGAGCCCTAGCTGCTTCTCAAGGTTAAATTTCACACGTTCCTGAATATTTTTGGAAACTTCACTGATTTTTACACCATAGCTCATCACAGTATAAACATCAACTGTGATACCTGTTTCCGTAGATTTAACAACGACACCTTTTGCATAATTTTCTTTACGCAGGAGTGCTTGAAAGTTATCCTTTATCGCACTCTTGCTAGCCATTCCGACAACACCGAAAATTTCTGTTGCTGAACCTCCGACAACAGTTGCAATAACGTCATCAGATAGTTCAATTTGACCATCTTTTGTATTAATTTTTACAGTCATCCGTGACTACCTCTCAAGTTTTTATCAGTTTATTTTATCATATTATAGTCCGCTTGTAAAAAAATTTCCTGCCTCAGCCGGTAAAATACTCCTGTCCCCAAAAAACAATCAAGCTGCTGCTGGGCTTCAGCGCTGCTTTTTTCAAAAAAATGAAACCATAAGAAAAAGCCGAGTCCCCCCGGCTTTCAATGGTTCAATTTCTAAACCCGTTCTACTTTCCCAGACTTAAGAGCCCGTGCTGATGCCCAAACTTTTTTGGGTTTTCCGTCAATAAGAACAGTCACTTTTTGTAAATTTGGTTTAACCCTACGTTTAGTTTGATTCATAGCGTGTGAACGGTTGTTGCCTGATACCGTTTTGCGCCCTGTAAAATAACATACTTTTGCCATTTTTATCTCTTTCCTCCTCTTTAGATTCAGGTGTCTGACACCACATACTAAAACATTATATCAGAATCTGTTTTCTTTGGCAACTCCCTTTTATGATTCAGTATCATTCGAAAGTGAAAATAGACATGTCTAATAAGAAGCAATTAGTCCATAACCGATGACTTTTGAATATGGGCACTGTCACTTTTTAAGACAGCCTTATGCTGGAATTGGACACGGCCTAAAATCCCAGCGAAAAAACTGTGTTTTCGCTATTTCTATATATGGAAAGCTGTGGACATCTGCGAAATCAAAGATTTCGGACTTACCGCCTATTTTCCTCTTGCATTTTTAACGGCCTTTTTATCTTAAAAAAACCGCCTCTAAACTAAATTTAGAGGCGATAGCTGATGCCGACTGCAGGGGTCGAACCTGCGACCTACGCGTTACGAGTGCGTTGCTCTGCCAGCTGAGCTAAGTCGGCCCGAGCTGTTCAACAGATACTATTTTATCATTTTTTTGAAGATTGTCAAATTTTTTCAGTCGCTGACTTTATTTTTCTGAAAGTGTCTTTTCAAAAATTGCAAATATCAAATGCTGGTGCCACCTTAGAAAGTCTTTATTTTGGCGGTCAGACAAGTGTAGCCGTACACTAAACGAAATGTTTCTGATGAGAAAATAGCGCAATTGACTGCAGAAATTGCCAACAATCTTTCCCTTCTTTTCAGTAAAATTCAGCAGTCCTTTGATTTGCAGCCATAGCCTCCTGACTTTAGTCGTCACAGAATAAAAAATGCAAAAAATCCTGAAATCAATAATTTCAGGATTTTTTGCATTTTACAGTACTTGCCAAAGCCGATTATGCTTTGTTTTCTGAGCCAAAGACATCAATACGTTCTTCAACAGCACCTTGAACAGCTTTGATACCTGGCGCTAAGAATTTACGCGGATCAAAGAGTTTCTTCTTGTCGTATTCAGCTTCATTTGCATCATAATTGCGTGCAAATTCACGTGTTGCGTTTGAGAAGGCGATTTGACTTTCAGTGTTAACGTTAACTTTAGCTACACCAAGTTTGATAGCAGCTTGAATTTGGTCATCAGGGATTCCTGAACCGCCGTGCAGAACGATTGGGAAACCTGGAACTGCGGCTGCCAATTTTTCAAGGTGGTCAAGTGCAAGACCTTCCCAGTTATCAGGATATGGACCGTGGATATTTCCGATACCGGCTGCTAAGAAGTCGATACCTGTTTCAACCATCGCTTTAGCATCTTCAATTGGTGCTAATTCGCCTTTACCGATGATGCCATCTTCTTCACCGCCGATTGTTCCGACTTCAGCTTCCACTGAAACGCCTTTCGCATGCGCCAGTTCAACTACCTCTTTTGTTTTTGCAAGGTTTTCCTCTACTGGCAGGTGCGAACCATCAAACATGATTGACGTATAGCCAACTTCAATACATTCAAGCGCATCTTCATAATGACCATGATCAAGATGAATAGCAACTGGCACAGTAATTCCCATAGATTCAACAAGGTTTTCAATAAGCTGTTTACAAAGTTTGTAACCGCCCATATATTTGGCTGCACCCATGGAAGTTTGGATAAGAACCGGCGCTTGTTTGCTTTCTGCTGCACGCAAGATAGCCTGTGTCCATTCCAAGTTGTTTGTGTTAAATCCGCCAACTGCATAACCGTTGTCACGCGCTGCTTGGACAAATTTCTCTGCTGAAACGATTGCCATTGTAAGGCCTCCTATTTATTTTTTGGGTTAAACCCATTACGTGTTCATTTTATCACTTTTTTAGTAAAATAGCCAGCTAAATTTAAAAGACCCCTATATTTTCTAATCGCAGGCAGCCTAGTCCACACGGATTCTCATTCCCCAGCCTGAGTTACCACAGACAGTTAAACACAGCTTTCTCTGGCGATAAAAGCCAGACGGCCATTTTCCCAAGGTCCTTTGCCAAATGCCATACAGCTAATTTTCGGTAAAGAAAGCGAACCCGTTTTTCCTTATCAGCTGTACCAGCAAAATCAAATGAAAGCCTAAAAAAAACTGTTTGTATCGGGAAATTCAGCGCTTTAGATCTTCTGACTGTCTTTCTTGAAGTTTTCGGTTAATATGGCGGACCCTGTTATAAAAAACAAAATAAACCACAGCCCAGATGATTAAGTAGCTAGCAGCGTATTTTCCCAAAAAACTTAAATCAAAAACGTCCAAGGTGAAATTATTCAGGTAATTAAGAAGACCTACCAGACCGCACACGCCTAAGAAGTGCAGAAACAGCTGCCAAGCAAAGTTAGGACGTTCTAGCTCAAAAATCATACTTATCAAGCCGATCAAACCGCTGATCCAGACGACATTGACAATCTGTGCAACCGTTTGATTCTCTGCCCCATTAAGTACTAAAGCTGCGGAATAGCTCAGACCGCCAAAACCGACTCCGATTAAAAAATACAGGACAGCAGTTTTCCAAGTGTTTTTCATATCTCTCCCTCACAATCCTAAAGCATTTTCCAAATGACGCAGATAGCGCCGGCTGACATCGGCCTTACGCTTACCTGTTAAAATCGCCAGCATATTGCCGGAAAAGCTGGCCTCCAGGGCCTGCAGGTGATTGATGTTTATCAGACCATGTTTAGACACTTGAATAAAATCAGGATTATTAAGCCGCTCCTTAAATTTATAAAGTCTTTCTGTAATAATATAACGGCCCTTTAAAGTCTCCAAAATCAAGCTGTCAGCATCGACATCAACAAACACCAGCTCATCAACTTTCAGCATTTCCAGACGGTCATTCGTTTTCAAGGGCAGAATAACCGGCGGTTTTGAATCGTATCGGCTCAAATAGGCTAATATCCCTTGGACATCTGCTGTCAGCTCTTGGCTGCGAACCAGAACCTCAACTGCACCCGGGCGCAAGCTGTCATCTTTTTCAAAACGATAATCCACAAAGCTCTCCTTTTTAATATGACACCGCTCCTAAGAATTCAAAAACAGTCTGACCAGTCTTGTCCATTCATTTTCAGATTTCAGACAAGGAAAACCGTCCAGCCATCAGCACAGAACCCTTGCAGGTCAGATAAGTTACCCTGCATATCAGGATTTTATTGAACTGTCTGCTTGAAAAACAAGAGGCAGCCTCCTCTTCTTAGGTCTTTAGAATCTGACTTTTTTCTTTTCAGAGGGGTGATTTCTTTTTATCAGTTTATCGTAAAAGCGGTTTTTTCACAAGCTGAAACAGGCTAAACAGAAGAAGGCTTAAAAAAGCGACACTGATAACAACTAAAGTGTTTTGAGAGAGGGTTGTCAGATCAGACCATTTCAGACCAATGCCCAAGTACTCCTTGACTGCAAGAGCTGACTGGCCTTTTCCGGCCAGTGTATCTGCTGTTAAAATCTGGCGGTAAGCAGCTGCTGCATAAGTTCCCGGCGTTAACTTTACCAGATACTGTGCAAAATTTGGCAGATTGCCGATTGGCAGATAAACCCCGACCAAGAAACCTGAGGCTGTCCCGATAATAACGGAAAAGCGCTCTGCTGCTTCAACGGTTTTAAAGAACTGTCCTATAAGAATCCCTGTTCCCGCTCCTAAAAAGGAAGTGACCAGCATAATCCCTACCAGCTGCAGAACCTGTGTCAGGCTGAGGGTCAGACCATCCTGCCAGTAAAAGAAACCAGTCATAATCAGCAGCATAATAATCTGCATGACTGTTCCGATTGCACTGGCACTGATGAAATAGCCGAAATGCAGTTTGAGGCTGGAGGTATCAGTCAGCAGAAAATCAGCGAATTTCTGGCTTTCTTTGTCTTGAATCATACGGACAATCCCTGTCCAAGTTGTCGTAATGCTGGTAACAGCTAATATCCCGCCTATAACCCATTTATCTAGAAGAATAGCCCCATTAGTCAGATTTCCCCAATCGTCCAGCATATTTTTTTGCAGAAAAACAATATACAAAGCAAAGGCAATCCAGGCCCCCATCAGTGAAAAAAATACACTGGCCTTATTGCTGAAGTAAAGTGTTAAACTGCGTTTTACTGTTGCTCCCATCAGTCAATCTCCTTTCCTGTGATCGCGATAAAAGCATCATTAACGGTGCCCGGCTTAAATTCAAACGTAGTTAAAGCCTCTCGGTAACGACTGAGAACAGCAATCGCTTCCTGAGCGGTCAAACCTTCCGCTAAAAAACCAAGTTCTGTCTCGATTAAGGGATAAGAAAAATTCTCTAACAGCTGATTTGCTCTAGGTACTAAGTACAGTTTATTCTTGGCATATTTCTTTTTCAAATCCATGGCTGTCCCCTGAGCAAGAACCTGTCCTTGCTCAATAATGTAGGTTAATTCTGCATTTTCAGCTTCTTCCAAATAATGGGTGGTTAAGAAAATCGTCAGCCCCTGTTCTTTTTTCAAACGATAAAGCAAGTTCCAAATCATCTGCCGCGTCTGAATATCCAGCCCTGTTGTCGGCTCGTCAAGAAAGAGTAGATCCGGTTTATTGAGCAGTGCACGGGCAATGTCAGCCCGTCTGCGCTGCCCTCCGGAAAGCGTCCCGTACTTCTGGCCGAGAAAACCATTCAGTCCTGTCAAATCCAGCAAATCGGTCAGCCATCTCTTATCCATTTGCTTATAAAGCCCGGCCCGATTATAAAGATTGGCTTTGACAGTCAGCTCATCATCCAGAACACTGTCTTGAAAAACCATCCCCATTTTGATTCCGGGTGCCAGCCGCACTTCTCCAGAGCTTGGTTTTAATAGACCTGTCAGCATCTTAATCGTAGTGGATTTTCCGGCACCGTTAGTACCCAGATAGGCAACCAAACTTCCTTTAGGAACAGTTAGATTTAATCGCTTAACAACCGTTTTGTCCCCGTATGTTTTTGTTAAGTTCTTCGTCTCAATAAGCATATCTTTGTCCTCCACAGCTTTATCCTAGCAAAAAAACAGCCCTGATGGCTGCTTTTTTCGCTAAGCGGTTAAAAAACACCGGTAAGCGGCAGAAAGATAAAAAAACCTGTCTGTACCCTAAGCAGCACCTGCTGTTAATAATGCAGCCTTGGGCAGCACAGCTTGAATGTTTTCATAAATTCTGTTTAACTGCGGAAACACAAAAAAGCCAGGCTATAGCCTGGCTGCTTTTGCGGAAAGAGGGACTTGAACCCTCACGACCTAAAGCGGTCACAGGATCCTTAGTCCTGCGCGTCTGCCAATTCCGCCATTCCCGCGTGACAACAAAGATAATTATATCAATTACTATCAGGGTTGTCAACATCTTTTTTCAAAATATCATTCTATCGTGTGAAAGTGACAGTCTCAGTGAGATTGACGGGGAAAGCACAGCTCCTCAGCCAGCCGTTCTTATCACCCTCTACCGGGCTTGTTTATTCTCTACAGCCGCAGTCACAAAGGCAGTGTAAAGTTCCTCAGCGCGGTTAGGCCGGCTTTGCAGCTCAGGATGGTACTGAGCCGCCACAAAGAATTTCTTCTCCGGCAGTTCAACAACTTCCATTAGACGGTTGTCCGGCGATACCCCTGAAAAGACAAAGCCTGCTGCTTCAAACTGTTCACGGAATTTAGTGTTAAATTCATAACGGTGGCGGTGACGCCGCTGTACAACTTCTTGACTATGATATGCAGCTGCTGCTTTGCTGCCGGGCTTGAGCTTACATGGATAAAGGCCCAGACGCAGCGTCCCCCCCATATCTTCAATATCAATCTGGTCACGCATGATATCAATAACAGGGTATTTAGTATCAGGGTCAAGCTCAGTTGAATTGGCTCCTTCAAGATTAAGAACATGCCGGGCATATTCAACACAAGTCAGCTGCATTCCCAAACAAATCCCCAGCATAGGGAGGTCGTTTTCACGGGCATACTGGATGGCAGCAATCTTTCCTTCTGTTCCGCGATGGCCAAAGCCGCCGGGAACAATGACACCGTCAGCATCGCCAAGGGCATCAGCTACATTTTCGGACGTTAGATCATTAGCATTAATCCATTTCAAATCAATTGCCGAATCGTTAACATAACCTGAATGTTTCAAGGCTTCAACAACGGAAAGGTAAGCATCCGGCAGCTCAACATATTTGCCGACCAGAGCAATCTTAGTTGTCTCTTTAAGTGTCAAAACCTTATCAACCATTGCCGACCAAGCAGTCATATCTGCAGGCGGAACATTCAGTTTTAAATGGTCACAGACAATCTGATCCATATTCTGCGCCTGCATATTGAGCGGTATCTGATAGATATGTTCTACGTCAAGTGATTCGATAACAGCTTCAGGCGCTACATCGCAAAACTGTGCCAGCTTATTTTTAATGGACTGTTCAGCCGGTTTTTCTGTCCGAATCACCAGCATGTTCGGCTGGATGCCTAAACCGCGCAGCTCTTTGACTGAGTGCTGAGTCGGTTTGGTTTTCATTTCCCCGGCTGCTTTCAAATAAGGCAGCAAGGTGGTGTGAATATACATGACATTATCTGAGCCGACATCAGCTTTCATTTGGCGCAGGGCTTCCAGAAAAGGCAGGCTTTCAATGTCCCCTACCGTACCGCCAACCTCAGTAATAATCACATCGGAGTCAGTAGTCGCAGCAGCACGTTTTATCTTCTCTTTTAAGGCATTGGTAATATGGGGAATGACCTGAACAGTCGCTCCAAGATATTCTCCGCGCCGTTCTTTTCGTAAGACCTCATCGTAAATTTTCCCTGTTGTGACATTGGAGTACTTATTTAAATTAATATCGATAAAACGCTCATAATGCCCCAAGTCAAGGTCAGTTTCAGCACCGTCATCTGTCACATAAACTTCCCCGTGCTGGTAAGGGCTCATTGTCCCAGGATCTATATTAATATAAGGGTCAAATTTTTGAATTGTGACTTTCAGACCGCGATTCTTTAGTAAACGTCCCAGACTGGCCGCAACAATGCCTTTACCGATTGAAGAAACCACACCGCCGGTTACAAAAATATACTTTGTCATCCAAAAACTCCTTTAAAAGCATACAGTAAAATTCAAATAGCAACAAATCATAATATTAGGGAACAGACAGATGCCTGTTAAGCTTAAAAAACAAAATAGCTCCCTATTGCTAGGGAGCATTTTCCGACCTCATCAAGAGGTGCCCAATAATAAATATAAACTATCTTACAGTATTTGTCAAATCCCTTTTATATCATTTGATTAAACAGCACTGACCAAGGAAAAGAGAACAATTAGTACAGTAAACTAAAGCAACTAAAAAATCACAATATTGATAAACACTAAATAGTTTTCAGTGCAAGCAGCTAACAGTAATTGTCTAAAAAAGGAGAAGACTTGCAGCTCTTCTCCAGATTCTAAAACTTAATTAGGTCACTATAATAAACAAACTTTTATTAACTGTTCTCAGTTTCCTCCCGCTCAAACTCCTCATCCTCTTCGTCATCGTCCTCTTCATTGAGCTCAACATCCTCATCTAAGTCGTCATCAGGAATAATTTCATTGATTTCCGAATCATAAGAGTCCACTTCATCCTTCTCATCATCCGGATTTTCTTCTTCATATTCCACTTCCTGGTCAGCCGGTGTAAAATCTTCATCTTCCGGGTCATCATCTCTGTAGTCAATAGCATCTTCATCACCATCCATGAAGGCATTGACCCGTTTTTTCTTACGCTTAGGCGCACCTTCTTCGTGATCCTCAAGTGTAATGATTTCTTCATCAATCTCGTCAACAGCATACCATGAGCGCAGACCCCACTTATTTTCACCAAGCGGGATGAAACTGCCGTCAGTATTCAAATCAGCATAGAAAAAAGGGAGTGATTCACGAATATCCTGATCTGTTTTTCCCAGATAACTTTGGATGTCATTAACAAGGTCGCTAAAATGCATTTCACTATCACGGCCGCGCTCCTCCAAAATAGCCCGAGCAACCTCAATCATTGAAAGCTCATCTTTTTCCTGTCCAGCTAATACTTCTAATTCCAAAATCCTTCTCCTTTTAACAAGATACAAAGGCCGTTTAAAGCTCACAGCAAAAATAGGAAAACTGACGAAGAGTCGCTAAGACTCTAGGAAGTTTTATCTTTTTTGCAAAGAGCTTAGGCCGTGTTCAATTACACAAGATACAAAGGCCGTTTAAAGCTCACAGCAAAAATAGGAAAATTGACGAAGAGTCGCTAAGACTCTAGGAAATTTTATCTTTTTTGCACAGCTCTTAGGCCGTGTTCAATTACACAAGATACAAGGCCGTTTAAAGAGCAAAGCAAAAGGCGGTAAGCCAGAAATCTGTGATTTCGTCTGCCACCCCTACCAAGACGGCTAAACATAAGCGGAAAAATTTAGCCCTCTAAATCATTTCAAGCGCTTCCCGCAGACATACAGCTATGCACTTTTTAATCTATACAGCCTTAGCTCTGTACTCAGTGTTACAGTGCCTTCTGTCTTCATATATTTTGCATTCTCTATTTTACGCTAAAAATCACTTTTCGTCAAAACATTTACCATTTTTACTCCTGGGAATTTCTCTGCTTAATCAGGTCTAGAACTTCTTTCATATCTCTGGCCTTTGTATCGGCTTGAGACTGGTCAACAGCCATTCTTTTTTCTTCATAAGCAATTGTATAAATCCCAGCGCTTTTAGCCGCTTTAATTCCGGAAGGCGAGTCCTCCACTACCAGCGCTTGAGAAGGAAATAAATCAAAATAGTTTAAGACAAACTGATAAATAGCTGGATCGGGCTTGCTTTTGGGAAAATCTTCACCGCTGACAACTAAATCAAAGGCCTCTTTAATCCCGCAGTTTTTCAAAATATCTAAAAGATATGATTTCTGCGTTGATGAAGCAACCGCAAGCGATATATGCTGTGCTTTGGCGTACTGTAAAATTGCTGTGATGTCTGTTCTAAACAAAGGCAGGTAGGCAGCGGGATGATATTTTTTCTGCTCAATCCTTCTGAGCCCCTGTTCAATATCATCAAAAGTCAGATGCGTCTTGGTAAGTGCCTTGATCCGAGCCAGTAAATCCTGCCCAGAACGTCCGACTAAATGAGAAAAATCGTCATGAGTCAATTGCTCAGGAAATGAGGAAAGAGATTTAATATAAGCGCTCTGAAGCTGAAAATCCAAATATTCCGTATCAACAATGACCCCATCCATGTCAAAAATAATAGCTTTTATCATAGCAACTCCCGGCTTTAGCAATAAATTCAGCCGTCCTGGCTGCAGCAGCTGCAGAGCCAATCAGGCAGAAGCTCTTTTATACCTCCAGTATAGCAAAATAATCAAAGAAGAACCATTTATAATTAAGACTTTAACAGTCACTATAAAAAGGCAGACATAAAAAACCAGATGCAGCCATCTGGTTTTTAGCTTTATTTTACTTTTGCTGTGCTTGTCACTGCTTCGACCGCTTTTTTCATTGCAATATCATGTTTAAGCATATCTGCTGAAAGAAGATTGCGAACCTGTTCGTTAGGCATATTGTATTCAGCAGCAAGTTCTGTAACTTCTTTTTCAATTTCTTCTTCTGTTGCTTCAAAATCTTCAGCCTTAGCAATCGCTTCAATGACGAGATTAGTCTTGGTCCGTTTTTCAGCATCGACTTCATATTGTTTATGAAGGTCTTCCTCAGTCGTTCCTGTCAACTGATAATACATTTCTGGTGAAATACCTTGACGCTGCATATTATTCATAAATTCATTCATTGCACGATGAACTTCTGCGTCAACCATTTCTTCAGGCAGTTCAACAATCTCAGCATTTTCAACAGCCAATTCAAGCGCAGCACCTTCAACAGCATCATCATAAGCTTTTTTCTTATCAGCTGCTAATTCGTCCCGATATTTAGCTTTCAGCTCTTCAAGGGTTTCCACCTCTTCATCGATATCTTTTGCCAGTTCATCATCAAGCTCCGGTACTTCTTTTGCCTTTACTTCATGAACAGTTGTGACAAATTTTGCCGCCTTGCCGGCCAAATCTTCAGATTGGTAATCTTCTGGGAATGTCACATTGACATCAAGGGTTTCCCCTGCCTTGCTGCCGACCAGCTGTTCTTCAAAACCAGGTATGAACTGTCCTGAACCAAGTTCAAGAGAGAAATTATCCCCTTTGCCGCCATCAAATTCAACACCATCAACTGAACCGACAAAGTCAATAACAACAGTATCCCCTTCTTCAGCAGCATCATCTTTAAGAACGAGTTCAGCTAGATTATTGCGCTCAGCTTCAACCTTTTGATCAATTTCAGCATCAGTCACTTCCTGATCGACATCAACTGATACCTCAAGATTTTTATAATCACCAAGCTTAACTTCCGGCTTAGTTACCACTTCGGCTGTCAAAGTCCAGTCTGCCCCTTTTTCCATTGACTTAACATCAATCTTCGGCTGTGCCACAACATCAAGTCCTAATTCAGCAACTGCTGCATCATAGGCTGCAGGCAAAATAGCATTGAGAGTATCCTCATACAGGGCTTCTTCCCCAAACCTCTGATTAAAAATTGCACGCGGTATACGCCCTTTACGGAATCCTGGGACGTTCAAGTCTTTTTTTACTTTATTGAATGTCTGATCCAGCGCCGGCTGAATCTTATCCTGACCGATTGTGAATGTAATGAGACCACGATTTGTAGCTGTATTTTCAAATGATGTTGACATTGCAGTCGTTTCTCCTTAAAATTATTTAGATACAGTTTAGTTTACCATATTTCATGAGCTTTTAAAAGTTTTTTTATACAAATTTCTTTCATCTGAAAAAATTTGAGGAGGGATTAGTCAAAATGACAATGACTTTCTGCTGCTTTTTTGACAGACCGTTATAGCCTGAACGCCGCTCAAAAAACTGTCTTCTCTTTTCGTTTTGCTGTTTTTTTGATAAACTAAGCTTATGGCTATTATAACAAGATATATCGAGCAGCTTCATCTGGACGATTTGGCTGTTGAGGCCCTTTCAAAGCTGGTCTCCTTGCTGCTCTTGCTGCTTTTATTTTTTATTAGCAAACGAATCCTGTCCCATATCCTAAACCAGACGATTGGCAAATCGCTGTCTTTTATACGTCAGAATAAAGCCCGACAGCAGACCATTGTTAAGCTGTCAAACAATATCATGAATTATGGGCTTTATTTTCTTCTCCTTTACTGGACATTAACAATTTTGGGAGTCCCGGTTTCCAGCCTCTTGGCTGGAGCAGGGCTCGCCGGCCTGGCAGTCGGTCTTGGAGCTCAGGGCTTTCTCTCAGATGTGGTTAACGGTTTTTTTATTCTTCTGGAAAACCAGTATGATGTCGGCGATTCTGTTGAAATCGGCTCAATCGCGGGCAATGTTACCAATCTTGGTATCCGTACAACTCAGGTTCGCGGGTTTGACGGGACGCTCCACTTTATCCCCAATCGGGAAATTTTGCTTGTCAGCAATAAATCGCGCGGCAATATGCGGGCACAGATCGATATTCCGATTTATGCTCATGCCAATCTGGAAAAAATCACTGATATCATAGAAACAGTCAACAAAAAACAGCTGCCAAACTACCCAGAAATTGTTGACAATCCAGTAATTCTGGGGCTGCAAACCAATCAAGCTGGACAGTTGGTTTTTCGCATTCATATTTTTGTTCAAAACGGTCAGCAAAATCGAATTTACTCAGTCTTTTATGGCTTTTATCAAGAAGCCTTGACTGCAGACGGTATTCAGCTGCCAACAATCAACACTTTTAAAGATCAGTCTCTTCCAGCCGCTAAAGGCTGACAGGCTTATCAAAAAAAGGACAGGCCCCATGATTGTGAGGTCTGTCCTTTTTTTATCTCAAAATTTCCGAATCGGATCTTGACTGTGCTGAGCTCGCGCTCCGCCTACCAATTTAGGACGGCTGGCAAGCGCCGTCACATGGGCTCCCCCCAACTCACGTTCCAGAGGGATGAGCGGGACTTGTACACGCTTAACATGCATCCCGATTGATGTATCACCGATATCAAGTCCGGCATCGGCAGTCACTTCCTCCACTTCAACAGGATCAGTCATAAATTTAAAAGCTGCAAGCTGTCCGCTTCCGCCAGCATGAACTGTCGGCAGAACATTGACAACCTCCAGGCCCTTGCTTTCTGCTGCTGCACGTTCAACGACCAGAGCGCGGTTAATATGCTCACACCCCTGAACCGCCAAATACACACCGGATTTGGCAACTTCTTCCATAATAGTTTTAACGATGACTTCACCAATTTCAAGATTGGAATTCTTTCCGATTAAGCCGCCGGCAACCTCACTGGAAGACAGGCCTAAAACAAAAATCTGGTCTTTTTTAATCGCACTGCGCTCAATAATATCAGCTGCAATGCGTCTGGTTTCCTTTTCCAGTATTTTCAAATCCATAGATAAACTTCCTCTCTTAATAACTGGCAGCAGCCAAATCTATCGCTTTCCAGAGCGTCTATAGGCCAAGTAAGTAAAACCACCTGCTGCCAGCCCCAGAATATTCTGAGCAATATTGCCCCAGATTCCTGCCCAGGCAGCACCCCAGCCATAGCCAAGCAGCAATGCTGCTGCAAAATAAGATCCTACCATAGCAACACCAGCCAACAAGATTCCCAGCAACCGTTTCTTGCCTTTCCAGCCAGCAAAGAAGCCCTGAAGGCCATGAGCTATTAAACTATAAATCATATAGTGAGGATAACCAAGCAAAAGGTCAATTAAAAAACCTGACAGCCCGCCCACAACTGCTCCTGACTGCGATCCAAGATAGAAGGCTGTGAAGTATATCCCCGTATCCAATAAAGTTAAATAGCCCGTCGGCGTCGGCAGGTGAATATAGGCTAAAACAACACTTAAAGCTGTTAACACAGCCAAAACCGCTAATTCTTTTGTCTTATTTTTCCCCATAATACGGCACCACCCCATATTCATTTGCGTGTGTAATAGCATGATAAACAAAAGCTTTGGCCTTTTTTACAGCTTCAGGCAGATTGCTTCCAAAAGCCAGCTGAGCCGCAATACTGGCCGCGAAAGTACAGCCAGCACCGTTATTATTATGATTAAGCAAAGGTGTGCTGAACTCCTGCATATTTTCACCATCATAAACTATATCTGTAGCTAAGGGAGAGGCTAGCCTTGTCCCTCCCTTTATTACTACACTTTCAATCCCCATCTGGTATAAGAAGTAAGCAGCATTCTGCATGTCAGCTAAATTCCTGATAGACTGACCAGATAAGATTTCAGCTTCATGAAGATTAGGAGTCACTGCAGTAACATAAGGAAAAAAATCACGCAAGATAGCCCGCATATCAGCTACTTCTTTATCACTGTTTTCTTTAAACACAAGGACTGGATCCAAAACTATTTTGGCAGCAGCTTGCTGTTTAATAAAATCCAAAACAGCAGCCGCAATCTCTTCAGTTGGGAGCAGGCCGATCTTAATAACCGAAAAAGGGATACCTGCAAGGCTTTTCAGCTGCTTCTTAAAAACTGTCAAATCTGTCGGAATAACCTCTAGCTGCCCCTCCTCCACACTAGTCATACAGGTCTGAGCGACAAAGGCAAAAAGGCGGTATTGCGAAAAAGTGGCTAAATCGGCCTGCAGGCCTCCGCCACTGAGGATATCACTGCCTGCTATCGTTAAAATATAATCATTCTTCATAAATAATCTCCTTCAGATAAAGACCATTACCCGCAGCAGTCGGTCCAGCCAAGGTGCGATCCTTTGTTTCCAATACAGTCTTAATCTGACTGACAGGCATCCTGCCCGTTCCGATTTTAAGTAAGGTCCCCACCATATTGCGGACCTGTTTATAAAGAAAACCGTCACCGGAAAAGGTAAAAACCAAAAGATTTTTATCTTTGTCAAAGCGAAGCTCAGCCGCTTTTATGGTACGGACCTTATTGATCACACTGCTGCCAGCAGCGGTAAAGCCGGTAAAGTCATGCGTCCCAAGCAAATCTGGGAGAGCCTCTTCCATAAGCGCAAGAGTCAGCGGATAGGGGAAGTGGGTAGCATAGTGACGCAGCAAAGGGTTTTTAGGCCGGCCGATATCTACAAGAAATTCATAGGTTTTATAATGCTTATTATAACGAGCATGAAAAGCCTCTGAAACCTCTTGAACACTAATCACATCAATATCATCCGGTGTCTGTGTATCCAGTCCGAAACGCAGTTTTTCAAGATCACGCGCCTGCGGTAAATCAAAATGAACGACCTGACCGTAAGCATGAACACCAGCATCCGTACGCCCGGCACCATGGACAACAACAGCCTGTCCGCTGTTTAAGCGCTGCAGTGTCTTCTCAAGCTCCTCTTGAACTGTCCGCTGCCGCGGCTGGCGCTGAAAACCAGAAAAATCTGTCCCGTCATATGAAATAATCGCCTTATATCGTATCATGCCATTATTTTATCATTTCTCGGCACAGGACTCTAGGATAGATTACAGAAACTGTCCCCAGACAGATCGATCATCAGCCAGTAAAACCGGACGCTCTCGCAGCAATTTCACTAAAATAAAGATGCCCCAGATATTGGCCTACAGCCTAAGACCTAGTCGTAAAACCTGAGATAAAATACCGCTCTTATGCCGCCTTGTTTAAAATAGCACCATCTGATCATCAATCAAAAAAGAAGAGGTGACCCCGGCTTTAATCCGAGAGTGTTCAGTCCTCTTCTTTTTGAATTTAAATCTCTTCAAAAGCATCTTTCATTTTATCAAAGAAGCCTTTTTTCTTGGGGTGGACCTTATCTCCTCCAGCTGCTGCAAAAGCTCTCAAAGCTTCTTTTTGAGCATCATTTAATTTATTTGGGGTTACAATATTGACCGTCACATGCTGGTCACCTTGTCCGTTCCCTCTGAGTTTAGGAGCACCTTTGCCTTTCAGACGGAAGGTTTTTCCGGTCTGTGTACCTGCCGGAATAGACATCTCAACATTCCCGTGAACGGTAGGCACTTCAACTGTATCGCCAAGAGCTGCCTGAACAAAACTAATGTCCATCTGATAATAAATCGTTGAACCATTTCGCTCAAATTGACTGCTTGGCAGGACATTAATAATGACAAACAAATCTCCGTAAGGACCGCCGTTAAATCCAGCCTCACCTTGACCCTGCAGACGAATTTGCTGTCCGGTTTCGACACCGGCAGGAATTTTCACAGATACTTTATGCGTCTGTGTCTGATGGCCTGTTCCATGACATGTTGCACAAGGCTCTTTAATTTCTTTACCGGTTCCATGGCAGACATCACAAGTCACCTGCCGGCGCATCATTCCAAGAGGAGTTTGCGTATCTACATTGATCACACCTGAACCGTGACACTTCGAACAGGTCACCGGACTTGTCCCCGGCTTGGCCCCTGTACCTGCACATGTCGCACAGGAGGACTCTCTATTGTAGCTGACTTCCTTCTCAATTCCAAAAACAGCTTCCTCAAACTGAAGATTAAGACGGTACTGCAAATCATCTCCCTGACGGGGAGCAGAAGGATTGCGGCTGGTCCCGCCGCCAAAGAAACTTGAAAAGATATCTTCAAAACCGCCAAAGCCGCTGCTGTCAAAGCCGCCAAAGCCACCGGCATCTCCGCCAAAGCCGCCTTGGGCACCAGCAGAACCGTATTGGTCGTAATTAGCACGTTTTTGCGGATCTCCCAGAGTTTCATACGCCTCTTGAATATCTTTGTATTTTTGCTCAGCACCAGCTTCTTTATTTATATCCGGATGATATTTCTTGGACATCTTGCGATAAGCTTTTTTTATCTCATCCTGAGAAGCATCCTTTGATACCCCTAAGCGTTCATAAAATTCAGTATTATTCATCTTTATATCCTTTATTCAAAAACAGAGGTTGCTGCTTTTTCTCAACCTCTGATTTATATGATTGATTTTATGGCGTAAAAAGCAATTCACTGATAGTTTAACATTTTTCAGACTTCTCTCAGTCAAAGCAGACTGTCTTTTCGGCAGCAATACCGATCCAAGGACTGCTGTATTTTGTTAAATCCTCAAACAGGCCGTGAGATCTTTTCACAGCCTGGCAAGGAAAACCACTGAGTAAAAACCTTAAACTAGCTGAGTAAAACCTTATTTTTCAGTGAACTCGCCATCAACAACATCATCGTCGCCGCCCTTGTTATCTGAAGCTCCTTCTGCTTGGTTGCCGTCTGCTTCTGCTTGAGCTTGCTGAGCCGCTGCTGCTTGTTCATAAAGTTTCACTGCTAAAGCTTGTGATTTTTCATTAAGCGCTTCTAGCTTAGTTTTCATGTCATCCAGATTTCCGGATTCTTGAGCCGCTTTTAATTCATCAAGGGCAGACTGGGCAGCATCGCGTTCAGTATCAAAACCTTTGCCTTCAGTTTCCTTAATCGTCTTTTCAGTCGCAAAGATAGCCTGATCCACTTCATTTTTAAGATCGACTTCTTCTTTGCGCTTAGCATCTGCTTCAGCATTTGCTTCAGCATCCTTCATCATGCGGTCAATCTCTTCTTCGCTTAAGCCATCATTAGATTTAATGACAATGTGCTGTTCTTTTTGTGTTCCAAGATCTTTAGCTTTTACCGAAACAATCCCGTTTTTATCAATATCAAACGTCACTTCAATTTGCGGTACACCGCGAGGAGCAGCCGGAATATCAGTCAGCTGGAAGCGGCCAAGTGTTTTATTATCTGCGGCCATAGGGCGTTCCCCTTGAAGCACGTGAATATCCACTGCAGGCTGATTGTCTGCTGCTGTAGAGAAGACTTGTGATTTAGACGTTGGAATAGTTGTGTTGCGGTCAATCAGTTTTGTAAACACACCGCCCATTGTTTCAATACCCAGTGACAGCGGAGTAACATCAAGCAGGACGACATCTTTCACATCACCTGTAATCACACCGCCTTGAATAGCAGCCCCCATAGCAACAACTTCATCAGGGTTAACAGACTTATTAGGCTCTTTGCCTGTTTCTGCCTTAACAGCTTCAACAACAGCAGGAATACGTGTTGATCCGCCGACAAGGATAACTTCATCAATTTCAGACAATGACAGTCCAGCATCAGAGAGTGCTTGACGAACCGGTGTTTTAGTCCGTTCAACCAAGTCACTTGTTAAATCGTCAAATTTAGCGCGCGAAAGATTTGTTTCCAAATGCAGCGGGCCAGCTTCACCAGCCGTGATAAACGGCAGGCTGATTTGCGTTTGTGTTACTCCTGATAAATCCTTTTTAGCTTTTTCTGCAGCATCTTTCAAACGTTGAAGAGCCATTTTGTCTGCTGCCAAATCAATACCGTTTTCTTTCTTGAATTCTTCAACCAAGAAATCAATAACTTTTTGGTCGAAGTCATCTCCGCCCAGTTTATTATCTCCAGCAGTGGCCAATACATCAAAAACACCGTCCCCTAATTCAAGAATTGAGACATCGAAGGTTCCTCCGCCTAGGTCAAAGACCAAAACTTTTTCATCTTTATCTGTCTTATCAAGACCATAGGCAAGGGCAGCTGCAGTAGGTTCATTGATAATGCGTTCTACCTCAAGTCCGGCAATTTTACCGGCATCTTTTGTGGCTTGACGCTGTGCATCGTTAAAGTAAGCAGGAACCGTAATAACAGCTTTGTCTACCTTTTCTCCAAGATAATCTTCAGCATAACCTTTAAGATACTGTAAAATCATAGCTGAAATTTCTTGCGGTGTGTATTCTTTTCCATTAGCCGCAACTTTTTCCGAGGTTCCCATTTTAGATTTAATAGAAAGAACCGTTTCCGGATTTGTAACCGCCTGCCGTTTAGCAGCATCTCCTACAATGATTTCACCGTTTTTAAAAGATACTACTGAAGGGGTCGTACGATTGCCTTCCGGATTTGCAATAATTTTACTTTCAGTTCCTTCCAGAACTGCTACCGCTGAGTTAGTTGTTCCTAAGTCAATACCAATAATTTTAGACATAAATACATTACCAAGAACCAGCCAAATACAGATTTTCACAATCCGGCTTATCAAGAAAACGGCAAAAACCGACTCTCTAGGTTCTCTTTCCTTTCAATTTTCTATTTCTTTTTTCTTATAGTTTTATGACATTGCGGTCGAATAGTCAAAGCCTCAAATCAAAAACAATGGCTCAGCACAGCAAGTTGCTGCCTCTTGCTTTTATAGGAGGCTTCTTATAAACCTCTAGTTATAAACAATAACCATAGCTGGTCTGAGCAAACGTTCATGCAGTTTGTAACCCTTTTGTAAAACCTCTGCGACAGTATCGGCCGGATGCTCATCATCTGCCGGCAAAGTTTGAACGGCCATATGGAAATTGTGGTCAAATTGCTGGACCTCAACTTCCTCTACACCTTCTTCTTTTAAGGCCTGCAGCAGGCTTTCCTGAACCATTTCAAGCCCCTTTTTAACATCATCTGTCAGCCCTTCTACAGCTAAAGCACGCTCAAGATTATCTAAGCTTGGCAGGATAGCCTTTGCTAAATCTTGAGAGCGGTAGCGCTGCAAATTTTGCCGCTCCTCATTTGCCCGACGCTGAACATTTTGCATTTCTGCATGAGCACGCAGGTATTTATTCTCAAAATCCTCTGCCCGTTCATTGGCCAGCTGCAGTTCCGATTTTTCAGGAGTTTCCTCCGCAGTTTCCTGCACTGAATCATCGGTCACTGTATCTGCTGCTTCAGTCTCTTTTTCAACTTCTTCATTTTTTACATCTTCTGCCAAGATTTCAACCTCTCTCTTTCTACTTAATTAACCTCGTAATGATTGCTGTTAAGGTAGCGGTAATAATCGCCCAGTTTCATAACCAGGACACGGCCAATCACATTAACCAAACTGACACTTCTTCGATAATCCATGTCAATCGGACCGATTAAAGCCAACAGACCGAAACCTCTATAAGGAATCAGATATTTGTGTGTTAAAACCGTAACATCAGCCAAAGCAGCTTCTTTACTGTCACCAACCTGAACACTGCCCATCTCATCTTCCTGTATACTGCTGCGCAAAGCAAGCGCAACACGCTGCGGATCATCCAGAAACTGATAGGTTTTTAGCTCTGCATATTCCAGTGAGTTAACTTTTCCGCTCACAAAGACAGACTCTTTGAATAACTCAGCAAAAATATAATCAAACAAATCTAAAACATTATCAGTCACAGTAAAGTACTTTTGCACAATCTGCGGAATCTCTGTTCTTAATTTATAGTGGATATCCATAACCGACTGGTCAAGCAGCCGCTCGTCCACAATTTCCTTTAAGATTAACAGATCGCGTTTAAGAAAATTTTTGGGAATAGCAAACTGTACTGTGGCAGGTTTTGATTCATCGAGCGTTAAAATTGCCAGAGCATCATGGTTGCTTAGCTGGACAATCTCAAAGCCCGTCAGCTTTTGTCTGGCCGGCTCCACATCAAGCACGACAGCAGTATAGCCTGTCATTTCTGACAAAACATGACTGGCACGCTGTAAGAGATCTTCCAGTTTGAAAGCCTCAAAATCAAATGCTTTAACAACCCGGTAAATATCTTGTTCATTAACACTGTCAAAACTGAGTGAGTGTTCGACAAAATACTTAAAACCAGCTGGGCTGGGCATACGACCGCTTGAAGTATGAGCTTTCTCAAGCAAACCTAATTTTTCAAGTTTGGCCATATCATTTCTGATTGTCGCGCTGCTTGAATCAATAAGTGTCTGCAGTTTTTTGGAGCCAATAGGTTCATGCGTTTGAGTAAACATTTCAATAATAAGATTTAAAATATCATTTTGCCGCGGAGTAATCACAAACCAATCCCCCCTTCCAAAGCATTTGGAAATTAGCACTCTTTAAGTAAGACTGCTAACTTATGTCTTTATTATACTCTTTTTAACAGGCCTGTCAAGAAAAAAATGCAAAATTTTAGCACTCTTTTTGAAAGAGTGCTAAAATTTTCAATCGTATTGTGTTAAATCATTTTTTTCAATAACCTGAGTGAGTTTTGAAGCATAATCAGGATCTGTACTAAAGCCAGCCCCTTGCAAAGACTGAGCCGGGCCCTTATACCCCTTTAAAGTAGCCATTTGTGTGTAGAGCCTATCTCCCCAAAGATCGCCGGATTTCAGTAAATCCAGGTAATCATAAACAGCTTCATCCCAGGAATGATAAATTTTAAAACGCACATTTTTTTCTTGCCAAACATTATCTATATATAATTCATCCTTTAACAGCACTGAATTATCACCGGCCTGTGCTCGGATACCAAATAAATTATGATATTTGACTGCCAGCAAATCCCTGCCATAATCCGAAGCTAAAACAGCCTGACCAAGAATAAGCGAAGGACGTAAACCATAAGAGGCAGCTGCCGTCTGAACAGTAGGAGCTATTTCTTTAATAAATTCTTCTTTTGTATAAGCAACAGCCTGTTTTTGCCTGCTGTCAGGAACATTGTCCCGCAGTGACAAAGATAGTGGAACAATCAAGATAAAAAGTAAAACAAAAGCAAGAAAGTATCTGAGAGAAAGCCGTCTTCTCAATTAATCACGCTCCTTTAACAAAGCAATATATTCTTCTAAACAAAGATTATTTTTTGTCATATACCGAGCGGATTCGGTCCCGACATACCGAAAGTGCCAGTCCTCATAGCCCACTCCTGTCAAGCTTGTTTTTTCTTCAGGAAAGCGCAAAACAAAACCGTAATCAGGCGCAAGTTCAGCTATTTGGGCTACTACGTCAGGGTCACTGGCATTTAAATAATCTACCGTACTCATATCAATCGCCAGACCTGTTTGATGCTCACTGGCTCCAGCAGGCTGAGAGTAAGTTTTAACTAGTTCTTCAGCCTGACTTTGAGTTAAACTAGGGTCGTCAGCCCGCTCTTGGCTGACATAGTTATCAAACAGCTCTTCCTGATAGGCTACACTGCGGTAACCCGATATAAGATGTTCACTGCTGTCAATCGCCTGAGCGGCCGCTAAAAATTCCCGAACATTGTCTGCAATACGGGAGTCAACCGCTACACCATCAACTTCAGTCAAACTCGGATTCATTTCAGCAGTAACGTTGTCACGGTTAACAAGAACCAATTCCCAGTCATCTGCCGATACATCAGGTAAAGCCGCAACTGTCTGTTCTTTGCTGGCTGCCACTGATGACGAAGAACTTGAAGCCAGCGGGCCGTCTTTACTCTCCTGCTGATAATTGAAGAGATAAACAGTCATAGCCGCAACTGCCAACATTATCAGAAATAATGTAAAAGTCAGTAAATTTCTTTGTTTCATGCGTTTTCTACGTCTTCTAAAATCTTTCTTCCTATTTGCCGGTAAGACATATCACCAACAGTCTCAAGTATAAACCGGCCGTCCTCATAATTAGCAACAGTAACCGAGCCATTATCCAGAGAAAGCCGCGGCTGATTAGGTTCCACCAGCCAGGCAAAGGTATTGATGGTCATACCATGACTTACAACAATAGCATTGCCGCCGCCTTGCTCCTCCATTTGTACAGCAATCGCTTCAAATCCATCATAAATCCTTTTTCGCAGAACAGGCCAAGGCTCTGCCCAGTTAGCAGTATCTACTTCAACAAGACTTTCAGCCAGCTCAGGATAAGGAACATCCTTCATATCACGGCCATTTTCAAAAGCCTTAGTCCTAGGCAGTACGCCATAGAAAAGCTCCCCGTCATAACCGCCATCCAAACTGCCGAAGCACCATTCCCGAATACGCTTATCACGGGTGTAGGGAATCTTCTCCTGCTGGCATTCTTTTAAAATAATTTCCATGGTTTGCATGGTCCGTCCCGAATCACTTGAAAAGGCCGCATCAAATACTATTCCAGCTTCCTTCAAACCGATACCAAGCTCCCGAATGCCAAGCTCCCCCTGTGCAGTCAGGGGCGTATCACTCCAACCTTGGGCTCGCCCGATAGTGTTAAACATCGTTTTCCCATGACGGGCAATGTAGAGTTTTACTTTCTTCATATCCCTTCCTCCGATAACTCTGCTTTTCATTATAACATGAAATGAAAACACTTGCAAAATCTGCAAGTGAATCTTTTAATTTTTAAAACTATGAATCGGAGCCGGAATCTGACCGCCGCGGGCAATAAAGTCAGAAGCAGAAGCCTTATTGACTCTCATAACAGGAGCAGCTCCCAAAAGACCGCCGAATTCCAGTATATCTCCCTCTTTTCCTTTAGGAATAAGGCGCACAGCTGTCGTTTTTTGATTAATGACTCCGATTGCAGCTTCATCTGCAATCATTGCAGCGATAGTCTCATGAGGCGTATCTGCCGGAACCGCAATCATATCTAAGCCGACCGAACAAATAGCTGTCATCGCCTCCAGCTTCTCCAAATTCAGAGACCCCTTTTCTACTGCAGCAATCATCCCTTCATCTTCAGAAATCGGGATAAATGCTCCTGAAAGACCGCCGACCTGATTGCAGGCCATAACGCCGCCCTTTTTTACCTGATCATTTAACAGGGCAAGTGCCGCTGTTGTGCCATGGGCACCAACAGTTTCAAGTCCCATCTCCTCCAGTACACGTGCAACCGAATCGCCAATCGCAGGGGTAGGAGCCAGCGATAAATCAACAATACCAAACTTCACACCTAAGCGCTCTGCAGCCATTTGACCGACCAGCTGTCCAATACGCGTAATTTTGAAAGCTGTTTTTTTCACTGTCTCAGCTAATACGTCAAAACTTTCCCCCCTCACTTTTTCTAAGGCACGTTTGACCACACCGGGGCCTGATACTCCGACATTAATAACAACATCCGCTTCACCGACACCATGAAAAGCACCAGCCATAAAGGGATTATCTTCAACAGCATTAGCAAAAACAACCAATCTGGCAGCCCCTGAATCAGATAAGCGAGCTGTTTCTTTAATGACACGGCCCATATCGCCGACAGCCGTCATATTGATGCCGGATTTACTCGAAGCAATATTGACAGAAGCACAGACTTTGCTGGTCTCAGCCAAAGCAGGAGCAATGGACTGAATTAAAATCTCATCGCCTTTTTGGTAACCTTTCTGTACCAGAGCAGAAAATCCGCCGATAAAATCAACACCAATCTCATGAGCTGCTTTGTCAAGTGCTTTGGCGATAGGGACATAATCTTTGGCAGATGTTGCTGCCCCAATCAAAGCAATAGGGGTCACAGATACACGCTTGTTAACGATAGGAATTCCTAGTTCAGCAGCAATTTCATCACCGACCGTTACAAGCCTCGCTGCTTTTGCAACAACCTTTTGATAAATCTTTTCAGCCGCACGTTCTATATCTGGATCAATGCAGTCCAGCAGGGAAATCCCCATAGTGATGGTCCGAATATCAAAATTCTGCTCCTCAATCATTTCAATTGTTTCAGTAACCTGTTTAATATTCATTCTTACTTACCTACTCACTTACAAATTATGCATGGCGTCAAAAATCGCTGTGCTTTGAATATTAATTTTGACATTTAAGCCTTCCCCCAGTGTTTCTAATTCCGAACGCAGCACAGTAAAATCTTTTTTCTCTTCTGATGAGACAAGCATCATCATTGTAAAAAATTCATCTAAGACTGTTTGTGTAATATCATCAATATTCAGGTCTAATTCTGCAATTTTGGCTGAAACCCCGGCGACAATTCCAGCTTTATCTTTCCCAACAACTGTAATGATTGCTTTCATGTCTGAACCTCCGTCTATAATGTTTTAATTTTAACATATTTTTATGACTTATTCTATATTTTCTGTATTTTCAGAAAAATAACTGGATTTTAGCCTTACTACTGTTCTGATAAAAAAACTCTCTCTTAAGGCTGACAGTCTAATCTTTATTAAAAAAATCTGCCAGACAGCTATTCGCCTCAGCAGATGGGGATAAGACAAAAACATATTATTTATCACCAGTAAACAGAGAGACAACGGCGATAACAATAACAGCTCCTAAAATAGAAGGAATAAGATGCATACCTGCCAAGGCCGGACCCCAAGCACCAAATAAACTTTGCCCAACAAACGAGCCTAACAGTCCAGCAGCTATATTAGCCAAGCAGCCCATTGAACTGCCTTTATTTGTAATCCCCCGGCAACCATTCCGATAAAAGCTCCGATAAGTAAAGACCAAATCATACCATCCTCCTTTTCTATTTATTATAGCATAAGTCATACTACAATAAAAAACTAAGAATTCATTGTATTTTTTCAAAAAAAATGGTAAACTGATATTAGTCTATAAACTAACGAGGAGGGCTTGCTATGTTCTCAGCCAAAAAATTAAAAGAAAGACGGCAGCAGTTCCAGCTGACTCAAGCCTACTTGGCAAAAGAGCTAAGCATCTCCAGACCGTCTTATTGCAATTGGGAGAAGGGTAAAACTAAGCCTAATCAAAAAAATCTTAAAAAATTATCAGAGCTTCTAGACGTTGCTCCCAGCTATTTTTTATCTGAACATGATATTGTAGCAGTTTATACACAGCTAAATCAAAACAATAAGGATAAAGTAATGGATTATTCACAAAATTTACTTGCAAAACAGAATAAAGTAGCAGACTTGGCACAGCCTAAACGCTACCCTTACAAAGTATTTGAAAAACTATCAGCCGGTTCAGGCTTTGCTTATTTTGGAGATGGCAATTTTGATACTGTTTTTTATGATGAAGAAATTGATCATGATTTTGCTTCTTGGGTTTTTGGAGATTCCATGGAACCTACCTTTTTAAATGGTGAGGTTGCTCTTATAAAGCAAACCGGCTTTGATTATGATGGTGCTATTTATGCGGTAGAATGGGATGGCCAAACCTACATCAAAAAAGTGTACCGCGAAGAAGACGGGCTGCGTTTGGTGTCTATTAATAAACGCTATGCAGACAAATTCGCCCCTTACGATGAAAATCCGCGGATTATCGGCCTAATAGTGGGCAACTTTATGCCCTTGGAGAATTAACAATCTGTCATCTTGCTTGATTAATCTTCTGAGACTGTAAAACGCATTGGAATTAAGCTAACGCTCTCTGATATCTCCTTGAACAGACTTCTGTATCAAGCAAACATTTTTTAAAAGATATATAGCTTGTTCTCCCCACTTACTCAAGTGCCTATACCGAGTAGACAGGCTTTCCAATAGTCATGCAGCTCGCAGCGGGCCGCATGACTATTTTTTATTTTGGATTATTTGCGGGGTGAAATGACCACTTGCATATTAGAGATTTCACTGCTACTAAAAGTAAGGGGCTCACTTAAAATCTTTAAACAAAGGCTGAAGTTTTTTTATCATTTTTCGACGTCCTGCAAAACGCTCCCCTTGCAAAAGTTTTTGAAACATCTCGCGCTCCTGCCCCTCTAAATTCTTTTCGATATCTTGAACAAGCTCTCTATAAGCAACATAGTCATCTAAAGATAAGGCATTATCACTGATACAGTGACTGAGCTGGCTAATGTCTTCATAAGCCATTTTATTAAATTTTCGCTTGTAGCTTTCTTGCTGACGAATAACATCTTTTAAATAATTAGAAAATTTAGTCTTAAAGTAGACGTACAAGCGCAATTCATCCTGACACAAGTCAGGATGCGCATCCAAAAGCCTGAACAAGACAATGCTGCCTTCCTGCAGCCAGTCATTATAGTCCCACAGGTGAATATGATAACTGCGTTTTAACTTTAAAATAATCGGCCTAACTTTTTTATATAGCTCATCAAACTCTTCTTCTCGCATTCCTGACAACTCCTTTAACTAAGATTAATAGCTAGTCTTAGTATAAACAGTCAGAAAGAAAAAGAACATGACAAAAATGTCATGTTCTTTTTCTAAAGCCACTCCGCCAGTAGGACTCGAACCTACGACATCATGATTAACAGTCATGCGCTACTACCAACTGAGCTATGGCGGAATTTAGCTAAGCAACTCCCTTATCTCGCAGGGGGAAACCCCCAACTACTTCCGGCGTACTAGGGCTTAACGACTGTGGTCGGCATGGGTACAGGTGTATCCCCTAGGCTAGCGTCACTTAACTCGGTCTGAACTAAAAAACTAGTCCATTCAAAATTGAATACCTCCTAAAACCGTCCGCTCCTAACCTCTCGGTTAAGTCCTCGAGCTATTAGTACTGGTCCGCTCAATAGCTCACACTAATTACACTCCCAGCCTATCTACCTGTTCGTCTCTCAGGGCTCTTATTAACTAACGTTATGGGAAATCTCATCTTGAGGCAGGCTTCACACTTAGATGCTTTCAGCGTTTATCCTTCCCCTACTTAGCTACCCAGCTGTGCCCTTGGCAGAACAACTGGTACACCAGCGGTAAGTCCACTCCGGTCCTCTCGTACTAGGAGCAGCCCCTCGCAAATTTCCTACGCCCGCGACGGATAGGGACCGAACTGTCTCACGACGTTCTGAACCCAGCTCGCGTGCCGCTTTAATGGGCGAACAGCCCAACCCTTGGGACCGACTTCAGCCCCAGGATGCGACGAGCCGACATCGAGGTGCCAAACCTCCCCGTCGATGTGAACTCTTGGGGGAGATAAGCCTGTTATCCCCAGGGTAGCTTTTATCCGTTGAGCGATGGCCCTTCCATGCGGTGCCACCGGATCACTAAGCCCGACTTTCGTCCCTGCTCGAGTTGTAGCTCTCGCAGTCAAGCTCCCTTCTGCCTTTACACTCTGCGATTGATTTCCATCCAATCTGAGGGAACCTTTGGGCGCCTCCGTTACCTTTTAGGAGGCGACCGCCCCAGTCAAACTGCCCGTCAGACACTGTCTCCGTAGATGATTAACCTACCGGGTTAGAGTAGCCATAACACAAGGGTAGTATCCCAACAACGCCTCCAGAGAAACTAGCGTCCCTCCTTCTTTGGCTCCTACCTATCCTGTACATGTCTTACAGATACGCAATATCAAACTGCAGTAAAGCTCCATGGGGTCTTTCCGTCCTGTCGCGGGTAACCTGCATCTTCACAGGTACTAAAATTTCACCGAGTCTCTCGTTGAGACAGCGCCCAAATCATTACGCCTTTCGTGCGGGTCGGAACTTACCCGACAAGGAATTTCGCTACCTTAGGACCGTTATAGTTACGGCCGCCGTTTACTGGGGCTTCAATTCACACCTTCGGACTACTCCTAAGCGCTCCTCTTAACCTTCCAGCACCGGGCAGGCGTCACCCCCTATACTTCATCTTGCGATTTCGCAGAGAGCTGTGTTTTTGATAAACAGTTGCTTGGGCCTCTTCACTGCGGCTGACCTCTCAGTCAGCACCCCTTCTCCCGAAGTTACGGGGTCATTTTGCCGAGTTCCTTAACGAGAGTTCGCTCGCTCACCTGAGGCTACTCGCCTCGACTACCTGTGTCGGTTTGCGGTACGGGTGGTATCATTCGCCGCTAGAAGCTTTTCTTGGCAGTGGGACATCACTCACTTCGCTACTAATCTTCGCTCCCCTTAACAGCTCAATGTTCCCGATAGAAGCATTTGACTCCTATCTCATCTTACTGCTTGGCCGGACTCTTCCAGTCGTCCGGTTGAGCTAGCCTCCTGCGTCCCTCCTTCACTCCTGATACCAGTACAGGAATATCAACCTGTTGCCCATCGGATACACCTGTCGGTCTCTCCTTAGGTCCCGACTAACCCAGGGCGGACGAACCTTCCCCTGGAAGCCTTAGTCTTACGGTGGACAGGATTCTCACCTGTCTTGCGCTACTCATACCGGCATTCTCACTTCTATACGCTCCAGTGCTCCTCACGGTACACCTTCGCCGCCTATAGAACGCTCTCCTACCATACCTTCTAAAAGGTATCCACAGCTTCGGTAAACTATTTCAGCCCCGGTACATTTTCGGCGCAGGGGCACTCGACTAGTGAGCTATTACGCACTCTTTGAATGAATAGCTGCTTCTAAGCTAACATCCTAGTTGTCTCTGCACCCCCACATCCTTTTCCACTTAATAGTTATTTGGGGACCTTAGCTGGTGGTCTGGGCTGTTTCCCTTTCGACTACGGATCTTAGCACTCGCAGTCTGACTGCCGGGCATAAATCTATGGCATTCGGAGTTTATCTGAGTTTGGTAATCCGAGAAGGACCCCTTACCCAAACAGTGCTCTACCTCCATCATTCTTCGCCCGACGCTAGCCCTAAAGCTATTTCGGAGAGAACCAGCTATCTCCAAGTTCGTTTGGAATTTCTCCGCTACCCACAAGTCATCCAAGCACTTTTCAACGTGCCCTGGTGCGGGCCTCCAGTGCGCTTTACCGCACCTTCACCCTGCTCATGGGTAGGTCACTTGGTTTCGGGTCGACATCCAGATACTTCTCGCCCTTTTCAGACTCGGTTTCCCTACGGCTCCGTCTCTTCAACTTAACCTCGCATCTAAACGTCACTCGCCGGTTCATTCTACAAAAGGCACGCTCTCACCCATTAACGGGCTCGAACTTCTTGTAAGCACACGGTTTCAGGGGCTCTTTCACTCCCCTTCCGGGGTTCTTTTCACCTTTCCCTCACGGTACTGGTTCACTATCGGTCACTAGGGAGTATTTAGGGTTGGGAGATGGGCCTCCCAGATTCCGACGAGATTCCTCGTGTCTCGCCGTACTCAGGATTCTGCTTGGTCTTAATCATCATTTCAAATACGAGGCTCTTACTCTCTCTGGCTGACCTTCCCAGATCATTCTTCTATCATCATTAAAACCACTCTGCAGTCCTTCAACCCCGAAGTGTAAACACTCCGGTTTGCCCTCCTGCCCTTTCGCTCGCCGCTACTCAGGCAATCGCTTTTGCTTTCTCTTCCTGCAGCTACTGAGATGTTTCAGTTCACCGCGTCTTCCTTCCTCTGCCCTTAACAGGCAGGGATGTCAGGCTGTACCTGACGGGTTCCCCCATTCGGACATCTCTGGATCTTCGCTTACTTACAGCTCCCCAAAGCATTTCGTCGTTCGTCACGTCCTTCTTCGGCTCCTAGTGCCTAGGCATCCACCGTGCGCCCTTACTAACTTAACCTTATTCTCGTTTCTCGGTTTTTTTCAGCGTTTCGGTTTCTTTTCTTGCCATCTATCATGGTCTAAACCATCATAAATGGGTTGAGGTATTCAATTTTCAATGGACTAGTCGATAAACCGCACAGCGATTTATCTAGGTGATTCATCTAGGCGCATCTCATGACTAACGGCTTACTCGCGCTAACCCTCATCACTCAATCCCCTAGATTATGGAGCCTAGCGGGATCGAACCGCTGACCTCCTGCGTGCAAAGCAGGCGCTCTCCCAGCTGAGCTAAGGCCCCCTTGACCTCTCAAAACTAAATAAGACCGCAACGTGCATCCATTTCCTTAGAAAGGAGGTGATCCAGCCGCACCTTCCGATACGGCTACCTTGTTACGACTTCACCCCAATCATCTATCCCACCTTCGGCGGCTGGCTCCATTAGGTTACCTCACCGACTTCGGGTGTTACAAACTCTCGTGGTGTGACGGGCGGTGTGTACAAGGCCCGGGAACGTATTCACCGCGGCGTGCTGATCCGCGATTACTAGCGATTCCGACTTCATGGAGGCGAGTTGCAGCCTCCAATCCGAACTGAGATTGGCTTTCAGAGATTAGCTGGCCGTCACCGACTCGCAACTCGTTGTACCAACCATTGTAGCACGTGTGTAGCCCAGGTCATAAGGGGCATGATGATTTGACGTCATCCCCACCTTCCTCCGGTTTATTACCGGCAGTCTGGCTAGAGTCCCCAACTTAATGATGGTAACTAACCATAAGGGTTGCGCTCGTTGCGGGACTTAACCCAACATCTCACGACACGAGCTGACGACAACCATGCACCACCTGTCTCCTCTGTCCCGAAAGAAAAAACTATCTCTAGTCCTGTCAGAGGGATGTCAAGACCTGGTAAGGTTCTTCGCGTTGCTTCGAATTAAACCACATGCTCCACCGCTTGTGCGGGCCCCCGTCAATTCCTTTGAGTTTCAACCTTGCGGTCGTACTCCCCAGGCGGAGTGCTTATTGCGTTAGCTCCGGCACTAAGCCCCGGATAGGGCCTAACACCTAGCACTCAGCGTTTACGGCGTGGACTACCAGGGTATCTAATCCTGTTTGCTCCCCACGCTTTCGAGCCTCAGCGTCAGTAACAGACCAGAGAGCCGCTTTCGCCGCCGGTGTTCCTCCATATATCTACGCATTTCACCGCTACACATGGAATTCCACTCTCCCCTTCTGTACTCAAGTCCCGCAGTTTCAAAAGCATACATTGGTTAAGCCAATGCCTTTGACTTCTGACTTACGAAACCGCCTGCGCTCCCTTTACGCCCAATAAATCCGGACAACGCTCGGGACCTACGTATTACCGCGGCTGCTGGCACGTAGTTAGCCGTCCCTTCCTCGTATGATACCGTCACAGTGTGAACTTTCCACTCTCACACCCGTTCTTCTCATACAACAGAGCTTTACGAAACGAATTCCTTCTTCACTCACGCGGCGTTGCTCGGTCAGGGTTCCCCCCATTGCCGAAGATTCCCTACTGCTGCCTCCCGTAGGAGTCTGGGCCGTGTCTCAGTCCCAGTGTGGCCGTTCACCCTCTCAGGCCGGCTATGTATCATCGCCTTGGTAGGCCTCTACCCTACCAACTAGCTAATACAACGCAGGTCCATCTCTCAGTGATGCTAGTGCTCCTTTTAATCCTCTAACAGGCGTTAAAAAATCTTATGCGGTATTAGCTATCGTTTCCAATAGTTATCCCCCGCTGAGAGAAAGGTTACCTACGCGTTACTCACCCGTTCGCGACTCACTAATCTGTCCATTAACACGTTAATCAACAAACTGTGCGTTCCACTTGCATGTATTAGGCACGCCGCCAGCGTTCGTCCTGAGCCAGGATCAAACTCTCATTCGAATTTGAACGTTACTCGTTCTTTGTCTGTCGCTGACAGTTTTTTATTTTGACAGGTTAATTCCTTAACCCGCACGTCTTGGTCTTATTCAGTTCTCAAAGGTCAACGCTGCCACTTTTCAGACAACTCCTTTATTCTAGCAAATCAGAACAAAGCTGTCAAGGACTTTTTTCCCCTTTTTCCTCAACCTTAAACTCTGCCCTGAGCTCTCTCTGACAGCTCAATTAGTATAGCATCTCTTACAAGCTGTTGTCAAGGGGGGAAGCCACTTTTTTTCGATTGCTGTCACGTTTTTTTCTATACAACACAGGGTATTGGACGCACAGGGCCGTTGAAATCTCCATTTTCGAAAATATGTGTCCCATTTTTCCGGGCGACCATCGACAGTAAACCCTGCTGGTCATAAAAGTGTAAAGCAGATGAGTGGCTCATTTAATTTCAGCAACTTCTTTTATTGTATAAGACATAAACAATTCACAATATTAGCATTTAAAATATAGTTTAAGTCATACTGACTCCTATTTCAACCCGAAACACCTTAGCCTGATGAGGACATGGCCGACAAGAATATTAGATTGTCAATTAACAATCAAAAAACACTCTCTGGTGTGAACCATGGAGTGTTTTGAAATGTCGATATATCGCTGATAATTAACGTTTTGAGAATTGTGATGCTTTACGCGCTTTCTTAAGACCTGGTTTTTTCCGTTCAACCATACGGGCGTCACGGGTAAGGAGGCCTGCGCGTTTAAGTGAATCACGGAAGTCAGGGTCAACTTGAAGAAGCGCACGGGCAATACCGTGGCGAATGGCTCCAGATTGTCCTGCATAACCACCGCCTACAACGTTGACAAAAACGTCATAAGAACCTGCTGTTGACGTTACAGCAAACGGCTGATTAATAATGAGGCGCAAATCAGAACGAGGGATATAATCTTCAACATCCTTTTTATTTACTGTAATTTTACCAGTTCCTGGGACTAAACGAACGCGAGCCACTGCATTTTTACGGCGTCCAGTACCTGTATATTGTGCTTGTGCCATTTATTGATGCTCCTTTCTCTCTTAGATAAGTCCTGTAATATCGAGCACTTCTGGCTGTTGAGCAGCATGGGTGTGCTCTGGGCCGACAAATACTTTCAGCTTCATGCCTTGTGCACGGCCAAGAGTATTGTGCGGAAGCATACCCTTAACTGATTTTTCAATCAAGCGCACAGCATTTTTGGAGCGCAATTCTCCTGCAGATATTTGTTTTAGACCGCCAGGATACATTGAGTGCGTATAATAAATTTTGTCGCTTGCTTTTTTGCCAGTCAATTTTACTTTTTCAGCATTGATAACAATAACAAAATCACCGGTATCAGTGTGAGGGGTATAAGTAGGCTTATTTTTTCCTCGAAGAACACTGGCAACAACAGCTGACAGACGTCCAAGCGGCACATCGGTCGCATCAACAAGGTACCATTTGCGTTCAACTTCACCTGGCTTAGCCATGTATGTTGTTTTATTCATGATTTCTCCTATACAAATCTTTATGTTTACTAGCAGTGGATGTTCCGGTCCACAAGGTATTTGAAGGGTTCCGGGGCCTTTCAAATGGGGTAAACAATACCATTCATAATCATACCAAAAAACTAAGACCAAAGTCAAGACTTTTTTCCTATATTTTCAAAGTGTCTCTACTATAATTAGTGGCGTTTGCTAATTAACAAAATCGTGTCTGCTTCCGAATTTGCAATGGTTCTTAATCATTCAGCTATCTCAAGGACGTTTTTCCTTTCAGACTAAAATATAATGTTTTCTTGGGATGCTGTTCTTTTTTATACTATAAATAACATTGGCGGCGCTCTTAATAATAAAAAAAGATAGCTGTCAAGTGCGACAGCGACAAAAGTGAGTAAGCTAACTCCGGTAAAAGTACTTTTTGACATCACCGCTTAGTACTATGCCAATATGCCAAACAGACACGTTTAAGCTGATTAGCCGCTTTTTAAGCTTTTCAGAACTATACTTGCCCATTCAGCTTTTTTCTTCTCAACTATTTGCCTATAACAAGTTAAGAGCCCGAGACTGTCGTCCCAGACTCTATGTTTTTTCAGCAAGTCTTAATCGATTGAAATACGATTAGGATTATCGAGCTTTTCAGTAGGTTCTTTCTTAGGAATCGTGAGGGTAAGTACCCCATCCTCAAACTTCCCGTGGACATCATCTGCTGTCACATTATCACCTACATAAAAGCTCCTTGACATTGTGCCGTAATAGCGTTCTTGACGGATAATGTTATCTTCCTTATCCTTTTCTTCCCGATCATGACTTTTTGAGGCTGTGATGTTTAGATAGCCATTCTGGAGTTCAATGGTTATATTTTCCTTTTTAACCCCCGGTAAGTCAATTTCCACATCATAATGGTCTTTTTTATCTTTGACATCCATCAACATTTCACGACCGGCATTTTTGCTGATATTACGCCGGATATTCGTAAATTCCTTTGATACATCGTCAAACCAGTTATCTAATAGGCCATCTGAAAATAATTTAGGTGTCAGCATTTTACTTACCTCCTTCACCTATTATTCCTCTCTTTTTTAAGAGATGGTTACCCCTACAAGCTAATTATACTGCTCAGACTTCCTATTTTCAAGCATTTAGCAGGCCTTACTGCTATTTTAATTTACAATCTGCAGGAGCCGATAAGATTATACCGAAAGACCTAACCAACTATGTTTATTATTGTTATAACAGTTTAAGATAAGAAGTGTAAATGCTGGCAATAAAAGCAGCAAAACTCATTTGCTGCTTTTTTGCGTATTTCATTTAGAAAGGGGCATCAGCGATTTCTGCTACAACGTCCTTTCTTTGTCCAACAAAGGGGTTAAACCGCCAGCATTGCTGTTAGAGTGAAAGAAATAGTTGACTCCAGTCTCTTTACTTCCGTCTATCTTTGATAGATAATCAGAAGCTTCAGTCAGCCGGGCTTTTATTCATCTTGCATTTTTAGCAATTGTAAATACGGCTAAGGTATTCGGGCCAACATGTGTTGAAATCACCGGACCCAAGGGCAGAATGATGACTTGCTTGATATCTTCATATTCCAGAAGCTGTTCTTTTAAGCTTTGAGCGGCTTTATCATCATTTGCATAGGCCACTACTGCTGTATCATGACCGAGATCCGCCGTTGCCTGTTTGATCATTTCTCTCATACCTTTTTTGCGGCCGCGCAGTTTTGCCAAAGGCACGAGACGGCCGCTGGCATCCAGCCACAGCAAAGGTTTAATGTTAGCTAAACTTCCGACAAGTGCGGAGGTTTTAGACAGACGGCCTCCGCGCATCAGGTGATAGAGATTGTCCACCAAGAAGAAGGTCCGCAGCCGAGGAGCCACATCAGCAATTAAGGCTTTGATGTCTTGAAGAGACTGCCCCTCTGCTCTGGCTTTGGCCGCCAGCATGACCAAGTAGCCTTCTCCGCCGGCTGCTGCTAAAGTATCAACAATGTCAATAACAGCCTCCGGATATTCTTCCCGAACAATGTCACGCGCTATCAGAGATGATTGATACGTACCAGACAGAACGGATGAAAAAGCGATATAAAGAACATCTTCTCCGTTTTCAGCTGCCTGCCGAAAAACCGTCTCAAACTGTCCGGCATTGACTTGGCTTGTCGTCGGCTTTCCGCCGGCTGCCATTTTTTCTAATAAAAACTCACTTGTCAGCCGATCAGGTCCGACCGTCTCATAAGTAACATTATCCAGCTGGACAGTCAACCCCATTATCTGAACATCATTTTTCAAAGCCCAGCTTTCCAGCAAATCAGCAGTGGAATCCGTTATGATTTTTAATCCCATATTAGTCTCTTTCAACTTACCTTTCTTATCAAATCATTTTTGGCTGTCTATTTATTTAGCAGATATTATGACCATAAAGCATTCTTGTTATTTCAGCTATGTCAAGCGCTGTCTCACAACCTCATACATTAAAATTGCTGCCGCGACACTGGCATTGAGGCTCTGCACATGACCATTCATTGGAATAGTCACCATTTCATCCACCTGTTTTTTAACATTGGGAGAGATGCCTTTTCCTTCACTGCCAATAACCAATGCCAGTTTCCCCGATGTGTTCCACTTATAAAACGGGGTTCCTGTCATATCCGTCCCAAAAATCCAAAACCCCTGTTCTTTGAGCGTAGCAAGAGTTTGGCTGATGTTCGTCACACGGGCAATGGGGACATATTCTGCTGCACCTGTTGCTGTCTTTGCTACTGTTGAGGTGACCCCGACTGCACGGTGTTTAGGGATAATAATCCCAGATACACCAGCTGCATCAGCTGTTCGCAAAATGGAACCAAGATTATGAGGGTCTGTTAAACCGTCTAAAACAAGTATAAGAGGGTTATCATCCCGCATCGCATTCTTAAGTAAGCTCTTTAGTTCTGTGTAAGCAAATTCAGTTACCTGCAGGACAAACCCCTGATGGACAGACTGACCGCTCATTTCAGATAAGGCTGTCTTAGGCAGAAAAGAAACAGGAACATTTTTTTTATCTGCTAAATTTTGGATTTTATCTCGGTTTCTTCCCCGTAAATCATTCTGAATATAGAGCTTTCGGCCACTGTCAGCCTGCAGGCTTTCGATGACCGTATGAACCCCGTAAACAATAGAGGAAGGGCTTTTAGATTGTTTGTTTTTCATATAAGAAATTATAGCAAGTCCCTCTGGTATTTTCAACTGCCGCCTGAGGGATTGCACCGCATCTTTGAAGCTAGTCTGAGTGAATTGTCTTCTGCTGTGAAACTAACGGTTTAGATACTGTTTTTTTCTGTCCTTACAGATAGATGGCATGGCAGCTGCCAAAATCAGGGCTTACTTTCTACAGCAGCTATGCACCAAGCAATCAGCTCTTCCAAACGGCTGTGCTGTTCAGTCATGTGCAGATAGCCCATAACAGCCTCAAATCCTGTAGACATATGATAAGTAATAATGTCTGTATTTTTAGCTTTTGTGTAACTTTTAGCGTTGCGGCCGCGCCGGTAAATAGCCTCTTCTTTATCTGTCAGCCGGCCTTCTTCCAAGAGTTTGCTGACCAGCATCGCCTGTGCTTTGGCTGATACATAGTGAGTGGCCAGACGGTGGAGCTGGCTGGCTTTGGTCAGTCCCTGAAAAATCAAATGACGGCGGATGTACATCGAATAAACCGCATCACCTTCAAAAGCCAGAGCAATCCCATTGATAAGCTCAGCATCAAAATGCTCAGTCACGGCTCCACCTCACTCCATCTTTCGTATCAAGGAGCTTAATGCCTTGTGCTGCCAAGCGGTCACGAATAGCATCTGCTGTCGCAAAATCACGGTTAGCACGGGCCTGCTGGCGTTTTTCAATTAACTGTTCAATCTCACTGTCAAGTACTTCTTCCTCAAAAACAATACCAAAGACAGCCAGCATTTTCGCAAAAGTCTCTTTGACAGTTTGGTCATAATGGCCTGAATTAATCCACTTAGCCAAATCAAAAAGGACAGTTATCCCGTTTGCTGCATTGAAATCATCATCCATAGCAGCTTTAAAATCAGCAGTAAAACGTTCAATTTCTTCCGTATCAACTTCTTTTGTCAAGGGCTGCTGATAGGTGTTTTTAAGATATTTCAGATTGACAGCCGCATCGTGGACCGCTTTTTCTGTAAAGTTAACCGGTCTGCGATAGTGCTGTGTAGCCAAGAAGAAGCGCAAAACCTGACCATCAACAGTCTTTAGCATCTCATGGACGGTTACGAAATTGCCGAGAGACTTAGACATTTTTTCATTGTCAACATTGACAAATCCGTTATGCATCCAGTAATTAGCAAAAGTCTGGCCCGTTTTGGCTTCTGACTGGGCGATTTCATTGGTGTGATGAGGAAACTCTAAGTCAGTACCGCCACCATGGATATCGATGGTGTCCCCTAAAATAGTTGTAGCCATAACGGAGCATTCAATGTGCCAGCCGGGACGTCCTGCTCCCCAAGGACTCTGCCAAAAGACTTCTCCCGGTTTAGCCGCCTTCCAAAGCGCAAAATCAAGCGGATTTTCCTTGTCATCGCCTTCACCTTCTACTCGGCCGCTGGCTCCGACCTCAAGGTCTGCCAGTGTTTTATTGGCTAATTTAGCATAATTTTCAGACCTTGCCACACGAAAGTAAACATCGCCATTTGTCTCATAGGCATAGCCTTTAGCCACTAAAACCTCTACAAAATCAATAATTTGATCCATGTAGTCAATAACACGCGGATGCTTTGTCGCAGGCTTGACCCCGAGACGCTTAACATCATCCATAAAAGCAGCAATAAATTTGTCGGAAAATGCTTTGGTATCCATACCGGCCTCAGCTGCCCCTTTGATAATTTTATCATCCACATCAGTAAAATTAGAGATATAATTAACCGTATAGCCGCGGTATTCAAAATAACGGCGAATGGTGTCAAAGGCAACAACACTGCGGGCATTACCGATATGGATATAATTGTATACAGTCGGTCCGCAGACATACATATTGACGGTTTTATCAGTAATTGGTATAAAATCACGCAGACTGCGGGTCATTGTGTCATAAATCTTAATCATAGGCACCTACCTTCCCTCAAATTTCTTGCAGGCTTTTTAATATATATGTCAGTTTACAAGATCCGGTCACTGTTAAGACAGGACTTTATTTCTTTGTTCGCTGCCATCACTTCCTGTTTCTGTCTGCCCAGTAAAGGTATAAAATCAAAACAGGAATAAAAATCAGAATCGGATACACAGAGCTGTAATGCCCTGATTGGATTTGCCCTATAACATAGCCAAAACTGCCGATTAGATAAATTGATAACCATTTATTATTCTTCCAAAATCGCTTCATTTTCAGCCTCTTTCGCAATAGCTAAAGCCAGATCAAATAAAGGCAGCCAATCAGGCAAGCTTTTGCGCCTTGCCTCCCAAGCACCATCAAGTCGGTTGACGTAATCAGCCGGATAGAAAAACTGACATACTTCCGCCTGACGAAATCTGGCCCAAGCCATGATAGCCGCCGCTTCCATATCTACGACTGCGGCACCAGAGGACATGCGGCGCTTAACCTTTTCCGGCGTTTCACGGTAAAAAGCATCTGTCGTCCAAGTCTTTGTTTTTATATAGCTGATACTATGTCTGTCAAAAACCTTTTCCATAATAGCCAACGACGCCTCATCATATCTGATTTCCTCGCTGGCAGGAGCATAGTGGTAACTTGTCCCTTCATCACGCAGAGCAGAAACCGGCAAAATAATGGTTTGACTTGTTATAGTTTTATCCAGAATACCGCAGGACCCCATAATGATAAACCTGCGGAAGCCCTTAGCTTTTAGTTCTTCTAAAACGCCAACTATCGCCGGTGCACCAACAGGAGCCAGGCAGACCGCGACCTTTTGTCTGCTTCTTTGGTAGATAAACCAGGACTGCTTGCCATTAAGGTTTTGCAAATAACCGCCAAGATGAACTTGTGGAAGCCCAGCCAGTTCTTCCACCATGTCACCGGCAAAAGAAAGAATAATGGTTTCACAGACCTCTCCGCCGCCTCGAACAGCTTTGTCTGTTGGTTCGATAATAGCAGGACTGTCATCAAATTCATTCAACAGCATACTGCCTCCTATAACTTGCTGCCTCCACTATCAAAGCTTAGAAGAGTGTAAGCTTGCATAACGCGCTTCTTCCAGTTTCGATGTGTAGTATTTTGATTCCCGTTCTTCTTCCAACTGACTGATAGCTGCTTCATCTTTCTTACCATGGACACGGACGACCTTAGCCGGAACACCTACTACGGTGACATCAGGCGGAACATCCGCAACAACAACCGCTGCAGCACCAACCTTGGCATTCTCTCCAATTTCAATAGGTCCGATGACCTGAGAATGAGCCGAAACAAGAGCCCCCTTACGGACAGTGGGGTGACGCTTGCCCACATCCTTCCCGGTTCCCCCTAAGGTTACGCCGTGATAGAGCATAGCCCCTTTTTCTACAACAGCCGTCTCTCCAATCACCAAACCAGAACCGTGGTCAATAAAGACTCCTTCAGCAATTTCAGCGCCCGGATGAATTTCAATCTGCGTCCAAAATCGCCAAAACTGGCTATGCATCCTCGCTAGCAAGCGAAAACCACGCACCCATAAAAAATGAGACAGCCGATGCGCAGCCAAAGCCTTTATCCCCGGATAAGTCAACAATACTTCAAGTGACGTGCGGGCAGCCGGATCATTTTCTTTTACAATAGCAATACTTTCTTTCCACCAGCCCATAACAACTCCTCTCAACAAGATACAAAGGGCGTTCAAGCTCACAGCAAAAATAGGAGACTGACCGCCGAGTCACTAAAGACTCTAGGGAAGGCTATCTTTTTTGCAAAGAGCTTAGCCCGTGTTCAGTTCAAACAAGATACAAAGGCCGTTAAAAGAGCAAAGCAAAAATGACGGTAAGCCAGAAATCTTCGATTTCGTCGGCGCACCTCTGCCAGGACGACTAGAAGGCTGCGGGCGGCCGCTAGGACGATAAAGCCTTCAGACGGCTACGGCTGGTTAACTTGAAATCAATTCTAAACTTAGGTATGTCTTTTTTGCACAGCTCTTAGGCCGTGTTCAATTACACAAGATACAAAGGCCGTTAAAAGAGCAAAGCAAAAATAGGAGACTGGACGAAGAGCCATAGGTCTCTAGGACAGGCTGTCTTTTTTGCACAGCTCTTAGGCCGTGTTCAATTACACAAGATACAAAGGGCGTTTAAAGCTCACAGCAAAAACAGGGGACTGACTGACGAATCGCCAGATTCTAAGTCAGAACATCTTTTCTTCGCAGCGTTTAACCTTATTTTAAACATCAATATCCGACCAATTGATTAAAATTTGCTCTTCATCAAATGGGTTAACAGCCAGACCAAAGGTCTCTTCTGTTTCTGCCTGACCCTCCCTTGGTTTATAAATATCTTCAATTTTCCAAGTCAGGATAAGGCCCTGCGCTTGTCGGAAAGCACCGCCAAATTCTTCCTTATTGTACCATTTGGCAAAGCTGGCCAGGTTAGAGAAAATGGGGACATAGCGTTCCCCTTCCGGGGTAGCCATAATTGGAAAAAGACGTTCAAAATGATTATCTTCCTGCGGATGAATATAGACAGGCACCAGATAATATTTATCCATAGTATCGGCCTGTACATTTTTTTCATTCAGTAAGTGATCCAAAATAGAACTATAAGTCGCCAAAAACTGGATCATATCCTTGCTTGAAAAGATAGTTGAATTCTCAAAATCTCCTGTTTTTTTCAAGTTGAAAGCCAAACCGGCAGAGCCTTTGGCAATCCCTTCTTCTAGGACGGTCAAAGCAGATCGCTTGGTCCAGTGCTGATTTCTGGCACTGATTTCCTCTTTTTTAAAATTATCTAAATCAGTAAAATCGGTAAAGACAGGAGTTACTTGCTGGCCGCTGATTTCAAGAATATAGGGCTGATCACTGGCCAAAACAGGATAGCTGTGCAGGGCATTGACCAAGGCAATGCTGTCTAAAAAATGGTCAGGGTCTGCAATAAACTTTCGCAGACTGACATCAAGTTCTTCTATTTTGCTCATGTCCTCTATTTTTCTTTCCTATTATGATGATGTTTATGGTGCGAATGCTCTTTGTGATCTTTTTCTGACCGCTGCGGACGCGGAAGCAGGGCCTTCATTGAAGCATCTACCCGGCCTTTATCGTCAATCTTGATAACTTTAACATCAACTTCATCGCCTAGACTCAGCACATCTTCCACCTTGTTCACCCGTCTCCAGGCCAGCTCGGAAATATGCACTAAAGCATCTGTTTTTTCAAAAAGATTGACAAAAGCACCAAATTTTTCAATGCGCACAACCTTGCCGTGATAAACTTCATCCACCTTAGCTTCGCGGACCAAACCGGCAATAATCTCTTTAGCCCGTTCAATAGCTGACTGATCGCTGGAATAAATAGCAACATGGCCTTCTTCATCAATATCAATCTTAACGCCGGTTTCTTCAATAATTTTATCAATAGTCTCCCCGCCTCTGCCGATGACAATTTTGATTTTATCAACATCGATTGTCATCGTATCGATCTTAGGCGCTGTCGGTGCCAGTTCAGACCGCGGCTGAGGAATTGTAGCTTCGATTAAATCTAAAATTTCAAAGCGAGCTTTCTTGGCCTGAGCCAGAGCCTCTTCTAAAATTTGCGGTGTAATACCGGCAATTTTGATATCCATCTGCAAGGCAGTAATCCCTCGGCGCGTACCCGCTACTTTGAAATCCATGTCGCCAAAGTGGTCTTCCAAACCTTGGATATCTGTCAAAATGGTATACCGTGTCCCATCTGAAATCAGCCCCATTGCAATACCGGCAACAGGCGCTTTGATAGGGACGCCCCCAGCCATTAAAGCTAGAGTTCCGGCACAGATAGAAGCCTGTGAAGAGGATCCATTAGACTCCAGTACCTCTGCCACCAGACGGATAGCATAGGGGAAATCCTCAAAACTAGGCAGCACCTGAGCCAAGGCCCGCTCACCGAGTGCACCGTGTCCGATTTCCCGCCGGCCGGGTGCCCCGTAACGTCCGGTTTCGCCGACAGAATACTGGGGAAAATTATAGTGATGGATAAACCGTTTCTTATATTCTGGGTCTAAACCGTCAACAATTTGAGTTTCTCCCATAGGGGCCAGAGTTAATACGGATAAAGCCTGTGTCTGCCCGCGTGTAAAGAGGCCGGAGCCATGAACCTGCGGCAGAAAATCAATCTCAGCATCCAGCGGACGAATTTCATCAATCCTGCGGCCGTCAGGACGAACCTTATCTTCAGTAATCAGGCGGCGAACCTCTGCATGCTCCATCTGCTCAAGAATTTCAGCCACATCCCGCATGATGGTATCCAAATCTTCGGCATCTGCAAACCGCTCTTCATAGACAGCTGTCACTTCTTCCTTAAGTTTTTCGGTAGCCGCTTCACGAGCCTGTTTTTCCTCTATCTGAACCGCTTTTTGCAGCTCGAGAGAATAGGCTGCAGTAATTTCTTCCTGAAGACTGCTGTCGACTTGCAAGAGTTCAACCTCGGCTTTAGGCTTGCCGACCTGAGCAATGATATTTTCTTGAAAAGCGATCAGCTCCTTTATCGCCTCATGTCCCTTGAGCAAAGCTTCAAGCATAATCTCCTCAGATAGTTCCTTAGCCCCGGATTCTACCATATTAATGGCATCTTTCGTCCCTGCTACAGTTAAATCTAAAAGCGATTGCTCTTTTTGCTGGGCTGTCGGGTTAATGATAAAGTCCTCGTCAATGTAAGCCACCTGAACACCAGCAATTGGACCCTCAAAAGGAATATCCGAAACAGATAAGGCCAGGGATGAACCTAACATTGCGGTCATAGGGGCGCTGGCATCTGCATCGTAAGACAGAACCGTATTTATGACCTGTACCTCATTACGAAACCCTTCTGCAAACAGCGGCCGAATCGGGCGGTCAATCAAACGAGCCGTCAGAGTCGCATCTGTTGAAGGGCGGCCTTCCCGTTTATTAAATCCTCCCGGAAATTTCCCGGCTGCGTACATCTTTTCTTCGTAATTCACTTGTAAAGGGAAAAAATCTCCGGCGGACATTTTCTTTGACATGGTAGCAGCTGTCAGTACAGTGCTTTCCCCATAGCGAATCAAGGCGGCACCGTTGGCCTGCTTAGCCAGCTGGCCGATTTCAATGATGAGGGGCCGGCCGGCAAAAGTTGTCTGAAAAACCTGTTTTGTCATTGTCATCTCCTTAAGTCATCAAAAATATTTAAAATACTATCTATCCGGATGAAACTGCTAAAACCCAGCGGTTATATCAAGGTCAGCAGGCTGATACCCTTAAAAATAGTGACGTTTTTGCTTCTTATAATAATGATAGCATACGTGTTTTCTACAAAAACTAATCTGTAAGGCCTTTACAAACTTGTTTTTGTATAAAACCACGTATTGTTATTATCATACCATAATTTAAGCAAAATAAAAAATCCGGAAAACTGTCTCTTTTTCAAAAAAACTGCTGTCTTTAAAATGAGCAGCAGATGATTTTCTCTTCCCTAATGAAGAAAAGAGGCTGGGACAAAAGTCCTGCCTCGTTTCATTTTTTTAGATATATGCGTTTGACGCAGTGGTTTATTGGAAGTTCTTGTCCCACTTTCCATTTTTATCAGCTCTTAGAACTGGTCAATTAACAATTGTTTCAGCTCTGCAATGTAAGGCTGACGCGGGTTGGCAGGAGTACATTGATCATCGTAAGCCAGACTTGCCAGACGGTCAACAGCTGCATCAAAGGCCTCTTTGGTAACGCCATTAGCAGACAGTTTAGGCTCAACACCGACAGCATGCATAAGTTTATCGATGCGTTGGCAAAGTGCTTCGACTAATTCCGCATCATCTTTGCCCTGCAGACCCAGATAGCGAGCAATATCAGCGTAATCGCGCTGTGCACGGTATTCTTCATAGCGTGGGTAGACAGAGCGTTTCACATTGCCGGCTACTCCATTGTAGCGGATAACATGCTGCATGGCAATGGCAATAGCAAGACCATGCGGCAGACCGAATTCCCCACCGGTTTTGTGAGCAAGAGAGTGGTTAATTCCTAAGAAGGCATTCCCGAAGGCCATACCGGCAATTGTAGAAGCATAATGCATATTTTCTTTAGCCTGTTCGCCGCGCAGAGTCGGATTTTGAGGATCATAGTTATAAGCATCTTCTAAGTTCTCAATAATCAGTTTGATAGCTTCAAGCGACCAAGGTCTTGTGAAGTCAGAAGCCATAACTGAAACATAAGATTCCAGCGCATGTGACAAGGCGTCAAGACCTGACCAGGCAGCAGTCCGTTTTGGCACAGTCATAACAAATTCCGGATCAACAATTGCCACTTGCGGAACCAGCTCATAGTCGGCCAGCGGGTATTTGACATGAGTGAAATCGTCAGTAATAACAGCAAACGGTGTCACTTCAGCCCCTGTCCCTGAAGTTGTCGGGATACAGAAGAGGCGTGTTTCTGTTTGGTGTTTGAATTTGACAATCCGTTTACGGATATCAATGAATTTTTGCTGCAATTCAAGGAAGAACTCGCTTACATTGTCATAACTGTCGAGCCAGCCAGCTTCCTTATCAAGCGATACCTCATAAATCAAGCGGGCAATCTTAGACGCATCAATTGCGGAACCCCCGCCGATAGCAATAACGGTGTCCGGTTTGAAATCACGCATTTGTTTGGCAATTTCGATAGTTTGGCCTAAAGTCGGATCCGGTTTGATGGTGCCGTAAAGAGAGGTCACAACCTTTTCATCGCGTAAAGCGAGCTGCGCATAAACTGTGTCAACAAAACCGAACTGAACCATACCGGGGTCAGCTACGATAAGCGCGCGCTTCATTGGTTCATAGGCATCCTGCAAGTAAGAAATGGCATTCTTTTCGTAGTAAGTTTTTTCCGGCAGACGGACCCATTGCGGACGATTGCGGCGCTTAGCAACAGTTTTCACATTCAAAAGGTCGCCGGTTGATAAATTGTGAGACAATGAATTTTTCCCCCATGATCCTGTTCCAAGAGTTAAGCTGGCTTGCAGCGCATCTGTGTAAACATCTCCGATACCGCCGACTGAGTCTGGCTGGTTAACCAAGATACGAGACGAATTCAGAGCATCACCGAATTCAGTGACAAACGGATCAGACTGTGAGCCGATTTGAATAGCACAGTTGTGGCCTGCCCCTTGATAATCCAGCAGAGCAGCTACGATTTCGATACCGTCCTGACGGTCTTTAGCTTTATAGACAGAAAGGAGAGGAGAAAGTTTTTCTGATGACAGTTTTTCGCCGATATTTTTCTTATCCAGCTCAAACAAGAGAACATCTTTGCCTTCCGGAAGATTGACACCGGCCTGTTCGCAGATCCATTGCGCCGACATACCGGCAACCGGTCCGTTTACCCCGTGGCCATCATTGAAAACAAAATCTTCAAGTTTTTTGTAATCTTTCTTAGGAACCAGATAAGCGCCTTTTTCCTGCATTTTTTCCAGCCACTCTTTGTAAACCGGTGCTTCAACAACTGCTGAATTTTCAGTAGCACAGATCATGCCGTTATCGAAACGTTTTGACAGGAGAAGGTCTTCAACGGCCCGATCGAGATGGGCTGTCGCATCAACAAAGACCGCACCGTTACCGGCACCAACACCCATAGATGGATTCCCTGATTTAAGAGCCGCATTCACCATGCCCGGACCGCCTGTTGCCAAAATGGAAGCAATATTTTTGTTGGAAATCAAAGCGCTGGTATTAGCGATTGATGGAGTGTCAATCCATTGAATAATATTCTCAGGTGCACCGGCTTTAACAGCTGCATCGTATAAGATTTGGGCTGCATGCGCTGAACAGTTTTGAGCTGCCGGGTGGAAAGCAAAGACAATAGCATTTCTGGTTTTCAGAGCGACTAAAATCTTAAACATGGTTGTTGAAGTCGGATTGGTAGTCGGCACGATTCCGGCCAGCACACCCAGAGGAGCTGCGATTTTAACACCGCCTGCAACTTTATCTTCACCGATAATGCCTACAGTTTTTTCATTTTTAATTCTTTCGTAAACATACTCTGTAGCAAAGTGATTTTTCGTATCCTTATCTTCAACAATACCGCGGCCGGTTTCTTCATGAGCTTCTTTTGCCAGCTGAAGAGATGCTTCAGAACCCGCCAAGGCCATGGCTGCAACGATTTTATCCACCTGTTCCTGTGTATAAGTGGCATAAACCGCCTCAGCAGCCAAAGCCTTTTCAACTAAGCCGTTCGTATACTGAGCCGCAGCCTCTTCTTGTGAAAGTTCTGCTTTTTTAACGTCTGTTTTTGCTTCTTTAACCATTAAAAAACTCCTTTGTAAATAGCGATGGCTGAATTTTCAAGCTAAGAAAATTCATTTGTGATTTTTTTCACTTGTTATTATATAATTTTCTTTCCCCGAAATCAAGTCTTTTTTGTGATTTTTTTCATTTATTTTGTCAGTGATAGGTGCAAAGCCTTGCAGGACAGGGATAAGAAGGATTTGATTTCTAAAAAATAAGTCTGATTGAATGAGGCATAATATAAAAGCTGTCAAATAAAATCACAGAAAGAGGAGATTCCAATAGTCTGAAGTGCTTCTCTACTATTTGCCTGCCGCTGCTTTCTAGTCATCCGGCCTTCATTGTCTAAAAAAAGAACCTAAAGCCAAAATCGTTTGTTCGGGCTTTGGGTTCTTTAAATAATTGTTTTTGCTTAGCGGCGCAGTCCTAAGGACTGAATCAGCTCACGGTAGCGGTTGACATCTGTACGGCGCAAGTAAGCCAGCAAGTTCCGGCGGTGGCCGATTTTCTTCATCAGTCCACGGTATGTTGCATGGTCTTTTTTATGCTGCTTGATATGCTCGTTCAAATGGTTGATTTCCCAAGTCAAAACAGCTACCTGTACTTCAACACTGCCCGTATCGCCTTCATGGCGCGCATATTGTGCAATAATTTCATTTTTTTTCTCTTTTGAGATTGCCATAGTTCTTCTCCTTTTATTGCTTCATCCGAGTTCTGGGTTTTGGCAGGTCCCGGAACCAAGAAAAAGTTAGTTTGTCTTTGCGACTGTTCTTATTGTAACAAATTCAAAAAAGCCCGTCAAACATTAATTAAACAGCTGTCGGATCTTTCCTTATATTTCAGCTAAAAAATTCAAAGATAAAAACACTCTGCAAGCAGGACAAGAACAGCTTGTCATTAAAACTCTCTTCTTTATTTACAGGCCATTTTGTGATATAGTAGATTTGTTTGAATTCAAAAATAATTTAATATCGCATTAATAAAGGAGAACAGCATGTCAGTACAGGACAAATTAATACGGCCGAGCCGTGTCATTACAATGGATGATATTATTCGTGAAGGGCAGCCTACTCTGCGGGAACGGGCTAAAGATGTCAGCCTGCCCATACAGGACGAGGACATTATTCTGGGGGAAAAAATGCTGCAGTTTCTTAAGAACTCTCAGGATCCTGCGACAGCTGAAAAAATGGGCCTGCGGGGCGGTGTTGGACTGGCTGCTCCGCAGCTCAATATTTCTAAACGGATTATTGCAGTGCTGATTCCTAACCCAGAGGATGAGGACGGCAACCCACCGGCAGAAAGCTATAGTTTGCAGGAAGTCATGTATAATCCTAAGATTGTTGCTCATTCCGTACAAGAGGCTACACTGGCTGACGGCGAAGGCTGCCTGTCCGTTGACCGGGAAGTTCCCGGGTATGTTATCCGCCATGCTCGTGTAACCGTTGATTACTACAATAAAAATGGGGAAAAACAAAGGATTAAGTTAAAGGGCTATCGGGCTATTGTCGTTCAGCATGAAATTGACCATACAAACGGTATTATGTTCTATGACCGCATCAATGAAGCTGAGCCTTTTGCTGTTAAAGAAGGCTTGCTGATTATTGAATAAATCATCAAGGAGTGCATTGTGAAAAGAATTGTCAACTGGATTGAAAAGCGACAGAAATTCCTCATCAGCCTTGTCTGTGCTCTAGCCTTTTTTTCCTATGTCTTTTTGCTACGCAATGAATTAAAAGTAGCCGATAACAGCGGCAACATCAAGATTGTCGCAGCCAAGCAAAAAGACCCTTTAGCAGCCGGCTATCGCGGAAACACACGGCAAATTGCCTTAGAGGGGCAGCCGCTAAGTGATGAAGAAATTGTCCGCAATGACTGGGGTGTATACAGCGCTGCCGTACCTATTCCTATTAACATAACAGAAGCCACAGATGATCTGGAAAATCCGACTATGGAAATCCAGCATGATGGACCGGTCAGAAATATTTCCTTTGAATACAGCCGTTATTATCTAGGCGGTTACCTGCAAATTTATCTTGATGATGTCCTTTACATGCAGATAAATACCTATCAGGAAGAGGAAAGCTATGAACTGCTGACCATTGATTTCCCTCAGCATTACGGCTTAAGTGCTGCAAATGCCGGCTGGTGGCTGCAAATCATCGTTTTAGCAGCAGTGCTGCCTGTCTTTGTCCGGCTGGAACTCTATAAAAGACTGCGAATCCAGCAGTTCCTTCTGGCCTTTGGACTGCTGGCTGCAGCTTGTTACGCCTTATCAGCCGGATTAGCTTACACGCTGCCGCAAAGCTTTGTCTTTTCTAATACGCTCTACAGCTTTGACAAGGCTATGCTGGTGTTGAGCCTGTTCACCTTTCTATCATTAATTTTAGGGCAGGTTTTGCTGTATTTCGTCAAAAAAAGGTGGCGTTTTTTGGGACAGATTCTTTATCTGCTTTTGATCGCTCTTGCGCCGCTCTTAATTTTTTATCTGCTGGAAAGCCCTTCAGCTTATGATTCTAATTTGAATGCAGCTGATATTCCGGCCAATCTGGCTATTATTACTATCGTTTGGCTGACTTTAGCCATGATAACCACTTCTCTGCGCTTGGCGAGCATGCTGGCTGCAGTTGCCGCTCTTATCATGGGAATCGTCAATAAGGTATTGATTGCCCTCAGGTCAACCCCCCTTTTAGCTTACCATTTTCTGCAGATTCGCGATGGTTTAAATGTAGCGCAAAATACGGCTATCATCGTTGAACTGATTATCCCGAGACTTATTTTTCTAAGCGCTCTTTATTGCATAGCACTGGCTTTCCTGCCATCTTCCAGAAAACTATTTGCCAGACCAAAGCCTTTTTCTGTTTGGCAGAAACTGCCAAGCAGGCTGGCCTTTTTGCGTCAGACAGTTTATCAGAAAATCATAACCGCTTTTATCGGTGTACTGGCCGCATTTTTTGTGGCCAGACCCCTGGTCTACCATATTGCTGACAGTGTGGAGATGCGCCTGCTCTTTTTTGCGATGCAGAAAACATATTATGAACATGGATTTGCTCTTTCTTTTGTCAGATTTTATGAAGTCTCGCACGTCACAGAGCCGGAAGGTTACAGCACTGATGCTGTCAAGGATATTTTGAGTCAATACCCGAGAAAGACAGAGACTGCCAAGCAGAAACCGAATATTATCATTATCCAAAATGAATCGCTGACCGATTATGCGCAATTGACGTCTTTGGAATTTGAGCCTGATCCGCTGGCCTTTATCCACTCTATGGATGATAATACAATCAAGGGGGTGCTCTACGCTTCTGTACTGGGCGGCGGTACGGCCAATACGGAATACGAGGTGCTGACCAGCAACAGTTTAGCTATCTTACCACCAAATGCTTTTCCTTATCAGCAGCTGATCACCTCACCTAAAAATAATATCACCAGTGCTTTAAACAGTTATGGCTACCAAAGCGTAGCCCTTCATCCTTACTTGGAAAATTTCTACCGCCGCAATTTAGTCTACAGCTACTTTGATTTTGCCGAGAGCTATTTCAACAATTCAACACCTAGCATTGAAGATCTTGTTGAGGTTCAGAATTTGCGCAACTATGTCAGTGATGCCAGCCTTTATCAGGCCAGTCAGAAACTGATTGAAGAAAAGCAGGATCCGCTCTTTAATTTTATTGTTACCATGCAGGGACACGAAAGTTACGGTCTTCCGGAAGAAGAGAGCCCGAGGACTGTCTCTATTGTCAATGGAGATGATGACAGCAGTGCGACTGATTTCTTATCCAGTGTCAAAGCATCGGATGAGGCATTCAGCGACTTTATCACTTATCTTAAGACTTCTGATGAACCGACTGTGGTCATCATGTACGGCGATCATCAGCCGGGACTTTCTAACAGCTATTTTGAACCGGCATTAGATGCCAATGATCCCAGCGCCAAATATCAAACGCCTTTTGTCATGTGGGCTAATTTTGATCTGCCCCAGAAAGAAGAAATTCAGCTCAGTCCCAATTATATTGTTCCTTATCTGTTTGACATTCTGTCGCAGACAGACTATCCTTTGCCAGTATCGTCTTATTATCAGTTCCTGTCAGAACTGCAGCAGCAAATTCCTATCATGACGACTTGGGGCTATTATGATGACGGCTATACTTATTCTGAAGAAGCCCCTGCAGACAGCCAGCTCCTCAGCCAGTACCGGCTGTTGGAATATAATAATGTGATGGATAAAAGTGCCCTGACTTTAACACAGTATTATGAATAAATCAAAAAAACTCACATGATGTGAGTTTTTTTGATTGACCTGCAGATTATTTAACTAGTTATTGATAGCTGCCAAGACAGCATCTGCCTGTTTGCTGAGTTCTTCTAAAACGTTATCATTTAAGGTCAGCTCTCCGCTTGCCCAAGCTTCATCATTAATTTGCGCTGCAGTGACTTGATCTACAAAAGTTGTTCGAATGAAAGGAAGCAGGTCACGATAAATAGCAGCTGTTTGCTCATGACCGCCGTTAGCCAGAAGAGACACTGTTGTTACTTTGCTGTCAATAGCTGATAGCCCTGTCGGATCAGCCAAATCAACGGCGCGTGACGCCCAGTCCAGTAAGTTTTTCACCGGACCTGGAATTGAAAAATTGTAAACGGGTGAGAAAATCCAAACAGCATCAGCTTCCTGAATGGCTTTGCGCATATCTGCGACTGCTGGCAGAACCGACGTTTCAAGATCCTGATTAAAGAGAGGCACTTGACTGTAATCCAAGTAGGATACCTTGGCTTTACCGGCAAGGATCTTTTCTGCGGCCTGAGCCATTTGCAGATTGAAAGAACCCTCACGAAGTGAACCGACAACAAATAAAATATTTTTCATTTCCTCTTCTCCTTTAAAAAACTGTTTTAATGCGTTAATAAAAGACATTTGCACTCCTATCTATTTATCACTATATAGTTATAACTGTTACTATGTAGTAAATTATAAAACAGTCTGCCGCTAAAGTCAATCAAAATGCCTACAAATCTTTAAATTTTTTTAATAGGGCAATCAGCTCTTCTTGTTCGTTTTCAGAAAGCAAAGAGAAGACCGCTTCCACTTTTTCAATATGAGCTGGCAGAGCACGTTCAATAACACGGCGGCCCAGACTGGTCAGATCAACCAAATAGGCCCGCCTGTCCTCAGGATTAAGTCGGCGGCTGACCCAGCCTTTTTTTTCCATATTTTTGATAACCACAGTCATATTCCCTGATGTTGCCAGCATCTTGTCAATCAGTTCACCGATTGTCATCTCTCCCTTAGCATAAAGGACATCAAGAGCAGCAAACTGAGTTGCAGTCAGGTTATCTTCTTTGTAAGATTCCGAAACTTTAGCGTCTATCGTTCGAAAAGCTTTACGCATAACAACCATTAATTTGACAGCTGAATTTTTAAATTCTGTCATTGCTCCCTCCTCACAGTGACCCTCTTTTTTATCCTAACACTAATTAACTGTTTTCTCAACCGGCACTGCCAGCTTTTAAGTCAAAACAAAACTCCGGACAGCTGGAACTATCCGGAGATACCACTGCTGAAAATAGGAGTTTATCCATTGACTGATTAAAGAGCTCAGGCTGTTTCGTTTAGTCTTAAAAGAAATCGTCAAACAGACTGAGCTGATTGTCTTCCGGCAGGTTGCCTAAAATTCCCATTTCGTCCATTTTTTCAACAAGAGTTGCCGGCAGACCGCCGCGCTTGCGCAGCTCCATCTTCGATAAGAACTCACCTTCTTTGCGGGCAGCTACAATCTGTCTGGCAACATTTTCACCCAAACCATCCAAGGCTACAAAAGGCGGTATCAATGTATCGCCATCAATCAGAAAATCCACCGCATCGCTCCGGTATAAATCCAGCTGACCGAATTTATAGCCACGCTCCAGCATCTCATTGACAAGCTCTAGGCTGGTGAACAAATCGATTTCCACATTAGAAGCTTCATTGTTTTTGCGCTTCGTACTGATATTCGCCATCCGTGCTTTAACCGCTTGAAGACCAGCACTCATGGTTTTTAATTCAAAGGCCTTAGCACGGATAGAGAAATAGGCACAGTAATAATAAAGCGGATAGTGCACCTTAAAGTAAGCCACACGAAGTGCCATCAAAACATAAGCTGCTGCATGGGCTTTAGGAAACATGTACTTAATTTTTCCGCAGGATTCAATATACCAATCAGGAACATTATTCTCCCGCATAGCCTGAATGTAGCCGCTGCGTTCTTCTTCAGATATCTTAAGCCAAGCTCCTTTACGGACCCGCTCCATAATGGTAAAGGCCATTTTGGGTTCAAGACCGGCATGCATAAGGTAAACCATGATATCATCACGGCAGCCGATAACAGTGGAAAGGGTGGCAATACCTTCTTTTATCAAATCTTGAGCATTGCCCAGCCACACATCGGTTCCGTGGGAGAGCCCCGAAAGCTGAAGGAGCTCGGCAAAAGTGGTTGGATGTGTCTCATCAACCATTCCCCGAACAAAGTTTGTACCGAATTCAGGGATACCCAGCATTCCTGTTGAGGCCCCGATTTGTTCGGGTGTAACCCCGAGCACCTCAGTTCCTGAGAACAGTTTCATGACGTCGGGATCGTCAACAGGAATTTCAGTCGGATCAATCCCTGACAAATCCTGCAGTTTGCGAATCATTGTGGGATCATCATGCCCCAGAACATCCAGCTTAAGAACATTTTCATCGATATCGTGGAAATTAAAGTGAGTTGTCCGCCACTCAGCTTTTGAATCATCAGCAGGATATTGAACCGGAGTAAAATCGTATACATCCATATAACTTGGAATAACAACAATTCCACCCGGGTGCTGGCCGGTTGTCCGTTTTACTCCGGCTGAACCGCTGGCCAGACGGTCAACCTCTGCATCGCGGTAGTATTTGCCATAGTCTCTCTCATAACCTTTAACAAAGCCGTAAGCCGTTTTTTCAGCCACCGTTCCTACAGTGCCGGCACGAAAGGCATATTCTTCACCAAAGATATCACTGACATCGTGATGGGCCCGCGGCTGATCATCTCCGGAAAAGTTCAAATCAATATCCGGAACCTTGTCGCCATCAAAGCCCAAGAAAGTTTCAAAAGGAATATCCTGGCCGTCTTTTTTGTAAGGTGTTCCGCATTCCGGACAGTTTTTATCCGGCAGATCATAACCGGAACCGACTGTTCCGTCTGTAATAAACTCTGAATGCTGACAATGAGGACAGACATAGTGGGGCGGCATCGGATTAACCTCTGTAATCCCAATCATCGTGGCCACAAAACTGGAACCGACCGAACCGCGCGATCCGACCAGATAACCGCGTTCATTGGAGCGATTAACCAGCATTTGAGATGCCAGATAAATCACCGCAAAACCATTCCCCAGTATTGACGTCAGCTCTTTTTCGATTCGCAGGTCAATGATATCAGGCAGCGGATTTCCATAAACAGCAAAGGCTTTTTGGTAGGTCATCTCAGCAACCCGTTCCTCTGCATTTTCAATAAAAGGGGTGTAAAGGTCTGATTTGACAACCTCAACCTCTTCAATACGGTCGGCAAAAGCATTGGTATTTGTCACGACAAGTTCATAGGCCAGCTCTTCACCCAAAAAGGCAAAGTCATCCAGCATTTCATTGGTTGTTCGGAAATGGGCTTTAGCAAGCGGAGCCGGCTGAGCAGACTCCCCGCGGCCGATCGGTCTGTTGATCGCCGCCCCCTGTCCCAGACTGCGAACAATTATTTCACGGTAAATCTCCTCCTCAGGTTCAATATAATGGACATTTCCGGTAGCCATAACAGGCTTATTCAGCCTGCGGCCAACCTCAATCAAATCTTTGATAACCTGTTGGATACCTTCTTTATCCTTAATCAGTTCATTGGCAAGAAGGGGTTCATAAATGGCTGGCGGCATGACTTCGATAAAGTCATAATATTTAGCTGCTTCCACTGCTGCGTCCACACCGCTGGTCAGGACAGCATCAAAAACTTCTCCTTCTGCGCAAGCCGTCCCCAGAAGCAGACCTTCGCGGTGCTGATCTAAAACAGTTCTGGGAATTCGGGCGACACCAGCAAAATAATCCACATTTGCCAGACTGACCAGCTTAAACATGTTTTTCAGCCCGATCTGATTTTGCACATAAACCGTCGCATGCTTAACCCGCGCTTTTTTAAAGGAATCTTTGGCAACCAGTTTCGTATTGAGCTCTGCCAAATCGGTTAAACCGTGCTTTTCTCTGGCTTCCTGCAGGAAAATAAAGAGCAGACGCCCTGTCGCTTCAGCATCATAGTTAGCCATGTGATGGTGTTCAAGAGAAACCTGAAAGCGTTTTGTCAATGGACCTAAACCGTGACGCTTGTATTCCGGGTAAAGATTTCTGGCAAATTCCAGCGTATCGATAACCGGCTGACTGATGACAGGCAAACCGTGACGCTCATAATTAGCATCCATAAAGCCAACATCAAAACTGGCATTATGTGCTACCAGAACCGTCCCTTGGCAAAAAGCCTGAAACTCCTGCAGAACCTGCAGCAAAGGCTTAGCCCCTTTGACATGATTATCGGTAATACCCGTTAACTCAGTAGTAAAGGCTGAGAGCGGATGGCCCGGATCAATAAACTCGTCGAACTGCTCCACAATATTTCCCTTAAACATTTTTGAAGCAGCAATTTGAATTAAGTCATTGTTTACAGCAGAAAGTCCGGTTGTTTCAACGTCAAAAACAACATAGGTCGCCTCGTGCAGATCCATAGTCACCGGATGATAAACAATCGGCACCTTATCCTCGACAATATTAGCCTCTAAACCAAAGATAGCCTTGATGCCGGCCTGTTTGGCCCGATGATAGCCGTGGGGAAAACTCTGTACATTACCATGGTCGGTAATAGCCACGGCTCTGTGCCCCCATTTGGCAGCCGTATCAATCAAGCGCTCAACAGTCGGCAGGGCATCCATTGTCGACATGTTAGTATGAGCATGAAGTTCAACACGCTTTTGCCCCTCCGGCATTAAATCTTTACGCTCCTGATGGACAATGGTTTTTACATCTTGAACATTCATTGTTAGGGTGCGGGTAAAAGGGTTATTCTCAATATTGCCCCGAACACGCAGCCAGGCCCCTTTAGCAATCATGTCGTATTTTTTCAGTTCGTCATCATTTTTGACCCATTTTTGCATAGCAAAACTGGATGTATAGTCTGTCATCTTAAAATTGATAATGTGCCGGCCTGTCCGGGTTGTCTTGCGTTCGGATTCAAAAACCATCCCTTCAAACACAATGCGGTTCTCTTCTGTTTCAACATCGGCCATAGGCGTAATTTCAGCTTTATCTAAGCTGGACTGACGTTTTTGACTGCGGCTGGCAAAATCAAAAGCTGTCTTTTCCGCTTCCTGCGGCGGAGGAACAGCTGCCTCCAGCGCCTTCTGAGCTTCTAAGCTATCCTGCACTGCTTTTTCAAGCAAAGCTTCGCGGCTGGCCTCAAAAGATGTCTGGAGTTCTTGGGTTATCGCTTCGTCTGCTGCTATTTGAAAGTGAACTTTGCCAAAGCCAAAAAGGGCAAATTGCTTTTCTAGCTTTGGCAGATGGTTCTTGATAAAATGATCGTTGCTGGCATACTGGGGGGCACTAATTAAAATGCTTTCTCCATCATAAGAAACAGGAAGAGAGGAAAAAACCGACTTAAATCCAGCACTGCTGCACAGCGGCAGTTCAAAGGCATAACGGTAGTATTCCTGAAGCAAATCGGGTGAAAAATCTTTTTTGGGAGCCTCAATACTGAAAGATGTTTTAATATCAGCCTTTGCAAAAGCAGATGACAGTCGGTAGGCCAGCTCACGGTAATCGTCCAGCGGCAAAATATGCGGGAAAGAAAAGTGAAATTCCCAAAGACGCGAGACCGAATGCAGCTTAACCTCAATAATATCAGCAGCTAAAAAAGCACTTGAAGTTTTGATTTCAAGCGGCATTTCAATTTGATCCATTAATTTCTTAAATAAATCTGACATAGCTTTCTCCTGAATCTCTCAATTCTTATTTTATCATAAGTCCTCTTAATTTTCGAGCTCAAACTCAAGTCCATGTCTGTCATTCAGCAAAAAAACAAAAATTTCTGCAGAGCGGTTCTCATCCGTTCTCCCAGCAGGCTCACGCCTCTACTTTAGCATCCGACCGCCCCTTCTAGGAGGACTAGAAGGGGGCGCGGACGAAATCATAGCTTTCTGGCTCACTGTTTTTTGCTTTTGCAGCTTGTGTGAAAGGTAGCCATAAGCAGCCTTTGGCTATTTACTGACATAAAAAAGGCTGGGACAAAAGTCCTGCCTCGTTTCATTTTTTAGATATATGCGCTTGATGCAGTGGCTGATTAGGAGCTGGGGCAGTAAAACTGAAGGCGTCATTTTATGATGGTTTACCGATTTTTGCCCCGCTCTCTAACTTTAATATATCGGCTAAAAGGCAGAGAGCGGGCCTTAACTCTACTCAGAACTCCCTTTTCCTAAAATTTCAAGCGTTTCACTTAGATTTTCGGCATTAACCTCAATGGTGTCGCCTGTTGCTTTTATCTTTACTTCAACAATCCCTTCAGCTGCTTTTTTGCCGACAGTTACACGGATTGGCAGACCGATTAAATCACTGTCAGAAAACTTGGAACCAGCACGCTCATTGCGGTCATCGGTCAGCACTTGATAGCCTTCTTCCTGTAAGTCACGTTCGATCTTAGTCGTCAAGCTATTAGCTTGCTCATCTTTGACATTAACGGTGATTAGATGAATATCATAAGGCGCCAGTTCGCTAGGGAAATTAATCCCCCACGAATAGCGGTAATCACCTTTTGGTGTTTTATTGACAAACAAGCGGGCATGCTGTTCAATTACAGCTGACAGTATACGGCTGACACCGATTCCGTAGCTTCCCATTACAATAGGAACAGCGCGGCCGTTTTCATCAAGAACCGTTGCCCCCATGCTTTCAGAATAGCGTGTCCCCAGTTTAAAGATATGACCGATTTCAATTCCTCGGGCAAATTTAAGAGTCCCTTTACCGTCCGGAGACATCTCACCTTCTCTTACTTCACGGATATCGGCATAGTCTGCCTTAAAGTCGCGCCCAGGATTGACCCCTGTCAAGTGGAAACCATCAGTATTTGCACCTGTAACTGCATTGGCAATAGCTTCAACTCTGCGGTCTGCAAGCAGACGAACGGTATCTGGCAGACCAACCGGCCCAAGAGAACCAAAACCAGCTCCCATAATCTCTCTGGCCGCTTCTTCACTGGCAGGTTCAAGAAAATCAACTCCCAAATAGTTCTTGAGTTTAATGGTGTTCACTTGGTCATTGCCAACAAGAAGGACAGCAAGCGGCTCATGGTCTGCCATGAACAGAAGGGTCTTAATCGTTTGTTCCACAGGTACATCTAAAAAGACTGATACCTCATCAATGGTTTTACAGTCCGGAGTGGCAACACGCTCAACTTCCTCCTGTACAGCCACCTTTGTTACTGTCTTGAACTCGCTGCTTGCCATCTCCAAATTGGCTGCATAACCGGACCCATCAGAATAAACAACTGTGTCTTCACCAGCTGTCATCCAGGACAGCAGTTCCTCACGGATAGCCTGCACAGTATCTTCCGGAATTTCTTCGAGAGAAGCAATAGATTTATCCAAAACCAGCCAATGATCCAGAGCTGTCCGATCTGGTGTGATAGCCATGAATTCCTGACTGTCTTTGCCGCCCATAGCACCGCCGTCACCGATAATCCCTTTGAAATCAAGACCTGCCCGCTTAAAAATAGCCTCATAAGCTTTGCGGTAGTCTTCATAAGTCACATCCAAACTGGCATAGTCAGCATGAAAACTGTAACCGTCTTTCATAATAAACTCACGGGTTCTTAATAAGCCATTGCGCGGCCGTTTTTCATCCCGGTATTTGGGCTGAATCTGATACAGATTTAAAGGCAGCTGCTTGTAGGATTTAACAGCATCTCTGACCAGTACTGTCAGTGTTTCTTCATGGGTTGGCCCCAGGATAAAATCGGACTGGTCTCTGTTTTTTAATTTGTACAAATCATCCCCGTAAGTTTCATAACGCCCTGATTCACGCCAAAGATCTGCTGTCAAAAGAGCCGGAGCCAGCATTTCAACTGCATCAATCTTTGCGAACTCTTCATGCATAATCGTTTTCAGCTTTTCAATCACACGATTAGCCAAGGGCAGGTAAGCATAAATCCCAGCTGAAATCTGGCGGACATAACCCGCACGCAGCATAAGCGCATGACTGATAACCTGAGCATCACTTGGCATTTCACGAAGCGTTGGAATAAGCATTTTGGATTGTTTCATAAGTTAAGATTTGAGATATCAAGACAATAAAAACGATAAAACAGCGGTGTTTACGCCTGCACAATTTTCTGTTTTAACCTTTCTCCCGTCTTGATTCACTTCCTTTCAAATAAGATATGGTAACTATTGGTTCTGAATTTTAACAAGGTATTAGAAAAACAGGGCCGGCGCAGCTGGATAAGGAAATGTTTAAGAAAACCCATTATCCTCTGGGCGGGCAGGACCTGTTTTATTCTGATGCTGAAGCCATAAAAATCGGCATTCAGACAGCAAAAGCAGCACTTCCCCGCAGTAGGAGCAAGGAGCTGTTCTTGGGTAAAATGATAACTGAAATAGAAATTAAAAGAAAGCCCGAATAATATCATTCCATGTTACTGCAATCATTAGGACAATCATTAAAGCAACCCCAGCTAAGGTAATATAATTTTCTGTTTCCTGTCTGAGAGGTTTGCGGCGAAAAATTTCAACAAGGTTAAAGGCGATTTTTCCGCCATCCAGTGCCGGAATCGGGATTAAATTGAAGATTCCTAAATTGATAGAAAGCAAAGCCATCAGCGATAATACAGACTCCAAACCGTTTTGAGCAGCCTGACTGGACAACTGATACATAGCAACAGGACCGCCCAATTGATCCAGACTAAAATCAGCCAATAAATTTTTTAACGCTGTCACAATGAGAGTGGCTCCATCCCAAGCCATGCTAAAACCGCCTGCAATCTTATCTGTGAAGCTGGTCTTCAAGGCTTGAGATACGCCGATGTAGTAAGAGCCACTTTGTTCTTGCGGCTGGATATCCAGAGTCTTAGCCTGCCCGTCTTCTTCAACGGTAACCGCAATTGTCCCTCCCGGCTCTAAATGCTCAGTTGCCCTGCCGACAGCCTCTGTCAACTCAGACCAATTCTCAATATCACGGCCGTCAATCTGCAGGACACGGTCCCCGTCTTTTACACCAGCCTGGGCCATTGCCCCGTTTTCGATTACACGGACCTGATTAGTATCGGGATTAGCAGCGCCGCCTTGTACAAAGACTAAAATGATAAAGACAAAAATACCTAAAATAAAATTATTGAGGGGACCGGCAAAGTTTGTCATGAGACGGCCCCAAACAGATGCATTTTGATATTGGACATCAAGCGGTGCAACCCGCAGCTCTGTGCCGTCTTCCTCAATAATGGTCGCATCGCGGGCAACAGAGTAAGTTTGTTCCTCATCTAAAACCCGGCCCGTGATTTCCAGTTTATCTTCCAAATCATAAGTCAGGACAGTCAAAGGCAGGGCTGTCTGATCCAGATATTTCTGAGACAGATTAATTCGGCTGACTAAGCCCTCTGAATTAAAAGTCAGGCTGACTGTCGAACCGGTTTTTATTTCTGTTTCATCGTCTCCCCAGCCGGCCATCCGCACATAGCCTCCCAAAGGCAAAATACGGACAGTATAAGCAGTCCCTTGTTTATCAATATGCGAAAAAATCTTTGGCCCCATACCAATAGAAAATTCCCTGACTAAAATACCGGATCTTCTGGCAAAATAGAAGTGCCCAAATTCGTGGACAACAACTAAAATGCCAAAGATAATAATAAATGTTAAAATGCCTAGCATAGATTTCCTTTCAAAAGTCTTTTAAGCAGAAGCTGTCGCAGTCAAACAAAACATCTCTGTTTTTAAATACTCCCAGCAGAAAATCTGACCTTTATTTTTCTCACAGACAAAAGGATGAAACGCTGATTTTTTAAAAGCTGAACACTTTTTTAACAGGCAGCTCTCAAGCCAATACTGAAAAAAGACTGGCTTAAAACAAGCCAAAAAGATGCATAATCGGAAAGACAAAAATCATACTGTCAAAACGATCTAAAATCCCGCCGTGGCCGGGAATTAATTTACCGGAGTCCTTAACACCAAAATGGCGTTTGATGGCACTTTCAACCAGATCTCCAAATTGGCCGCAAATACTAAAAATAACAACAAACAGCAGCATTGCAAAGAAACTGCGAGGCTCATAGACATTGCTTCGCAGCAGCATAAAGATCAAAGCGACAAGCAAAGCTGACAGAATGCCGCCCAGACTTCCTTCTACTGTCTTGTTGGGAGAAACTTTGGCCAGAAGCTTTCTTCTGCCAAACCGCCGCCCAATCAAATAGGCCCCGATATCTGTCGCCCAAACAATAAAAAGCGCCAAAAGAACCTTGTCTATTCCGGAAATACGCGCACTGACCAGATTTTGAAAACCGATACCAACATATAAACTGGCAGCAATCGGATAGGCCGCATCCTCAAAAGAGTAGGAATCACTGTTGAAGACAGTCCCTGCCAGCAGCAAGAAAACAAGCAGACCAAAGGTCGAAAAACTGGCGTCAATCGGCAGAAAAGTTAAATAATTATCCAATGGAACTGTCAGGACAAAGGCTCCCAGCATAGCTAAGACACCTTCTATTGAAAAAACTTCAAGCCTCTTCATTCTTAGCATTTCAGCCGCTCCCAGCATGGCCAGCAAGCCGACAAAAAACTGAAATGGCAGCCCCCCCCATATCAGAAAGGGAATGAAAATAAGCAGGGCAGCCGCTCCCCAGATAACACGTTCTCTCATGATTTCCTTCTTTCTAGACACCGCCGAAACGCCGCTGGCGCCGATTGTATTCACTAACTGCTTTTAGAAGTCCTTCTTTTTTAAAATCCGGCCACAAAGTCGGTGTAAAATAAAATTCACTGTAGGACGCCTGCCAGGACAGAAAATTACTGAGCCTTTGTTCCCCGCTGGTACGGATAATTAAGTCGGGATCCCGGTACAAATAAGGGAGGCTGCTGGTCATTAGATAGCTGGAAAATAAATCTTCAGTGATATCACCTGGATTGAGCTTAGCATCTAAGACTTCCTGTGCAATCAATTTGGCTGCATTGGTAATATCTGCACGGCCGCCGTAATTCAGAGCAAAGTTGAGAATCAAGCCTGAATTATGCTTGGTTTTAACCCGGGCACGTTCCATAGCATCACGAGTCGCCTCTGGCAGGCGGCTCGTTTCCCCGATAACCTGAATACGAACATTATTGGCATGAAGCTGGGGCACATACTGATCAAAAAATTCCACAGGCAAATTCATAATGAAGTTCACTTCTTCCTGAGGACGGGACCAATTCTCAGTGGAAAAAGCATAGACCGTCAGCACCTTGACACCAAGATCTGATGCTGCTATTGCAACCTCCTGCAGCGTTTCCATCCCGGCCTTATGCCCAAAAACACGCGGCTGCAGCCGCTTTTTAGCCCAACGTCCGTTCCCATCCATAATAATAGCGATATGGTTGGGAATCTTCTCTAAGTTATGTTCTTCTTTTCTTCTAAAATTAAACATTATCCACCCTAAAAAAGTTACTGCTCCTATTATTTTACCATACTTTAAACTTTTTTTACCACTTAATGTATTATTCTCATCAACAGCAGCAGAATTCTTAAGCCCAAAAGCTCCTAACAAAAGCAGAAACAGCAAAGAGCAGCTTTAACTCTCATTCTTCGGCAGACTGGGACAACTCCCCGCATTTCACCGAAAAATAAGCATAAAAAATTGCCAAACCTCTGTTATTGTCGGCAATCTTATATATAGGTAAAAACGCTGTAAACCGCTGCTTGCTCAGCCTGACACTATTGATCGATAGCAGAATCCATCGTTTCCTGAGTGTCTGCAGCATCATCAGCAGATACTTCAGCAGCTTCTGCCGTTTCTTCAGTCACAGCAGATGCTTTAGTAATAACTGTTTTAAGAGCTGATAATTCAAAAGTCAGATAAACACCATCAACATCAAGAACCATTTGCTTTTTATCAGTATCAATTTCATCAATAATACCGTATAAACCGCCGATGGTTACGATTTCATCACCCTTTTGAACCGCATTTAACTGATTTTGACGCTCCTGCGCCTGCCTCCTCTGAGTACGCTGCATAAACCACATCATTCCCAGCAAAAGCACAAGCAGAATAATAGTTGAATAACCCATATTTCCCTCCTTTAAACAAGATACAAAGCCCGTCTAAAAATCCGTATGAAAATAGGGGATGGCAAGTGATGCTGGCATCACGATGACAGCCATCTTTTTCACTAGGATTTTAGGGCGTGTTCAGTTCCAACAAGATACAAAGGCCGTTTAAAGAGCAAAGCAAAAATAGGAAAATTGACGAAGAGTCGCTGAGACTCTAGGAGATTTTATCTTTTTTGCACAGCTCTTAGGCCGTGTTCAATTAACAAGATACAAAGCCCGTTAAAAGAGCAAAGCAAAAATAGAAGCCAGACCGATAGGACGACAAAGCCTTCAGACGGCTACAGCTGGCGGTAAGTCCGAAATCTTTGATTTCGCAGACGCACCCCTGCCAAGACGACTAAGGAGTGGGACAGAACCCTAGACCACAAAGTTCCTTGCCCCACCCTCGCAAAGCCTAGTAGGCATTTAAAGCTTTGAAAAGCGAATAAAGTGCCACTAGACGACTAGCGTCTTGCACACAAGACTATAACAAACACTAAGGCCTATTTTTAAATCGTCCTTCAGACAGCTACGACTGACAGTAAGCAGTAACACAGAAGCTCAGTTTAAAAGATTTTCCCTCACTCTTTCATTTCCAAGTTTGGACCGCTATGTGATGTTTTTGACACCAGATTTTACTATACCAGATTTGAGGTCAGCAGGCAAGTCAAAGTCATCAGGAATGCAGCATTTGAAAATGAGAGTTCAGCAGCCTTTTAGGCATCTGGCGCCCACATCTGCATAACTGCCATTTTAAGCAATAAAATCAATGATGGCTTCTACTGATAAAGAAGAGTCACAAACCACTCTGACCTGTCCGTTTTCAGCCACTAAAAGACCCGGTACTGTCGGAATATGATATTGCTGGCGAAAATCTTGAATGGCTTGACTATCTGACACCGCTTCACTGTTTAAAAAATAGACAGACGCTTGAGATGTCTGAGCCGCTTGAGCCAGTTTAGGAGCAAAGCGCCGGCAAAAAGGACAGGTTTCCCGGCCGACAAACAAAATAAATTTGTCGTTTGACACGATATGCTCCTGCGCCTCGGCAGCAGAAATTTCTGTAAATGTTTTGATGGATTCAGCAAATGTTGACATACATAAACCTCGCTTTCTTTTTATCTCGATTGAGAAACTGTTTTGAAAAACTGGCTTATAGCCCGTACCTGCCAGCTACTAGCTATTTAAGAACAATATTGACCAATTTATTAGGAACAGCAATGACCTTGACAATTGTTTTGTTAGCTGTTGCCGCTTGAATTTTTCTGTCGGCTAAGGCCAGTTCTTCCAACTCTTTGCGGTCAGTGTCTTTAGCAACAAGAAGCCTTGAGCGGACCTTGCCATTAACCTGAGCGACAATCTCCACCTGATCCTCAACCAGAAACTTCTCTTCATAAATTGGCCAGGTTTCATAGGCCAAAGACCGGCCTGACTGTGTCAAATGCTGCCAGAGTTCTTCAGCTAAGTGCGGAGCAAATGGAGCAAGGAGCTGCACATAGCCTTTAGCATAGTCGATAAAGAGCTGACTCTCTTTATTAGCACTGTTGATAAAGACCATCAGCTGGGCAATTGCTGTATTAAACTTCAGACTTTCGATTTGTTCAGTCACTGCCTTAACCGTCTCGTGGTAAACTTTATCTAAAGCACCGTTGTTTTCCTTGGTTATTGTTTTGGTCGTTATCAACCGATAGACACGGTCCAAAAACTTCCGGCTCCCTTCAAGGCGTTCTGAGGACCAGGCGATGGAAGCGTCAAGCGGTCCCATAAACATCTCATAAACCCGTAAAGTATCCGCCCCAAATTGTTCTACAACGTCATCAGGGTTGATAACATTTTTGAGCGATTTTGACATTTTAGCCGGTGCCTGTTCCAGCTCTTCGCCTGTTTCGATATTGACATAAGCTCCATCGCGTTTTTCAACCTTATCTGAAGCAACTAAAGCTCCGCGGCTGTCACGGTAGCTTGTGCCTAAAATCATCCCTTGGTTAAACAGTTTTTGGAAGGGTTCTTTAGTAGCAACCAAACCGAGATCATAGAGAAATTTATGCCAAAAACGGGCGTAGAGCAGGTGCAGTACGGCGTGCTCAGCACCGCCAATATAAATATCCACCGGCAGCCAAGCTTTCAGCAGCTCAGGGTCTGCCAAGGCTTGATCATTATGAGGGTCTATGTAGCGCAGGTAATACCAGCTGGATCCGGCCCATTGCGGCATAGTATTGGTTTCCCGCCGTCCTTTAACACCATCTGCGCGTGTCACTTCCAGCCAGTCTGCCAGATTAGCCAGCGGGCTTTCTCCTGTCCCAGAAGGCTTTATATCATCCGTCTTAGGCAGAACCAGCGGCAGCTCTGATTCGGAAAGAGCTGTTGAGGTCCCGTCTTCCCAATGGATAATAGGAATTGGTTCTCCCCAATAGCGCTGGCGGCTAAAAAGCCAGTCTCGCAGCCGGTAAGTCACTTGCTTTTCCCCTGCTCCTTCTGTTTCCAGCCAAGCCACCATCTTATCAATAGCAGCCGCTTTATCCAGACCATTTAAAAAGTCAGAATTGATATGCCACCCGTCTTCTGTATAAGCAGCCTCTTCGACATTGCCGCCTTCCAGCACCGGAATGATGTCGAGCTGGTATTGTTTAGCAAACTCCCAGTCTCTTTCATCGTGGGCAGGAACAGCCATAATAGCTCCCGTCCCGTAGCTTGCCAGAACATAGTCAGCAATCCAAATCGGAATAGCTTTGCCATTTACCGGATTGACAGCATAGCTTCCCGTCCAGACACCGGTTTTTTCCTTAGCTAAATCGGTACGGGCCAAATCAGACTTCAAACTGGCCTGCTGCTTATATGCTGCTACAGCCTGAGCCTGACCTTCAGTTGTAATAGCATCTACCAATTCATGCTCAGGCGCCAGCACAGCATAAGTCGCTCCAAAGAGTGTGTCCGGACGTGTAGTGAAAACTGTAAAAGTCCGGTCGCTCCCTTGAATTTTAAAAGTGACATTAGCTCCGACAGATTTACCGATCCAGTTGCGCTGCATATCCTTGATGGATTCCGGCCAGTCTAAATCATCTAAATCATTGAGCAGACGCTCAGCATAAGCCGTAATCTTCAGCATCCACTGGCGCATCGGTTTTCTGACTACCGGATAGCCGCCGCGTTCAGAAGTTCCGTCAGGCAAAACTTCTTCATTAGCAATAGCTGTCCCCAGCTCCTCGACCCAATTGACCGGTACTTCAGCTTCATAAGCCAGCCCTTTTTCGTAGAGCTTGGTAAAAATCCACTGGGTCCATTTATAGTATTTGGGATCAGTTGTATTAACCTCACGGTCCCAATCGTAAGAAAAGCCGAGCGCATTAATCTGACGCTTAAAATTTGCAATGTTTGCTGCAGTGAAATCAGCGGGGTCATTGCCGGTATCCATTGCATACTGCTCTGCCGGCAGCCCAAAAGCGTCCCAGCCCATAGGATGCAGGACATTATATCCTTGTGCCCGCTTATAGCGGCTGAGAATATCCGTTGCTGTGTAACCTTCGGGGTGCCCGACATGTAAGCCGGCCCCGCTGGGGTAAGGAAACATATCAAGAGCATAAAAATTGGGTTTGGCAGTATCTGTGCCTGTTTTAAATGTATGGTCAGTAGCCCAAAAGTCCTGCCATTTTTTCTCAATTTTTTGGTGATTGTAGAAAGTCATTTTTCCTCCCATTTAAGCGGCCGGTTTTCTGCGGCCTCTTAACTATTTATCCTTTTTATTATATCATTTTTACGCAGAATGAACAGAAAAAGAAAAAGCAGCTAAACGGCTGCCTTTTTATGTCTTTATTTTTCAAAGGAAATCCCGCACTTCTGGCAGCTCTTCCGGCCTGTCACAGATGACAGCTCAGCTTCCCACTCGTAACGGCAGCTCTCACAGCGAAAACGCCCCTTGCTCTTATCAGACTGTAATCCAAGAAAGGCTACATGGGCGATACTGAGTCCCAAGCGCCACTTGAGCATACTTAACGCTTCAGCCTGCTGACGCTCCTTCTTCTGCTGCTCCTGCAGCTCCTCTACAGCCTGATTGTAGGCAGTGGTTTCTTCTGTTCTAGCTTCCTCTAACTCATCTTCTTTCTGACGAATCTCACGCAGCAGCTGGTCACGCTCATCTTCTAATGCCCCTATCGTGTGGCTTGGCATAGCCTCAGGCAGATCACGGCATTGCTCTAGCAGCCAGTTAGTCAGAGTCTCTGTCCGCTTAGAGGCCTCCTGCTGCATATCCTCGCAGCGCCAAACAGCTTCGTCTATGGCTTTGACCCGCTCCAAATGCTCCTGTGTCAATTGCTCTTCTTTATCTTTCATCTCTTCCTCCCCTTTTAAGCCCGTATCAAGCTGCTAAAGTCTGCCTGAGGCCATTCGGCCAGATAGGCCACTGCACTGTCGGCTGCCTGACCCGTAAAACAATCCGCCAGCTCAGAAGCTATCGTCCCCTGCGCTAAAGTCTGCAGTTCAGAAGCTTTCGTCTCTAAGCGGCTCTGTAAATCAAACGATTGGCTCTCCCAATCGCCTTGCTTTGCCGACAAAGCCCCCTGAATGGCCAAACGCTCCTGCACTTTCTTAGTCTCCTTGGCCGCTTGGACAAGCATGTCTAAATCAGCCGTTACTCCCATCCCCATAAGAACCCCACCTTCTATGCTTCAGTTACAATGCCCTTTATGCACCTCTGTCTGCCTACTTCTTGTTAGTTGAAAACAAAGCTGCCCCTTCCTGATCGGTCGCTATTAGATTGTCTGCCGCTGCTTCCAGCTTATCCGCAAAAGCCATCATCCTGTTCTGGTAGGCATCAGCTTCGGCCAGATTTTGGGCCTCTGCCTGACTGTCCCATAAATTCTCCATAGTATAGGGGCTCAGCAGTTCGGCCACTTCACTATCCGTCAGTTCTTCTGCTATTTGGTACATAGCCTGATGCGTCGCCGTGATGTCAGCCTGCAGAGCTTCTTTTGCCTGAGCAATCTCATCTTTAATCTCTTGAACTTTAAGCTCGGCCTGCAGCCTAGCTTTCTCAGCAACTGCCCGCAACAGCTCCTCCCGCAAGCTGATTCGCTTAGACCCTGTCGCTGTTTTCAGCTGACTTCTCAGCTCCTTAACCGTCTTCTTGTAAGAGCTCAGTAACTCAGTCTGGCTTGGTCCAACCGCAAAGTCGCCGTAGGTCATAACATATCTCAGCAGATAAAACCGGTAATCGGTGCTGTTAAACCAAGTGCTGGGATCTTTAATATCCCAGTTTTTCGCAGCTTCTTTAGCCTTCTTTCTGGCTACCTTAATCACCTGCTCCTTGGTCATGCCGGAGACAAACTGGCCCTTCTTCACATAGTAGTCAATATCCAGCTTATCTCCTTTTATGTGGAAGAACTTTGGATCGTGGTCGCCGATGGGATCGTTGAGGCCCTGCGTCCCTTCAACAACCACTACCTTCCCGTAAGGAATTTCACCTTTGCCGCCATCAAGGTAGGTCAAATCTTTTCCGGAATCCGAATAAACTGTCGCATGGTCTTTCAGATAAGCCAGCTCACTGTTAGAAAAGGCACCGCTCTTTACCGCTTGGGCTGCCGCCCAGTCTGTGAAGTTGGTAATCTTTGGCACTTGGTATTTGGCGCCGACTTTAGCCACACCAGGACCGGACTGGCTGAAACCGGACATGTTGGAGACTGTGCCCTTATGCACTTCCAGCTTTTTCACCGTCTCCTGATAAAACTGGTCAATCGTTTCGGTCTGAGCGGTCAGCTGCCCGTCGGTCAGGCCGAAAACTCCGCTGGCCTCGACAGCATTCTTGGTCGATTCATTAAGACCGGGCTGGGTCCCCGCCACAACAATAGCCGTTTGGCTGTAATCTACTTGGCCATCTGAATAAACCGGAGCTACAGCTAAAGCTTGAGTAGTATCGTTGACACTGTTGACAACTTGATATTTTACCCCATCAATCTTGAGCGGTTTATCACCATTTATAATTGATTTATCATCCAGTGTTTTTTTGATTTTACTTTGAAGGGACTGCATATTTTGATCAGTTAACGTTGCCATTCCCAGTATTCCCCTTTCTCAATCTCTACATTATACTCTATCTCTGCCTGAGGGCTACCTTCTGACGACTTTTCTATACCTTGTAATTGCCCCTCATCTATTAATGCTGCCATATTTTCATCAATTTTCCTACTTTCAGAAAGTTTTGCTTCATCAGGTAAATAATCATATTTTGAAACATCAATTTCTTTCCCTGAAGCAGAGTCAGATAAATAAACAACATCATTCTTCCATACATCAAAATCCAAAGCATAAATTCCTTCTAAAAGGCCATAACTTTCTTGGTCCTCTTTCTCAGTCGGCATACCAAGTAAAGCACTATTTCCATTTTCATCATATACGACAGGAACAACATTAGCTGTTAACATTGTAAATTTTCCATCTCCATCAATGAAAATAGGAGAAAATTCAATTTTACTAATTCCAGAATAGTTTTCTTTTATATAAAGTGCTGTTTGTTCCTCTAAAAGTTTAAAACCGTGCTTATATAAATTATCAATCTTCTTTTGTTCCATATAACGATTGTACCCCCAAATTCCAGTGATAACGATGAGAACAGCAGCCAGCAGTCCCCAGAAAATCTTTGCCGGTCTGCTTAACTTTTTCCTTTTAGCCATAGCCTGCTCCTTGTTCTCTGTAGATAATTCGTTTTAATTTTCATTAGTATAGCATAGTAATACTGAAAAAACAAGTACCATTCATTTGTCAGCATTTTTAGGCCCCTGCCACAACGATAGCCGTTTGGCTGTAGTCTACTTGGCCATCTGAATAAACCGGAGCTACAGCTAAGGCTTGAGTAGTATCGTTGACCCTATGTACCACTACATAGAGTTGCCCTTCGCTACTAAATCTTTCACCTTCAGAAATTTTTTTCTTTTCTAAATTTTTCTTTAAATCATTTTGAAGGCTTTGAATTTGTTCATCAGTTAATCCCATTTTACCGCTCCTTCTTAATTTCTAAATTATACTTAATTTCGGCATCTGGACTACCTAAAGTACTTTTTTTCACTTCTTCAAGTTGACCATCTGTAACTAACGCCTCCATATTGCTATCTATCTTTTTGCTTGATGACAATTTAGCCTTATCAGGTAGAGTATTATAACCTGACACATCTATTTCCAGGTTGGCATCATAATCTTTTAAATAAATAATTTCTTTACCATTGATATCATAGTCTAAAGCAGTAATACCATTCAGCAGTCCATAACTTTCATAGGCTGTATTTTCTATCTTCCCCCCTAGCTTTGCCTTATTTCCTTTATTATCATAAATAAAAGGTTCTATCTCTGCTGTTAACATTGTAAATTTTCCATCTCCATCAATGAAAATAGGAGAAAATTCAATTTTACTAATTCCAGAATAATTTTCTTTTATATAGAGTGCTGTTTGTTCCTCTAAAAGTTTAAAACCGTGCTTATATAAATTATCAATCTTCTTTTGTTCCATATAGCGATTATACCCCCAAATTCCTGTGACGGCGATGAGGACCACAGCCAGCAGTCCCCAAAAGACTTTAGCCGGTCTGCTTAACTTTTTCCTTTTAGCCATAGCCTGCTCCTTATTGTTTGAGATAACATTGTTCATTCGTTTTAATTTTTTTCAGTTTAGCATGGCAGTTTCAAAAAAGCAAGTGACCTTTGCCAGCAAATGAAAATTTAAGCATAAGTGAGAAGAAAAAGCAGCCCTGAAATTGTATTTCAAGGCTGCTGTATTTATGCTGGTTAGCTTTTGGACTGAGACAGATGTTAAGTTTTATCTGTCTGCTAAGAGATTACAAGATGGAGCCGTTTGGCTTATTTTTTACGTCGGAAGAAGAACAGAGCGCTGATGGCTAAAATCACGATTCCTAAGCCTGTCAGGAAAATTCCGGCTTGCTCTCCTGTATTTGGCAGTTTTTTCGAACTCTTATCTGTTTTGGCTTGATTATTTGCTGATGTAGGAGATGAAGGGTCCGAGCTGGTAGAAAGAGCTGCCGGATCGGTTGACGTTTCTTGGCTTGTCTCTGACTCCTCAGCAGTTGTTACTGATGTTGTCGGTTGACTGCTTGTTTCCGTTGTTGCAGCAGAAACTGCAGTCGTCGGATCGGTTGTGACAGTTTCTTCAGTCGTACTTGCTGCTGTTGTTGCAGAGGAAGAGGTTGTGCTAGTAACCGAACTTTCTGTTGTTGTTGGAGAGGTTGTGGTCGAACTGCTTTCCGTTGTGGTTGTCTCTGCGTAGCTGTTAGTAAATACCGGTTCAGCATCGTAGGCAACAGCGCCCATTTTGACACCATTTTCATCAGTAACCGTTACAGTTGCTCTGTACTCTGATGAATCATAAGTGATATGGTCTGCAGAGGTATTTTTCTCCTTGATGACATATTGGTAAGTTCCTGCAGTCGAATAGGTGATCGCTGAAAACGTCACGGAGCCATCTGCTGCATTTGTTGTAGTTTGAATAGGAGTTGTTAAATCTTCTGCTGAGTAGAGTTCAAAGGTGAACTCCCCATCTGTCAGTTCTTTCCCGTTTAAGAGTTTGCTTGCCCGCAAAACCACTTGCTCAGACTTTTCAGAAGAAGCTGTTCCGGAAGCTGTCTGCAGTCTTACTAAGGCTTCAACACTGCGTGTATCAAAATTAGAAGCAGACCATGACAGGGTATTATTGACAATAGCACCAGCTGGAGTGTTATCTGGCAGATAGGTCGAATATTCAATATACATGGCCCAGTTATAGTTATCCCCGAAAGGAATAGTAAAACCGGTAATACCTCCGCTGTTATCATAATCAAAGACAGCTTTATCAGTGAAATTATCAATTGGTGTTAAAGTCAGCAAATGCCCTTCTGATCGAATTTTAGTTGGCTGCGTCTCATAGCGGACAGCTCGCAGACTTCCCGGCACCAAAGTTTGCCCTTCACCAAAGACATCTGAGATGGTCATATTACGAATCATGTCCTGCGTAGCATTTAAAACGACACGCCACTTTACAATCCCAGCATCTTCCTGAGCCTGATAGCCATATTTCATCTCATAATCACCGGCTTCGCCTTCTTCATTTTTATAAGTATAAGAAAAGGTCACGCCGCCAAATGATACAGTGGTTTCACCATCAGTATTGTTTCCTCTGTCAGTCAGAATTGTGATCTCAAAGGACATCTTTTTATTTTCCGGAACTTTAGAAAAGTGGTCCGTAAAGGTAACTGTTACCGTCTTAGAGGCTGCATCAGCCTGAGCTGTCCCGACAGTGGAACCATCTGCTGTGGTGATGGGAAAAGAACTGCTGGTCACCAAAGCAAATTCGTCCGGCAGGGTGATGGTCAAAGTATCCCCCTCATTGATTGTCACAGAATCCGGAAATTCAATATTATTGACTAATTTGAGATAGACTCCAGACTGAACAACTACCTCTGCTGTCGTGGAAGTAATTTCAATATTAGTGGCTTCAGGGTCATAATAAAGTGTCGCAGCATTGCTGTAATCTGTTATTTCTGCAGCCTTTACAGCAGACTGGGCTGTAAAAAGGCCAAACAGCACAGCTAAAACTGAAAACAGGCCTAGAAATTTTAACTTCATAACCTAGATCTCCTTGGATTTTTAAAATAATATGATATATAAAAGTAATATACCTTTATCAATTATAACCTATTAATAGGACAAAGACAATATATTTCAACTATTAATTTCGTTTTAAAATTTCTAATAATAAGACTAAAAAGAGACAGCTCTCTCATAAGGACGAGGCTTCTGCCTTTAAGAGAACTTTCTCTATTTTAATACTGTTCTTTCTCGACGGTTAAAAATTGCGCTTAGAGCGGTTATAGCCATATTTTTCCATGAAATCAGCCCGAAATTCCAGCAGGCTGTCGTCTATAATAGCCTGACGGACTTTTTTCATCAGCTGAACTAAGAAGTAAAGATTGTGATAGCTGGTCAGGCGCAGTCCAAAGGTCTCATCTGCCTTATGCAGATGCCGTATGTAGGCTCTGCTGTAATTTTGGCAGGTATAGCAGTCACAGTTCGGATCAAGCGGTCCGAAATCTTCGGCATACTGGGCATTCTTGACAACAAGCCGGCCCTGACTGGTCATACAAGTTCCGTTGCGGGCTATACGCGTAGGCAGCACACAGTCAAACATATCGATTCCGCGGATAACCCCATCTATTAAACTGTCCGATGCCCCCACCCCCATCAAATAACGCGGCTTGTTTTCGGGAAGCAGGGGAGTTGTAAAATCAAGCACCGCATTCATCTCCTCATGAGATTCCCCAACAGCTAACCCTCCGACTGCATAGCCCGGAAAGTCTAAACTGATTAAGTCTTTAGCGGACTGACGGCGCAAATCTTCAAAGCCGGCACCCTGAACAATACCAAATAAGCCTTGCTCCTGCGGTCTGCTGTGTGCTTTCAGCCCGCGCTCAGCCCAGCGGCTGGTACGCTCAATGGACTGCTTCACATAGTCATAGGGCTGGTAAAATTGCGGGCACTCATCAAAAGACATCATAATATCGGAGCCCAGATGATTCTGAATAGCCATCGCTTTTTCCGGTGAAAGAAACATTTTTGCTCCATTGAGATGGTTTTTAAAGGTCACCCCTTTTTCGGTAATATTGCGGCTGTCAGCCAGCGAATAAACCTGAAACCCGCCGCTGTCAGTCAGAATAGGCTGGTCCCAGTTCATAAACTGGTGCAGCCCGCCAGCCTTAGCAATTAAATCATCTCCAGGCCGCAGCCATAAGTGATAAGTATTAGCCAAAATAATACCGGCTCCCATCTCCTTCAATTCTTCAGGAGACTGTGTTTTAACGGTGGCCTGCGTACCCACGGGCATAAACATCGGTGTCGGGAAAGTACCGTGCGGGGTGATGATTTCCCCTAAGCGGGCCCCTGTGTGCTTTTCTTTTTTTATTAAACGGTACTGAATGGGCTGAACGGACATTTTTTCTCCTTATTTATTGGTCAAAAGGCTGTTTTTCATTCTGCCTTATTTAGGCAGAAAAAAAGCATATCACCTAGAATCGATATTTTTTCTACTATTATACAGATCCTATAAATTTTATCAAAAAAAACTTATTCTGTCATGGTCTTAAAAATAAAAGAGTTAGGAAAGCCCCAACCCTTTAAGCTGCGACGCAGCATTTACAAACAACTGCTTTTATTACTGCTCAGACTGTTCTTTCTTTTTCCTGGCCTGACAGTCTGGGCAGATTCCATAGAGTATTAATTGCGCCTGAGTGACCTGATAACCGGTTTGCTCATGAACTTCTTGATGTATTTTTAAAACATCAACATCCATAAAATCCGTAATCTTACCGCAGGAGTCACAAACGATATTTAAATGCTGGTGCCCCATAAAGTCATAATGGGCAGTGCTGTCCTGACTCAATTTCAGCTCAGAAACGAAGCCTTCATCCACCAGCAGCTTGAGATTATTATAGACAGTTGCCAGACTTAAATTGGGATAATCCGGCAGGAGATCATGGTAGACAGTATCAGCACTGGGATGATCCTGACTGTTTACCATATAAGCGATAACAGCCTTGCGCGTTTGAGTAATCCGAATATGTTTTTCCTTAAGATGCGCTAAGACGTTTTCATAGGCATCCAAAGCTTGATGGTTATGAGAATGGAAGTCCATTTGTGTCTCCTTATTCAACTTTCATAAATCTAATGGCAGCGCAGTGCAAAAGCATTCCGTCTAAAACCTCACAGGACAGACAAATCCTTAGGCAGCCTGTCAGGCAGTAATGAGACACGATTCTTTCATTCCAAACAAGAAAGAGAATCAAACATCAAAAACCAGCCGTTAAAATGAAAGACAGCTGCAGGCCTAACTGAAACTTTAAGTAAGAAGTTTTAAATACTCTACTTTAATGCACTTATTCATCACAATATTATTACGGCCGGCAGTCCGCAGAATTTCTTCAGCCTCTTCGCTTTGCAAGCCCAGCTGAGCCCAAAAAACATCAGCATCAGTTGCCAAAAAGTCACGTGCGACATCTGGCAGAAATTCACTGCGCCGAAAAACATCAACGATATCCACATGCTCCGGGATATCCTGCAAGGCAGCATATACTTTCTCGCCTAAAATTTCGTCCCCGGCCAGCCTTGGATTAACCGGAATAATCTTGTAGCCTGCCTGCTGCATGACCTGTGCCACTTGATAAGCAGCGGTCTCTTCTCGGCTGGACAACCCTACAACAGCGATGGTTTTAGCCTTCTGTAAATAGTCTTTAATCACCTGAGAATCAGGATTTTGAAAAACATAGTCCATAACATCCTCCCATAAACAAGATACAAAGCCCGCTAAGAACGCAAAAGGAAAATAGGCGGTAAGTCCGAAATCTGTGATTTCGCAGACGCACCCCTGCCAGAACGACTAGAAAGGTGCGGTCGCCCGTAGGACGACAAAGCTTTCAGACGTTTACGGCTGGCGGTAAGTCCGAAATCTTTGATTTCGCAGACGCACCCCTGCCAGAACGACTAGAAAGATGCGGTCGGCCGTAGGACGACAAAGCTTTCAGTCGTTTACGGCTGGCGGTAAGTCCGAAATCTGCGATTTCGCAGACGCACCCCTGCCAAGACGACTAGAAGGGTGCGGTCGCCCGCTAAGGCGACAAAGCCTTCAGACGTCTACGGCTAGCTAACTTGAAAACAATTCTAAACTTAGCCATATCTTTTTCCCGCAGCTCTTAGGCCGTGTTCAATTCAACAAGATACAAAGGCCGTTAAAAGAGCAAAGCAAAAATGGCGGTAAGTCCGAAATCTCTGATTTCGCAGACGCACCCCTGCCAGAACGACTAGAAAGGTGCGGTCGACTGTTAAGGCGACAAAGCTTTCAGTCGTTTACGGCTAGCGGTAACTAGGTAACGATACAGATTTCCAGTCCCCTCACTCTCCCTTTTCTGGGTTCGGGCTGAAATCATCCACTGGATGATTTCACTGCACAGCTCTTAGGCCGTGTTCAATTATCAAGATACAAAGGCCGTTAAAAGAGCAAAGCAAAAATAGGAGCCTGACCGCCGAGTCACTAAAGACTCTAGGGAGGGCTGTACTCACAGAGCAGCCACATTCGTACGTCAGCTTGCGCTTCCTACGACTGCGTCTCTTTTTTGCAAAGAGCTTAGCCCGTGTTCAGTTCCTGCTGTCAGATTTTGGCTTTTTCCTAAGAGCTGCCATCATCTCTAAGGTAACGTTTTCATCTTTCAGAAATTTTTCTTTTTGGAAGCCAATATAGCCCTGCTCTTCTTCCAGCCGATACTTTTCCCTGCTGAGCTGATCCAGCGTCTCATCAAGGTCAGCTATTATCTTAGTCATGTGCCCCTGTGCTTCCAGAACCTGTCTACCTAAAGTCTCATTTTGCGTACTTTGGGCATAGGCCATTATCTTTTGAATAGCCGGAATGGTTTCATAATAGGTTCTAAAAACAGTCTTTCTTGTCTTCTTGTAACTGTCCAGTTTTGCCTGCCTGACCTTTTCCCGCATATCCAAAACCATTTCTTTTATCAGCAGCCGCTCCCAGTCCTTTTTGCGTTCAACATCAAGATTCTCAGCTCGGTTCTCAGCCATAAAGATTCTCCTTTTTATTTTCGCTGTTTCTTCGGTCCGTGATGAATCAGTTTTACGGACCATCGTTTCTGCTGCCTGTGCATCTTTGATCCATCTGCAGTCAAAGAAAGCGAACCTTACTTCGCTTCATACCAAGTTTGACCGGCGCTTTCATCAGCGACCAGCGGCACTGACAGCTCAATGGCGGTTTCCATGGTTTGCTTAACCAAGTTTTTGACTGTTTCCAGTTCATCTTTTGGCACCTGCAGAACAATTTCATCATGGACCTGCAGCAGCATCTTGCTCTGTAAACCAGCGGCCTCCAAAGCCCGATCCAGATTAATCATGGCAATCTTCAAAATATCAGCTGCACTGCCTTGAATAGGTGAATTAATGGCTGTTCGTTCCGCAAAATTTCGAATATTGAAATTGCGCGAATTAATATCAGGAAGCTCCCGCCGCCGTTTAAAGAGAGTTTCGACATAGCCCTTGTCTTTGGCTTCACGCACCACTCTTTCCATATAGTGCTTAATTCCGGGATAACGTTCAAAATAAGTATCAATGTACTGTTTAGCGCGTTTCCGCGGAATTCCCAAATTATTAGCCAAGCCGTAGTCAGAAATGCCATAGACAATCCCAAAATTGACAGCCTTAGCATTACGGCGGTCATTGGGGGTAACCTCTTCTGCCTTTCCAATACCAAAGACCCGCATGGCCGTGGAAGTATGGATATCAGCCCCTTCTCTAAAGGCAGCAATTAAATGTTCATCCTGCGAAATATGGGCTAAAACCCGCAGCTCAATCTGCGAGTAATCAGAACTCAGCAGCAGCGCATCCTTTTCGTCGGGCACAAAGGCCTTACGAATCAGCCGCCCCTGCTCTAAGCGGATAGGAATATTCTGCAAATTGGGATCGACACTGGACAGACGTCCGGTCTGAGTGAGATCCTGCAAATAGCGGGTATGTATCTTACCATCAGACTGGATAAAATCCTGCAGGCCGACAATATAGGTTGACTGGAGCTTAGCAACCTGCCGGTATTCCAAAATCTTTGAAACAACCGGAGAAATGGGAGCCAAACGCTCTAAAACATCAACAGCTGTAGAATAGCCTGTTTTTGTTTTTTTTGTCATAGACAGAGGCAGCTGAAGTTTATCAAAAAGAATCTCTCCCAGCTGTTTGGGTGAGTTGATGTTAAACTCTGTTCCTGCCAGGTCATAAATTTCCTGAGTCAGTGCGTCAATCGCCTTCTGATTAGCGGACTCCATTTCCTTCAAAGTCGATTTCTGGACCGCAATACCTGCGATTTCCATCTTAGCCAGAACATCAGCCAGAGGCAGCTCCATATCAAAAAGTAAGTTCTGCTGTTCATTCTGCGCCAGTTTATCCAGCATCACTTTTTCAGATTCCTGCAAGACCCTGATTTTTTTGGCTAAATGGGCAAGCAAGCTGTCTTTTTCAGGGACAGCACGCTTGACTCCCTTGCCGTAAACGGCAATGTCTGTTTCCAGCGGCAGGTCTGTGTAGAGGCGGGCAATAGTCGAAATATCGTTATTTTCAACAGTTGAAAGTAAGTACTTAGCCAGCCTGCTGTCAAAAGCGGCCTGCGGCAAATCAATTCCCAGACGGCTGAGCAGAACTTTGCTGCGCTTAAAGTCATAGGTCTTAATCGGACGGGACAACGCCTTTTTGAAAAGCGGTTCCTCCAGCAAAGTCAAATCAGCTGAAGCATAAATAGTCCGCTCATTCCCCCAAGCAAAGCCGATAATCGGTTCAACATGGTAATTCTCTCCCAATACTTCAAAGTAGAAATACTGGTCATCTGTAAACATTTCTTCGGTCAGACGGCTGACTTCTGTATAGGCAGCGGCAAAACTTTCCTGAGGAGTCTTGCCATCCAGGGCAGCCTTAAACTGTTTGAACTCCATTTCATCATAAAAGCTGAGCAATTCCTGAGTATTGGGGCCATCATAGAGGATATCATCAAGACCGATAGCAATCGGTACCTGCGTATCAATAGTCGCCAGTCTTTTAGACAGAAAGGCCTGTTCTTTATCATTAATGAGGTTTTCCTTCATTTTAGAAGCCTTGAAACTCTCAAGATTCTCATAGACCCCCTCTAAACTGCCATAATCGCCCAGCAGTCTCAGACCCGTTTTCTCTCCAATCTTGGTTACTCCGGGAATATTATCAGACTTATCCCCCATCAAGGCTTTAAGATCGATAAACTGTTCAGGAGTAATCCCCATCTTTTCCTTGAGATAGGCTGGTGTATACTGCTCAAACTCAGCCACCCCTTTTTTTGAAATCTCAACCACCGTATTGCTATCTGTCAGCTGAATGAGATCGCGGTCCCCGCTGACAATCGTCACCTCATATTGTTCCCCGTTTTCAGCCAGCTTATCCAGTGTCCCGATAATATCATCAGCTTCATAATTTGCCAGTTCATAAGAAGCAATTCCTAAGCCCTTGAGCATATCGCGAATATAAGGGAGCTGTTCGCGAAATTCGTCCGGTGTCTTAGCTCGGCCGGCTTTATATTCTGCAAATATCTCTGTCCGGAAAGTTGTTTTTCCCGCATCAAAGGCCACTAAAACATGGGTCGGCTGCACACGCTCAAGCAAATGATTCAGCATCAGATGAAAACCATAAATAGCATTCGTATGCAGACCAGAGCGGTTTTTAAAGCGATCAATCTGATTGTAGAGGGCAAAGAAAGCCCGATAAGCCACAGAAGAACCGTCAATTAAAAGTAATTTTTTCTTCTTATCTTTCATAGCTTTATTATAACACTTCCAACAGGCATTTGCTATTGGGACCTACCGCATGCGGCCTGACTTTTGGAAAGTCCTTGCCGCTGTTTTGTCTTCTTTCCTCTCTGCAATCTGCCTGCAGCATTGTGCAGCAAGCACTTCCTGTTATTATTTATTCATAAATAAAAAACAGAAACTTAACGTTTAAGCCTCTGTCTTATGATTTGAAGCGGTCTGTAACTGGCTGAAAATGGGCAAGACACTGTCTCTCTGGCTTAAGCACTAAACCTTTATCTCTCTAGAGCCAACCGTTAAGGACCCTAAAACGCCCATCTGGAGCACAAGCTTTTTTAGCTGTCCTCTTTCTCATTAAGCTGAAAAATATCTTCCACAGGCAGCTGAAAGATAGCTGCGATTTTAAGAGCCAACTCAAGGGAAGGATTATAGCGATTATTTTCCAAATGCACTATTGTTTCCCGCCGGACCCCTACCAGCTGAGCCAGCTCTTGCTGGCTCAATTTCCGAGACTTCCGCAGTTCTTTAAGATGCGTTCGAATATTAGCCACATTAACCACCCCGCTTTTCAAAAGCATAAAAAGCGATATCAAAGATCAAAACCATCGCCGCACTAAAGACGAGAACCATACCGGCAGTCAGAATAAAAGGAACAAAGAAGGTTACAAGGCTCAAAACCATTAAACTGACTAGCATTAAAAGCAGAGTTAGCGAGGCCGCTTTTGCTAAATTAGCATAAAACCGGTCATCCGGATACTCATCAACTTTCTTAAAAGCAAAATACAAAGCCAGACCAACAAGAACTAATAAAGCAAGCCCTAAGAACAGATGTTTTATCCAAACAGGGTTCGACGCTGGCGAAAGCACCCAAATGCCTTTGACGTAAATCGCCGAGGCTGTCAAGATGGTAACAGTATAAAGCTTTTCAGTTAAACCGAAATAGCGCTTTTGCTGTTCTTTTGTCCCATCCAGCACCCTTAACTTCAGCATGATAAAAAAGCAGACAGTCTGAAGCAGCATAACAGCCAAAAGAGAAAGCGGCTTGATCCATGACGGATGAGACGGAGGCATAATGAACCAAAGGAGAGCCATAGTAGACAGCCAAGGAATAATAAAATAGGTAACGTATTTCATAATAAACATCCTTTCTAATAGCTGGCTTCGACCAACCAAACTGCGCTGCGGTGAGACTGACAGCAAGCAAATAGGCTTAAAAGAAGCACTTGACAGCGGCTGTACAGCCTCTCCTATCAACAGAAAAACTACTGTAAAATTATCCGATGCTTTCATAGGCAACTAAACAAGGCCGGTTTCTTATTTCTGTTATAAATATATCACATTATACAGCCAGTGTCAAGGAAAAAGTTAATTATTTATAACAAAAAAATGAGAACAGCTGGCAAACACATAAGCCCCCTTTTTGAAAGCAGAAAAGCGGGGAAACAACCGGCTTTCGAAATCACGATTGTTTCCCCGCTCTTTTGACAAGTTTGCCTGTACTGACGAGGCCCTATTTAGTCCATTCAGCGACCTTATCCTGATTGTCCGCAATCCAATTTTTGGCTGCTTCAGAAGGGGATGTGCCGTCGCTGATATCCAGCATCACAGACTGCATATCCTCTGAAGTCCAGCTGAAACGATCAATAATCTGATAGGCTTTAGCATTATCGTCTTTCAGCCCCTCTCTGGCAATAGTATGAATATCTTCGGATCCACCGTAAACCCCCTCAGGGTCTTCCAGCATAGTCAAATCATATTTGGCGAAAATCCAGTGCGGAGTCCAGGCTGTAATGACAATATCCTGCTGATTCTTGATGGCTTGCTCCAATGAGGTCACCATTGCACCTGTCGATGAAGGGGTCAGCTTCCAACTGGAAAGATTAGAATAAGTCTCAAGCGCTTTTTCTGTACCGGACATAATTCCTGCTCCAGGCTCAATGCCTACAATCTCAGAGCTGGCTTGGTCCGTTAAGTCAGAAATACTCTTGATATTCATGTAGGCAGGAACAGCTAAACTCAGACTGGTCCCTTTTAAGTTAGCCCCTAGATCATCCAACTGTTCCTTATACTGAGCATACTGCTCTCCATGTGTCGTTGGCAGCCAGGCACTGACAGAAGCATCAACATCGCCTTCTGCAACAGACTTCCACATGACTGTATTATCCAGAGGAACAATCTCAACAGCATAGCCTTCTTCTTTTAGCACTTCTGCCAGCACATTGGTCGAAGCCACTTCTGAGTCCCATTCTACATAAGCCAGTGTCACCTTCTCTTTTTGCTCTCCCTGACTGTTCATGAAAGCTTGTACCGCACCGGTAATCAGAAAAGCAAGCAGCAGCACAGGGGTAATGAATTTCTGCCATCTAGGCTGCTTGGCCTGGCTTCTGTTTGATGTGCTCAGATTTTGCGTGAAGCGGTCAATCACAATAGCTAAAATAACCAAGGCTAAACCGTTGACAAAACCTTCTCCGACTTCTGCCCGCTGCAGAGCCGACAGTACGCCGTTCCCGAGCCCGGGTGCCCCGATCATCGAAGCCGTTACAACCATAGACAGTGACAGCATGATGGTCTGGTTAATCCCTGCCATAATTGTATTTTTAGCAAGAGGAAGCTCAACTTTAAACAGCTTTTGGACATCGGTGCTCCCAAAGGCATCCGAAGCTTCAATCAGCTCTGTCGGTATCTCGCGAATGCCCAGATTCGTGAAACGGACGGTAGGCGGCAAGGCAAAGATAACAGAAGCAAAGACCCCAGGTACCATACCGATGCCAAAGAAAGCAACTGCAGGAATGAGATAAACAAAGGCCGGCATTGTCTGCATGAAGTCCAAAATAGGATTGATTACCCTTTTAGCACCCTCGCTTTTAGCCATCCAAATCCCTAGAGGGACCCCAAGGACAATCGAAATAATACTTGAAAGCAGAACCAAGGTAAAGGTATTGATCATATCTCCCCACAGTTCTTGATTGTAAATGTACAGCAGACCGATAGCTGTTAACACCGTAAAACCCCAGCGGCGTTTTGAGATAATATATGCCAGAACTACAATAATGACCATCAGCAGCCAAGGATTGATAAAGGTCAGCGTATCCGATATAAAATCCATAAGTCCGCTGCCAATGGCTTGAAGAACATTGAAAAAGCCTGAAAAAACATCTGTTATCCAGTCAACAATCCGGTCAACCCAATCGGCAACCGGCAGTTTAGCCAGACCTATACTTACCAAACTTTGTAATAAAATACTCAACTTTCTCTCCCTTCGCCCTTCTATTCCTCTTCAAGACCTTGCTTAGTCAAAGCTTCAATGACTCGGCCCTTAATAATAACACCGACCAGTCTGTCTTTATCAATAACTGCAATCGGCGCAGCCGAATCATAAATCAAAGGCAGGATATCCGTTAAAACAGTGTCTTTGCTAATCGTCCGAATATCAGGATCCACACAATCAGCCAGAGCCGTTTTATTTTTTCTGGCTTCGTAAGCGGCCTCAGCCGTAATGGTTCCAAGGAGTTTCCGTTTGCGGTTAATCGCTAAAAGCATACTGACTTCTTCAGTGTCCATCCGCTTGAGTGCCACATTGGGACCATCAATGTCAACGTTAGTTGTAATCGGCTTAATCATGATGTTCTGTGCGGTCAAAACTTTAGAACGGTCAACATCTTCAACGAATTCACGGACAAAATCATTAGCAGGCTGGGTCAGAAAATCTTCCCCTGTCCCAATCTGTATAATTTCCCCATCTTTCATCAAAGCAATACGGTCCCCCAGACGCAGAGCCTCATTAAGATCATGAGTGATAAAAATAATGGTTTTTTGTACACGGTCCTGCAAGTCGATCAGCTCATCCTGCATTTCTTTACGAATCAGTGGGTCTAAAGCCGAAAAAGCTTCGTCCATCAAGAGGATTTCTGGGTCATTGGCCAAGGCACGTGCCAGTCCAACCCGCTGCTGCATACCGCCCGAAAGCTGATCGGGGTACTGATCTTTAAAAGCAAGCAAATTAGAATTTTCTAAGGCCTGCTCAGCCATCTGCTGCCGCTCCTCCTTAGGCACTCCGCGCAGCTCTAAACCATATTCAGTATTTTCTAAAATCGTTTTATGCGGAAAAAGACCGAAATTTTGGAAAACCATATTGACAGAATGCCGGCGGATTTCCCGAAGCTCTGCAGCATTCATTTTGGCAATATCCTGTCCGTTCAGATAAATATCCCCTGACGAAGGGTCAATCAGGCGGTTCAGCAGACGGACTAATGTTGATTTTCCGCTGCCGGACAGTCCCATAATCACGAAGATTTCCCCTTCTTTAACCGTAAAATTAGCATCATAAACGCCGACTGTACAGCCAGTCTTCTCCAGAATCTCCGTCTTACTTTTTTCTTGCTTAACCATTTCCAGAGCAGCTTTTTGCCTTTTCCCAAAAATCTTAGTTAAGTGTTTAACTTCAAGAATATTTCCCATATTTGTCCTTTCTTAAAATGATGGAAAGTCTGTTTATTATTTTGAAAGAGACATGTTATCAAACTACTGTCTCTAAAAAAAGAAACTGTTGTAGGAATCAACAGAACATTTTTATTTTATCATATGTGGTCACTTTCTGTCAACCGACAGACAGAGAACCCACATCTGTTAAACAAGATGTAAAGCTAACTTTTCTGTTTTTATGATTAAATAAAAACTGCCGCAAACTTGCTTTTTAAACCACACAGATAAGTGCTGACCAGCCAAAAAAGCCGGCCAGCTGCCGACTTCATATAATGGGGCTGAAATTTAATTGTAAAACAAAAATAACAAACCGCTGCTCTATTATCACAAAAGACCGTCAGCTATCCAAATTAAAAACATTCTGCATCCGCGAATAAGACAGTTCATCTCCGATAAAGTAAACAGCGTCCTCTTTCTCTAAAACAGCATAAGGTCCCGGTGAAAGAAGCAGCTCTCCCTGATGTTCAATCGCAATGATGGTGGCTCCGGTAGCCTGCCAGAGATTCAGCTCACCAAGCGGAGTTCCAAAGTGGGCACAGTCCGCATCTAACTGCAGTTCATAGGGCTCAAAAGGGAATTTTTTATTGAGAAATCTGTTTTGTGATATCAAACTATCGACCAGACCCGACAGGTGTTTTAAGTCTTTTTGCTGCTGACTGATTCCTGCACGGATTTCTTTTTTTATTTGACTGAGGGAATTAGTCATTTCATAATTTTTAAGAAATTCCTGAGCCCGCTCTTTGGAAATAATCGTTACTCCGCTGCCATGTTTAACCTCTGCGATATCCAAATCAACCAGAATATTGATGGCTTTGCGCGCCGTCTCCGGAGAAACATTAAAATTGCTGGCCAGTGTGGAACGGGATTTTATTTTCTCCCCAACACGGTACTTCCCAGCCACAATACGTTCAGCTATCCCCACAGCTACTTGTTGGTAGCGGGCCTGAGCTTTATTCGAATGTGTTTGTGCCATTTTACCTCCTTTGCCTTATTTGATTGTTACCTTAATTGTAATGTTATTTTTCTAAATAATCAAGACATCATATTATGCTTTTGACCTAGGAAGCTGAAGCGTTTTAAGCATAGAAAAAAGGAGAACGGCAACCGTCCTCTCTTAATCTTAAGCTTCTCTGCATAAAATCTCCAGCTCCTGCTGTGAACAGGAACAGGCTGAATCAACAAACCTTTGACCTTCCAGACTTGCCTGCCTTTAAAAACAGAACACTGCCTGATTGCCGCCAGTTAATCTTTCTGTTGGTTGCAGAAAGATTAACTGTAAATACAAATCTGACTATAAGCGCTGAACCGCTTTGATAATATGTTCAACAGTAAAACCGTACTCTTCAATCACTTGGGCAGCCGGTGCTGAAGCTCCAAAACTGTCAATTCCCAGCACAGCCCCATCTAAGCCGACATATTTATACCAAGGCTGACTGGCAGCCATTTCGATGGCCAGCCGCCTGCGGACAGCATCAGGTAAAACAGCTTCTTTATATTCAGGACTTTGCTTGTCAAAAAGATTGGTGGCAGGCACTGAAACAACCCGAACCTTTTCTCCTTGTTGGGCCAGTGCTTTGGCAGCCCGGACAGCTAAATTCACTTCCGATCCTGAGGCCAGTAAAATAGTATCAAAATCCGTATCCGATTCATAAACAACATAGGCTCCTTTAGCTACCGCTGCAAAGCTTGACCCTGCCTCAACCTCTAAATTCTGCCGGCTCAAAACAAGGGCTGTCGGCCCGTTTTTAGCAGTCAGGGCATAATGCCAAGCAGCCTGTGTTTCACGCGCATCAGCCGGCCGGAAAACGGTTAGATTTGGCATAGCGCGTAAACCCGCTAAATGTTCGATCGGTTCGTGGGTCGGACCGTCTTCGCCAACAGCAATAGAGTCATGCGTAAAGACATAGGTCACCGGCAGTCCCTGCAAAGCAGACAGCCGCATAGCAGCTTTTAAATAATCCGAAAAGACAAAGAAGGTACCTCCGTAAACACGCAGACCGCCGTGCAGGGCCATACCGTTTAAAACCGCTGCCATGGCAAATTCACGCACCCCAAACTGGATATTGCGCTCAAGCGGATGCTGCGCATCCTGTAGCTGATCTGCTTTGATGTAAGTCATATTGGAATGTGCTAAATCAGCTGATCCGCCAAGAAAATTTGGCAGAACCGCCGCTGCCGCATTGATGGCATCTTGCGAAGAAAGACGGCTGGCTTGCGAGAAACCATTTTCATAAACAGGGAAGTCAGCTTCTTGTATCGTTACCGGATCATCCCCAGCAATGATAGCATCCACTTCCTGTGCCAGTTCCGGATAAGTTTGGCGATAGCCAGTCAGCAGGTCTTCCCAGTCAGCGTAAGCAGCACTGCCGCGCATGGCAACATTTTCTTTAAAGTCAGTATAGACCTCTTCAGGAATATCAAACGGCGCATAAGACCAGCCGAGATTTTCTCTGGCTGCAGCAGCTTCCTCATTTCCCAAGGGCGCACCATGAACAGCATTTGTACCTCCTTTAGTCGGTGCACCAAAACCGATAACTGTCTTTACTTCAATCAAACTCGGTTTAGCGACGCTCTTAGCCTCACTGATAGCCAAATCAATCGCTTCAAGATTATTCCCATCTTCAACAAGACTGGTATGCCAGCCATAAGCTTCATAACGAGCCCGAATATTTTCAGTAAAGGCATCCTTGGTTTCACCATCTAGACAGATAGCATTAGAATCATAAAGAACAATTAATTTATCAAGATTTTGCTTAGCAGCATAGGACGAAGCCTCACTGGCCACTCCTTCCATAAAATCACCATCACCGGCAATGACATAAGTGTAGTGGTCAAAAATAGGATAGCCGTCTTTATTATATTTAGCCGCCAAGAATCGTTCTGCCTGTGCTAAACCAACTGCCATTGACAGCCCCTGTCCCAAGGGTCCTGACGTTGCGTCCACACCAGCAGTATGACCGAATTCAGGATGCCCGGGCGTTTTAGACCCCCACTGACGGAAAGCTTTCAGTTCCGACAGAGGCAGATCTTTAAAACCTGATAAATGCAGCAAGGCGTACAGCAGCATGGAGCCATGGCCGGCTGAAAGAACAAAGCGGTCACGATTCAGCCAGCCCGGCTGATTAGGATTGATGCGCAGATGTTTAGTAAAAAGACTGTAAGCCATAGGTGCAGCCCCCATGACAACACCGGGGTGACCGGACTTCGCCTTTTCAATAGCATCAACCCCCAAAAAACGAATCGCATTAACTGATAAATCTGACATAAACTCCTCCTTTAAACAAGATACAAAGCCCGTATAAAGAGCAAAGCAAAAATAGGAGCCTGACCGCCGAGTCACTAAAGACTCAAGGGAGGGCTGTCTTTTTTGCACAGCTCTTAGGGCGTGTTCAATTAACAAGATACAAAGCCCGTTAAGAACGCAAAGTAAAAATAGGAAAATTGACTAAGAGTCGCTAAGACTCTAGGAAATTTTATCTTTTTTACACAGCGTTTAGGGCGTGTTCAATTAACAAGATACAAAGCCTGTTAAAAGAGCAAAGCAAAAATGGCGGTAAGCCAGAAATCTATGATTTCGTAGGCGCACCCCTGCCAAGACGACTAGGGAGCGGGACAGAACCCCAGACCGTAAAGTTCGATGTCTCGCCCCCGCAAAGCCTAGCAGACATTTTAAAGCTTTGAAAAAGCGACTAAAATGCCGCTAGGCTACTGCGTCTTGCACATAACACTATAGCAAACATTAAGGCCTATTTTTGAAATCGTCCTTCAGACGTTTACGGCTGGCGGTAAGCCAGAAATCTATGATTTCGTAGGCGCACCCCTGCCAGAACGATTAGAAAGGTGCGGTCGCCCGTTAAGGCGACAAATCCTTCAGGCGGCTACGGCTGAAGGTAGTCCGAAATAGCCTGAGACAGATGGTACAGCCTAGAAAAATACCCGCACATCCTGCGACATGCGGATATTAAAACCTTCAGTCAGCTGCAGCCGACTGCTGAAAAAGCCTTATGAAACACGAGGAAAACCTAAAAAGCAGGTTTACAGCAAGGCCTTAAATTGAATATTGGAATCCTCTTCAAAGCAATCATCAAAGCCGCGAGGATGATGGTATTCAATGAGGTTTTTATCCTGAGGATAAGTATACTTACCGCCGACTTCCCAGATAAATGGATGGAATTGATACTGAAGCCGATCTTTACGCATTTTCCAAAGCTGAATAATCTCATCTGTTGAAGCCATGAAGTTAGACCAGATATCATAGTGTACCGGAATAACAACTTTTGCCCGCAGATTCTCAGCCATACGTAAAAGATCAATTGAAGTCATTTTGTCTTGAATACCAACTGGATTGTCACCATAATTGTTAATGGCCACATCAACATCAAAGTCTTTGCCGTGTTTTGCAAAATAATTAGAAAAGTGTGAATCTGCCCCATGGTAAACCGTACCGCCAGGAGTCTCAAAGACATAGTTAACAGCTTTGCGAGCCATTTCTTCGTCTGTAACAGGCAGTCCTGCCAATTCGCCGTTCTGAGCCTCAGCACCTTCTACCGGCAGGGTTACCAGGCAGGTCCGGTCGAAAGATTCAACTGCAGTGATTTTAAGATCTTTTAATTCAATCGTGTCGCCAGGTTTAACAACAATGATGCGTTCTTCAGGAACCCCCCAGTTTTTCCAGATTTTTGCACATTCGTAAGGGCCGACAAATTTGACATGATCAAGTTTAGGATTATTGACAATAGCAGCTGCAGTGTTGATGTCAATATGGTCACTGTGAAAATGCGAAACCAAATAGTAATCTAATTCATTGATAGCAAATGGATCGATGACCATCGGCTGAACACGAAGATTGGGCTGGAGCTTGCGCACTCCGGCCATATTAGCCATCTGGTGGCCGCGAACCATGTCCTTAACTTTCTTTGTATGCTTGCCTCGATTGGACCACAAATCCATGACAACATTTGCTCCTCCGGGGGTTTTGAACCACACGCCGCAGTTCCCCAGCCACCACATCGCTACATTGCCTGCCGGAACCTCTTCTGCTTCAATTTCTTCGTTGAGCCAAGTCCCCCATTCCGGAAAGGTATTTAAAATCCACGACTCTCTGGTAATGTCTTTTACATTTGGCATAATTTTACTCCTCCTGAAAGTTTTACATTTTTCTACACTACTAGTATAGACCCAAAAAGGGGCACAAAAAAGACCAAGTATCACACAAGCATGTGTGCAAAAATGTACTTTATGCACTTAACGGCCTTCATTGTATCAGAAGTCGGGACGGAACTTGACGAGCAGAGGAAATAGACGCAGGCATTCTCGTTTTTTAGATTAGAGCCATCTATCTGTGCTTTATTGGAGGAACTGAGTAATCCAATGTCCGCTATTGGTTGGCCACAATATAGTCGTAGATTTTATCTGGGGCAGATTGGTCAAGCGTTTCGAAAAAATCTTTTCGGGTGAGCAATTTCAGCAACTGGTTCATAGCTAACAGATGAACACTGCTCTTAGGGGCTGAAAGGAGTAAAATGTATTTAACTTTTGTCTGTTCTTTAATCATGTAGGGCTTTTTCAAAACAATCAAACTCATCCCTAAGTGATTACCGCCTGTATCTCTGGCATGCGGCATACAAAACAGATCAGTCAGCTGCATAATCTTTCCGGACTGATAGTCTTCTAAGAGTTTTTTTAAATAAGACTCTTTAATGATTTTATTTCTCAGCAAGGGAGCAGCTGCCAGAATAATCCCTTCTTCATAGCTGGATATTTTAACAATGCTTTGAATAAATTCCAAGCGCAAAATATCTGATAAGTTTGGTTTGTCCGAACCTTTTTCCTTATCTGTATCAATCGCCGGACTCAGTAAATAATCATATAATTCACCTTGGAGCTGCTCAGAATTTTTGATATCGCTGTTTTTACCGATAATAGTCATCAAGTCTGTTACCTTAGGAAAGCGAACCTGACCAATACCAAATCTGCTGTAGACTTTCTTGAGCAGGTGATAGCGTTCTTGCGGTGTCATTGCTGGATTGACAATGAAAATATTTTTGTTGACTTGGTATAAATCAACATTATTTTCTGTTGAAAAAATCAAGTCAACCGAGGAAGTTTCCTGTAAAAAATGATGACTGTCATAAGGGCCGATGAAATAAAAATCCGGAAAAAGAAGCTTGAGCTGCTGGAAGACAAAACTTGAGCTGCCAATACCTTTCTGGCAAATAACAGCCGCAACTTTTTTACCATCTTTTTTAATCCCGTAATCTTCGATAGCGACAATGAAATGCATACTTAAATAAGCTACTTCTTCATCAGGAATTGGGAACTGATAATAGGATTCAATCGCTTTTAAAGAAGAACGGACAAGCTGAAATACATTAGCATACTGCGAACGAATCCGTGCTGAGAAATTATTGAGAATCGGAATTTTATATAACATACGGTAATGAACTGCTCGAAAATGGCTGTACAGATTACTTTTGACTTCTTTAATATTATAAAATTCAATGCCGGATAAAAGTTCAAAACGATTGATAACCTTATTGACCAGATTAAGTATAATAGTCCGGTCAAATGTAGCTTCTGAAATAGATACAGTCGTAAAGGTCAGAATCCATGAGGTCAAAAAGCTAATAGCCTTTGGACCTGGGGTAAGGGCCAGAATTTTTTTGAGCACAGCTGCAGCAATCATAAATTCCTTGGAGGATTTTAAAGAAGTATAGCCCATTGTATCTTGAGGGGCAGTTTTAGCCAGATAAGGTTTGAACAGGGTCAAAGTATAGGTAATTTCAAGCAGCTGCTTATCCGTAAGCGTAAGCCCGTATTTTTCTACGGCACAGTGCCTAAAAATAGCCGTGACAGATGCTAATTCGTTAATCTTTTCATTGTAAAACAAATAATCATAGAAAAAAGTCTGCCAATCCGAGGATAAGTCCTCTAAAATATAAGACATGGCCAAATAACGAATTTGATAGTCATCACCCGATAAATAATAGCCGACAGTTCTGTCATTAGCAATACGGATATGATAAGGTGACAGCTCTTTTTGCAGTTTTTTAATATCTTCCATAACGGTTGATTTACTGACTTTTAATGAAGCGAGAAAGTCGCTGGTTGACAGATAAGCTGTCTCCTTTCGAAAAAGGATAAAATAAATATATTTGCGGCGCTCCTCTGCAGTCAGCAGATAATCATCAAAAAAGTGTCCCTTATTAAAACAGTCAATAAAAAATTCTTTATTCTTAAAAGATAAAATAAGGTTCTGCTGCAGTAAAGACAAAGCTTGCTGATGATGGTCCTTTAAAAAATCGTTAATATAATCCAGTGCATAAAGAACCTGTTTTTTTGATAGACCTGTTCTTGCCATCAGCTTGGTTAGGCTGATTTCTTCTTCACTGATAAGAATATTAATGATTTGGATTGATTTTTTATCTAACATGGCCTTCTCCATTAGATCATCCTGCAGCAGTACGGCTATGAACGCTTAATATATCGTTTAACAGCCTGCCGCAACAGACGGGCATGTTCCTCAATTGCTTGAGCGCTCCCGCTGGTCAGCAAAGAGCCGATTCCCATACAGTCCACTCCGGCCTCCAACCAAGCATCTACGTTTTCTAAAGTAACCCCGCCAGAAGAGAGAAGCGGAATAAAGGGAAGAGGGGTTTTCAAGGCGGCAACCAGTTCCGGCCCCCAAAATGATGAGGTTGGAAAGGCTTTAATCATTGCCGCACCGGCTTCCAAGGCTGTAACAGCTTCTGTTACAGTCGTGCAGCCGGGCATATAGGCGATTTGATAGCGGTTGCAGATTTTCGCTACTTCTTCTTTGAAAGTAGGAGCAATGATAAACTGCGCCCCTCTCATAATCGCTTCCCAAGCTGTTTCGCTGTCCAGAACCGTTCCGGCACCTATTAGTAGTTCTTCTCCATGCTCTTTGTACAGTTCTTCAATCAAATGACCGGCATTAAAATGAGTGTAACTGATTTCCAGACAGCTGACGCCGCCGGCTAAACAGGCGGCTGCAATCTCTTTAGCCCTCTCTAGTCTTTGTGTACGGACAATAGCCATAATTTTACCGCTATCGATTTTATTCAATACAGCTAATTTTTTCATGTTACTACCTCGTAAATCCTTCATATTCCTGATAAGCTGCTAACACCTGATTTATCGTGTCTTTTTGGTGGTCAGTCAGGCGGCTGCGTACAGGGGCCAGTGGCTGGCCGACAGGAATGCCGATTTGATTGAGTGAAAATTTCAAAACAGCTGGCACAGTAGCCAATTTAAGAACTTTACGAAAGGCTTCGATACTGTTTTGAAGTTCCTGAGCTTCTGCCTGACACCCTGCTACAAAGGACTGATAAATCCCTGCGTCTGTTTTAGTTAAAAGATTGGATGTTGCTGCAACTGCTCCCTTGGCTCCTAGTTTTAAGGCTGCTAAAATCTTCGAATCCGACCCTACAAGTACTGAGAAGTCTTCATGATCCGTCAGCTCAATATAACGTTTAAGCTGTTTAAGATCGCCGCTGCTGTCCTTTACAGCGATAATATTAGGGATTTTAGCCAAACGCCCTACTGTTTCTGCTTCTAAATTATTACCGCTGTTTTTCGGTATATTATACAAAATAATCGGCAAATCAACAGCTTGAGCAATAGCTTTATAATGCTCATATAGCTCCTCTTGTGTCAATGAGAGAAAATACGGAGCGATAACAGAAACAGCAGCAACCCCTGCATCTGCCATACGCCTGCTTAAATCAATAACTTCCCTAGTTGTGACAGCTCCCGTCCCGGCATAAACCGGCAGCCGGCCTGCTGTTTTTTCGACAACTAGCTTAGCGTAAGCCAGTTTCTCATCCGGACTTAAGCCATAAAACTCACCGTTGGTTCCAAGAATAAATAATCCCTGTACACCGCCTGCCACTAATTTTTCAATTAATTTTTCAATTCCTTCATCAGAAAAACTGCCATCAGCAGCAAATGGTGTGACCATAGCCGTTATGATACCATCAATAGTCACTTTTTTATTCCCTTTCTAGCGATTCGCCTAAAGCTCCGCCCGGATGCCAGAGATGGTACTGTTTCAAATTAAGTCTGTTTTTTTCCTGTAAAACAATCGATAAGGCTTGTAAAATCAAGATTTCGACAACAACTGATGCTCTGGGGGGCTTATTAAAAGAGTCTCCTTCTTGCTCTACACCGGCAAATAGGGTCAAATCTGTATTTTCAGCCAGCCAGGAAGAGGCTCCGCCTGTAACAGCAATAAGGGTCACTCCCAGTTTTTTCAAAGCTTCGACTGTTCTCTGTAGCTCTTGTGTCTCTCCGCTGTTTGAGACAGCGATTACAATATCTCCGCTCATAACCTGTCCGGCAGAACCATGGAGTGCTTCTGTCGCATCTAAAAAATAACTGGGGGTACCTGTTGACGAAAATAGAGCCGCAGTATAATGTGAAACATGACTGGGTTTGCCGATTCCTGTAATATGGACACGACCGCCCTGCTGTTTAGCATTTAGGATAAGATCGGCAGCCTGATAAATTTTGGACTTATCTAATTGCGCCATAAACTGGCTGACTTCGGTTGCCAGTGTTTCAGTAAAATAGTTTAATTGTTTTTCTGCTATGTCGTTTGCCATAACTCCCTCCTATTATTCTGCTGGGGCTATTAAAATATTTGCTTTCTGATTTTCAATAGTTTAACGGCCTATCACCTTTAAAACAAAGTCCAGCAGGTTTCCAACGATATTATAGTCAATATTAGGAAATGTAGAGCCCTCAATTCCTAATGAACCGTAAAGCGGGTAGAGAAGAACCGGCAAAAAGGCTAATAGGAGGCCCTGAATAAAAGAACCTGCCAAGGCTCCCCGCCAGCCGCCAGTAGCATTGCCAAATACCGCAGCTGTTCCGCCGGAAAAAAAGCAAATATGCGCTGCCGGAATAATGATAACCGGAAATTTGAATACAACCATGACAAAGACAGCAATTAAGCCGGCTATGTATGAAGAAATAAAGCCGATAATAACAGCTGTCGGTGCAAAAGGAAAGACTGTCGGAACATCCAAAGCCGGCCGGGAATTGGGAATAAATTTTTCTGAAATAGAGACGAAAGCTGCCGTAATTTCTGCCAAGAACATTCTAACTCCTGTCATCAAAATAGACATACCGGCAGTGAAGGTAAAGGCCTGAACAAATGGGAAGACCAGCCAATGGGTATCACCGGCTAATTCCTGTGTTGCTGCCGGTCCCGCTTTTAAGGCCGACAGATAGAAAAGCAGCAGCATAATGACAGCCACACCCATCAGGAAATCTCGGAAGATGGATAACCAGCCAGGAAAATTAAAACCTTCCGTTGTCTCCTGTTCATGCTTTTTAAAAAGTTTACCGATATAGCCTGAAGCAGCATAGCCAATCATATTAAAATGTCCGATTGCGGTAGCATCGCTGCCAGTAATCTTTCTCATAAAAGGTTGACATAGCTGCGGTAAGGCTGCTGAACAGAAACCCAGAATCAGGCCGCCACTGATAATGGCTGTAACATCACTGACCCCGTGAGCTTTTAATACAAGTGATAATACACAAGCAAAGAACAGACTGTGGCCGGTTGTAAAGAAAATATTTTTAAAAGGTGTTAATCTGGCGACAACCAAATTCATCACAAAGCCCAAAATAAGTGTACAGCTTGTAACAAAAGCAAATTCGCTCTGTGCAAGAGCAGTCGCTGCCTCTGGCGAAGCAACAACTCCTACCAGATGAAACCCCTTCTGAAAAAGTGTGTTAAAGTTTTGAAGGGCTGCAGTCATGATAGAACCGCCAGAACTAAAGACAACAAAACCAATAACCGTTTTAAATGTTCCAGTTAAAACGTCCGGACCGCTTTTTTTCTGAGCCAAAAGACCGACCATAGCAACTAAACCCAGCAAAATAGCCGGTGTACTTAAAAAACTAATAATAAAATCCATTTTTCCCCCTCACACAAAGATACAAAGCCCGTTAAAAGAGCAAAGCAAAAATGACGGTAAGTCCGAAATCTTTGATTTCGCAGACGCACCCCTGCCAAGACGGCTAGAAGGGTGCGGTCGGCCGCTAGGACGATAAAGCCTTCAGACGGCTACGGCTAGCGGTAACTAGGTAACGATACAGATTTCCAGTCCCCTCACTCTCCCGTTTCTAGGTTCGGGCTGAAATCATCCACTGGATGATTTCACTGCACAGCTCTTAGGGCGTGTTCAGTTCCACAAAGATACAAAGCCCGTTAAGAACGCAAAAGGAAAATAGGGGACTGACTGACGAATCGCTAGATTCTAAGTCAGGACATCTTTTTCCCGCAGCGTTTAGGGCGTGTTCAGTTCCACAAAGATACAAAGCCCGTTAAGAACGCAAAAGGAAAATAGGGGACTGACTGACGAATCGCTAGATTCTAAGTCAGGACATCTTTTTCCCGCAGCGTTTAGGGCGTGTTCAGTTCCACAAAGATACAAAGACCGTTGCCAAGCATAAAGAGGCTTGCCGATAATTCTAAGAGTTAGTGCAGCTAAAAGTAACCTTGCTCATAACTGACTTATCCCCGCATCAGGCTGTCTCTTTTTGCTGAAGCTTGAAGCTGGCTAATTTAAAACATTTTCCAGCTGTCTTTTAATTTCTTCTTTGTCCACAACACTGTTGATGCCAATAATTTTCTGGGGGATATGCCTTTCAGCCAGCTCATCAGCCACATCTGTCAATGTAATAACAATGTCTCCGTTAAAGCCCGGCAAAGCATCTAAAGATGCATGCTCTACCTCCAGAGGGAGCTTATGCTCCCGTATAACTTCCTCAACTTTAATTTTTAACATCAGACTAGAACCTACTCCTGCACGACAGGCTACAAGTGCTTTAACCATAACTGCTGCCTCCTTCATATTTTTTTAATAATGATAGAAAATCCTCTTTTGTTGCTACTGACGCTAGCTGTCTTACAAATGCTTCACGGCTTAATAAATCGGCTAATCCCGATAATAATTCAAGGTGAGAGTGGTTAGCCGCAGCACTTAAAGGAAAAAGATATTTCACAGGATCGTTTGTCTTATGTCCAGAAAAAACAGGCCGCTTCAGTTTCGTAAAACCCAGAGCTGTTTTTAAAGCGCCGCTGCCTTCCGGTGCATGCGGCAGGGCAATATGTCTGGTAATCACAATATAGGGTCCGCTTTCATGAAAAATACCAACAATCCGTTCAGCATAAGCACTCGTTACAAAACCATTTTCTGCCAAAGGCTTTACCGATAATCTGATTGCGTCCGAAAAATCTTGTGCCACAACATCCATTAAAATTAAACGGCTATCTATAGCTTCCGATAACATAATGCCGCTTATCCTCCTTTCTTCATGACAATAGTAACAAAAAAATAAGGGCTTTTTAAGCCCTGTTTTGGTCCGAGTTTTGGCCTGCTGCCAGCTAAAAATCGGACTCTTAGTTTTAAATAAAAATAAGAATAGTCTGTTTTTTTATTTTATGCAAATATCAAATTGAAAGCTCACAAGTTATAGCTTTACAGCATTAAAAAAACTGGGACAGTCCTCAGTGCTTATTGCAGAGGTCTGTCCCAGTCTCTCTTATCTATGGCATCTTTTCATTCCAAATCAGTTAGTGAAGCCAGCTCCTCACCTACTATTTTTTCAATTTGGGCTTTTAAAGCATAGCGGTCTTTAGCATTAGAAATATAGCCCTGTAGGCATTTTTCCAATTTTTGGCTGAACAGTGATTCCGTTTGGCTGCCTTGATTTTTAACAAAACGCTTTAGCTTAATAATGTCATCATCATTCATAATCGGGTTCACGACAATCCAAGGAATACGGCTGTCTAAGGCATCGCTGGTTGAAATCACTAAATCAGCTTCTATAATATCGTTGACACTGTGAAACTGTTCCGAAGTCAAAACAGCATCAATTTGGCAGTTATGCAAATGCGTCCGGCACTGGCTCAGAAGGAGCTTTTGCACTCCGATTCCTTCATCACATACCAGAACCGCTTTCTTTTGGTATGAAACTGTGTCTTGCTTTTTCTGCAGTTCCCCGCCTAAATGAATAGTAAGGTAAGCTGTATCATCATCGGTCATACGAATCAGCCAGGCTTCTTCTAAAAGGGGAACACAGGACTTGGTCATAGCAAATAAATCACCATATTTCTCTTTGATATGCTTGGTCAGAGGATTAACCGACAAAACTCCGTACGTTTTCCGATAAAGCATAGCTTTACAGTGGGTCAGAAGCTGATTCAGCAGATAATCATGATGTTTAAAGCTAAGACCGTAGCGCATCTGAATCTCTTTAAGAAATGCTTCTAAAGTAGCACGCATCTCATCATAGTCACGGCTTTCCAAGTGACTGTCACGGTCTTTGCGAAAAGAGAGTAAAAGCATAGCAATCAGGCTGATTTCAACATCATCCAGCTGCAAAGCAAAAGAAGAAGACAGACCATCAGCAATTTCGCGCGCCAGCTGATATTCTTTTCGCTGCCAAGTCATACTGAAGTCCCTTTTAACCGCTTCTTTTTCAGCTTCTGTCAGATCAATACTGCGGTAGCTCAGCAGCAGGTAAGGCAAAACCTGAACCATAAATTGGCTGTCTTGAGCATTAAGGGTTTTCCCCAGACTTTTTTGAGCAGATGCCAGCCGCTGCTGCAGATAAACCGTCACTTCATCGGAAAAATAGCTGTTGAAACCAGTTAAATCAATAATTTTCTCCCTGATAATATCAACAAAATTTTTATTTCCCTCAGTATAGATTGTATAAAGCAAACGGTATAAAAACTGAATTTTGGACAAAGGGTGGCATTTTAAATAATAGCCACTGGACTTAGTAACCTGCAGCTGAATATCATATTCATCGGTCATCAGCTTACGCCGAATATCATTAAGGTCATTAAGAATCGTATTGCGGGAAACAGCATTCAGCTGCATCAGCTGGTCAATGGTAACTCGATCCTTTGAAACAGCAATATAGGTTAAGGTCAGCTGAATGCGCTCTTCTACACTCATAACATAGCTGTAATCATCAAGCTGTTCCAAAAGCTCTTGACAGACAGTCTTCTGTTCTTCATTTAAAACAATACCGACCCGCGGATAACTGACTATTTTCTCCATACCTGCCGGCAAAGCTGCATTAATTTTCTCTAAATGGTAATAAATTTTACGTCTGGACTGATTGAGCTTCTTTGAAATAGCCATAACCGTTTCAGGCTCATCAAGGCTCAGTAAATACGACAAGAGGGCATAACTCTTTTTATCTAATATAATCATCGATTCCCAACAAGATACAAAGCCCGTTAAAAGAGCAAAGCAAAAATGACGGTAAGTCCGAAATCTTTGATTTCGCAGACGCACCCCTGCCAAGACGGCTAGAAGGGTGCGGGCGTCCGCTAGGACGATAAAGCCTTCAGACGGCTACGGCTAGCTAACTTGAAATCAATTCTAAACTTAGCCATATCTTTTTTGCACAGCTCTTAGGGCGTGTTCAATTAACAAGATACAAAGGGCGTAAAAAACGCAAAAGGAAAATAGGGGACTGACTGACGAATCGCTAGATTCTAAGGCAGGACATCTTTTTCCCGCAGCGTTTAGCCCGTGTTCAATTCAACAAGATACAAAGCCCGTTAAAAGAGCAAAGCAAAAATAGGAAAATTGACGAAGAGTCCCTAAGACTCTAGGAGATTTTATCTTTTTTGCACAGCTCTTAGGGCGTGTTCAATTAACAAGATACAAAGGGCGTTCAAGCTCACAGCAAAAATGACGGTAAGTCCGAAATCTCTGATTTCGCAGACGCACCTCTGCCAAGACGGCTAGAAAGGTGCGGGCGTCCGCTAGGACGACAAAGCCTTCAGACGGCTACGGCTAGCTAACTTGAAAGCAATTCTAAACTTAACTATATCTTTTTTGCAAAGAGCTTAGCCCGTGTTCAATTCCAACAAGATACAAAGGGCGTTTAAAACGGTAGGACCGCGGCCTTATGCTTATCTATTAAATAGTATAATATAAAAATGCCATTTTTTGCCAATTTCTAGCTGAATGATTGTTTTTCTTCATCTTTTACGGCAAGAAAACTTCCAAACAGCTGCAAATTTTCAGAAAGACTTTTGCTGTCTTTTCTTCTTTACAGCTCTTTAGGACCGCGAATGGTTATAGCAAGGTTTGAATGCCAAATCGCTATTAAGACAGTAAGGAGGCTGGGACAAGAGTCCTAACCTCTTTTTTATTCTTCCATATTTTCTTCGGCCGCTTTTAATTCAGCCCTTGATGGTCCTGTTCAGACTGACGGAGCTTATCCAATCAGAAGAAGAGCAGCAAGCTTTCTTTTGTTGATCGTCTTTGCTGCTAGTCTGCATTTTTTTGTCCATAATAAGCATTAGGACCGTGTTTGCGCAGGTAGTGTTTATCTAAGATATACTGAGGTGCAGGCTGCACTTGAGGATTGATCTGCTCTGTCAGCCGATTCATCCGTGCTACCTCTTCTAAGACAACACTGTGGTAAACAGCCTGAGCCGGATCTTTCCCCCAGACAAAAGGACCGTGATTGCGGACGACAATTCCAGGAACAGCCACCGGATCAAGACCGCGCTCTTTAAAGGTTTCAATAATAACAGTCCCTGTCTCTTTTTCGTAGGCTGTATTAACTTCGTCAGGTGTCAGCGAACGGGCGCAGGGAATCGGGCCATAGAAATAATCAGCATGAGTTGTGCCATAAAAGGGGATATCCCGGCCGGCCTGAGCCCAGCCAACAGCTTCTGTCGAATGGGTATGAACGATACCGCCGATTTCTGCAAATGCTTTATAAAGCTGAACATGCGTCGGCAGGTCGGACGATGGATTGAGATCGCCTTCAATCACATTTCCGTCAAGGTCTGTCACAACCATGTTATCCGGCGTCAGTTTTTCATAATCAACGCCGGAAGGCTTGATGACAATCCGGCCGCCTTCTCGGTCAACCTCCGAAACATTCCCCCAAGTAAATTTTACTAAACCGTGGGCAGGCAAAGCAATATTCGCTTCATAAACGCGCTGCCGCATATCCTTTAATGATTTAACCATTTATTTTAACCCCGCTTCTTCAATTAAAGGGTAGAGAAAATCCTGAGCTGCTTTAATCGCTTTTTCTGTCTCCTCTACTGTCTCGCAATTTTCAGACCACATCTCCAGTAAAAACGGCCCTTGATAATTGGTTTCTTTCAAAACAGCAAACATCCCCGGCCAGTCAACGCAGCCATCGCCAAAAGCAACATCACGGAACTGCCCCTTACTTTGATGCGTAACCGCATAAGTGTCTTTTAGGTGCAGGGCGGCAATAGAGGTGTGCCCAAGGAAGAATTCACTGTAAATGTCGTTATGCCAGGCTGAAAGATTGCCCGTGTCCGGATAAACAAAGAGATAAGGAGAATCAACTGCCTTTTCGACTGCTAAATATTTTTCAATAGAGTTAATAAAAGGATCATCCATAATCTCGATGGCCAGAATGACTTGAGCCGCCTCGGCCCAGTCACAGGCTTTCCTCAGGTTCTTAAGGAAACGGGCCCGTGTTTGTGCCGATTTTTTCTCATAATAAACATCATAACCAGCCAGCTGGATAACCCGAACCCCCAGGTCCTGAGCCAGCTCAATACATTTCCGCATGGTCTCCAAAGACTGGGCTTCAATTTCAGGACTGTTAGAACCCAAAGGATAACGGCGATGACCTGAAAAACAGATGCTGGGTATCCGGATACCCGTCTCATAAACAGCTTTGACCAGATCAAGCCGTTCTTCTTTGCTCCAGTCCAATCTGGCTAAGCGGTCATCGCTTTCATCAATGGACATTTCAACAAAATCAAAGCCTAATTTTTTAGCAAATTCAAGACGTTCCCTCCAAGAAAAGGTCTTGGGTGTCGCTTTCTCATAAATTCCGATAGGACGAGCCATGCAGTCACCCCCAAATCCGTTTAATTTCTTCTTTAAACGCCCGGGCTGCAGCTGCCGGATCATCGGCTTCTGTAATGCCTCGGCCGGCGATGAACGTAAAGACATCAACGCCTTCAAAAAGTTTCAGTGTGTCAACTGACAAACCGCCGGTTACTGACACACGAAAGCCCATGTCAATAAGTTTCTTTACTTTATTAAGATCCTTTTCTCCCCAAGTTTCACCGGCCAGCAGCGCATCGCGCGATTGATGGTAGATGGCCTGAGAGATTCCGGCATCCAGCCATTGCTGCGCTTGCTCATAAGTCCAGTCCCCATACAGTTCGATTTGGATTTCTCCGCGTTCGCCGCGCACTGCTTCGATAGCCTTGCGAGCCGCCTCCATAGTTGGAATAGTCGCACTGCAGATGCAGGTCATCCAGTCAGCTCCGCGCTCAGCATTATTCTTGGCTACTGTCCCCCCGGCATCTGCACATTTCGTGTCGGCAACAAGCCATTTATCTGGAAAAAGACTGCGCAGTACTTCTACTAATTCGCTGCCGACTTGCAGCAGACAAACTGTGCCGGCTTCAATAATATCGACTTCCTGTCCTACAGATACAGCGGCCTTAATAGCCCCCTGAAGGTCGGAGTGGTCCAGAGCAACTTGTAAATGTGGAAGTGTTTTTGTCATATCTCATCATCCTTTCATTTGTATGCAGTATTATGCAGCAAAGACGGTATCAGTCAGCCGTCTGCTGTTTTGAAAACGGCAAATCATCTTGTCTTATTTTTTTAAACAAGAGCTAACTGTCAGAGAAAAGGCTGCAGTCAGTCCTATCTTTATTTTCATTAGGAATCTAAGTCCAAACCTTCAAGATAGGGACTGTCTTTAGATTCCTCAACCATAGCCAATACTTCTTCTGCTGTTTGGCAGGCAACTAGACGCTCAATAGAATTATTCAGTTCAAAAAGCGCAATAATCTGCGGAATCGCTACAGAAGTGTGAATTTCTGAACTGGTTGCCGCCAAGGCTAAAAGAACTGAGACTTCCTTCCCATCTGGAAAAATAACCGGTTCGGTCAGTGTCACCAAAGAAAAAGCATCACGATTAACCCCCGCTTCAGGACGGGCATGCGGCATTGCCATACCGGGCATCAAAATATAATAGGGGCCGTATTCATCAGTCGAATCAATGATGGCTTGATAGTATTCTTCTTTAACAGCACCGCTTTCGATCAAAGGATCGACAGACAGCCTGACAGCCTCTTTCCAATCTCCGGCTGTCAGACCCAAGCGAATGGACTGATTTTCTTTAAAAGCTTGTGTTAAATTCATATGTCTTCCTTTCTTTATCTTTTTCAAATAAGATACCTCCCAGCTATTAATATCAGCAGAGATAAAATGATGGGAGATAGCCTGAGGGCAGGTCAGCAGTTTTTCAGCGTCATTTTGTTTAATAGTAAAGGTGCCCTCAGCAAAATGGAAAGCACCTTACCACATATCATTACAAAATAGCCTGCAGTTTTGTTTTGATTTCATTATCATCCATCAGATTATCAAGGCCGACAAGATGCCCATCGGTGCGCCCTTCCAATTCCTTGATTAAATGATTGGAGGCCACAACAATATCGTAACCCGAAGCCAGACCTTTAGCTTCACCGACTGAACAGGAAGCTGACTCGATATCAGTCACTCCCAGCTGGCGCAGAGCGTTCTCAACTTTCATTTTAATCACCATAGATGAGCCCATACCATTACCGCAGGCCGTAAGAACTTTAACCATTTGTTTTTCCTCCTGTTTTTCTTTTTATCCTAAATCATTTCATTTTCAGCGCTCCTCTGCAGCTTAACTGTACTCCTAAAAACAGCTCTATACTTAGATTTGAGCATACCGCTGCATTTACTCTTCGGCTGGAGCATCTCCGCGATAGTAAGCTTCTTTATCCTTAGCTTTGATAAACTGCAGCTGAGGGATAGCAAGCAAGAAGAGACAAACAAGAACAAAGCCGATAATACCAATATATTTGAAAAGATAAGCAAACGGTACCCATGGAATCGCAAAGTCAATATTGCCATGGTAGCCGCCATAAGAAGCAAGACCCAGCAGCGATACAGCCAAAGCGCCGACTGCTACTTGCAGAACCCCTGAAATAAAGGAGAGGATTACAGCAGCTTTCCAGCCGCCGCGTTTATCCGCATAAACCGCAACCGCAGCATTATCAAAGAAGACGGGCACGAAACCAGTAATAATCAGGACCGGATTTCTAAAGACAATTAACAGTACAATCGTCACTAACTGACCAATCAGACCAGTGGCAAACCCAAACAGTGTCGCAGAAGCGGAACCAAATCCGTAAGAAGCAGCAACATCGACCGCAGGGAAGGAACCTGGCAGCAATTTAGCTGAAATCCCTTGGAAAGCGTTGGTCAGTTCTGCTACGAACATCCTTACCCCCTGCATCAAGATAAAGAGATAAACAGAGAAGGTAAAGGCTGTTGAAACCACATACATAAAGAATGACTGGGTTTCTGGATTAAAGAGGGTGCCTGTCGTAATGATTTCCGGATCTGACATGATTTCCGGACCCAAAATATAGAGAATGACACCGAAAAAGAGCAGCATCAAGGTCGCAGAAGCAACAACTGTATCATGGAAAATATTTAGAAAAGCAGGTAATTTTAAATCATCTAAGTTTTCTTCTTTTTTACCTAATTTCGGTGCTACTTTATCAACAAACCAAATAGCAAATTGCTGCTGGTGCCCGATGGCAAAGCCTCCGCCGCCAGTCAGACGCTGAGTCGCTTCCACGGTCATATTAGAGCTGACAGCCCAGTACAGTCCGCAGATAATACCGATAGCCAGAGTCCCCCAGAACTGGTTGCGCAGCACCGGTATCAAAACTAAGATCATCATTGTAACAGTTGCCGCCTGCTGCACCATGATGTGACCGGTAATAAACAAGGTCCGAATCTTAGTGATTTTGCGCAGAGCAACCAGCAGAATATTGAGGAAAAAGCCAATCAGCAGGGCTGTTGTTGCCGTTCCTACAAAAGCCGGAAATTTCTCTTCAATCAAAGTATTAGCAGCTGTCAGCCCAAAATAAGGGTCAATCACCGCCGCACCAATGTTAAACTTTGTATTCAAAGCGGCCAAAATCGGACGGAAAGTGGTAACCAAACCAGAAGCGCCGACATTGAGAATCATATAGCCGACGGTTGCCTTAACAAATCCTGCAAAAACATCATGCCAAGGCTTCTTAAGCAGAATATAGCCGATTAAAACCAGAAGTCCGACGAAAAAGGCCGGCTGCTGCAAAATGTTTTGTGAGAACCAGTTAAGAATATTTAGTAGTATATCCATATGAACTACTCCTTTTCTAAATGTTCTTGTTTTCTTATATCTTTATTATAGATTCTGAAAGCCTAAACAAAAAGACCAAGAAACACACAATCATGTGTACAAAAATGTGCTGAAAGGTTTTGGTCAAACGGCTGGCAATCCTATTTTGAGACTTTGAAATCTGCTTAAATACAAGCCGGCTCAACAGCACTGCCGGCTGCCTTATTATCTCCTATCCGTCTTAGTCTTTTTTAGCTGCTGATACTGACATAAGTTTAACGAAAAGATAATCATTGTTTAGAGGGCAAACACAGCAGCTGTCTTTGCAAATAGAGATAACAAAAAAAGACAGAGCCATGGATTTCTTTCAGGGAAAAATCCATGGTCCTGTCTTTGTAGAAGTGACAAACAAAACAATAAGGCTGTTAAAGTTTTTTGAATAAGAAAAACCGGGACTTTTGTTCAGCCCGGTCTTAAGAAATTCTTTTAAAAGGGTCACAGCATTTGTTTTCAGGCAGATGGAATTAGTCTAAACTTTCCCACTGCCAGCCTTTAACCTCCGGAATATCGTCGCCATGCTCCCGAATATACTGTGTATGGTAAGCGATTTTGCCATCCATCATTTTGGCAAAATCAGCTGCCTTATCTCCTAAAACGGTCACAGCAGCATCCTGCGCCAGATGGAAGCGGTCCAATTCAGACAGGACACGCATGTCAAAAGGTGTAGTAATATCGCCGTTTTCTCGGTAGCCATGGACATGAAGATTGTGGTTATGCCGACTGAAGAAGATATCCCGAATCATTCCCTCATAGGCATGAAAAACGAAAATAACAGGTTTATCTTTTGTAAAGACGGCATCAAACGCAGCATCGCTTAAACCTCGTGAATCGACATCAGGGTGGCGGAGCTTAAGTATATCAACAACATTGACAAAGCGAATTTTCAGATTTGGGAAAGCCTGATGCAAAATAGTAATAGCAGCCAAAGCCTCCAAGTTCGGTTCCGTTCCAGCAGCAGCAAAGACCACATCCGGCTCCTGCCCCTTATCAGTCGATGCCCAGTCAATGACCTTATAGCCTTGTTCAGCCAGCTCTTCTGCTTCCTTGACAGAATAAAACTGAGGACGGGGATGTTTTGATGTCACCACTAAATTAATTTTATCCTCTGACTGCAGCGCCTTATTCATTACAGCCAGCAAAGAATTGGTATCTGCCGGCAGGTATTCTCGAATAAACTCCGGTGTCTTTTCAGATAGATGAGTCAGAATGCCTGGGTCTTGGTGGGTATAGCCATTATGATCCTGCTGAAAAACAGTAGAAGTAGAGATTAAATTTAAAGACGGATAATTCTTGCGCCACTTCGTATGTGTTTTCGATTTACGCAGCCATTTAAAGTGCTGAGTAATCATCGTGTCAACCACACGCAAAAAGGACTCATAAGAAGCAAAGAAACCGTGGCGTCCCGTTAAAACATAGCCTTCCAGGAGCCCTTCAGCCTGATGTTCAGACAGCTGGGAGTCAATCACACGCCCGACCGGACTGAGCCATTCGTCATAAGTCTCATCCCTGCGGGCCAGCCACTGCCGATCTGTTTTAGTAAATACTTCATTCAGCCGATTGGATTTTGATTCGTCCGGGCCAAAAATACGAAAATGATTTGGGTTGGCTTCCACTAAGTCGGCAGCATACTTCCCGAATTCTATCATATCTTGAGCAAGGACAGTACCTGGTTTTGCAGTATCTACAGCAAATTTTTTCCAGTCAGCAGTGTCTATCGGCTTAAGGACACCGGCATTAGTAATCGGATTAGCAGACATACGCCGGTCCCCCTTAGGAGAAATAGCAGCAACATCAGGAACCAATCGGCCAGCCTCATCAAAGAGCTCTTCCGGCCGGTAAGATTTCAGCCACTTTATCAGAGCATCTGCTTGTTCCATATGCGCAGCATCGACAGGAATCGGAACCTGATGGGCACGAAAACCGCCTTCAATAGGTGCACCCTGCCATTCTTTAGGACCTGTCCAGCCCTTTGGAATACGCGCAACAAGAACCGGCCATTGGGGCATACTGGCTTGCTCAGCCGGATACTGACGGGCTGCTGCCTGAATGGATTTAATCTTTTCAACAGCTTGATCCAGCTTTTCTGCCATCAGCTGATGAGCAGCTAAATCGGGAGTCTTAACATCAACAAAAATAGGATCCCAGCCCAAGCCTTGGAAAAATTGCTGCAGTTCTTCATCCGTACGGCGGGCAAAAATAGTCGGATTGTGGATTTTTCCGCCATTGAGATACAAAATCGGTAAAACTGCCCCATCATTAACAGGATTGATAAAGGTGTTCGACAGCCAGCCCGCCATCAAAGGGCCTGTCTCAGCCTCACCATCTCCAATAACAGTTGCTGCAATAACATGAGGATTGTCTAATACTGCACCAGCTGCATGGGACAGCGCATAACCTAATTCTCCGCCTTCATGAATGGAACCCGGAGTTTCAGGAGCAGCATGTGAAGCGATTCCTCCAGGAAAAGAGAATATTTTGCACAGTTTGGTGAAACCAGCTTCAGTCTGGGGAATTTCGGGATTTAATTCTGTATAACGGCCATCTAAATAGGCATTTGCAACCATCACCTGGCCTCCATGGCCGGGGCCTTCGATATAGAACATGTCCAAATCATATTTATTAATGACACGATTAAGATGGGCATAGATAAAATTTTGCCCCGGAACGGTTCCCCAGTGTCCAATTGGGTGAGCCTTAAGGTCATCTTTGACGAGGTCTCTCTTTAAAAGAGAGTTATCCTTGAGGTACATTTGTGCGGCTGAAAGATAGTTGGCTGCGCGCCACCAAGCGTCAACCTTTTTTAGGTAGTCTTCTGATTCATAGGTCATAAGTTTTCTCCTTGTGATTTTTTGAGCATAGCTCTTTTAAGTAAAGGGGCGAGACGAGAATCGGCAGATGCGGGGAATCTATTGTTCGTCCCACCCCGTACAGTCGTCTGAACCGTCCCTTTCTTTGCCTAGGCAAGAAAGGCAATTAGACAGTTTTTGCGTTTAAACCGGTATACTGTCAGACTTTGAGTTCCTTTTTACTCAAAGACTAACTGCAGGCTGAAAGTCAGTATTAGTCTGCCTCATACAAGTTTTTAGTTAGGTTAGACAGAGAAGTTTTCTATGGACAGACCAGCAGCAGGCCTGTTCTTTCTTTTTTTAGTCAGTCTAATTCTCCGGGATTGGAAGCAATCAAAACCTTAAGTTCTTTGCCGGCCATCATGGCTTCAAAAGCATCGCGCCAGTGTTCCAAATCAAAAACAGCAGTCACCATTTTTTCTTCATCGATAGCCCCTTTGCCTTCCAAATGAATGGCTATCGGCCAGTCATACGGATTTTGTGAGCGCGATCCCTGATAAAGAATTTCATGCTGAATAATGGTCCTTTCATCCAGCTCATTCAAGTCTTTAGCAAACAGCCCGACTTGCTGCAGAACCCCCCCTTTACGAATCAGAGGGAGAGCTGCGTTAACTGCAGGAATAGCACCGGAACAGTCATAAACCTTATCCACACCCACGCCGTCAGTTACCTCTCTTATAATTTGCGTCAAGTCTTCTTCCTGTGTATTCACGACAATATCTGCCCCCAGTTCTTTTGCAATCTGCAGCCGGTCTGCATCTTTAGTCACCCCTGAGACAATCGTAAAGGCACCGATTTCTTTGGCAATCTGCAGAGACAGCAGCCCCATTGGCCCAGGACCGATAATCAGAATAGTATCGTGAAAATCAAGCGGTGTCAGCTGGTACATAGCATGCACACAGGAAGCCAGGGGTTCTGACATCGCAGCCAGTTTGTAGCTGACATTATCCGGAAGAATATGGACACTCTCCTCCCGTGTCAAAACATAATTAGCCATGCTTCCAAAGGCTTTTGTCCCGATTCCCGACCGCTTTTCACACAAGTTATATTTTTTCTCTTTACAGTAAGTGCAGGTGCCGCAGGTATCAAAAGTTGTCTCACTGGTTACACGGTCTCCTACTTTGACTTTTGTTACCTTTTCTCCGACAGCTACCACCTGCCCTGAGAATTCATGCCCTAAAACCAGAGGCGTAACAGCATTTTTATATTCTCCTTTATAGGTGTGAATGTCTGTCCCGCAGATACCTGTATAGGCTACTTTCATCAACACACGATCCCCTTGTACCTCAGGAACATCAATCTCTTCCAAGGCCATATGATCAAAGCCGGGTGCTGATTTTAAAACAGCCTTCATTTTTTTAGGAATACTCATTTCCATCTCCTCCATAACCATCATTTATAAGATTATCAGAATGCCTTTTAAAAAACAGAGTTAACTAATTCTGACAGCTTCAGGAAAATCCAGTTCAATAGGTTGCCGCCTGTATCAAAATTGGAAATTTGCGAAGCCCCCTTAGGAAATTTAATGACACCTTCTGCCATTTTGGTCAGTACAGGCGCATAATCTGTGGCCATCCACAGAGCAAAAGTAATCACAACTGTCAAAGCAATAACAGAGTGCAGAATGTTCCCTTTTCGTGTCGGCACAACCAGAGCAGCGAAGAAAGGAATAGTCGCTAAGTCAGCAAAAGGCAGGACCCGGTTCCCCGGAAGCAAAACAGCAATCAAAAGAGTGATAGGAACCATCAGGAGCCCCGTTGACAGTGCAGCGGGAGAGCCGGTTGCCAGTGCCGCATCCATTCCTAAGAAAATTTCACGATCGGCATAACGCTTTTGCAGCGTAGCCTGAGCGGCTTCCTGAATCGGAATAAGGCCTTCCATCAGAATCTTGACCATACGAGGCAGAATAAACATGACTGCTCCCATAGCCATGGCTGTCTGCAGAATTCTTGTGATATCATAGCCTCCTAAAATAGCCATGGCACCGCCGATAATAATCCCCATAATCATCGGTTCTCCAAAAATACCAAAACGTTTTTGAATCGTCTCAGGTTCAACATCCAGTTTTCCAATACCAGGAATCTTGCTTACTGCCCAAGCAATCGGTATCCCAAGAAGCGCATAGCCCTGAGCTGAGCCAGTTGTTATCGAAACCCCTTCAAGCCCATAATAGTCCTGAACATAAGGAGCTGTTTTATCAGCAACAAGTTGGACAATGACAGTATAGCCGATACCGCAGACAATCCCCCAGAAAAAGCTTCTAGTTACAATATAGCCGGTAGCAGCTGCCGCACTCATATGCCAATAATTCCAGATATCAATATTAAGTGTTTTGGTCCAGTTAAAAGCCAGCATAATAAGATTCACTGCTAAGATAACCGGTATCATGACTGCCGCAATCGGCTGGGCCCATGTCGCTGCCGCAACAGCCGGCCAGCCCGCATCTACAATTGTCAGCTCCAAACCAAATCTCTCAACCATAGCCTGAGCGGCAGGACCGACATTATCCGATAAAAGACCTAATACCAGACTGATCCCCAGCATCCCAATTCCTACAGTTAAACCTGACGTGATAGCATTTCGGATAGGCACCCGAAAAATAAGAGCTAAGGTAAAGATGATTATCGGAAGCACTACGCTTGATCCCATATTCAAAATACCTTGAACAACAGTTGTTAACGTATCCATAACCCACTCCTTTTACAAGATACAAAGCCCGTTAAAAGAGCAAAGCAAAAATAGGAAAATTGACGAAGAGTCGCTGAGACTCTAGGAGATTTTATCTTTTTTGCACAGCTCTTAGGGCGTGTTCAGTTCCAACAAGATACAAAGCCCGTTTAAAAATCCGCATGAAAATGACGGTAAGTCCGAAATCTTCGATTTCGCAGACGCACCTCTGCCAGAACGACTAGAAGGGTGCGGCAGGCTGTAAAGACTGCAAAGCCTTCAGACGTTTACGGCTAGCTAAATGAGAAGTCAGCACCTGATGGCGCATTTCTTTTTCACTAGGATTTTAGGGCGTGTTCAGTTCAACAAAATGTTTTCTCACTGGCGAGCCTGTATTTTAGCGGCTTCTTCTAAAATTTGAGCTTCAACCTTGTCCTGTCCAATTCCAGTTAAGAATGCCATTGCTTTTATTGCCGGTATCTTATACTCTGTAGGCAGCATCGTTGTTGTAATCAGCATATCATTTGAATCCTGCTTAGAAACAGCCTCTGCTATTTTAATCTGTGTAATTTGTGCATCAATGTGATTGCGGGCAAATAAATCTTCGATTTTTTTCATAACAACTGTAGAAGTTGCTATACCTGCCCCGCAGGCTACCAGTACTCTAACTTTTGACATAATTAATCTCCTCTCAACAAGATACAAAGCCCGTTTAAAGAGCAAAGCAAAAATAGGAAAATTGACGAAGAGTCGCTGAGACTCTAGGAGATTTTATCTTTTTTGCACAGCTCTTAGGGCGTGTTCAGTTCCAACAAGATACAAAGCCCGTTTAAAGAGCAAAGCAAAAATAGGAAAATTGACGAAGAGTCGCTGAGACTCTAGGAGATTTTATCTTTTTTGCACAGCTCTTAGGGCGTGTTCAGTTCATCAAGATACAAAGGGCGTTTAAAGCTCACAGCAAAAATAGGAGCCTGACCGCCGAGTCACTAAAGACTCTAGGGAGGGCTGTCTTTTTTGCAAAGAGCTTAGCCCGTGTTCAATTATCAAGATACAAAGCCCGTTTAAAAATCCGTATGAAAATGACGGTAAGTCCGAAATCTTCGATTTCGCAGACGCACCTCTGCCAGAACGACTAGGGAGTGGGACAGAACCCCAGACCACAAAGTTCGTTGTCCCACCCCCGCAAAGCCTAGTAGGCATTTTAAAGCTTTGAAAAAGCGAATAAAGTGCCACTAGGCTACTGCGTCTTGCAAATAACACCATAACAAACATTAAGATCTATTTTTAAAATCGTCCTTCAGACGTTTACGGCTGACGGTAAGTCCGAAATCTCTGATTTCGCAGACGCACCCCTGCCAGAACGACTAGAAAGGTGCGGACGACTGTTAAGGCGACAAAGCTTTCAGTCGTTTACGCTGCCTAACTATGAAATCGGTTCTATACTTGACCATGCTTTTTCCCGCAGAGCTTAGCCCGTGTTCCATTTAAATGTTATTAGTTTTTACAATCGTTATGATGTCATCTGCAGAACCTGCTTCTCTCATTTGTGTCAATACTTTTGAGTTCTGCAGCAGCCCCATCAGCGACTGAAGCATTTCAAGCTGGGCATGAGGCTCTTTCAGGCCTAAGACAAAAGCAATTTCAGCAGCTACTGACTGGTTAAAATCTTCCATGCTGACAAAGGTAACCGGATCAGTTGTGACAATAGCAACAAACTCTTTTTTGATGCACTCAGCGTCAGTATGCGGAATCGCGACACCCATTGTTTCTAACTGCAGGCCTGTTGGAAAATTTTTTTCGCGTTCTATGATTTTTTCAAGAAAGCTTTTATGGACGTAGCCCGAATCGAGAGATTCTTGATAAATTTTCTGAAACAGAGCGCCCTTTGAGTCAAAATGTTCATTGACAAAGATTAGCTTTGGTGTGATATAATCCTGAAGTTTCATTTTTTCAGTCATACGGTTCCTCCCTTCCATTAGCTTCCTTAATTACAATCGTTCCATAAAATCAGAAACAGTTGTCGAATGCCATAATTGATCAATATAATCTGAGCTGTCAATTTTCGAATAAAGACTGATCAGCGCATCCTTATAAAAAAATTCATCTTCCTGCGACATGGAGATCAGCATAATGACTTTAACCATATTGCTGCCCCAGCGAATCGGTTTCTTCAGCGTCATAATCACTAACTGGGACTCACTCACAGCAATCGGCAGAGCATGCGGAAGTGCTATACCGGTGTAGACACTGGTGCTTCCCAAATCTTCGCGAATCCGGATAGACTGGCGGTAGGACGGATTCTCACGATTTTGAGCAGCTGACTTGGCAACAAGGAAATCAATACAGTCATTAACAGTCCCCTTATCCACATTTAAAAAAATATTGTCGCCAATCAGCTGGTGAATCAAAGACTTTGTGTAAGCTTCCCTGCTTTCTATAACAGATAAAACCCGTCTGTTCCCCTTTTGGAGCTGTAAATAACGGCTTTGCAAATTTTCTAAATCTGCATCGGTCAGTATAGGACTGATAAAAATAATTTTAGAAGCATCCACATCCGTATCTGACAGTGAAATAGAACTGATAATCATATCGGCCTGCTCGATTTTAGCCTGAGTCAGTTCACTGGCATCAATTTTGACCAGATGATCAAAATTGGATATAACATGCGACAGCGACCGTATATTCAGCTCAGTTGTTGCCAGACCTTGAGGGCAGACGACATAGATCAGCAAAGGTTTAGCTAATTTTTCAATGGCAATTTCAAAGTGTACAGTTAAAAATGCCATCTCCCCATCAGTAATATCGATAGAAAATGTATCTGAAAGTTCCCGGCAGGATAGCCAAACAATATTATAGAGAACACTGTACTTCTTTTTGATTTCTTCTGTGATATCGCTGCTGACAATTATCTTATTTTTCAGACGGAAAATCATCGGCTGAACATGACTGATCAGCATCTTAAACAAATGGCGGTCTTTTCTTAAATCTATACTGAGAAGCCGGCTGACACGATTAATCAGATTGCTGATAATACGGTTAATCTGATCTCCTACAATCAAATCATTGGTCTCATAGCCGACAGACAATAAGGTATAAGACAGATTAATAATCTCTAACAGCGGCATTGAATCACCTTTAAAGCAAACACACTCCCTAAATAGATCACAGGCAAAAGTATAGACTTCATAATAAGAAAGTTTATCAACAAAATGCATGCTGCCATCGGAAACAAATGTATGACCGTTGACATAACGCATTTTTGCAATCAATAAATCAACAATCAAATAAATACTGTACTGCTCACTTAGAGTAAAATGATAAATTTCAGCATAATGGCTGACAATGGCTATCACACGCTCAATTTCCTCTTTTGAGAAAAAATAAGTGAACCGTTTAGTTTGGGCAATGCTGGACAATTCTAAATGGAATTCTGTTATCAGATAGTTCCTCAGAAAAGTCCGAATCTCCTGCTCTTGTCCGACAACATGATATTTGCCGTTACGGCGCTCCATGCGGATACGATAATCAGCAAATTTATTTTCCAATTTATCAATATCTCTTCTGACTGAGGTTTCGCTGACAAAGTACTGAACGGACCAGTCAATGATATCAACTTCTTTTTCATCAAAGAAAAGGGACTTCACCAGTAGATATTCTCTGGATATATCATTAATTCCTTCCGCGTGAAAATGGAAATGGTTTAATAAATCCGCAAGATGCTTCTTTTCATTAGCATCAACAGCCAAACGTATCCCTCTCCGAGGAATTTTTTCAATTTTATTAGACAGCTCTTCTATCTCACTGTTTAAAAAAGATAAGTCCGAATAAATCGTTTTGGTTGAAACAGAATATTTATCGGCCAGTGTTTTGCCGGTAATAAAGCTTTCTGTCAGCAGCAAATCCCTTAAAATGCTTACTTGTCTGTAATTCACATCATCACCCCCTTTCTTTAATTATGTTTCATTATAAAGGTTTACTGGCATAAAACAAAGCCAATATACTTCTTCATTAATGTGGAAGCGCTGCCAAAGCCGAAAGACAGGCAGCAGTCTCAAGTGTCAAATAAATAACTGACAATAAAAAAACACTTGTGAAGCTGAACATAAGGTTCAGCTTCACAAGTGCACTTCACATTCCAATCTTATTATTTTATTTATAAAACGGCAGGTCAGCTGTTAGCCCAGACGCTCTCCAAAATATTGGTTTGGTCACGCCCTGGGCCGACTGAAAAGGTTGAAATCCGTACACCGACCAGTTCACCGATACGACGCACATAGTGCCGGGCATTTTCCGGCAGCTCTTCCAAACTGCGAACATGCGTGATGTCCTCCTGCCAGCCCGGCAGCTCCTCATAAATAGGCCGGCAGCGCTTGAGCTGTTCTAAACTGGCCGGGTAGTGGCTAATCCGTTGGCCGTCTAATTCATAGGCTACACAGATTTTAACAGTATCCAGCCCAGACAGCACATCAATACAGTTTAAAGACAGGTTAGTAATTCCGGAAACCCGGCGGCTGTGCCGCATGACAACAGAATCAAACCAGCCAACCCGGCGGGGCCGTCCTGTTGTCGTGCCGTACTCATGGCCGATATCACGGATTCGCCCACCGATTTCATCAAACAGTTCAGTAGGAAAAGGACCGTCTCCAACCCGGCTGGTGTAAGCCTTGCAGACACCGACAACTTTATTGATTTTACTTGGGCCGACACCTGAGCCGATAGTCACCCCTCCGGCAACCGGATTGGAGGATGTCACAAAAGGATAGGTCCCCTGGTCGATATCCAGCATTACCCCTTGAGCCCCTTCAAATAAGACCCGCTTACCCCTATCAAGAGCATCATTGAGAATCACAGATGTATCGGTCACATACTCTTTTATTCTCTGCCCATAGGCATAGTATTCTTCAAAAATATCGGCAAAAGCCATTTCACTGCAGCCATACATTTTTTGAAAAAGGCGGTTTTTTTCAGCGAGATTAGCCTGCAGGCGTTCAGCAAAAATAGCCTTGTCCAAGAGATCGGCCACTCTGATTCCGACACGCGCCGCCTTATCCATATAGGCCGGTCCGATTCCCTTATTGGTCGTACCAATCTTATTATCGCCTTTAGCTTCTTCCTGCAGCTGATCAAGCTTGATATGATATGGAAGAATCACATGGGCCCTGTCCGAGATGCGCAGGCTCTCTGTTGCGATACCCTGCTGATGCAGATAATCCAGTTCCTCAACCAAAGACTTTGGATTGATAACGACGCCATTGCCGATAACCGAGATTTTTTCCGGAAAAAAGATTCCTGATGGAATCAGATGGAGCTTAAATGTTTTGCCATCAATCACAATAGTGTGGCCGGCATTATCGCCTCCCTGATAGCGTGCAATAACTTCTGCATCGGCCGATAAAAAATCCGTAATCTTCCCCTTGCCTTCATCCCCCCACTGGGTTCCAACAACTACTACTGATGTCATACCTTTGTCACAGGCCAGACAGGCCTTTATCCTTTCTTGACAGCATGGCAGGAATTGCACCTGCAGATTTGCCTTACAATTCATTATAGGAGATTTCAGCTTTTTTTTCAATATGCCATAGCAAAACACTGCGTTTTCTAAAAGAATCCTGTAAACTAAAAGTATACTGCTAGCAAGGAGAAAACTATGGCAAGGATCGATCATATTTTACAAGACAGTCCCCGGAGCCTTCCCGTCCTTCAGGCAACCTTTGGCTTGGAAAGAGAGAGTCTCCGTATCAATGCTGATCACAGACTGGCACAGACGCCCCATCCTGAATGCTTGGGCAGCCGGGACTTTCACCCATATATTCAGACGGACTACAGCGAACCTCAGATGGAGCTCATCACACCTGTCGCCTCTTCAACTAAGGAGGCCCTTCGTTTTTTAAGTGCCATTACGGATGTGGCACAGCGCTCATTAGAGCCCACCGAGTATCTTTGGCCCTTGTCAATGCCGCCTGAACTCCGGGAAGAAGAAGTTGAAATTGCCCATTTAAATGATGCCTTCGAGTACCGCTACAGAGAATACCTGAGGGACGTTTACGGTAAAATTCTCCAGTCCATGTCCGGAATTCATTATAATATGGAGCTGGGCAGAGATTTAATAGAACAGCTTTACGCAGTGAGCGGTTATAACTCGCCGATTGCCTTTAGAAATGCTCTCCATCTAAAACTGGCACAGAACTTCCTGCGTTACCAGTGGCTCCTGACCTATCTTTACGGGGCAAGTCCGATAGCAGAGCCCGGTTTTCTCAAAGAAAACAAATCTGGCCCCGTCCGCTCTATCCGCAACAGCCACTTGGGCTATGTTAATCATGAAAATATCAGCGTATCCTATGACAGCCTCCAAGACTATATTGAGGATATCGAGGGCTGTGTCGCAGACGGCAGGCTGATTGCTGAGAAAGAGTTTTACTCCCCTGTCCGCCTGCGCGGCAGCAAGCATAATCGGGACTACCTGACACAGGGGGTAACCTATTTGGAATTCCGCTGTTTTGACCTCAATCCCTACACTCCCACCGGTATCGACCAGAAAACTCTGGATACTGTCCATCTGTTCAGTTTGGCCTTGCTCTGGCTGGACAGTTCGGAGCAGGTTGACAGGGAGCTGGCACAGGCTAAGGAACTGAATAACCGCGTTGCTCTCAGCCATCCTTTGGAGAAACTTCCAAAAGAGGCACCGCTGGATGACCTTTTGACCGCTATGCTGGCTGTCATCACCCATTTCCAGCTCCCTTCCTATTATCAGGAGCTGCTGGAGGAGATCCGCAGACAGGCTGATAATCCAGCTTTGACCCTGGCCGGACGCCTCCATCAGGAAATCACTCAGAATTCACTGGCTGCATTTGGCCGGACCAAAGGACAGGAGCACCATGCCTATGCCTGGGAAGCGCCTTATGCTCTCAAAGGTTATGAGAACATGGAACTCTCCACTCAGATGCTGCTTTTTGATGCCATTCAGCAGGGAATCCATTTTGAAATTCTCGATGAAGCAGATCAGTTTCTCAAACTCTGGCACGGCAGCCATTACGAATATGTCAAAAACGGCAATATGACAGCCAAAGATAATTATGTCGTTCCTCTGGCCATGGCCAACAAGACCGTCACGAAAAAAATTCTGCAAGAGGCCGGTTTCCCGGTTCCGGGCGGTGCTGAATTCTCTGACAAAGAAACAGCCCTGCGCCACTACAGCCGGATTAAGCAAAAACCGATCGTGGTCAAGCCGAAATCCACTAATTTCGGACTGGGCATCTCCATTTTTAAAGAAGGTCTCAGCTTGGAAGCCTATGAAAAAGCGCTGGACATTGCTCTGGCAGAAGACAGCGCTGTCCTTGTTGAGGACTATATTGAGGGGACAGAATACCGCTTCTTTATTCTAGACGGCCAATGCGAAGCGGTCCTGCTGCGCGTTGCAGCCAATATTACCGGTGATGGCAGACACACAGTCCGCCAGCTCATAGACCGTAAAAATGCTAATCCGCTGAGAGGCAGAGACCACCGTTCGCCTTTGGAAATAATCCAGCTGGGAGAGGTTGAGAAACTTATGCTGGAGCAAGAGGGCTACCAGCCTGACGATATCCTGCCCCAAGGGCAGACCGTCTATCTGCGCCGAAATTCCAATATCTCAACCGGCGGTGACTCTATCGACTGCACCGAAAGCATGGATCCCTCTTACAAGGCGCTGGCTGCCGACATGGCTAAAGCGATGGGAGCCTGGGCCTGCGGTGTTGATCTGATTATCCCAGATAAAGAAAAACCAGCGACCGCAGAAGAGCCTAACTGCACCTGTATAGAACTCAATTTCAATCCTTCAATGTACATGCACACCTACTGTCAGGAAGGACCGGGACAGGCTATTACACCAAAAATTTTGGCCAAACTCTTCCCGGAAGCAGCAAAACAGCCTTAAAACTGAAGCTCAGAACCCGGCAGAGATAGATAAAAATCCCTTCTTTAAAACACTGCTCTTCCCAAGACTAAGCTTTTTAGGTGCGGCAGGCCGACTGAAGGGATTGTTTTTTAAACTTTTTTTAGATAAAATAAAGGTAATTGTCAAACCTGCATCAATACTGTAAAAACAGGCTTCAGGACTGACAGCTTTCTGTAAAACCTGCATTGAGCAAAATCTGCCCTATTATGGGTTTAAGCTGGGAAATCTACCTTCTGTTTGGCATTTACTGCTTTTTACGGAAAATCCTTGTCAGACAGACGCCGTTTACGCTAAAATAGATAATAATAAAGCAACCGCTGAAAACAGCTGTGCACAGAAGTCTTTTTTAAGAAACTTTTGAAAATGAGCTGCTGTAAGCCAAATCCTGCTGTCCATCATTACTCACTAAAAAGAAAGGGCTGGTACTTTATGCCTTATTATGGCCGTCCGCCAAGAAGAAAATTTTCATTTACATTTCTTATCGGAATCCTTTTTATTCTGCTTCTCTTGAATACTGCCATAGAGCACTTTCTGCCTATTTTGCTCTTACTAGGTACAGGCGGCGGTGTCTATTATTTAACCACCCGAAAATCCAGACTGGAAAAAGCCAATATTTCTCGGCGCCTGCAGGATTTAAAAGACAGCATTCGCTTGGCCGACCGCCAGATTAAGCTTCTGGACAGTTATTTGGATGCCAAAGAATACGCCCAATACAGTGTTGTCGGACGGCAGCTTCTGCCAAAATTAGAAGAAATTAAAGCCGAAGCGGACAGCCTTAAGAATAATATGGACATCGCCATCTATAAGAGGGTTACGAAAAAAGCAGAGGCCTTTGAGACCGATATTAAACTGCAGCTGGAAAAACTCCATATCAGCACGGCAGCTGAGCCTGTCGGCCAGGCAGAAAATGATTTATTCCATCAGGCTCCTGAGCTGATTAAAGTTTATGACAGTATCCAGACCGACCACCAAGCTATTCTTAAAAAAATTGAAGAAGCGGACAATAAGGCTGAACTCACAGCCCTTCATCAAGCCAATATGCAGCGGTTTCAGGATATTCTGGATGGCTATTTAAAAATCAAGTCCACTCCCAAAAATTATTATAATGCCGAAGAACGTTTGGAAAAGGCCAAGGCCGCTTTAGAACAGTTTGATTTGGACTTGGATGAAACGCTGCGCCAGCTCAATGAAAGCGACCTTAAAGATTTTGATGTCAGCCTCAGAATGATGGGACAAAAAGCAGATAACCTCTAAAAAACGGGCTTCCAAGTAAAAAAGCCCAAAGTCTACAGAAGCAGTAAAGGAGATTATGATGACAGATACATTTAACTTTGATATTGATGCAATCGCCAACAATGCTGTAGCCAAAACCGATAAAACAACAGAATTGATTACTTCCGGCGATACCAGCTCAGCTGGAAGCCTTTCTTTCTACGAAAAACTGACGGAAGAACAGCAAAAAGCTATTTCGGAAAAAACACCGGCACTGGTTGACCACTTTATCAGCGACCAAAATGCTCTGCTGGATTTCGGCCAGTCGGCTGTTGAAGGTGTCAATACTACCGTCAACCATATCTTAGCTGAACAGAAAAAGCTGGAAATCCCCCAAGTTGATGAATTGCTGCGCAATACCAACCGCGAACTGAATGGTTTTATCGCCAAATACAAAGATGCCAAGCCGGCTGAGCTTGAGAAAAAACCGAATTTTCTGCAAAAATTCTTCAAGCAGGGCAAGGCCGGACTTCAGGAGTTCTACTTTGACTCCAAAACAATCGAACAGAAAATGGACAGCATGGCTGCTAATGTTGTCAAACAAGAAGAAACTTTAGCCAGAAACATTGTTTCTGCTGAAATGCTGATTGAAGACAACACCAAATCCATTGAAAATCTAGTCGGAGTTATTGCCTTTATTGAAGCCGGCCAAAAAGAAGCAGCCCAGCGGGCAGATAAACTTCAAAACGACATTGCTCAGCTGGACAGCTCTACCCCTGAATACCAAGAAAAAACAGATGAACTGGCACGGATGACCGAAGTCATCAACACTCTTGAGCAGCAGCATACAGAATATGTCAGCCGGCTCTATGTCGCCTGGGCCACAACTCCGCAGATGCGCAATATGGTTAAAGTTTCCTCGGATATGCGGCAAAAACTGGGCATGCTGCGCCGCAACACCATCCCGACAATGAAACTCTCCATTGCCCAGCTGGGCATGCTGCAGCAATCCGTTCAGTCCGGTGCTACTGCCGATGCTATTGTCAACGCCAATAATGCCGCTCTGCAAATGCTGGCTGAAACCAGCAAAGAAGCCATTCCTGCTTTAGAAAAATCTGCCCAAAGCCCTACCGTCACGATTGCCTCTGTCACTTCACTGGCCGAAAGTCTGGTCGCACAAAACCAAGGCATTATCGCAGCCATTGACAGCGGACGCAAACAGCGGGCACAGCTGGAATCAGCTATTATCAAATCAGCTGAAACCATCAATGATTCGGTCAAACTCCGTGACGAAAAAATCGTCCAGGCCCTGCTTAATCAGGGAAAAGAAACCCAGCAGGACGTTGAAAGCCCAGACGAAGAAAAAACAGACTAGCATTGCAGCCAGTTCTTAAAACAAGCTTGTTTCGCATATAGGAATAAGCTTGTTTTTTCATGGAACAGCAAAAAGAACAGGGGTTTTCCTCTCAGCCCCTTTTCAGACAAGAAATAAAATCACAGAACTTTCCTCGGATAAATCCTGCCGCAAAGACTTTCGTCAATTAACAGTACAATCAGTCTTTTTTCAGTCTCACTCCCGCTTCTTTTGAGACCTTTTATGTTAAAATAATCTTATGGATAAAATCATTAAAACTATTTCAGAAAACGGGGCTTTCCGTGCTTATGTCCTTGACTGTACAGAGACCGTACGGACAGCCCAGCAAAAACATCATACTTTGGCCAGCTCCACCCTTGCCTTAGGCCGTGCCTTAATCGCCAATCAGATACTGGCTGCCAACCAAAAGGGCGACAGCCAGGTCACCCTGAAAATTATCGGTGATGGTTCGCTCGGCCATATTATTTCCGTCGCAGACAGTAAAGGGAATGTTAAAGGCTATATTCAAAATACCGGAATCGACCTCAAGAAAACAGCAGACGGTCAAGTCATCGTCGGCCCTTTAATGGGAAGAGGACATTTTGTGGTAATTACCGACTATGGTACAGGCAACCCCTACACGTCAACGACGCCTCTGATTTCCGGAGAAATCGGTGAAGACCTGGCCTATTATTTTACAGAAAGTGAGCAAACCCCATCTGCGGTTGGGCTTAATGTCCTGCTGGACCAAGACGATCAGGTCCAAGTCGCAGGCGGGTTTATGCTGCAGGCTCTGCCCGGCGCTTCAGAAGCGGATATTGCCCGCTTTGAAAAACGGATTCAAAACATGCCGGCGATTTCAAGCCTGCTGGCCTCAGACAACCATATCGAGGCACTGCTGGCTGCACTTTACGAAGACGATGCCTATAAACGTTTGGCAGAAACAAATCTGCGCTTCAACTGTGACTGTTCACAGCAGCGGTTCAAAAATGCACTGTCTGCTCTAGCCACAACAGAATTACAGCAAATGCTACAAGAAGACCGCGGTGCTGAAATTACCTGTCAGTTCTGTGGCCAGCATTATATATTTACAGAAAAAGATTTAGAGGAGATGATTGATGATAAAGCTTAAGCCCTCATTTAAGATTGGTCAGGTAACCATTCCCCGCCGCACTGTTCTGGCTCCTATGGCCGGTGTCACTAATGCTGCTTTTCGAACAATTGCTAAAGAATTTGGAGCAGGGCTGGTTGTTATGGAAATGGTCTCTGATAAAGGAATCCAGTATAACAACACCAAAACCCTGCACATGCTGCACATTGATGAAGGTGAACACCCTGTATCCATTCAGCTCTTTGGCAATGACGGAGAGAGCTTGGCCAGAGCCGCTGACTTCATTCAGACAAATACAAAAGCGGACCTTGTCGATATCAACATGGGCTGTCCGGTCAATAAGGTCGTCAAAAACGAAGCCGGTGCTATGTGGCTGAAAGACCCAGAAAAGATTTATTCCGTTGTCACAGCGGTCAAATCCGTTCTGGATATTCCCTTAACTGTCAAAATGCGGACGGGCTGGGCCGATCCCAGTTTGGCTGTCGAAAATGCCTTGGCAGCCGAAAGTGCAGGAGCTGCTGCTTTAGCCATGCATGGCCGTACACGTGAACAAATGTACACCGGCCAGTGCGACCATGACACACTGGCAAAAGTAGCTAAGGCCATTCAGCGCATTCCCTTTATTGCTAACGGTGATATCCGCTCCGTTCAGGATGCACAGTTCATGATCGAAGAAGTCGGTGCTGATGCTGTCATGATCGGCCGAGGTGCCCGCAGCAATCCTTATATTTTCACCCAAATCAATCATTACTTCGAAACCGGTGAAATTCTGCCGGATCTGCCTTTTGCAGAAATGCTGGCCATTGCCCGCGACCATCTCAAACGTTTGGTCGACCTCAAAGGCGAAGAAATTGCGGTTCGCGAATTCCGCGGCTTAGCACCTCACTATTTACGCGGCACCGCCGGCGCAGCCAAAATCAGAGGTGCGGTCGCCCGAGCCAAAACAGCAGCCGAAGTCGAAACAATTTTTGCCGCCATCTAAAACAAGATACAAAGCCCGTTAAAAGAGCAAAGCAAAAATAGGAGCCTGACCGCCGAGTCACTAAAGACTCAAGGGAGGGCTATCTTTTTTGCACAGAGCTTAGGGCGTGTTCAGTTCACAAGATACAAAGCCCGTTAAAAAATCCGTATGAAAATAGGGGATGGCAAGTGATGTCTTGCATCACGCTGACAGCCATCTTTTTCACTAGGATTTTAGGGCGTGTTCAGTTCAACAAGATACAAAGCCCGTTAAAAGAGCAAAGCAAAAATAGGAGACTGGACGAAGAGCGACAAAGCTCTAGGACAGTCTATCTTTTTTGCACAGCTCTTAGGGCGTGTTCAGTTCACAAGATACAAAGCCCGTTAAAAGAGCAAAGCAAAAATAGGAGACTGGACGAAGAGCGACAAAGCTCTAGGACAGTCTATCTTTTTTGCACAGCTCTTAGAGCGTGTTCAGTTCACAAGATACAAAGCCCGTTAAAAGAGCAAAGCAAAAATAGGAGACTGGACGAAGAGCGACAAAGCTCTAGGACAGTCTATCTTTTTTGCACAGCTCTTAGAGCGTGTTCAGTTCACAAGATACAAAGCCCGTTAAGAACGCAAAAGGAAAATAGGCGGTAAGTCCGAAATCTCTGATTTCGTAGACACACCCCTGCCAGAACGACTAGAACGGATTAACTTCCTTAATCAGATATTTGTTCATCCACAGAAATAAGAAAGCGAGGGCAATATTTTGCCTCATCATATCTTTATCTTTTCGCTTTAGCTTTTTTGGTTTAAAAAAGCTGTTTAGGTTGAGAGCAGGAACCTTAAAATTATTTTATTAAAATCAGAGATTTCTTGATGAATAGCGTGCCCTGAATTTTTAAAAATTATTTTTTTACAATTAATTCTTGACGCTAATTCATCGGAGTATTCTACTGGAATAACCTTGTCTAACGTTGCTCCAATGACTAATGTTTTTGATTTTATATCACCTAATTGCTCATAAACATCAAATGTTAAACAAGATTCTGCAAGAATACTGAATCTCTCTAAATCTTTTACCTTAACCATATATTTTAGAGCAACATGGATAAGCTTATGCTTTTTAAGATATTGTTTTGAATAGACATTGTCAATCATATTTGATAATAAAGCTTTTGCATCTCCCTTATCTGCTAATGCTATCCAATTATTGATAACATCATTTTGCTTCATATTATTTCTAGCAGTTGTTGCAACCAAAACAAGATGTTCAATTAAATCTGGATAATTTATTGCTAGGGACTGGGCTATCATACCGCCTTGCGAAACACCTACAGCATCAATCTTATGTATATTTAATTTATTCAAACAATAAGCAATCTCTTGGGCCATATCCTTTATTTGATAGCTTCTTTCAATAGTGTTTGGGTGATCAAATATCAGTACTTTATAATTTTTAGCGAATTTCCTATAAAAAAAGGCCATTTGTTTTGCTTTCCCTTTTATTCGCTCTGTACTAAGACCGGGTATTAAAAGAAGAAATTTTTCACCAGAACCAAACGTGATATAATGGATACTGTCTCCATGGAACTCTACTACTTTATTTTTTGCATTAATCATATATAGTCCCCTTACTTAGCAAAAAGACTGGCAATAAGCCAGTCTTTTTGCTATTTTCAAACTGATTGAGCAGGTTAATCTTTCTGACCAACTACATAGGTCAGCTGTTTCGCCTGTGCAGCCGAGAAGGTGCGGTAGGAAATCACTCCGAGACCCAGAGCGTTGGATTCAGAAATCAGGATTGAACCATCTTCCTTAACCTCTTCAACAATAGCTACATGGCCATAAGTACCGTCAGCACCGGCTTGACCGGGCGCAAATGAAACAGCATAGCCGACTTCAGGCTGATGGGTTGTCACATAGCCTGACTTATGCTGCCAATCGCCTCCGTTGCCCATATAGGCATCAAACCGATACCCCAATTCTTCAGCACGGTTAAAGACATACCAAGTACATTGGCCCCAAGGGTAGCTTGCAGCGATATAGCCAGATGCATTAACAGCTTCAGAAATACTGTAGCCGGCTGGAATTTCCGCATAAGTCACTCCGGAGATATTTCTCAGTTCAGCTGGAATTTCAGGGGTACCGCCGTGTTTGTCGATCCATTCGTCTAGATCTTCCATGATTTCAGCACGTTTTTTCCCTGTCCCGGAAGTATCGGTGAAGTAAACACCGCCATCAGCAACTGTATCCAACTGACCTAAAGCGAGTTTCTTAGCCTTATCATCCTGCCGTTTAAATGTTGTGTTTTTATTTTGGATAATTGTGACTTTAGTCAGCTCACGCACAGCCTTATCATCATTGTAGTTAGCTGCATTCTCGGGATTACTGTCAAAAGCCCCATAGCCAAATACATTTGAACCAGGAAGAGCCGCAACACCTGCTGAGCCAAGAGAGCTTTCAGCCATAGCAATAGCAACGATAGCGCGAACATCCAGTCCGCTGGCTTCTTCCCATTCCAGCAGCTTTTCACCATTGATACGGTTCTTATCATAAGCGACTCCTGTCGAAGCCAGATAGCCGTCCAGCTGCTCTGCGGTAATCCCGTAACGGTGCGACAGCAAATTATGCGTATAGGCATCATCGCCTGTCCAATGTTCTACATATGCACGATTAGTAGTTGTAGCATCAGCAATCTCACTGCTATCAGATAAAAACGGCAGACCAAAGGAGGATAAAGGATTGCCTCCCAAGGGATTGGCAGCCGCTTCTTTTCCGGCTGCGGAAGCTTTATCTGAGGCAGACTGGCTGCCTGATTTTTTTTCTGTTTTAGCAGCTCCGGAGTTTGTACTAGGAGCCGTTTCCTTTTCTGCAGCAGTCGTTGCTGAGGTTGTTGTCTCTGTCGTAGTCGTCGTGGTTGTGCTTTCCGTTGTATCGGATCCAGGGGCTTGCTCAGCGGAAGGCGCTGTATCGGTTTCAGCCCCACCTGCATCGTCTTCAGAAGCATCCGCGTCCGTATCAGGATCCGTTGCAGCTTCTTCTTCAGCAGTGTCCTCTTCTGTCGTAGTCGTGGTTGTCGTCGTTGTTTCTGCCGGTGTATCATCTGCAATAATAGAGGATACTTGGGTTAAGCCCGATGCTTCTGATAAAATCAAACCTGAAATAGTCAGTAATGCTAATAATTTTCTCTTGTAAGACATGAAATTCTCCTTAAATTATTTTTTCTTATAACTATCTATTCGAAAAAATGTCTTATTATATTGCTGCTATATGACATTATAACATTTTTCTAATGATTTTTCCTTAAAATAATTCCAAAAAAATGAGCCGAGAAGCATTTTTATCGGCTGATAATCAGAATTATTTTAAGAAAAAATTTATAAATAGCCCTAAGAAACTATTTTTTATCTGTCTGTACATCTTCTCCTTTCACATTATACCAAAAATATATAGAAAGAAAAGGACTTTTGCTCACAGAGGTTATTTGTTATTTTTTTAAATTTTTAATTTTCAATCAGCTGTTTTTGTATCGTCAGCCGTCTTAAGCATCTCCGTGGAATCCTGACGGTTGGCCACCTTCAAAGCAATCTTAAAGCGCGCATTGGACCAAATCTGATCGTTGACCACACCTGACGGCTTCTGGGTCGCTAGGATTAAATGCACTCCCAAGGACCGACCCAAACGGGCCGTCGACACCAAATCGTCCATAAAGTCCGACTGGTTGGCCTTCAGCTCCGCAAACTCATCACTGATGAGAAACAGGTGAGGCAGTGGCTCTGCAGCCTCCCCTTCCTTATAAAGCTTCTGGTAGGCATTGATATGATTGACCCCGTACTGAGAAAAGAGCCGCTGACGCCGCTTCAGCTCCGCATCGATGGCAATCAAAGCCCGCCTGGACTGAGCCCCGTCCAGATTGGTAATCGTCCCTAAAAGATGAGGCAGGTCCTTAAAGAGATTAGCCATCCCCCCTCCCTTATAGTCAATCAAGAGAAAGCCCACATCATAAGGGTGAAAGCTGACCGCCAAACTTAAAATATAAGACTGAATCAGCTCCGACTTCCCTGACCCTGTAGTCCCCGCAATCAAACCGTGCGGCCCGTGCGCCTGCTCATGCAGGTCCAGTGCCACCACATCCTCCTGACCCCTCAGCCCTAAAGGGACCGATAAGGTCCGGTGGGGCGCATGCAAAGCCCAGCGCTCGGCAATCCCTAACTCACTGACCGTCTCCACACCATAAAGCTCCAAGAAAGAAACCGTCTCTGGAATCGTGCTTTTCAGATTCTGCAGGTGATTGAGCGGCGCTAAGCGTCTGGACAGGGCTTCCTTATCATAGCCCAAAGGAAAATGGTCCAAGGCAAAAGGCACAGCCCGAAGCTCCCCTTCCTCCAAGACCAGCTCGCCCTTGTTGCGATCTTTGATGGTGATGATGGTCTGCACATTCTCAGACAGGCTGGACAGCACATCCTCCACAAAAACCAAGGAACACCCCAGAGCCGTCGGGTCCTCTGTGAAGAATTCCATAATCACATGGTCCATGATTAAGGTCCGATCCGTCACCAAAACCACATAGTGTGGCGTAAAGAGCGTCTGCTCCTTCTGCCCTTCCTGCTGCCTTGCCTGACGTACCTTTAACATCTGGTTGAGACTGGTTAAGACCTGATCCCTGGTCCGCTGGTTGTAAACCAGGCCCCGAACATTGAGCGCCTGGAGCTTAGCATGCGGCAGCCAGCGCAGCCAGGACCACTCAGACACCTCCGCTTCCGGAAGCACCACCACAAACTGCAGGTCATGATAAGAATGAAAGAAGGCCAGCTGACGCACCATCAGCTGAAGCTGCTCCAAAACTAAGGCTCTGGGACCCGTATAGCCCACAGGTCCCTGCATGAGATTAGCCACAATGGGCAGATCCGACAGCCTGCGGCTCTTCTGATAAAGCTGATAGCCCTGCGCCTCCAGAGGGTCGGTCTGACCGCTCCGCTCCGTCTGACTGTACTTGAGCGGATAGCTGGTCGCCACCTCGCCCAGACCCAGACGGTAGTGCAGCGCATCGAACTGCTGCAGGGTTTTTTCATAAATCCGGTGATGGTACTGAGCCGCCAGATTGTCCAGTGTCACCGGATCCGGATAGTGATAGAACTGGCCCTGACGCTGGCGTCTGGCTAAGCCTTCCAGCTCCATGGCCTTATCGGATAAGTAGCGCTGATAGTGGGCGACCCGGTCTTTCTTATCCCGCTTATACTGCCGGCGCCTTTTAAAGTAGTTGCTTATGGCAAAAATCACCGTCACCGTGGACATGGCCATGGTGATGATGATATAGATCCCACGAGGAAATGGTAAAACAATTATAAAAAAAGGCGCGGCTGCGCCAAAACATCACTGTCTTAAAGACTCTTTGTATTTTTTCGACTTCGGCCCGTACCACTCTTCAATAGAATAACCGCTCATCTCCCGGTAGTCTTCCAGATACTTCTGGAGATAGTAGCCTTGAAAGTTATCTGCTCCTAGGGCAACTACAAAATAAACTCCTAGTGCAAGTGGTAACGGGAAAAAAATCAATACGACATTCCTAATGATATCATTATGATAAATATCAGAACCACCTGGTAAAAATAATCTTAAGAGAAACAGAAGTAATACAACCAGTCCCCCGTACTTTTTAGAGAAAATAACAAAATAATCCAAAAAGCGAGCTAAAGGATTATTAAAATCTTGTTGACCATAAAGAGAAGCTAGAGTATCCTCTTTAAACCATCTGTATCGCTCAAAACCAATAAATATGAAGAGTAAACCATAAATACCAGTTCCCAAAATATTTCCCAAAACTGATGAGGAGCCAATAATGCTATAAATGACTGCTTGGAGAGCGAAGCAACTTACCACTGCAAGCATATTTTTATTATAATAATAGTAAGAAAGAATGCGTGACTGTTTGACTTTTATTAATTCAAATAAGTAATGGCAAGTAATCAAAACGCCAATAATAAGAGGTGGTAACATTAGAATGGAAGTGTTAATAAAATAAGGCTTTTCTAAGTGAGAGTCGGTATAAATACCTAACCAATACATGCAAAGCATAAAAAATATCATGGTAAAAAAACCCAATATTTTCCTCTTATATCCTTTTTCGTTGATATCTTCCATGGCGGTTTGGATATATTTATCTGTCACCAAGTTCATGCTCTCCTCTAAGGTGGCATTAAAAAGCGTTTGTTTCTTCATAAGCCCTCCTTAGCCAAACCAGCTAACCGCAGGGACAGCACTGCCCAATAACTGCTGCGCACTCTTGCCGACATTGGTGATATTTTTGGTCAAGTTGCTTGCCCCTTGGGATATCGCCTGTCCAGCTGTGGAAACCACTTCCTTCATTTTAGCCGTCGCTGCTTGACCAGCGTGCCGTCCCTGATCAATTAACTGATAAGCTCCTGACTTGATATCACTCTTCAGATTTGGATTGAGAAATTGAACCCCTTGGATAATTACACCTGCAAAAAATCCAACTGCTCCCCCTAATGGTCCAGCAACCGAAGCCCCCATTAAAGCCCCGTCAATCGGACCGACACTGGCAACCGCATCAATCACACCACCTGTCACCGACTTGCCTAAATCATGATAAGCCTCATCCTCGGCATCCATATAAGCCCCTGCTGCTGAAACCACACCTTTTGCAGCAGTCAAAGTCCAAGGAGACGTAATGACCTTGCCCAGACCGCTATTGGCAAACTTGCTTAAAATCTTAACCGGCCGTGCTTCCGCTATCTTACCGGCCCACTCCAGAACTTTACCGCCTTTATTCAGAAAATCAAACCCTTTGTCAGAAATTTTAACCATCAAATTCAGGACTTTATCCTGTTTATCAACAGACAGCTTGCTGGCCCACTTAACAAAGGTGGAATTATCTGCCAAAGCATTCATCAAAGTCTGCGGAAGTTTTTCCGCATCGTTAATGTGCTCCATTAATTTCCAAAAAAAGCTGTCAATTTTGCCGTTCTGAGAAATGGTCTTTAAGAACTTGTCATTCATCAGTAACTTTTCTAAAGCTTTTGTCGGATTGGTCTTAGCTAATTGAATTAAGCGCTTGGCAGTATCACTGTCTAAAACACCGTTAACCATGTCTTCGAATTCCCGCAAAAAATCGAGTTCTGCTTTTTTTGACTGAATGGCTATATCCAAACTCTCCGCCACAGAAGATACCTGACTGGTGGCTGTACCGTCCGCTAAACCAGAAAAGGTAGAACTGTATTCTGTATCGGTCGAAACAACCCCATTTAAAGGATTGCTCCCCCCTTCCATTGACATATTATTCAAATTGGTTTCATGGGTGCGTAATGTTTCTAATTCTGTCTGGGCACTGGTGTAAGACTCAAAACCTTCCACAATGGCTGCATCACGGCTGTCTAAGTCACCGATATTATTGCCCACTTTGTTTAAAAAATCGCTTTCAACACTGTCGGCTAATTCTGTAACTTTACCCTTGATAGTGCCTGAGACACTATAGTAGCTGTCTAAAGGAATTTTAAACTTCCCCTCTGCCATGTATGTCCTCCTAAAATTCTAATGCTTTCTCAATATGTGCTAGGCTATCATCCCCCACTGCCTTCAACAGTTTGCTTGGCTTTGTTATCAGCTTCTTTAATCAGTTTTTCAACGTTATTGGCATTTGTTGAGACAGTAGACCAATTGGTGTTCTCTGTTTCGAGTTTACTTAATAATGAGGCAATTTCTGACGAGAGACTTGTCGCTGCTTCCCCTTCTAAATTATCATCAACACTTGATTGCAGATTCCCAAGTTCTGTGATTAAATCTTCAAAATTATCACCTATCTTTTTCAGTTCGGCTTCTAAGGCTTTATGTTGACCTGCATCGTAGCTAATTTTTCCGCTTGCCATTTTATCTCCTTATTATTCTACCCGAAGGATACCGAAGATTCCTCAGAAGAAATATCTTCCGCAAAATTTTTGGCATTGTCTGTTAAAACAATACACTCTGCAACTAACTGTTTCTGTGTATCTAAAGTTGTATTAATCGAATTAACTAAGGAAGTATAGGCTTTCCCTGTTAAAACATCTTGAAAACTGCTGAACTGAGCGATAGAAGATACAGTAGAATCTTTATAAATAGTTACCTTATTTTCAAAATTCGTAATAGCAGTCGTCAATGCCTCTTTATCCATTTTTATCGTTGTCATTTGATTCCTTTCTATCCTATATCAATTTTAAAAGGCGTTTCTTTACACTCTCATCAACTGATAAGTTGTTAACAGCTGCCCGCCGAAGGGATTTATTTTTGCTAGAATCTTTACTGTCATATATTGAGGTCGCAACAAACTTATTCAAATTAACTTCTGTCTCAAGTTGTGTTTGAATAGCCGTTATTTGCCCATCGACATCGGTTAAAAAACTAGCCTTTTTCCCTGCAATACTTTTAGAATCACTTTTAACCTCTTCAATATAATCATCAAACTTAGGTTTGGCATCACCTTCCCAGCCAGAGACATCTGAAGAAGTACCACTAACATTGTCAGTAGTACTGCCAGAAGAAACTGCTGTTTTAAAAGCCTCAAGAGCTGCTATTCTTTCATCATAATTCATAAGAACACCCTTTATTCTGTTAATTAATTTCTTTTTTAGGTACGGTGACTTTTTTCAGCCAGTCTTCATAAACTTGTTGAAAACGCTCTTCTTCAGCGTCTTTCAACCCTTCAAAAACAACACGGTCAATATTTTCTTGATTAAAGAAAATAGTGTTATCTGGATTAACACCTGTTGGATACCGGCAGCCCATATAATCAACGAACACTTCCTTATCAGAGTCTTCATCATGATAAATCACTCCTCTTCCAACAACCATTACTTTTTCTGTTCCATCTTGTAAATAGACAACTGTTCCCAATGGGTATAACGTATTTGACATTTTTAATCTCCTATTTCTTTATCTATAATCTTAATTTTAACATAACTTCCTCTATTAAAAAAGTACATTTGATCTTTTGCTAAATGGCTTTCTTTGGAGTCTTCCTTGTGTTCCACAAAACTTTGATCATACATTCTCATCGCCAAAAAAACAGTGGACAGATCTTCTTTTAGAATTCTGACAATCGTATTGGATTTAAAGAAAGTCGATTTCATGCTGGCTACTACAAAATGGAGACCATACTTAGGCCCTTCTGTAAACAACGTTTTAAACTGTTTATCAACAGTTGTAAAATGATCCAAAAAGGTTGCTAAATCTGGAATGATAATAAAAGTTTGTGTTTCTTTAGGCCTGTGTTTACGTTCTTCCAACTCTGTCTGCATTCGTTCAAACAACTGTTTAGACAGCTCACCATTAATATACACATCAGCCTCTTCTTTAAGATAGGCATAGTCATCAGTAACATCCACGACTAAAGTATGCCCTTTAGTATATAGCGCATTAACTGTTGTAACAAAATAATTCATGACTTTTTCAAGAGCAGAAACATTTTCTGATAAAATGACAATATGTTTTAAATGTTTAAAAGATAGATTGACACTTTCCACATGTACTGTATCTAAGCCAAGCGGTAATTCTCCCTCGTTAAGTGCTGCTTGGACACTGTCTATAGCCGCAAACTCTTCCATAGTCAGCTTCTCAGGCACAACAGGAATAGGAAGCGGACGCGGGCCCTGCCAAGCGCTGTCCATCTGAGCCACTAAGCTCTGGAGATTCTCCAGCAGCTCAAAATGTTCCTCCCCTCGTGCAGGCAAGGCCGCCTGAAAGACCTCCGGACCATCATAACGAATCAAGCCGCGGCCAGGAAGGTCCTCCATGATGTAATCATGACGGCCCATTAAGGTCTTGGTCTCATTCTCATCGGTCATCTTAAAGATCAGCCGACTCTTCATATTAGCCAGCAGAGCCGGCCGGATAACCCCTGAACGGCTGGCGGTAATCACCACATAAATCCCTAAGCTGCTGCCATCGCGGGCCACACTCTGAATCGTCCCTTCTAAATTGGGACCGATTTCGGTGTCCTCTCTCAAACTGTCGTAGCTGTCTATCATCAGAAAGACATAAGGCAGCCGGTCGCCGCTCATCTGCCGGTACATGGTCATGTTAGCCGCACTATAGCGGCTGAACAGCCGTTTCCTCCGAGCGATTTCCTCACGAATCCGCCGCATAAACTTCGGTAATTTTTCCGTATCTTCCAGAGACAGACTGTCCGCCACATGGGGCAGACGCCGAAGCGGCAGGAGCCCATTGGTACCAAAGTCAAACAGGTAAAACTGGACGTTTTCAGGCGTATGCTGATGAGCCAAATCCATAATCATGGTCTGCAGCAGGGTAGATTTCCCCATACCAGGGCCTGAATAAATCAAAAGGTTCCCCTGCCGTTCAAAGTTGTGGCTGATGATTTCCTGAGTCTGCAGGCGTGGCAAATCGACAAAGCCCAGTAAAGCCGACAGACTCGCCTTTTCCTCTTGCCAATGTTCCTTAAAGGAACCCGGCCGTAAGTCCTGCGCATAAATCCGCTCTTCTAAGGGCGGCAGCCAAGGTTTGGTCAGCTCACCAATGTGTTCCCTAGCCGCTACAGAACCGATTTCAGCCACCACTGCCTCCAGCTCTGTCGGCACCTCCTCGATAGTCTGGGCGCCGTCTAAACCCGATAAGTCGTGATTTAAAAGCTCATACTGACCCAAGCCATTGATGGCATAAATCGTCTGATCCACTATCCCCTGAGCCGCCTTCTCCGGCTGATAGGCAGCTCCCGACCAGGCCGACTGAAAGAGCTCATACACTTCGTTGTTGCCCACCTGTAAGTAAGCCCGGCCGGTCTGGGTAATCTCCGCCGCATCCGGCGTCTTAAGCATCTCCGTGGAATCCTGACGGTTGGCCACCTTCAAAGCAATCTTAAAGCGCGCATTGGACCAAATCTGATCGTTGACCACACCTGACGGCTTCTGGGTCGCTAGGATTAAATGCACCCCCAAGGACCGACCCAAACGGGCCGTCGACACCAAATCGTCCATAAAGTCCGACTGGTTGGCCTTCAGCTCCGCAAACTCATCACTGATGAGAAATAAATGAGGCAGTGGCTCTGCAGCCTCCCCTTCCTTATAAAGCTTCTGGTAGGCATTGATATGATTGACCCCGTACTGAGAAAAGAGCCGCTGACGCCGCTTCAGCTCCGCATCGATGGCAATCAAAGCCCGCCTGGACTGAGCCCCGTCCAGATTGGTAATCGTCCCTAAAAGATGAGGCAGGTCCTTAAAGAGATGGGCCATCCCTCCTCCCTTATAGTCGATTAAGAGAAAGCCCACATCATAAGGGTGAAAGCTGACCGCCAGACTTAAAATATAAGACTGAATCAACTCCGACTTCCCTGACCCTGTAGTCCCCGCAATCAAACCGTGCGGCCCGTGCGCCTGCTCATGCAGGTCCAGCGCCACCACATCCTCCTGACCCCTCAGCCCTAAAGGGACCGACAAGGTCCGGTGGGGCGCATGCAAAGCCCAGCGCTCGGCAATCCCTAACTCACTGACCGTCTCCACACCATAAAGCTCCAAGAAGGAAACCGTCTCTGGAATTGTGCTTTTCAGATTCTGCAGGTGATTGAGAGGCGCCAAGCGTCTGGACAGGGCTTCCTTATCATAGCCCAAAGGAAAATGGTCCAAGGCAAAAGGCACAGCCCGAAGCTCCCCTTCCTCCAAGACCAGCTCCCCCTTGTTGCGGTCTTTGATGGTGATGATGGTCTGCACATTCTCAGACAGGCTGGACAGCACATCCTCCACAAAGACCAGAGAACAGCCCAGAGCCGTCGGGTCCTCTGTGAAGAATTCCATAATCACATGATCCATGATTAGGGTCCGATCCGTCACCAAAACCACATAGTGCGGCGTAAAGAGCGTCTGCTCTTTCTGCCCTTCCTGCTGCCTTGCCTGGCGCACCTTTAACATCTGGTTGAGACTGGTTAAGACCTGATCCCTGGTCCGCTGGTTGTAAACCAGACCCCGAACATTGAGCGCCTGGAGCTTAGCATGCGGCAGCCAGCGCAGCCAGGACCATTCGGACACCTCCGCTTCCGGAAGCACCACCACAAACTGCAGATCATGATAAGAATGAAAGAAGGCCAGCTGACGCACCATCAGCTGAAGCTGCTCCAAAACTAAAGCTCTGGGACCCGTATAGCCCACAGGTCCCTGCATGAGATTAGCCACAATGGGCAGATCCGACAGCCTGCGGCTCTTCTGATAAAGCTGATAGCCCTGCGCCTCCAGAGGGTCGGTCTGACCGCTCCGCTCCGTCTGACTGTACTTCAGCGGATAGCTGGTCGCCACCTCGCCCAGACCCAGACGGTAGTGCAGCGCATCGAACTGCTGCAGGGTCTTTTCATAAATCCGGTGGTGGTACTGAGCCGCCAGATTATCCAGTGTCACCGGATCCGGATAGTGATAGAACTGGCCCTGACGCTGGCGTCTGGCTAAGCCTTCCAGCTCCACGGCCTTATCGGATAAGTAGCGCTGATAGTGGGCGACCCGGTCTTTCTTATCCCGCTTATACTGCCGGCGCCTTTTAAAGTAGTTGCTTATGGCAAAAATCACCGTCACCGTGGACATGGCCATGGTGATGATGATATAGATCCCACGAGGCTGAATGATAGAGATGACAATCAAGAGCGACACCATAACCAAAGGCGGCAGAATCAGGCGCAAAAGCCCGTCTTCCGGCTTTTTAGGCTCCTTTTCCGGCGCATTGATGGTCACCGGATCTTCCGAGCTCCGATAGATGATGCGGGGCGAGCGGTGGTAGTCCGGATAGCCCTCATAAAAACCATAATGGGACTGCGGCATTGCAGCCAGAGCCTCTGAAACCTGAAAGGCCCCGCTCACCCACAGCTCTTCATCATAGACCTTGATGAGGAGCCCAGCCATACTGAGTTCATCCCCCAAAGCCAGCTCCCGCACACTTAGGCTCAGGCGCTGGTTATTGAGATAGAGCTCACCTGACAGGAGGTGCAGCTCCCAAGTCTGCTCCTTACGCTGCAGCCAAAAAGAAGCAGGACTGTCCTTTAAATAGAGATCGCTCCCCGGACGGTCCCCAACCAGGAGCTCCTGCTTGTCCAGCAGGTTGTAAACCTGCCGGTCACCGGCTGCCCTGTAAAAGGTCAGCCCGTCAAGTTTCAGCCCGTCAGTAACTGAGCCGCGCTTTCCCTCATAAACATAAGTCAGCCCCTGCTCATCGCAGTGCAAGGTCACAGGCGCAGCTAAAGACTTGATAAGGACCGAACAGGGCTCAGACGAAGCCAGCACAGCCTCCTGCCCCTCAGACAGGGATAAGCTATAGCGATAACGGTCAGTATAGATAGCAATAGCGTTTGTCATAAACTCCCCTTATTCCTCTTTTGAAGCCGCCGTCTGAGACGAATCCTGCTCACTGGCTGCAGCCTTGGCATCATCACCGTCATTGAGACTGGTCTGCCGGTCTTCCCAGTATTTTTCATATTCCGACTGGAGGGTGCCAAGCTCCTCTTCGCGCTCGCTTCCGGACAGGCTGTCATCATTGCGGACTTCCTGAATCTTTTGCACCAAACCATAGATAATCAAATCCGAATCATCCAAGCGCTTTGCAATGTCAATGGCCTCATCATTGCGTTCACGGCCGCTCTCAATCCAGTAGTCCAGATAGAGTTCATCTGATTTCAGACTGACATTGTTCAGGATAATCTGCCTCTGATCGTCTGAAAGTTTCAGCACCTGAATATAGGCGTAAGCCAGCTCGTACTTCTGCGTATAAGGAAGAGAGCCCAAATCAACATCTTTCAGCTTATCGATCACACCCGAGTAGTCCAGCTTGATAAAAGCCGTATCGGCTTCCAGCATTTTTTCTTTGAAAGGATTGCGGACAAAAACCAAGTAAGCCAGAGGCAAAAGCAGCATAATCAAGCCGGCTGTCAGCCAGATAGAGGCATACTTGTAGAGTTTGTGACGGGACTTATTGACCAGAACAAGGCTTTCCCCTTCCTGCTGCAGCCGCTGGCGGTAGCTGGTCTCCAGCTCCGAGCGAAGTTCCGCAACAGTCTGCAGAGGCCGCAAAGCCTTTAGAAAGTCCGGCAGTTCGACGACATCCAAAGCCCCATTATAAAGAGCCAGAAAATCATGCTCGGTAAAAAGGCTGATAATAAAGCATTTGGCCTGCTTGACAAAGTCCGGCCTGTCCATCTGAGAGGGCACCATGATTTCAGGAAGCCCCCGATAAGCGATTTTGAGCTGCTGGTCTTTGGTAATGAACAGATTTTCCGGATGCAGAAAAAAGGTCACCGGCAGGCTGAGCGCCTGCTCCAGATCCAAAAGATTAAGAGCCAAACGCAGGCGTTCAGACATCAAGCGTTTCTTTACCGCCTCATAGCTGAGACCGTCCTTGGGCAGAGCATAAGTAAAGGTAATATCATCGTCATCAAAAACCGTTGTCTGCTCCAAAAAGAGAGGATGGTGCAAATCCAAAAGCACCAGCTCCTCCAAAGTCTGACTGGCTACATCTGACCGCTTCAAGGTCAGCTGCCACTGGCTGTCATCTTTGTGATAAATAAATGCCTGCTCCAAAAAATCAAGATGCACCTCTCTCACTTACAAAACCTCCTCAATGTCAATCACATCACCCGTTGTCACAGGAAAATCCGACAAATTTTTCCCCTCATCCAAAAGCAGCCCCTTATTGACAACCCTCAGCTGATACTTGCGGCGCTTTTTCTCATAACCAAAAATACTGTCCAGCTCCTCAATGAGCTTAACCACCTCAATCTTTCGGGGAATCCGAATATCCATCACCTTCCCCTGCCAAACCAAACTCACATTAATATGATCCATCACACCACCAACAACAAGATACAAAGGGCGTTCAAGCTCACAGCAAAAATAGGAGCCTGACCGCCGAGTCACTAAAGACTCAAGAGAGGGCTGCACTCACAGAGTAGCCACATTCGTACGTCAGCATACGCTTCCTACGACTGCGTCTCTTTTTTGCCAAGAGCTTAGCCCGTGTTCAATTAACAAGATACAAAGCCCGTTAAAAGAGCAAAGCAAAAATAGGAGACTGGACGAAGAGCCGCAAGGCTCTAGGACAGGCTATCTTTTTTGCACAGCTCTTAGGGCGTGTTCAATTCCAGCAAGATACAAAGCCCGTTAAGAAATCCGTATGAAAATAGGGGATGGCAAGTGATGCTTGCATCACACTGGCAGCCATCTTTTTCACTAGGATTTTAGGGCGTGTTCAATTCACCAAGATACAAAGGGCGTATAAAACGCAAAAGGAAAATAGGGGACTGACTGACGAATCGCCAGATTCTAAGTCAGGACATCTTTTTCCCGCAGCGTTTAGCCCGTGTTCAATTCATCAAGATACAAAGGATCCAGCCTTTTCACATTCCTATGTTTGAAACAATCACTTACTTCTTATTTATTCGCATTCGGACAGAACCAAGGGAACTGCACACCCTTTTTTAGCAGGTCAGTCCGGCTGCTCTTCCTTGCTTGCCAGAAAACTCAGAAGACCGGCTCCGCCGACAAGCAGCAGGCAGACAGCACTGTAGAGATAGCCTGCCGGACTTTCCTTGGTCTGGCTGTCAGCATCCAGCTTTGTGGCATAGCGGTTGGAATCCCCGTCAGCAAACAGGCTGTTCAGCTGATAGATATCTGTCTTTTCCTGCTTTTGAGCAAAAAGCTGGGCCAGACGGCTGTCCAGCTCATCGGACCGGTTTTCCTTTACTTCCTTTAACTTTTGCGTATCGGCTTCAGAAAAGAGCGAAGCCAGAATTTCTGACTGCTGGTAGAAGGCCTGCTCCTCCTCCTGCTCGATACGTCTGCTGTCAAGTTTCAGGCTGTTATCCTTCAAATCAGAAGCAAAGGCGGGTATGGCCTGCCAAAGGCAAAACCATACCCCGATTAAATAAAGAATTTTTTTCATGTTTACGCCTTCGACCATTTCCTTAGATTAAAGGACCAGCTAAAGAAGACATTGACTGCTGTCAGTGCCAGCACCGCTGCAATCAGCAGCAGGAAGACTGCAAGACCTGCAGCAGAACTGTCAAAATAAGCCGACAGATAGCCTTCCAAAAGTGAAAGGGGGTTGAAACGTTTCAGAAGGGTCAGAATCCGGTTCAGACCGACTGTTGTCCCAATGGCATTGGACAAGTAGACAAAACTCATCATCATAAAGAGAATGAGCCCCATACCGACAGCTTTCAGGTTTTTCAGCAGGAAGTACTGTCCTTGTGTCAGCAGGAAACTAAAGAGCGTTACCAAAAGCACCCAAGAAGGCAGCAGTTCGGCGCTTACTCCCAGCTGACGGCCGGACAGAACACCCAGCAAAATCCCGATAGCAGCTGCTAACAGGCTGAGAATCCCGACATTTAAAATATCGGTATGCGCCAAGCGGTCTGTGGTAAACTTGTCTTTGGCTTTTTTAATCACATTATAATTTGCAAACAGATAAGCCATAAAGAATGTCACCACTTCCAGCAGTAAAATCCAAGTGAAAGGACGGTAGACATTGACCGAAGCCTTGACTGATGAGGAAGATTCGCCGACCGGATTGGAAAGGAACTTCAAGAGCACATCATTAGCTACGCCATCGCTGTAAGCGTTGTTTAGCACCTTGACAAAAGCTTCAACAAAATCGCCGCTCTCTTCCAGTTCTTCATTAAAGGCAGCCATCAAATCTTCGGCATCCTTAGAGAGCTTCTGACTGTCATTCTGTGCTGATTCAACACTTTGATTAAAGGAGGCAAACACACTGTTGACTTGATCGGCCTGTGTCACATTAGCCTCCGATGACGATTTGGCATTGGCTGTCGCTGACAGAAGCGACTGCAGTTCAGAACTCAGGGAAGTCAGGCTGCTGTCAGACGCAGACAGTTTTTCCGAAGCCGAACTTTGCAGAGTGCTGACATTATTGACCTGATTCTGCAAATCAGAAAGTGCCTGCAGCTGATCGCTGATGTTAGTGGTTACCGTTTCGTTAGTTTTTTGAACTTCAGCAATCTGAGTAGCCAGGCTGTCACGCTGCCTTTCTAAATCTTTTATTTTTTGCTGCAGTCCGCTGTCGCTGATGCCGGATAAATTGGCATCAATAGCATCGGCCAGAAGATTGGCCATCAGATCCTTGGCATTTTGCCCGAACACAGCCATCAAAGTGTTGACTTTATCGTATTCCCCGTTAATTTCCTCAACCTTACGGGCATAGGCCGCCTCTGCTTTACGGTAAGCTTCTTCTTCCGTTGCCAGACTGGCAACACTGATGCCGTTAATCACAATCTGAATGCTTTCGGAAGTATCGGAAGGAATATTATCATTATAAGTATAGTCGAAACTAAAGCTGTTTCCGGAATCGCTCAAGTCCACATCAACATCCTGAGTCGCAGTCCCCTTATTTTCTCCGTTGAGCGACCAGCTGTTCAGAGTGATGTGGCTGGGAACCACAATACTGACCTTGGCAGAGAGCGAGCTGGTTTGGCTGACTGATACTGTCTCATAGTCATTCTTTCTGTCTTCCAGGTCCTTTTTGGCATCAGTCAACTCCTGCCGCAAAGCCGCATTGCCTGTCGGAGTTGAGTTGTAGACGGCAGCCTGACCGATGTTGAAGGCATGGACACTGTCAGCCGCATCGCCGTCAAGAACTGTCATGTCACTGATTAAATCATTAATCCCCGTACTGTCAGCTGCTGGCAAGTTATCAATAGCACTGGTGAGCTGGCCGGTCATCCCAGCCGGTTTCAAAAGATCAAAGAGTGTTAAATCAGCAGTGTCCTTTTGATAAGTTGTTTTCAGATAAGATTCGACAAAGCTGCTGATATCATTTTTAGCACTGCTGATATTGGTTTGCTCTGTTGCCAGTGCTTCTTTCAGGCTGGCAATGGCTTCATCCAGACTGGTGACACTGACACCGCTGGCAGGTGCAGCCACAGCTCCTCCATTTGCAGGCAGTGCATCGCTGGCAGCCTGAATCTGGCTGCTCAGGTCTCCCTGTGCTTTTTGCAGAGCAGTTAAGAGCGTTGTGATTTGTCCCGAGAGCACCTCACGGTTCATTTCCATTAAGGCTGTCACAAATTCTCCGTATGAGATTTGGTCTTGTGCCCTTTGCTCAACCAGACTGTTCAAGTTACCGTTAAAACTTTGCTGAGAAGTATCCAAGTTTCCAAAGAGTTCTGCTGAACTGCGCAGGGTCTGCACCAAGGCCTCATTAGCGGTCAGAGAGCTGCCTGAGCTGGAAACCAGAATTGGAAAACCATTCTGCAGGGCTGTCGCTGCTCCCAAAAGATTGGCCCTGTAAACACCGACATTGCTGCTTTGTTCTTCAGTAATAGCCTGAATATTTAGCTGAGCCGTATAGAGGTTGCTCAGGATGCTGGCCATGTACATATCCACCAGCTGGCTGTTCAGGTCAGCTACAATGTCCTTGCCCAGCTTAGCCGCTTCAGTCTCCAGCTGCTGGTTGCCGTTAGCATTGACTTCATACTTGACATTGACTTGGTCGACATTGACATTGTTGATATCAAGGACTTTCTTTGAAAAATCACTGGGAATGGTCACCGCCAGCTGATATTTCCCGCTTCTGAGACCGCTGTCTGCCGTCCCGCGGCTGACCACAAACCAATTTTGGCTGTCGTCTCTTTCGATTGTCTTAATATAGCTTTCTCCCAGACTGTAGCGCACACCGTCCGTAGACATAATCGCCCGGTCTTCATTGACAATAGCGACATTCAGTTTGCTTTGCTGGCTGGTTTTCTGATTGGCTGTTTCATTTTGGCGCCAAACAGCCATGTTGAGCCCGGCTGCAGCAGCCAGTAAGGCCAGTACCGCTAAAATACTTAATAAATAGGTTATAAATTTCTTGTTCATCTTTATCTTTTGCTGCCTTATACGAAAAAACTGGAACAGGTAAACACCTGTCCCAATCTTTATTAAGCGTTACCCTAACAATTATTGCTGAATTTGCGATGCAATCTGTGCATCAGTGTCTTCAATAGTCGTAGCAACTTGGTTTAACTGCTGATTAATTTCATCTAACAGATCAGCAAATTGGCTGACTTTTGGCGATAATTCATTGAACTGCTGATCAAAGCTGTCAAAAGAAGTACCGCTCCAGTTAGCTGCGATATCAGCTTGTGTGTTTGTCAGTGTTGTCAAAACATCGCGGACTGATGTCGCACCGTTAGTGTAGCTAGTTGCTTGTGAGCGCAGTTCTTCTGGCGTTAATTTAATTTGAACCATAAACAAATCTCCTATTTTTTTAATTTGATAAGGCTATTATAACAGAATTGCATTTTATTGTCAAACGTTTGACACTGATTTGTTACATTTTTGCAATTTAATAGTATAGCAGTCACCCTCCAGCTTCCCCCTGCAATTTTGATTCACTTGCTTTCATTCCGGCAGCACCGGCTTGGTCAATATGTTTGCCGTCTCTCATGAAATCTGAAAAACGGTCCCTCATTGACGCATTGGGAAAATCTTAGCGCCAACCGATACAGCCGCCACTGCAGAAACTCCTGCTAAGACAATAGCGCTCTGCCATTTTGTCTTTGGCACTGATGACAGGTGGAAAAACATTGAGACTTCTATATAGTGAAAGTTCTTGCATTAAAGGGATAAACTCTGTCCAGCTGACAGTTAAAGTCTCCTGTATAAAATGATATAGCCTTATGCATAAAAAAGAAGCCTTAAGCTTGAGGCTTCTTCACTTTATAATTCTCAGCGTAGGTGCTTTCTGAACAATTGTTTCATCAGTAGCAATCGAAACATCTAATGATTTTTCCAGCTCATCCTGTGGTAAAGACAAATATGATAGTATTTCATTTTTTTGTAAAATATCATTATTAACAATTAGTTCAAACACTTTTCGATAAAGGCTTGGTTTCTCAACCGACATCTCATCATCTAGAGGCTCTTTCTTCTTCCATTTATTATAGGCTATCCGCCTGAATAAATAGAGCCTTTGATCTTCTGAAATTAATTCTAATTGAAAAGTTCTCATAACCATTGCCTGAATAGACACTTTCCAACGTTTCTTTAATTCTATATAAAAGTCTAAATTCGTTGACAATAGTGAATCTAAGAAACCTTTTTCTGGTAATAGCAAGCAGGATGCAAAATAATGTGCTTGCTTCTCAATAACATTTTTTAGTTCTTGAGGCGTATAGTCATGAATGCTTTCAACATCTCCGTGAAGTAAGATATGCCCTAGTTCATGGGCAACATTAAAACGGCGACGCACAGCAGATTCTCCATTATCTGTCAACATAATAAAAGGTCGATCCTCTATCCATTCTGAAACAGCATCTAAAGTATCATCTGACATAGTGGATTCGACAACAATAACACCATGCACTTCAGCACTTTCAATCAAATTGGCAATTGGTAGGTTCTCACCTAACCCCCAGCATTTTCTTAGCTCTGCTGCCTTGTTTTCAATATCTTCATTGGTAATATCATAAATATTTTTCATCAAAGTCTCAGGCAAAGTCAATTTAGGAAAATTGACATATCGTGATAGAAAATCATAAATTTCTTTTTGAAATTCTAATCTCACAGCCTGCATATCTCTGGTCCGCTTTGTTGCAGCGGATTGGCTTCTAAAGAAAGTAGCTCCTTCATAAAAACCTTTGTTTTCAGAGGTAAAGTAGTTATAGGGAAAATTCAGTTCAGATACAATTGCCAACAAATTAGTCGCACCAGGCTGTGTTTTCCCCAACTCATAGTTAGAAACCATCTGCCTTGAAATTCCTGTTCTCTCAGCGAGTTCTTTCTTAGTCAATCCTCTAGCTATACGAGCTTTCTTTAGTTTAGAAGGATTAAATCTTGCGTGTTCCATTAATTTCTCTCCTAAGTAATTCTTCTGAAAGGTCCGTTAAAGTCAAATCTAAGCGCTTCTGTGTTGCTTTTTCCTCAGCGGTCGAAGTAATAATTCTTTGAGCATTTAAGATATCCACTTTTTCAATCCACTTCTCACTCGCCATATCTGGCAATCCTAATTATACAAATTCTAACTGATGATTGCCACCACCATAAGTTAACAATAAATAAGGCGGATTGTTTTCATCATAAGAATGATTTAAATCTTCTTGAGTCGTAAATAAATCAAACTGTCGATTTTTAATACTTCCGAGACTTCTATGAAGAGCTTTCGATGGCATACTTGCCGCAGTTCTTGTCTTGACTGGTGAAATGATAGCACCTTTTGTTTCTATCATAGTATAAGTATAGCCATTCTTATTGTTAGCGGCTGACACCATTTGAACATCTGATTTCATTAATGAATCACTAAGTACCAAGCGTAAAGCAACATCAACCAAAGCTTGCCTAATATGGCCGTATGTTTTACGCATTTCTGGACGCTTCAAAACAGGTGTAGATTCTACTAAATCCCAAAGAAAACGATAAGCTTCCCTTACACTGTAAACTAATTCTCCCGCTAATCTAATATCACATTCTTGCTTCAAGTAATCCTGTAAAATTCCCATAATAACCATCTCCAATTAATATAGCGCTATCTATGTTAATAGTTTACATTTTTTTAAAAAAAATGTAAACACTAAAAACATACTATCACATAAAAAAGAAGCCTTAAGCTTGAGACTTCTTCACTTTATAAGTTTTAAGCAAAATCTACTTCAAAATTTTACGCATGACAGTTTTCTTAGATAAAAAACAGGCCAACAGTAGCTGTTCTTCAGATGGCTGTGTTATGATTTTTAAAGAACCTATTCATAACTAATAGGAGAAATGATATGAACAGATTACAGGCTATTCGAGGCACTAAAAAGATTCGTTTGCTCAAATGGTGGGATATTCTCATCCTAACCCTTATCCTCTTTTTTCAGGCCATCCAAACTTCGTTTGCTATCTTCTTTACATTAGAAGATGGTGCGCTTGCGGATGTCCCAGAATTCACTAGCGCGGTTAATTGGCAGGCCTTTTTACACCAGTCTTTCTTACTGTTTCTGGCTTTTTTGTATCTATGGCTGCGTCATTTTGATTTTTCTGTATGGACATCAAAGATTCGCATTACTCCGCGAGCTATCTTTATGGGAGTTGGCATTTTTATTGGTTTTTCACTCATTTTCGATTTATATTTGATAGGGACTTCTATGCTGATGCCGCCGACAGCAGCTGAAGCCAGCGTTAGCTATGCTGCCACACCTACCAGCTTGCACCCTCTGCTCCAAAGACTCTCAGAAGTTGACCTGTCCTTATTGGTTTTTTCTGCTTTAAATGGTTTCTATGAGGAAATTTTCTTTCTTGGCGTATGCTTAACGGTGAAAGCAGAGCATCGGCGCTGGGCATTGCTGTACTCGCTCATTGTTCGTTACGCCTTCCATACTTATCAGGGTAACATTCCTGCTCTGGGAATTGGTATCTTGATGGGGACTGTCTATTACGTTTTGTATGCACGGATGAAAGAGAAAAACCTTTTCCCTTTCTTCTTAGGACATGCCATTAGTGATGTGATGGGGCTAGGAATTCTCGGTTATTTTTGGTGGTTTTAACATCTTTACCATGCCGAACGGGCAGTAAAGAAAGCCACTAGATTCATTTAATCCTGAAAACATCCCTTGCGAGTGCAGTTTCTGAACTCTTTCAAGGGAAAGATTATTAAAAAATTAAAAAGGAGACTGTATGGACCGTCAAAAATCTATTTATACGATTTCACTTATCTACGCTGCTATAATGCTTGGGAGTTACTTTTATACTTTTCAAGCTAGGGGAATTTCCTATTCATCTAATCAGTTTTTGATTTCTGAACTGCCATTTTTAGGATTGCTTGCTGCTATGATGGTGCTATATGTTATGAAAAACCCTCAAAACGTTGAGCTGAGGGAAAAATTCCCGCTGAGACGGCGGTATTTCTTCTTGGGCTTTGTGCCATTGGCAATTAGTATTATGGCCTTTTGGCTGCTGCAATCCCATCTAGCATTTTCTTCCATTGGTATTTTTGTTGCCACTATTTGTGTTGGCGTCGGAGAAGAATTGTTATTTAGAAAGGTGCTGCTAGCATATTTCTTAGAGCGCTTTCCGAGAAAACAGGCTATTATCTTCTCCGCCTTGTGTTTTGGGCTATTTCATGCCATCAATTTATTTGCGGGCAGTAGTCTAAAAGGCGTCATTTTGCAAGTGGTGGTGACTACTATCTCTGGCTTTTATTACGCTTATCTTTACCTGTTCACCAAAAAAATCAGCTGGTGTGCAGCCGATCATGGTCTGTGGGATTACTTCTTGACGATGATTACTGGAAAGCTCCCTCCAATTTTCTTTATTCTGGTTTTTCTACAACAAGCTTTCCGCTTAGGGATGATATTATTTATGACACATCAGGCTAAGAAGATTCCAGAACATACAGACTTTGAATCTTCACAAAGCAAGGCCTAAAAACAAGAGAAACTTCAATTATTCCTATCAAATCTCAATTCATATAGCCACTTTACGGCGGCCAGCTCTGGTAAACCTACTTGACAATCTGGAAGAACAAATCCTAGTTTGCTTTTATTGCAGCCGTAGTTCTTTGCTAGGCAAGAAAAACAGAAAAATCTCCTTGGACAATCCAGGTCACCCGTGAAAACGGGTGGCTTGTACAAAGGAAAGACTGCATTTTCTTCACTCTTATGAAACGTTTAGGGAATAGCTCCATAAATATTACAATAAATGTGTACTCTCCCTTATTTCCAACACAACAAAAAGAAGTTGCTGATGCCTTTGATAATTTAATTTTTAACAATAAGGCAAATTAAGACAATAAAAATTTATACATAGGGTCTCCCCTTGCTATGAAAGGAAGCGCAAAAACATTATGATGAACATGCAAGACTTGCTCCACGATTTTTTAAGTCTTGCAATCGTTCAAAATGTTGATTTAAAGCTTTTCTAGATTCATTAAATCGAACTAAAAACACTTAAATTTATATCAAAAAATAGACAATAGCAGTATCTTCTTTGTAATCTAAAAAACGCTTCACTAACCAGTGAGGCGTTTCCTACTCTCTAAAACCGTTCCTGGCTTTCACTTTACACTGGTCTTAAGAGATGATTATATTATTTTCAGAAAGATATCGTCCACATTTTTAAACTGATTATAATACTGTTGTAATTATTTTGCATTTTTATTTAAGGCATCTACTCTATCAATTACTTCAAGATAATAATTCCCAATTATATTTTTTAAATAGACAAGTAATAATAATTTATATGAACCACCTACACCCTCGAATAGACAAAAGATAGAATGAGATTGATTTTCGTTTAAATGTATGTATACTGCATTGAATGAAAAATAACCACCATCTATATTATCTATACTTAGACTATTTTCTTTAACATACGGTGTAAGAATAATATAGGTTGACTTTATTGTTCCTGAATTTTCATATATTCTTATTCTAGGCACTTCGATTTCCTTCACCACATTATTGAAAGAAGCTTTTACTTTCGATTTACCTTCTATTTTATAAGAAATAGATAGCTTAGCTCTCCTGTCAGTTTTTAAAACATTAATTCTGTCTATATGTACAGTAATTATACTAATCAGAAATGCAAAAAATGCAATTGGTTCACTTATAACCTGCTTATAAACATAAACAATTATATTAATTAATAATTCAACACCTAATACCTCAGACTACCTCAATATATAAATTAATAAGGATAGTGCCACCCAGAACCAAAAATTTTTATAGAAATATACTTTTTTCAAATTAAATTCACTACCTCATGTTTCTATCGTATTTTCTCTGATAATTAACATAATTAGTTTGATTTATCCTTTATAATTACCTCCAATAGCTTATCTGCACAACATCTTCAACATACTTTCTTATCGCTCTAACATTAGGAAGAGCATTTAATTTAGATTCCATGCTTTCTAAAATCTTAACTTCATCTAAATATCCCTTATACTCCTTAGTCATGGATTCTGAGTCAATAATTTTTGAATAGACTATCTTTGAAATCTGCTTCTTCTCGTCAAAAGATAACTGAGAAAATTTAATAAAGCCATCGAATCGGCTTAATAGCGTTACATCAACATTTTTCTCCATTTCTGACCGACTTTTAAAATTAGATGTGCAAATAATAATTGAATTACTTAAATCTACTTTATAATTTTGGTCTTCATAGATACCTTCATCAAACATTTGAAAGAAGGTACTATGAAAAAATGCAGGAGCTAGAGCAAACTCATCAAGCAAAATAACATTAGATTCTCTGTTTAATAATGTTTTAGAAAACGAGTCTTCGCTATGATTTGTTGATTTAAAATATTTTACACTTGATTCACCACCAACCATAGACATTTGTTCTCGAATAATATTGTCATTCCCATATAGTGTAGTTGATAGTTGTTTTGCTGTTTCAGTTTTTCCAATCCCTGGTTCACCATAAAACATTAAAACTAATGGTTTTGAACTCGGACGTATTAGTTGAGCAACTAGTTTTCTTAATAAACTTTTCTTAGCTTCTCCTTGGCCAATTATGCTTTCATTTAAGTCATGTATTACATCTTGTAAGTCATGTATTACATCTTGAAACTGTTTCTTTTCAATTTTCTTAAAAGTACTTTGCTCAATATGTACACTTTCCGAAGGAATTTGTTGCCTAATTAAGTGAAAAAATTTTTTAGGAGGATTATGAAGGTACACTTCTAAAATATCGGCAAACTCAAATATTTTTACTAATAAACCAATATTTTCAAAAACTAAGAACCTGTATTCACAAAAAATGTTAAACTAAAACTATGACACGAAAAGCATATGATACTGATTTAACTGATGAAGAATGGGCTAAGCTAGAACCCTATTTTCCTAAACATCGTACCTATAAATGGGCCAAACGAGAACTTGTTAATGCGACCTTGTACATCACCAAAACAGGCTGTCAATGGCGCATGCTTCCCCATGACTTTCCCCTTTTAATAAGTAATACTAAAGACCCAAATACCTTGTTAGATTGGTGAATATTAATTCCAGCACAAGACCGATATAAGATATCCATAACTATCTTCCTTCTTCTAGAAAATAGTGGACTTATCTACTGAATTAAATCATATTTTTATACTTATGCTCTGTGCGATATCTTTGAGAGTCCTCATCGGTAGAGTGGATTAGTTTATTCCTTGATAACAGCGATCGTTAAAATTATCAACCACAAAGCCCTCACTAAGTCCTAATGAGGGCTCTATGCTTTGTTTTCATACTTTTGTGGGTAATTGCAAAGCAATCATCAGTGTCTGTCCCAGATTCCTTTTATTTCTCTACCAAAGATAAAACATACATGAAAATTTTCATCATAGTTAATTCTTGCCCTACACCAATTTAACTATTAATCAAAATACTATAAATTACATAGAAACCCCTATTATAATTTTGATTAAGCCCTAATCATCTCCTATTTCATCATAAATTATATCATATAGAATATTGCTTTCGTAATTTTTTAAAGCAATTATGTTGTGAGGAAGAGAATTCTCTGGCAAGGAACTTGGTTTTACCCATAACAAATCTTTTATTTGGTTGGGTTCATTATTTTTTATATTAATTTCTTCATTTTTAGAAATATTATACAGAAAATAAATATAAATATAGTTATCCCGAATATTTTGAATAAGTGTAACATAGACTAACTTTTCTGGTGAAATTTTTAGTCCTAACTCCTCCGAAGCCTCTCTCACAGCAGCCTTTTTAAAATTCTCATTACTATTAACATGACCGCTGACTCCTAAATCATAAAATCCGTCTAAATATCCAGTGTTATCTCTTAATTGTAAAAGTAATTTATTTTCTTTCAATAGGATGATAGAAACAGTAATTTTAAATTTACCATCTTCCAAATCAATCATAATTTTGCTCCTTATCCACTTTGCTAAGCATCCAAAATTCCCAAATATAATACACTAATAGCGATTTATTTCCACACCACCTATTAGTAAATTCTTTTACATTAGTCTTTGATACGGTCCTAGTTGGTAACTTATATAAGTGCTCAACGGCTCTATGTAACCCTAAATCTGCCACAGGAATAGTATCTGGTACCATAAAATAAAATAGCCCCAACATTTCAACTGTCCATTGACCAATTCCCTTAACCGAAATTAATAATTCTTCTAGTTCTCTAAACGAATAATCTTCTAATGAATTATCTAATGCTAAAATTTTACTAGAAACATCTATAATAGCATTTGCTCTTCTTGCGGGAATCCCAATTTCTCTAAGTTGAGAAATAGTTAAATTGTTAGCAATAAATTCAACATTAGGAAATTGATAATAATAAACTCCATCAAAATACAACCTATGGTCATACCTCGTGACAAACTTTCTAACCATATTTGATGCTACTTTTAAACTAACTTGCTGACTAATAATAGTGCGGAATACACAATTCATAAGGCTTATATCTTTTATAAGACGCAGCCCATTTAATGACTTCATCAATTCCCTAGAATTGACATCTCCATACGCATTCAAATTTGAATAAAACTCATTATAAATTGGGTTATCCAAATCAAATACATCTCTTACCTTTTCTGTAAGCCAATCAATATCAATTTCACTAGCCTGCCCGAACAAAATTGCAACTTTAATTGTATTACTTATTTGAGTAACTTCTAGCAAACAGTTACACCTCTTATCATCGACAAACATTCTACATGAATTTAAATTGGTTCTGACAATCGGAAATAATTTTCCCATCCTCTCAAGACAATCCAGTGACTTAGCTAAAGAGTAGTTATCAATATCTTTAATTTCTATTATTTTCATTACTTTCCATCTTTGTCATAGCCCACGCCTTATCAATATATTTAGGTACATCACAGTCCTTTAGAGTCCAAAAATTATCAACAGATTGGGCATCAATTTCATCATTAAATTCAACAATTTTTTTAAATTTAATAACCTTAGATTTTATTATATCATAAAAATATTGCCTATTTTTCGACACTTGACATTCAATCAATTTATATAAAGGTAAAGCTATAAAAGAAAACTCGTTACAAATAGCTTTTATTGGTGCAACAATAAGCGTATTTGGAAGGGGCCCACTAAAAACAATAGAGGAACCTACTCGGTTTTGAGTTAAGCAACAATCATGCTATAATAGAAGACATACAGGAAGATACTGCCACTCGAAAGGGAATTTAATGTGCGAGTAACTAGACAAAAAATAAAAAAACGGAAGGCGGTGTAACAGGCAGAAGCGGCACAGAAAAACAGATTTTAAAACACATAAAAAGGCTGAACGTTATGAGGCCTATTATTGTAATAGAAAAATGCATATAGGAGCTAAACCGTAGAATTTGCACTAAAGCAATAGAAAGAGAATCAGCATAAGCTACTAAATAAATATACTGATAATCCAAGTAGTCTGCAAATCTTTCGATCAACTCCAAAGGTATTGACTGGTCCGAATGTTTCAAATTTTCGGGTTCTTCTAAAAAAAGAATGCCTGAAAATTTAAAACTAATTCGCAATCATGACTTCCGGCACTCTCACTTATTTCCAACCCAGCAAAAAGAAATTGCTGATGCCATTGATAATTTTTAACACTATGGCAATAAAATTTATACACAGGGTCTAACCCCTTGCTATGAAAGGAAGCGCAAAAACATTATGATGAACATGCAGAATATGATGAAACAGGCTCAAAAGCTGCAAAAGCAGATGGAGGCCAAACAGGCGGAATTAGCCAAGACAACATTTGTCGGTAAATCGGCTCAGGAGTTAGTCCTAGCTACTTTTACGGGCGATAAAAAACTGCTTTCTATTGACTTCAAAGAAGCAGTGGTTGACCCTGATGATATTGAGACATTGGCAGATATGACCAGCCAGGCGGTCAATGATGCCCTTAAACAAATAGAGGAAGCTACCCAAAAGTCGATGGGACAGTTTGCCGGCAAACTTCCTTTTTAAAAAATGCAAGCAAAACGAGGCTGGGACAAAAGCCCAGCCTCATTTTGCTTTTTTTAGGCATATAAGCTTGACGCAGTGACCGAATTTTGCCACACTCTCCTTTTGTTTTTTAGGAAAAATTAATTGTAAAGCGCATGGTTTGGCTGTCTGTTTTTTCAAATGTGTAGGCAAAGCCATGTTTATCCAGGATTTGCTGGACTAGGAAGAGTCCAATCCCAGTTCCTCCGTCCTTTCGGCTCCGGCTGAAATCAGGACGGTAAAAAGGCTGAAAAATCTGTTCCAGCTCTTCTTCTGTCAAAAGGTGTTCTGCCTGATTTTCGATGCTAAACTGCTTTTCAGCCAGTGTCAGCCGAATGAAACCGCCTTTTTTTGTATAGCGAAAGGCATTATCCAAAAGGTTTTTTAAAGCCTTTAAAAGATAGAGAGAATCAGCTGTCACCGTAACAGAAGCCAAATCAGCTGTAAACTGATAATCGTTAATTTGAGCCAGCACCTGATAGGGCTCCAGATTTCGGCTGACCTCTTCTGTTAAGGAAAAGGTCTTATAGGATTTTGTCATCGCCAAATCCAGATTAGTTGCTTCTAAAACGTCTCCAACTAGCTGGGACTGCTCCTGCAAAATTGTTTGGCATTTCTGCAGATATTTCTCATGGTTCTTGAAGTCACCGACATTGTAAAGCATGCCTTCAACCAGACCCAGGAGACTGGCCAAAGGTGTTTTTAATTCATGCGAGCTCATGCGCAGAAACTCTGATTTTTGCCGCTCGCGCTCAGCTGTTCTTTCATTTTCCAGTTTTAATTCTTCAATACTGGTCAGCAGCTTTTCATACAGCTGATTCACGTCCTGCGCCAGTGTCGCTATCTCATCACGGCCTTTTATTTGGCAGGCAAGTTCTTTATCCAGCGTCTGCATCTGTCTGGCAGTCTGTGAAATAGCTCTTATCCGCCGGTTGGACAGGCGGCTGTAGAAATAAGCAACAAAACCGGCAAGTGAAATAACGAGCAGGAGAACAAAAGGATAGAAGGTTACCAAAATCTGGCTGATGACTGAGAGCGAGTTAAAACCGTATTCGGCTTGCAGGGTCAGACTTTCGCCCCCCTGTAATTGGACAGGTTCTGCCCAAGCTCCTATTTCATCATAGTCTGCTTCTTCCAGATAATCTTGATCCTGACTGCTAATCGAATCGGCTGATGAAACAGGGTAAACAATCTGACCTGATGTATCAAATAAAACATATAAAATATTATCCTGCCTGCGGTCAGACACAGCTATTCTTTCAACAGCCTCCTCTTTTGACAGGCCGTCTATGCTTTTGACAGTCTTGATAAAATCCTGTCGGAGTTCCTGCTTTTTAGTCTCATTGTAATAAATGGGCATAACAAAATAAAGAAAGGCCAACAGCAAAATAAAGGTGACAGTAATCAGCAGACTGACAATTAAAAAATTTTTGCGAACAATTCCCATTATGACACCTTCTCAATCTGATAGCCCCGGCCGATAACTGTTTTTAAAGGGAGAGAGGGCAGTTTTTTCCGTAAATTTTTAACATGATTATCCAGTACACGGCTGTCTAACTCACTGTAACCCCAGATACTGTTCATCAAAAGGTCGCGGCTGATAATTTTTCCCTGCCTCTCTGCCAAAAATAAAAGAATAGCATACTCTTTTTTTGTCAGACTGACAGCTTCACCATGAAGATAGACAGAACCTTCTTCAGGGTAAATGGTGATATCGTTAATGATAATAGAAGCAGCGTTTGACTTTTCCCGCAGGATATTTTCGATTCGTTTCATCAGTATTAACGGCGAAAAAGGCTTGGTGACATAATCGCTGATAAGATGATTAAAACTGAGCAGCTGAGTTGCTTCATCTGCCATGGCTGTCAGCATCATAACTGGAACTGTCGAACTTTTACGGATTTCTTTAAGCACCTCCAAACCGCTGACATGAGGAATCATAATATCAAGAACAATCAGGTCAAAACTGTCTCTGTAAAAAGAGTTTAAGGCTGCCTTGCCATCAAAAACAGACTCAACTTGATAGTGATGCTCTTTTAAAAATTCGCTGACTACCTGATTGATAACCGAATCGTCTTCAACAACTAATATTTTTACCATAAAAACCTCCAGAACGCACTTTTTACTTCTATTATAAGCAGAAGCCGGCTTTCCGGCAAGAGGCTGCATAAAAAGCAGTTCCTTCCCTTCTGAGGCTCAAGTCCCTTATTTTAAAAGGAAAAGTGCTATTTCCCCTTTTTAAAAAACAGACAAAAAACAGACAAGCCTTACAAGAGTAACAGACAGAAATGCTAAGATAAGACTAAATAAGCAGTGGTTAAAAGGTTTTAGCGTATGAAATACGAAAAACTTTAAAGTGCAAGCTTAATAATGGCTTTTCATATAATGATGGAAAGGCTGGTAACAAGAGTGTGCCTATGACGAATAAATTAAAACAGCTGCGTTGGTTTGACTTAGCAGTGCTGACAGTTATTATGTTTGGTTTCGCCATTTACAGCTCAACTGTTCAATACTTATCAACCGGTGACAATCTTGAAAGGATAGAAAAAAGTATTACCTTTTCTTCTTTGCAAAATTATCAAGCTTTGGCGACCCAGCTAATCTGGCTTGGTTTAGCCTTTGTCTATCTTCTTTTGCGAAATTTTGATTTTTCTATTTGGACAAGACAGATAAAATGGACCCTCTTTCTTCCTTTACAGGTTTTAGCAGCCTTTTTTCTGGCAGCTGCGGCTATGGATCTTTTCACGGCTTTTACCTGGCCTTTATTTTATCCGGCAGCACCCAGTGTTTTGGAAGTTATCAAAGAAACAGATTTGTCATTGGTACTGTATTCATTGATGAATGGTTTTTATGAAGAAATCTTCTTTTTAGGCATTTGTCTGACAGTTAAGCCTGAGTTTATCAAATGGTCTTTTCTCTTCTCACTTTTTGTCCGCTTCAGCTTTCATACTTACCAAGGAATGACAACTGCCATTGGTTTAGGCTTTTTACTGGGAACTGTCTTTTTTCTTCTCTACAGAAAGATGAAAAAACCCAACCTGCTGCCCTTCTTTCTGGCTCACAGTATTGCCGATATCGTCGGGCTGTCGCTCCTGTTTATACTGTAAAGAAAGCAGATTTCTAATTAAACACGGCTTAAGCTCTTTACAAAACAGTGACACAGTCGCAGGAAGCGCAAACTGACGTCCGAATGTACTGACTTCTCGTTTAGCCAGCTGCAGCTGTCTGAAAGCTTTGTCGCCTTAACAGTCGACCGCACCCTTCTAGTCGTTCTGGCAGAGGGGCGTCTGCGAAATCAAAGATTTCGGACTTACCGTCAGCCGTAAACGTCTGAAGGCTTTGTCGTCCTACGGCCGACCGCACCCTTCTAGTCGTTCTGGCAGGGGGGCGTCTGCGAAATCAAAGATTTCGGACTTACCGCCTATTTTCCTTTTGCGTTTTTAACGGGCTTTGTATCTTGATAATTGGACACGGGCTAAGCTCTGTGCAAAAAAGATAGCCCTCCCTAGAGTCTTTAGTGACTCGGCGGTCAGGCTCCTATTTTTGCTGTGAGCTTGAACGCCCTTTGTATCTTAATAGAGGAATTATTATGCCGTCATTTATTCAAGCTAAATCACGGTCCCGCTTTAACTGCGGTTTGCTTCTTGCTCCTATAGTCGGTGTTTTCCTGCTTTTGGCCGGAGAAGTCAGCGCCGAGTCATTCTCCGGATGGTTCTTTCAGGTCTTCCCTAAAACAAGTGGCAGCAGCTTTTTGCTCGAATTATTCAGTTTTATTTTTATCACACTGATTGTTATTTGCTGGTCACGACTAATTGAGGGCAGCCCTTGGCAGGGCTTTGGCTTTTCCAAAAAACATGCTCTTAAAGATTTTATCTGGGGCTGGATTTTGGGTGCCGGCTTGTTAAGCTTGTGTGTCCTGATTATGGCACTTCTGGGCGGCGTGACATTTGAAATCAGCAATCTTTCTGTCAAGACCTTCTGCCGGCTTTTAGTGCTTATTCCGGCTTGGTCTGTTCAAGGACATGCTGAAGAAACACTGGTTCGAGGCTGGTTTTTTAGTTCGATAGCGGTTAAGCATAAAATCGTTACGGCAGTTATTGCCTCTTCCCTCTTTTTTGCTGCTATTCATATGGGAAATGACGGTTTAAGTCTGCTTCCTGTCTTGGATTTAGTTTTATTTGGCATTTTAGCCTCCCTTTACCTGCTAAAAACCGGCAGTATTTGGGGGATAAGCGGTTTGCACGCAGCTTGGAACTGTTTCCAGGGAAACGTTTTCTCTTTTCCTGTCAGCGGCAGTTCAGCCGGCACAGCCTTAATCAAAGTGAGCCAGCAGGGACCCGACTGGCTGTCAGGAGGCAGCTTTGGAGTTGAAGGCAGTCTTATCAGCATTCTTGTGCAGATTATTTTTATTTTGCTGCTGGCTTATGATTTGTTTCTCAAAAAAAGCAGCCGGCAGCTGAAAAAGTCCGTCTAAGGGTTTCAATGTTAGAAGAATAAACAGCGACCTGTTCGGGGCAGCTCTTAAAACAAGCAAAAAAAGAGAGTGGGACAAAAATCGGTAAATCGTCACAAAATGCCGATTTCGATTCTGCTGTCCCACCTCCGCATAGTTGATTAGGGAGGTCGCTATCCCTTGCTCGACAAGGGATAGAACGTCCAATCAGCCACTGCGTCAAACCCATCCATCGAAAAAAATTAAAGAGGCAGGAACTTTTGTTCCAGCCTCTTTTTGACTGCTCAAAAATCAGTCCAAAGCGGCAGAGAGAATATAGCTGACTATTCCTGCCGGTAAAGGATGCAGATCCTATCCGATTCTGAAGATTTCGGCTCTTTATTACCCGCTGCAGTTTAGAGATAAGCAAAAAAGACCCTTTTTCGGGTCTTAACTTCCGCCAAAAAGACGGGCAAAGAAGCCTTTTTTAGCTGTCTGCTGCTTGGTCTGAATTTCTTCGACTTCAGCTTTAGCTTCATCCAGTTCCAGCTGAAGCTGCTTGCTGTCTTCCATAGCAGCCAGTGTCAGCTGCTGCTGCTGATCCAGCTGCTTATCTTTCTCCGCAATTTGGACATCTTTAATTCGGAGCTGTTCATCTTTAGCTGCTATCTGAGCGTCTTTGGCCTTTAGCTGTTCATACATACGGGTGATTTCCGTATTTTTTTCATCAACCAATATCTCCAGCAATTCGCGCTGCTTAGTTTCCTCATCAATCGGTTCGTCTTCAAAGATGGTTTTTTTATAAATTTCCTCAAGTTTAATTAAACCGCTGCGATTAACAACTGTAACCCCTTTTTCATTCTTTTCAACATCTTCCGCCGGAAGATTCTTGACACGGTTATTAACCGCCTGACGGCTGACACCCAAGATTTCAGCTAGCTCACTAACTGTCTTTTCAATTGCCATAATATCCTCTTTTTTTCCTGAATAGTCTTATAAAATAGTAACATAATAGGGCTTTTCTGTCAATTTCCTTAGTTTTTAAAGCTTTGCCAGCATTGAAAAAACGGCTTTTTTATGTCATAATAGAGCTGAAATCCAAGATAAAGGTGGTGCGATTATGCGTGATGATATTAAAATTAATGACCGTGCCGCAGCTATCGGCCATAAACTGATTGAAAAACTTGAGACAGTTTATGATCCGGAAATCGAACTGGACATTTATAATCTTGGTCTTATTTATGCCATTGATTTAGATGAAGACGGCCACTGCCGGTTTTTGATGACCTTCACTGATACCAACTGCGGCTGCGAAGACACAATGCCGGCTGAGATTGTGGAAAAGCTCTGCCAGATTGACGAGATTGCCAGCGTTTCTGTGGAAATCACCTGGTCGCCTGTCTGGAAAATTACCCGAATCAGCCGCTATGGCCGGATTGCTCTGGGAATAAGCCCCAGATAAGCTGACTTTCTTCTCAGTAAAGAGAACCAAAAGACCTCTATGACTGCTTTTATCATCATAGAGGTCTTTTTTGCTATGCAAGAAAGTGAAGCAACAAAGTCGTACGCACCTATCTAAGGCAGGACTTTTCTCCCAGCCTCTGATTCAGCAAAGAGTACAGCCAGCAGGAACTGGTCAATCCTGACAGCCGTCCTTCTGCGCATTCTATAATGACTGTACTATGTCCGGTGTTTTATAGCCGAGCTGCCGTCAATCCTTTTTTCAATCAGCAGCTGCTGCTCAATTGTCTCTTTCATTTCCTTGACATGGCTGATGACACCTACCATGCGGTTTTCTCCGATGCTCTCCAGTACAGCGACAGCCTTATCCAGTGTTTCCTCATCCAGTGAGCCAAAACCTTCATCAATAAAGAGCGTCTCAATCAGAGCGCCATTGCTGGCATTTTGGACAACCTCTGACATGGACAGAGCAATAGCCAGAGAAGCAATGAAAGTCTCGCCCCCAGACAGTGAACTTGCCGGCAATTCTTTATTGTTGGTTTTATCATAGATATTGATATTGAGGCCGGACTGGGCCTTGCCGGCTGTCCTGTCTGAAATCAAGAATTCAAACTGCTGGCTGCTCAGCAGGCCGATATAGTGGTTATTGGCATAGTCGAGAATACGTTCCAGATGTGCCTGAATCACATAAGTTTCCAAGCGGACATGGCTTTCGCCCTGTCCCTGAACCAGCTTATTCAGATAGGCTAACTCCTGAGCGGCCTGTCTGTTTTTTTCGGCTTCCTTTTGCTTATCAGCGATTGCCTGAACGGTCTCTGCAATCATTTGCAGCTGTCTGCTTAAACGCCCCTGTTTCTCCACTAAAGATAGATGATTTTGCTCTGCTTCCTCTTTCTTTTTTTCCAAACTGTCCAGCTCAGGATAGGCTTTATCCTTGACTCCTTCCTGCAGCTCAGCAATTTCCTGAGACAAGGAGCGCTTTTGTTCTTCAAAACGGCTGATTTGATTGGCCGTCACCGAAATACGATTATGACCGAGCTCGGCAATCCAGTCTGCCAGCTGCTGTCTATCGTGTGTTAAGGCTGTGTCCGGCAACAAGGCCTCATCGAGTTCCCTCTCTGCATCTGTTCCTTCCTTTTGCTGAGCTGTCAGTGTTTCTGATTCGCTCGTTAACTGTCCTTTGAGCTTGGACAGGGCAGTCTCTGATTGGTGCAGGGCAGTCTCTGCCTTTGTTAATGATTCCTTAAAGGTCTGATAGGCTTCTTTGATAGTGTCCTCTAATTTTTGATAATAAGCTGCACTTTTTAAATCAGGATAGCTTTCTTGAAGTTCAAGAATTTTTCCTTCAGCCTGCTCCAGTCTGTCGGTTTCAACAGACAGATTTTTAAGGGAGGTCTGCTGCTCTGTCTGGTTGTTATCGAGCGCTGCTTCCAGTTTCTCAATAGTCTGTTCCTGCAGCTTTTGACGGTTTTCCAGTTCTTCATGACTGGCTCTCAGGTCAGCTAAAATGGCCTGACCGACGGCTTTTGAATAGTTTTCTTTAAGATCTCCGGCAGCTGTTTGGCTAACCGTATTTTGTAAATCCTGATAAGCTGCTGCGACTGCCTCCGCAATTTTTTTCAGTTCCTTAAGGACATCTTTTTTTCTGCTGTCATCAGCTGCCAAAAGGTTGTTTAACTCCTGAACCCTTTGCTCTGCAGCTTTTATTTGCTGCTCAAGGTTTTCAATGTCTTTAAACAATAACTTTAGATTCTCTTCATCAGTTTCAGCTATCTGGGTGTTAGGGTGCTCTAAAGAGCCGCAGACCGGACAGGCTTCTCCTTGGGTCAATTCGGCTTGGAGCTTACCGATCATAAGCTTGAGCTGGTCTTTCTTTTTACCGCGACTCTCTTGCTGCAGGCGGGACAGTTCTGCTTCTGCTGCGGCTAAGTCCCTGCGCGTTCGGGACAGCTTCTCTTCCAAACTATCTTTTTCTTTTAAAAACCTTGTCTGATCCTCAATGGATTTGTCCAAATGGTATTTGATAAGTTCTTCAGCCTGCCTGATAACTCCGGAAAGACCGGCTATTCTCTCAGTCAGAGCGTTTTGCTGGCGGTTGGCTGCTTCGAGCTCTTGTTTGTTTTTTTTCTCCTCTTGTTTAAGGCGGCCTCCTTTTTCCTTTAATGTATCGATATTTTTAGCGGAACTCTTCCTTTTCTGCTGATAATCCTGCAGCTGTTTTGCGGCCTCCAGCTGCTGGCGAATTTCAGGGAGAGCCTGATATTCTTTTTCTTGATGGGGCTCTTTCTGTTTTAGGCTGCTGACTGCGGTCCGGCAGGAATCGTAATTGGCAGCTGCTGTGCTTATTTCCTCCTTCAGCTTCGCAATGGACCGCTCCAGCTCAGCAGTCCGTCTGTTAGCTGCTATCATTTTGCTGTGCGCGTCTTTAAGATGATTTGCAAACTCTAAGCGCTCAAGGAGCTGTCGATTTTTTTGCTGCTGCTCTTCCTGTGCTTGGATATCACGCGCATACTGCGCTTCTTTTTCCTTCAAATCAGCAAATAATTCAGCTGTCTTCTGTCCCTCAGTCCAGTCTTTAAAAGCCTTATTTTTAAGTTCTTCTGCCTCTTTTACCTGCAAAGTTAAACTACTTTGCTCTGCCTGATGGTTTTTCAGAAAGTCCTCGGCCAGCTGCCTACGCCTTTGCCCGTCTGTTTCAGCAAAAGCCTCTATCTCAGTTTGAGTCCAGACCGATTCATTTTGGAACTGCTTTTCTAATTCTAGATTCAGGGCCTGCTGCTCAGCAGTCAGGCTTTTATTTCGCTCAGCCAGCTTTTCTTCAAAATCCCTAAAAATCTGAGTTCCGAAAATCTGACGCAGAATCTCTCTCTTGGCTTCCACCCCGGATTTAAGAAACTGGCTGAACTGATACTGAGGCAGCAGAATAATCTGTTTAAACTGCTCTGCGCTCAGCTGCAGCAAATCTTCGACAGCCTTTGTGGTCTTGATATTCTGACTGGCCAGATGAACAAGTTCGCGGCCGTCTGTCTGCTCCAAAAGGACTAAACTGGCTTCTTTTGTACCGATACCTTTCCCTCTGTCAATCCCTTTTTTAGGCATCAGCTCCAGTGTCCTTTGCACACGGTAGAGCTTATCCTGATGTTCAAACTGAAAAATAACTTGTGTTCTGGCATCTTTTAAAGCCGCAAAGGTTGACCGCAGTTCACCAATTTCGCGGTCGCCGCTGGTAACATTATAAAGCGCATAGAGCATGGCATCAAAAATGCTGGATTTCCCAGAGCCTGTTCTGCCGCTGATTAAAAACAAAGAACCTTCTTCAAATTTGGTAAAATCAATCGTTTCGTGACGGTAAGGACCGAAATTTATCATTTCTAATTTAACTGGTTTCATATGCTAGTTCTCTTTCAGTTGGCTTAATATATCAGCGACAATTGTTCTCTGATAGTCTGACAGGCTGTCGCCGTTTGTCATTTCTGCATAAAAGGTTCCGATAATTTCTTCTTCACTGGCTGAAAGTCTTTCCTGCCGCTTTTTGGATTGAAGAGTTCTGCCGGTTTCAACTTGACTGTGAATCGTAATATCCATGATCTCCGGGCCGTAAATCTCCTCTAATTTAGCACGGATATTAAGACCTTCTAGTTCTTTCCGGTTTTTAGTCAAAATATCAAAAGCAAAGCGAGCCCTTTTACGAGGATATGTTTCATAAAAATCTCTGTCAATTAAGCGGTCAAAGCCTTCTTCTAAAACAAAAAATTCTTTATAAACAGGCAGTTCCACAAATTTTTTACGAACTTCCCCCGGTTTGATATCGACAATATAAACACCCTTTCTATCCTTTCGCCGCGCTTCGTCTTTATTAAATATAAGCGGACTGCCGCTGTAGACAACCCTTTCAGAAGGGCTGGCATGATGGGTATGAATATGCCCCAAGGCCACATAGTCAAAATCAGCAAACAAATCACTCCTCAAACTGGTCAGACCGCCCACAGTACGAAGCGTTTCAGACAGCATTTGAAAGCGCAGGTCAGTATCGTCCTTCCCTTTAGAGACAGCAAAATGACTGACTAAGAGATGGGCTTTGTCAGGGTCGAACTTGGCTTTCATGTCTTTTAAAATACGCCCGATAACCTGCTGCATATCTTTAAGAGAATCCGGATTTTCCTCTTTATAATAAATTCTGGCATCAATAGGATCAATAAAAGGCAGCAAAAACAGCTGAGTATCAGGTGTTTCAATAGGTTCAAAAGCATCTTTTAAATCCGTCACCAAAAAAAACTGCTGCCGCTTAAAAAATTCCTGACCAAAAGACAGCCGCCGGCTGCTGTCATGATTGCCGCTGATAGCATAAACAGGGATCCCGGCCTCAAAGAGAAAGGCATTGATGATACTATTAAAAACCTGAACGGCATCTACAGAAGGAATCCCTCTGTCGTACAGATCTCCGGCAATAACGACACCGTCAACTCCTTCTTGCTTAGCCAGTTTGACCATTTCCTGCAAGACAGCCGTTTGGTCCTCTAATAAACTCATGCCATTATTATTCAACTGACGCCCAATATGCCAGTCCCCTGTATGCAACAATTTCACAACCAAAACCTCCAATAAGATACAAAGGCCGTTTAAAGCTCACAGCAAAAATAGGAAAATTGACGAAGAAACTTCGGTTTCTAGGAAATTTTATCTTTTTTGCACAGAGTTTAGGCCATGTTCAATTAAATAAGATACAAAGCCCGTTAAAAGAGCAAAGCAAAAATAGGAAAATTGACGAAGAGTCATTAAGACTCTAGGAAATTTTATCTTTTTTGCACAGCTCTTAGGGCGTGTTCAGTTCATTAAGATACAAAGCCCGTTTAAAAATCCGTATGAAAATAGGGGATGGCAAGTGATGTCTTGCATCACGCTGACAGCCATCTTTTTCACTAGGATTTTAGGGCGTGTTCAATTATCAAGATACAAAGCCCGTTAAAAACGCAAAAGAAAAGAGACAGGACAGCCGGCTGCCTGTTTGAGCATCAATAAAGGCTGTCTCAGTCTCTTTATTTATAGATGTGACGACTATTCTTTCTTCCAAAAGTCTGTTACAGCACCTCTGGCTGCTGATGAGACCGTATGGGCATACTTCCCGAGAACGCCACGCGAATAAAGCGGCGGAATCACAGTCTCACCTTTGCGGCGTTCGATTTCTTCATCTGAAACGGCCATGCTGATTTCTTTTGTATCTTGATCCACTGTGACGATATCCCCAGTGCGCAGATAGGCAATCGGGCCGCCGTCTTGGGCTTCAGGTGCAATATGGCCGACAACCAGACCGTATGTTCCGCCTGAAAAGCGTCCATCAGTGATAAGAGCCACTTTATCCCCCTGGCCTTTACCGACAATCATGGAAGACAGAGACAGCATTTCCGGCATGCCAGGACCTCCTTTAGGCCCGACATAGCGAACCACAACTACATCACCATCAACAATATCGTCATTCAATACGGCTTCAATAGCAGCCTCTTCTGAATCAAAGACCTTAGCAGGGCCGACATGGCGGCGAACTTTAACACCTGAGACCTTGGCAACTGCTCCGTCAGGGGCCAGATTGCCCTTAAGGATAATGAGCGGTCCGTCTGCGCGTTTGGGATTTTCAAGCGGCATAATCACTTTTTGTCCCGGAGTTAAATCCGCAAATTCTGCCAGATTCTCAGCAACAGTCTTACCGGTGCAGGTCATGCGATCGCCATGCAGAAAACCATTAGCTAGGAGGTATTTCATAACCGCAGGGACTCCTCCGACCTCATAAAGATCTTGAAAGACATATTGCCCGGAAGGTTTCAAGTCTGCCAGATGCGGCACTCGCTCTTGAAAATCATTGAAATCCTCAAGTGTCAAATCAACATTGGCAGCATGAGCGATAGCCAGCAGATGAAGAGTCGCATTAGTCGACCCGCCTAAAATCATCGTCACTGTAATGGCATCTTCAAAGGCCTCACGGGTTAAAATATCCGATGGCTTAAGTCCTATCTTGAGCATATTGACAACGGCACGGCCGGCTTCTTCAATATCAGCTTTTTTCTCAGGTGATTCTGCCGGATGTGACGAAGAGCCCGGCAGACTCAGGCCCAAAACCTCAATAGCTGTTGCCATGGTATTGGCTGTATACATACCGCCGCAGCCGCCGGGACCCGGACAGGCATTGCATTCAATCGCCCGAACTTCTTCTGCGGTCATATCACCATGGTTCCATTTTCCAATCCCTTCAAAAACAGAAACCAAGTCGATATCTTTACCATCAAGATTCCCTGGTGCAATCGTTCCGCCGTAAGCAAAAATCGCTGGAATATCCATATTAGCCATAGCAATGACTGAACCCGGCATATTCTTATCACAGCCGCCGATAGCAACAAAGGCATCAACATTGTGTCCCCCCATGGCGGCCTCAATAGAGTCAGCAATAATATCACGCGAAGTCAGGGAGAAACGCATGCCTTGCGTGCCCATGGCAATTCCGTCAGCAACCGTAATCGTTCCGTACTGAACCGGCCAGGCTCCGGCGTCTTTGACACCTTCTTTAACCACCTTGCCGAAATCGTGGAGGTGGATATTACAGGGTGTGTTTTCTGCCCAAGTAGAGATGACCCCGACAATCGGCTGTTCAAAATTTTCATCTTTCATGCCGGTCGCACGCAGCATAGCGCGGTTGGGAGACTTCACCATACTGTCATAAACACTGCTGCGGTGTCTCAGGTCTTTCAATGTTTCCTTATCTGTCATTTGCTGTTTTCCTCCTGAATAGGGGTTATTACCGTACTATCTTTAGTTCTTGTTTTTATTTTACCACTTTCCTTATTTAAAGTCAGTATCAAATAATCTATTATTCTAAATTTTTTGACAATTCTGCCAGCTGCCTCTGCTGTTAAAGAAAGACCATTTATGCTAGAATAAAAGCATGACACATTACGATATTATTATCATCGGAGGCGGGCCTGCCGGTATAATGGCAGCCATATCAGCCTGTCACTATAATCAAAAGGTCCTTCTGATTGAAAAAAATAAGCGCTTAGGGAAAAAACTGGCAGGGACAGGCGGCGGCCGCTGCAATGTCACAAATAGCGGATCGCTTGATGATATACTGGCTAATATTCCGGGCAACGGACGCTTTCTGTACAGTGTTTTTTCGCAGTTTGACAATCACGACATTATCCAGTTTTTTGAGGAAAACGGTGTGGCTCTAAAAGTAGAAGACCACGGGCGGGTCTTCCCAAAAACCGATAAATCGCAGACCATCATCAAGGCTCTTGAAAGAAAAATCAAGGAAGAAGGTGCCTCAATTCTGACTGGCACAGAAGTTGTCTCTGTGAAGAAATACGATCATCAGTTTCACATCAAAACGGCAGATAAAGAAATGACCGCCGGCAAACTGATTGTCACAACGGGCGGAAAATCTTACCCTTCTACCGGTTCAACAGGCTTTGGCTATGAAATTGCCAGACACTTTAAACTTAGTCTGACAGCTCTTGAAGCCGCCGAAAGTCCCTTGCTGACTGACTTTCCGCATAAATTGCTGCAGGGCATTTCGCTGACGGACATCACACTGACTTATCAAAAGCACAGCATCACTCACGATTTACTGTTTACGCATTTCGGACTGTCCGGGCCTGCTGCCTTGCGTATGTCCAGCTTTATCAAAGGCGGTGAAACCATCTATTTAGATTTCCTGCCTCAAAAAGAAGACTCAGAACTTTTAGAGCTCTTAAATACTTACAGCCATAAAACAGTCAAGAACGCTCTCAAAACGCTGCTGCCTGAGCGTGTGGCTGATTTCTTGGCACAGCCCTTCCCTGATAAAGTAAAACAGCTTAATAGTAAGCAGATTCAGGAACTCATGCAGCAGATCAAGCATTTCCCTATTAAGGTTACAGGCAAAATGTCTTTAGCTAAATCCTTTGTCACCAAAGGAGGTCTTGCCTTAAATGAAATCGTTCCCAAAACACTTGAAAGCAAAAAAGTAGCAGGGCTCTACTTCGCCGGCGAGGTTTTGGATATCAACGCCCATACCGGCGGTTTTAATATCACTTGTGCCCTCTGCACCGGCTGGGTAGCCGGAAAACAGGCTGCTGTACGAGATGAAATTTAAGCGGCAAGAATCTTAAACAGTCCAGTTTTTAACCGCAGGCTTGCTTCTGCGCAGCGAAATTCCGGCACCCTGCCTTTAAATCGTTCTGGATTAAAAGAGCAGACGCAGACAGGCCGTGCTGATAATCCCCACTAAAACCGACAGTAAGATATTCTTATAACGCAGGGCTGTCCAGAAAGTCGGCAGCACTGCCGCAGCCTCTATCCATCTTACCGTAGGAAGGGCACCGGTTTTTTCATTTAAAAGGCTGGACAGAGTCAGGGCAAAAATGATGGAGACAGGCAAATAATTTAAAAAACGGATGACAAGCTCAGGAAGTTCTTTATACTTAGTCAGTATAAAAGGGGCAATCCTAGGCAGCCAGGTTACCAGCCCGCTTAAGATAATGACTATCAAAACGTAAGAATTAATGCTCATCTAAAAACACCCCCACAGTACAGCCCGCTAATGTCGACAGCAAAACAGCCAATGATTCCGAAATAAGGACAGCCAAAACAAGATAAGTCAGCGTTACCGCCAATAAAACGGTCAGTATTTTCTTAAGCGGCTCACTCATGAGTATGACTTCCAGCTGGGCAGCAAAAATAGCAACAAACATAGCAATTAAAGCAAAGTCCAGACCAAAAATCTCAGGGTTAGGAACATAGCGGCCAATGACAGCACTGAAAAACACAGCGAAAATCCAAGTCAGATAACCTGTCAGATTATTCCCATGCATCCAAGCAGCGGTGATATGCTTATTATGAGCATATTCGCCCAGCAGAACCCCATAGCTCTCATCAGTGATAAGGCTTCCGATAGCTATATTTTGCAGCAGCGGCCGGCCTTTAAAAATGGTCGCTGCATGAAGACACATCAAAAAGTGCCTGAGATTGACCAAAAAAACCGTGAGCACAATCGAAAACACCGGAGCCTGAGCCAGCAGCATAGCACACATCACAAATTGAGCACTGCCGCCGTAGACAATCAGACTCATCAGCCCCATTTCAAGAGGCGAAAGACCTGAGCTGGCCCCCACTACACCGCAGGCTATTCCGATACTGACATAGCCTAAAGCAGTCGGAAAAGAGGCCTTTACTCCATCACCAAACCCTTTTTCCTGCATTTTTCTCTCCCCGATTCGTTAATAAGTCCATTGTAAAACACTCTTGCCAAAGGCGCAAGAGTGTTTTTCTAAGGAGTTTAAGCTATAGCATAGCATAAAAATGAGCAGCAATTTAAACAAAGCCTTTAAAAAGAGAGCAGATTATACTAAATCGGCATATTACACACAGTCTGGCAGTTAATTGATTTTTTCGCATTTCAACAACCTGATGCAGTACATTTAATTTATTACTCTAAGTCTGCATGCCTTTTTGCCATCGTTTCACTGGATTCATTCAAAGCTGCCATTAATAGTAAAATAAGTGTATCATACAAAACCAAACTGCACTGTTCAAAAGCTGATCCCATAGGCTGCGCACTTTTGCTTTCATCATCCTTATTCTGTGCTGGTATTTCCAATACTAGATTCGAAAATTCTCCAATAGTTGTTGACCGGCTAGCTGTGATAAGTGCAGAATCCAGTGATAAGCTGTGAGCTTTTTTTACTAATGAAATTAAACTCGTTGTTTTACCAGAACCAGAAGCAATAATTAGCAAATCATTTATCTGTGTGTGGGGAGAATTGGTATCTCCCACTACACTCGCTGACAAACCAAGATGCATGAGCCTATTAGCAAAAGCACGGAGCATTAAGCCTGATCTCCCTGCCCCTGCTAAAAATATGTGATGTGCATTTACAATTTTATTAACTAAAATATCCAGTTTGTCCCTGTTAATCTGACTGATGGCCTTTTCAATATCAGATAAAACGATTTGAAACTCTTCCATAACTTATTCCACCCTTAATTCATCAGAATCTAACCTTTCCTTAATTTCTCTAGCTATGTTTTTATGACTGTCCGCTAGACTTTTTTTCATAAATGACTCATCTTGAAAAAGGGCAATAACTTTTTTTAAAACTTTAATATGCTGTTCCCCTGATGATAAAGCTAGGTTGAAAACTAGCGCAACTTTTACTTTCTGCTTTTTATCTTCCATCAGTCCAAAAGTAACGGGATTTGATAAACGGACGACACTTATACTGTCCTCATTCACAAAGCTAGAGTCACCATGCGGCATTGCCACACCTTGACCATCTGCTAAAGACAAACCTGTTGGAAAATCCATTTCGCGATCAATACAGGCTTGAATATATTCACTTTTAATATTGTTTAGCTTAAGCAAGGGTTCTCCTGCAAATCGAATAGCCGACTGATAATCTATTACAGTTTCATCTGCATCATTTACTACGACATAAACCATAACAAACTCCTGCTAAACTATTTCAGCTTTGACTGCATCAAGAATTTCATCTTCATCAATCCCTGTCAGCAACCCAGCTCCAACAATAACTGGAACAGTCAAGCCATCATTTTCAAGTTTTGTGGATGAAACAACTAAATCATAGCTATTGAACTTTTCAGTTGAGCAGTCCATAAGAGAAGCTTTATCAACTTGGACATCAGCAATTTTTTCTTCTTTCAAAAAATCCTGTAAAACGGATACCATAATCGAAGAAGACGCAATACCGTTTCCGCAAACTACAAGAATTGTTTTAGCCATAATTCTCACCTCTATTTCTATTTTTAATTAAACATTTTTGATTTGGGCCCGTTCTCTTTTCTTAAGCAGATAACCAGCTGCAATAAGAAGGACGCCAACTAAAATATAGCCGATAACCCCAATATGGGATACTGCTGCAAAAAGTCCTGTAAATGGATTTGCAGATGGATTCAAGGAAGAATACATTACTCCTTCTTTAGCACCTGCACCAAACTTTTGGAAGACTTCATTAGTTGCTGGTGTCATCCAAGAGGATATATATAAACCGCCTCCAAATAAAATCACTGAAGTTAACCAAGTGCGAATAATATTACCCTTAAATACGGGAACCATGCACGCAATGAAAAAAACAAACTGCGATAAATCTCCAAGCGGCATAACTTTATTCCCTGGGAGAAGGACTGCCAGAATAACCATTACGGGAATAAGAAGAAGAGCAGGTGCAATGACTGACGGGTTCCCTACAATAAGTGCAGTATCCATACCAACAGTAATTTCGCGGTCTGGAAATTTTTTAACCAATTTCTTGCGGGCAGCATTAGAAAGCGGTACTAGACCTTCCATCATAATTGAGGTCATTTTGGGCAAAAGGAGCATAACAGCTGCTAGATACATACCAAGCTGCAAGCTTGAAATAATTGTCGTATATGGACTGCTCCAGTCATAGCCAAATAAACCCAAAAGCACGCCAAGGATAAATCCTATAATTGTAGGATCGCCTAAAACACCAAAACGCTTTTGAATAGACTCCGCCGTAACATTCCAGTGACGTAAACCGGGGATACGGTCATAAATCCAATTAAACGGATAAGCAAATAAAAGATAGGTATTTGCAACAGGGTGGGATATCGAAACCCCTTTAGGCAATCCAAAAAACTCATTATTACGTTTGGCACCTAAATCTGCTGCAATCAGAGCCCAGACATGGAAAAGTCCTGCAGTTAAAACACCGTATAAAAAATTACCGGAATAAACTGCAACAATAGCACCCATAGATGCATTTTGATGAAGATTGAAAACGTCAACATTAGCGCAGTCTGTCAGCCTCAGCACCAAAAGTCCTATATTTATACCAACACAGAGGGGAATAATGATGGCTCCCATATTAGAACCAAATCCCATGACAGCTGTAGCCGCACCACCTACATCAATGGCGCTGAGAGAAGAGCCGGTTTTCTCAGCTAAGCCTGTAATCGCTGGTTCCATTTTTTCCAGCATAAAATTAATCACAAGAGATAGAGCAATAAAACCGATTCCAACCTTCATTGCTGATTGAATAGCTTCAGAAATTGGCCTGCGTAATATCAGCATGAAAAGTAGGAAAATTAACGGAATAAAAATAAAATTTCCTAAATCGTTGACAAAATTTGTAATCACTTCCATTTTTATTTTAGCCAGTCAGTTCTGGCCCCTCCTTTATTACTCAGGCCGGAATCCCATATTCCATGCAACATAGCTAGGTTTTTTTAATAAACGATTATCATCATCCTCTGCTTCTAATAAATTCTTCTTTGAATTTTCTCGAGCTGTTTCAAAATTAAATGGCTCATCGTACCATGCATCTACGATTTGCTTGATATATTCAAAACCATTGACACGGCATCCTAAACCTATGACCTGCACATTATTGCTAAGTCTTGCACGTTTTGCCGAGTAAGGATTAGTTACAGCAGCAGCTCTAATACCCCAATGCTTATTAATTTGGCAAGTAAAGCCAATTCCTGTTCCACAGATATAAATCCCTAATCTGCATTTATCACGTTGAATAACCTCTGCCATTTCATCTGCCAAGACTGCAAAAGTATTAACACCTTCTTCCGGTTTTTTCACAGGATCATAAACTATCTCTGCGTTTTTTTCTTCAATAAGATAAGTTCTGAGTGCCTCTTTTGTCTCAAAACCTAAATCATCACAAGCAATGGCAATTTTCGTCTTCATTTTTACACCTCCTAGAAACCGTTTTCTTTTCCACAATTCTATTCTATCATTGGTTTTTGTTGGTGTCAATAGTTTTTTATTTGTTTTTATTGTTTTTTATTGGTTTTTTAAAAAATGCTTGTTTTTCCTTTTTTTTGCTATATAATTATTTTTAGAATAAAAGGAGGTGGATATATGTTATTGGAAAAACGGCGTCAGCTTATACTTGATGAACTAAAAAGCAATGGCATTATTTATGTCAGTAAGCTGTCTAAACAGTTTAGTGTTAGCTACGAGACAATTCGTAAAGACTTATCTTATCTGGAAAAAAAAGGATTGCTGATTAAGAGTCATGGCGGAGCTATCTTAAAACAAAATGCTATCGAGCTGTCCTACAATACTAGAGAAAAAGAAAATGCTTCTGATAAAAAAAGAATTGCGCAAAAAGCTTTGGAGCTTATCCCAGATAACTCTTCTGTCATCATTGGAACAGGGAGCACAACTGTTGAACTCGCATATTTATTAGCTCAAAAATCCGGTTATAAAATTTTTACAGATTCCTTACCTGTCACTAATGCTCTTGTTAACTCAGATAATCAGCTTTTCTTTTTTGGAGGGGAATTTCGTCCAAAAAGCTCATCTGTTTTTGGTGGATGGACAATATCACAAATAAAACAAGTTTTTGTTGATATGTGTTTTTTAGGGTCAGATGGTTTTCTAAACATTGACGGTCCCTCAAGCCCATCCTCTTCAGACGTTTTTATTGATCAAGAAATTTTAAAGCAGTCTGATAAAGCCTATATTTTAGCTGATTCTAGTAAATTTGAACGAAAGAGTCTTTATAAAATATGCAACTGGTCAAACATTACTGCCCTAATTACAAACTCAGATGCTAATCAGTCAAAACGTCTGGATATTGAAAAACAAACTAAGGTTATTATGACATAAAAAACACCCCCAAAATTAGTTTTACATCTAACATTCGAGGGTGTCTATTTAATTATAAAATGATATATCAAGGCAACCTAGCAAACGATAAACTCGGGCGGGCGTTCAAATCGAGGCCTGCCCTATGGCCTTTTTCATATTCAGCAGCAGCCGCCAGAGCAATCATACCGGCATTGTCTCCGCACAGCCGCAAAGGCGGAATCAGAACATCAACATCTTTTATTTCAGCAGCCAGACGTTCCCGCAGGCCCTGATTAGCCGCAACACCGCCGGCTACAACCAAAGTTTTGACAGGGTAAGCCTGCAGTGCTTTTTGGGTTTTAATCAGAAGAACATCTAACACTGCCTCCTGAAAAGAAGCACAGAGGTCTTCTTTGCTCAGGCTGTCGCCTTTTTGCTCAGCCTTATGGCAAAGATTGATAAAGGCTGATTTAAGGCCCGAAAAGGAAAAATCCAGGCTGTCATCATTAATCATAGCCCGCGGAAATTCATAGCGATCCTTGCCCTGATGAGCCAGCCGGTCAATTTCCCGGCCAGCCGGATAAGAAAGCGCCATGACCCGGCCTACCTTGTCGTAAGCTTCACCAACAGCATCATCGCGTGTTTCCCCAACAATATAGTATTCTCCCGGTTCTGTCACATAAACCAGCTCTGTGTGACCGCCCGAGACTAAGAGAGCCAGCAAAGGATAAGTCAATTCTCCCTGTTCACGCGCAGCCATCAGATGTCCGGCCATATGATTGACCGGAATCAGCGGCAGCTTATTGGCCCAAGCAAAAGCTTTAGCAGCAGCCAAGCCCACCAAAAGAGCACCGACAAGCCCAGGACCGTATGTCACAGCAACAGCAGTCAAGTCAGAGGCCTGAAGTCCAGCTTCTGCCAGAGCATCCTGCAGACAGTCCGTTATCACTTCAACATGATGCCGGCTGGCAACTTCCGGTACAACGCCGCCAAAGCGCTTGTGACTTTCAACTTGGCTGGCAATCACATTAGACAGAAGCTCCTCTTCATTTTTTAAAACAGCGACACTGGTCTCATCGCAAGACGTCTCTATTGCCAGAATATATCTATCTTTCATAGCCTCCCTCTCTTTTCATGACAATGGCCGGCTCCAGCGGCTCCTGATAATAATTTTGACGCTTACCAACTATTTCAAAGCCAAATTTCCGATACAGAGCCTGAGCTGCTCGGTTGGACTCCCTGACTTCAAGAAAAATCGGAAAATCAAGTTTATCAAGATGAGAAAGAAGCTGGGAACCCAGCCCTTGCCCCTGATACTGCCGCATAACAGCAATGTTAGTAATTTCCAGCTCACCAACTAAATGTTGGACGGATAAAAAACCGGCAATCTTCTCCTGAGCCTGAACAAAAAAATAATCCACATGGTCCTGTTCCATATCCTTGGCAATTTGTTGCTCAGACCAAGGAGAGCTGCCGTATACATCCTCTAAAACAGCAAGAACAGCAGCTGCTTTTTCTTTTATCATCTTCATTTAAATCCGTTTAATGTAGCCTTCCTTGCGGCCTGCTGACTGCTGGTGGTCTCTCAGCCAATTCTCTTCAGCCTCCACACGTTTTAAATACTGCGGAACAAAAGCAGCTGTATCAACAGGCTCTAAATGGCCTGCCAGTTTCCCAATTTCATAGGCTGACGGACGGGTGGCCATGATTTCAGCCTGGGGCAAAGCAGCCTTAATCTGATCCTGAAAAGCAGCTGCCTCACCGACAAACAAAAGAGATTTCACCGATGACAGGCGGTCTAATATTTCCGTCAAGGGTGCGTAGCAGTCCGGCCAAACGGACTCTCCCTTTTCATAGCAGCCTGCATAAACATGATTGCGCCTGGCATCGATCAGCGGAACAACCAGTCCTTGAAAGTCAATCCCTGCTGCAAGGGCATAAAGACTGGAGACCCCAACTAAATCAATACCTAGAGTATAAGCCAAAGTCTTAGCTGTTGCAGCAGCTATGCGCAGCCCCGTATAAGAACCGGGACCGTGCGCCACAGCTATACGGTCCAGATGCTCGGCCTCCAAATCAGCTGATGCTAGCAAAAAATCAATAGAAGGCATCAGGCTGATACTATGATTCTTTTTGACATTAATCGTTACATCGGCCAGCAGCTTCTGCTTATCCAGCAGAGCCGCTGACTGCGTCCGATTTGAAGTATCAAAGGCTAAAATTTTCATTATCATGGACCTCTCTACTAAATCACTACTCTTACTATTTTACACTAGTTTTGCTGAATTGTTGATTATTTGCTTAAAAAACCAAAAAAAGACACGCTGGCACTACCACTCATTCAGAAAGGCTGCTCCTTAGTCTCTATATCTGCTAATACTGCTGCTTAAAATACAGCAGACTTTTTGTTTTAATACTTTTACTAAAAAGCAATAATATGATATAATTCTACTAACTGCACAGAATCACGCCAAATCTATTACACAGTAACAACTGAATAGGCAAACAGTCAAAGGCCGAAACGGTCTGTCTTGGCTGCTTTGTTATGGTTTGGATTAATCCTCTCAGAAAGGAAGAGAAAAATGATTTACAAAGTTTTCTATCAAGAAACAGCAGACCGCAGTCCGCGCCGCGAACAAACCAAGGCGATTTATATAGACATCGACGCTGATCAGGAGCTTGAAGGGCGGATTAAAGCCCGGAAGCTGGTTGAAGAGAAAACAAATTATAATATTGAATGGATTGAATTACTCTCAGAAAAGCATCTCGAATACGAAAAAGAAACAGGTGTCTTTTCTTTAACAGAACTCTAGAAAGGAGCTGACTGACGGACTGTTAACAGTTAGGCTGCTGCTTTTGCAGCTCAGCTGCAGGAAATCGTCTTACAGGAGAGCGCTTTCTCAATTTTTCTTCCTGCATCTGTAACTGTTTTGTCCTTAATATCTCTATTATGTCACATATCAATTTAAAACCCAAAGAAGTCGGTGTTTATGCTATCGGCGGCCTCGGAGAAATCGGGAAAAATACCTACGGTATTGAGTATCAGGATGAAATCGTCATCGTTGATGCCGGCATTAAGTTCCCGGAAGATGATCTCCTAGGGATCGACTATGTTATCCCCGACTACTCTTATATTGTTGAAAACATAGACCGCATCAAAGCATTAGTAATTACACACGGCCACGAAGACCATATCGGAGGAATTCCCTTTCTGCTCAAACAGGCCAATATTCCTATCTACGCAGGCCCGCTGGCATTGGCTTTGATTCGCGGAAAATTAGAAGAACACGGTCTGCTGCGCGATGCCAAAATGTACGAAATCAACCACAACACTGAACTGACTTTCAAAAACCTCAGTGTCACTTTTTTTCGGACGACCCACTCTATTCCTGAGCCCTTAGGCATTGTTGTCCATACCCCTCAAGGAAAGGTTGTTTGCACAGGAGACTTCAAGTTTGACTTCACACCGGTGGGCGAACCTGCTGACCTCCACCGCATGGCTGCTCTTGGTGAAGATGGTGTCCTATGTCTGCTGTCTGATTCCACCAACGCTGAAATACCTACCTTTACCAACTCTGAAAAAGTAGTCGGCCAGTCCATTATGAAAATCATTGAAGATATTCACGGCCGGATTATTTTTGCATCTTTTGCGTCCAATATTTTTCGTCTCCAGCAGGCAGCTGAAGCAGCCGTGAAAGCCGGACGGAAGATTGCTGTTTTTGGACGCTCTATGGAAAAAGCAATCGTTAACGGAGTAGAACTCGGTTATATAAAGGTTCCTAAAGGTACTTTTATCGAACCCAGCGAACTCAAGGATTACCATGCCAGTGAAATCATGATTATGTGTACCGGCAGTCAGGGAGAATCAATGGCTGCTCTGGCTCGCATAGCTAACGGCACCCACCGTCAAGTGACACTCCAGCCCGGAGATACTGTTATTTTCTCATCCAGTCCGATTCCGGGCAATACAACCAGTGTCAACCGGCTGATTAACACTATCCAAGAGGCCGGTGTTGAAGTTATCCACGGCAAGGTTAATAACATCCACACCTCAGGGCACGGCGGGCAGCAGGAACAAAAATTAATGCTGCGCCTCATGAAACCAAAATATTTTATGCCGGTTCACGGGGAATACCGCATGCAGAAGGTCCATGCCGGACTGGCCGTTGACACAGGAATCCCTGAGGAAAATATTTTTATCATGGAAAACGGCGATGTTCTGGCTCTGACCGATCATTCCGCCAGACGGGCCGGCCATTTTAACGCTCAGGATATTTATGTTGACGGCAACGGTATTGGAGACATCGGCGCAGCAGTGCTGCGGGACCGGCATGACTTGGCAGAAGACGGTGTTGTCTTAGCTGTTGCCACCGTTGATTTTAAAAGTCAGATGATTCTGGCAGGACCGGAGATTCTCAGCCGAGGTTTTATCTATATGCGTGAATCAGGTGAGCTTATCCGGGAAAGCCAGCGGGTGCTTTTCAACGCCATTCGCATCGCTTTAAAAAACAAGGAAGCTAGCATCCAGTCCGTTAATGGCGCTATTGTCAACGCCCTGCGCCCCTTCCTCTATGAAAAAACCGAACGCGAGCCGATTATTATCCCTATGGTGCTGACACCTGACCGATCATAAAAACTATTTATCCTAAAAACCATAAAAGCCATACAGCAATCGTTTTGCTGTATGGCTTTTATCTTTTCTTCTTTTTACCCAGCCCTGCAGAGCAGCTGCCAGCATGCGGGTTTCAGAAATCATTTATCTGATAATGTGCTCAATATTAGAGACTTGGATAAATGTAAGTCACTGTTCCAGGAGTTAGGCCGTCGTTAGGATCGAACCAGCCGCGGTAGTTATCAATCCACTGCTGATCTTTGTAATTCGCTTCAAGCACTTGAATCTGGCCGTCATCTCCAACTTCAGTAACATAGGCAACATGGCCGTAACCGCCATCTGTCCAGCAAACAATAGAACCGACGGCTGGCACATAGCCGACAGCATAACCTTGTTCTGCAGCACTGGCTGCCCAGTCACCGCCATTGCCCCACCAATCACCGGCCCAAGAAGCCAGTTCTTTTACGCCCCAAGTACACTGGCCGATAGGATAAGTATTCCCCGGTAATTCTTCTTCGGCAACAGGCTGGCTTTCAGCTGTTTCATCCCCTTCAGCAGCGAGAGCCGCAGCATTTGAATCGGTAATATTATTAGTAACATTAATTTGCTGCCCGGGAAGAATAAGACTGTTGACAGTCATGTCGTTCATAGCAGCTAACTCGTACATGTCCATACCGTATTGACTGGCAATACTAAAAAAAGAGTCCCCTTCCTGAATCGTATGGCTGTCTGCACTGACCGGAGCTGACGCAGCAAAAAAAGCAAGAGCTGCTGAAGAGCAGAGCAGGACCGAGTACGATAACTTCTTTTTTCCTAATGACTTCATTTAATGAACCTCCGTTTGTAGTAAAAAAAGTATATCAGACAAATGTGACAATCCAATTAAGCTCAGGTTAACAAAACAACAAAACAGATTTACAAGTGAAGCACCTATTTTTGAAAATCAAATGAACTGAATACGCTTAAGCTCTTTGCAAAATAGATATGGCTAAGTTTAGAATTTTTTTCAAGTTAGCTAGCCGTAAACGACTGAAAGTTGTGTCGCCTTAACAGTCGACCGCACCTTTCTAGTCGTTCTGGCAGGGGTGCGTCTGCGAAATCAAAGATTTCTGGCTTACCGCCAGCCGTAGACGTCTGAAGGCTTTGCCGTCCTACGGCCGACCGCACCCTTCTAGTCGTCTTGGCAGGGGTGCGCCTACGAAATCAAAGATTTCTGGCTTACCGCCATTTTTGCTTTGCTCTTTTAACGGGCTTGGTATCTTGTGAATTGAACACGCCCTAAGAGCTGTGCAAAAAAGATAGCCCTCCCTTGAGTCTTTGATGACTCGGCGGTCAGGCTCCTATTTTTGCTTTGCTCTTTTAACGGGCTTTGTATCTTAAAAAAGCCCAGAGCTTTTGCTCCAGGCTTTCAGCTTATAATATGGATACGGCTGTTTAGCAGCTGATTTTTAATAAAGATCTAAATAATTGTCCACTTCCCACTGTGAAACAAAAGTAGCATAGCTGGCCCATTCGATACGTTTAGCTTCGAGGAAATTAATATAGATGTGCTCCCCAAGAGCCGCTTTGATAACTTCGTCCTCCTGCAGAGCCTTCAGCGCATTATGCAGAGTAGAAGGCAGATCAATAATGCCGACTTCCCTGCGCTCCTCAGCTGTCATTGAATAGATGTTTGTTTCAATCGGAGCAGGAGCCTCAATCTTATTGGCGATACCATCCAATCCGGACTCTAAAAGAACTGCAAGCGCCAGATAAGGGTTGGCTGTAGGATCAACAGACCGCAGTTCAAGCCGGGTACTGAGTCCCCGTGAGGCTGGAACACGGATCAGAGGCGAGCGGTTGCTGCCGGCCCAAGCGATATAAACCGGTGCTTCAAAGCCAGGAACCAGACGCTTATAGGAGTTGACTGTTGGATTCATGATAGCAGTGTAACTGTATGCGTGCCGAATTAAACCGCCTAAGAAGTAATAGGCATCCTCAGACAGACCCATTCCTCGAGGGTCAGCCGGGTCATAAAAGGCATTTTCTCCGTTTGGGTGGAAGAGCGACATGTTGCAATGCATACCCGAGCCAGCAATACCGTATTTAGGTTTTGCCATAAATGTCGCGTACAAGCCGTGTTTGCGGGCAATGGTTTTAACGACCAGCTTAAACATCTGAATATTGTCGCAGGCTTTTAAAACATCAGCATACTTGAAGTCTATCTCATGCTGGCCGACAGCTACTTCATGGTGGCTGGCTTCAACTTCAAAGCCCATTTCAGTCAAGACATTAACAATCTCACGGCGTGTATTATCAGCCAAATCGGTGGGGGCTAAATCAAAGTAGCCGCCCTTATCGTTTACTTCCAGTGTCGGAACCCCTTGCTCATCCATTTTAAAAAGGAAAAATTCAGGCTCAGGTCCTAAGTTAAAGGATTTATAACCCATTTCTTCCATATGCCGCAGCGCTCTTTTCAAATTTCCGCGGGGGTCTCCAATAAATGGTTCGTTATCAGACGTATAAATATCGCAGATAAAACCGCCGACACGGCCATTTTCATCGCCCCAGGGAAAAACTGTCCACGTATCAAGATCAGGATAAAGATACATATCGGATTCATTGATACGTACAAATCCCTCGATTGAAGAACCGTCAAACATTGCCTTATTGGCCAAAACTTTATCAACTTGCTCTTCAGTTGCAGGAAATTCAACATTTTTCATTGTCCCCAAGATATCAGAAAACATCAAACGAATAAAAGTAACATTTTGCTCCTTAATGTCACGTTTGATGTCAGCTACAGTGATTGCCATGAAATGGTCTCCTTTTATAAAATAACGATTAAAGTACTTCTAGTTCCAAAACTAACGGAAATTGTGAGAAGGAGTGAGAAAGCCGCCCTGACGTCTTAGTTCATCATGCAGTATCCGTCTGACGTCAGCATCGGTCAGAGTTTTCTTTTTTTTGAGGGCTTTGTCTTTGCGGTCAGCATATACTTTTTTGATAGCTGCAATATTAAGGCCTTCATCCAGAAAGTCCTTAACTTCAAGCAAAGTATCCATATCATTTAAAGAATAAAGACGGCGGTTGCCTGAACTGCGATCCGGCCTTAGCAAACCCTGATCTTCATAATAGCGAATTTGGCGGGCAGTCAAATCAGTCAGCTTCATAACAGTTCCGATAGGAAAAACTGCCATAGAACGCCTTATTTCTTTTTCTTGCATGGTAAACCTCCCTTCAACTGTCTATTATAAGATTAATAAAACGAACTGTCAAGGTATTAATGTGATATTTTGTGACATAAAAAAAGCAAGTTTTCAAAAACTTACTTTACTTCTTAAAATGGGTAAGCAAAAACTGCTGGACTTTGTCAAAATCAGCGTTAACCAAAATAGCAACAAAGACGCCGCAAAAGGTTTCAAAAACACGGGCAAAAACATAAAGGACAGTCTCATCTCTTGGGATAGACAGACTGATAATCAACATGGCTGCTACACCGCCGATAACTCCCGCTTTATTATTAAAGGCCACATTAACCATAATGGTCAGCATGGTTAAGATTGGGACTAAAAGAGGACTGACCCAGAAACTGTTATTAAGCCATTCACTGACAAAATAGAAAATCAAGGCCATAAAACCGCCGATAGAATTTCCTAAAATACGGGATGTGCCAAAATGGACACTTTTATCGAAGTCCTCCCGCAGGCTGAAAACCGCCGTCAAAGCAGCAATTTGCATACCTTCCCAATGAAGGAGGGAGAAAAGCAGCAAAACCAAAAAGACAGCAATCCCTGTCTTTAAAGTCCGCATGCCTAATTTAAATTTTTTTCTGTCAAACCGATATTCTTTAAACACCATTAAACCTTCTTCTTTACTGCCTCTATTTTAACATGGAAGACAGCTTTTGCTAAAATTTTTTATAAATTTGTCTTTTCCTGATAAGCAATAAGCTGATTTATAAGAGCTAAACCGCCAAAAGATTTAAACCGTCTTACTGCATAAAACATTTTCACCTATTCCATGTCATAAAAACAGCAAAAGCCAGGGGCTTCCCCAGCTTTTTGCTCTATGTCTTATTTTTCTGTAAGAGCTGAGAGACCTGGAAGAACTTTTCCTTCAAGGAGCTCCATAGAGGCCCCGCCGCCGGTAGAAATCCATGAGAATTTGTCGGCACGGCCCAGATTAATGGCAGCAGCTGCAGAATCTCCGCCGCCGATAATCGATTTAACCCCAGGCTGTTTAACGATAGCATCCATAACTCCGATAGTTCCTGCTTGGAAATCTGGATTTTCAAATACACCCATTGGGCCATTCCAGACTACTGTTTTAGCACCAGTCAGTTCATCGTCAAATTTGGCGATAGATTTAGGACCGATATCAAGACCTAAGAAACCTGGGTCAACTGCTTCGCCTTCCGTATCTTTAACTTCTGTATAATCCGCAAAAGCATTAGCTTCTTTAGAATCGACAGGGAGCACAAGCCGGCCTTCTGCTTTTTCAAGCAATTCCTTAGCGATATCCAGCTTATCTTCTTCAACCAGCGAATCACCAATTTCAATTCCCTGCGCCTTATAGAAGGTGTAAGTCATTCCGCCGCCGATAAGGACTTTATCAGCCTTAGAGAGCAGATTTTCAATGACACCGATTTTATCAGATACCTTAGAACCGCCCAAGATAGCTACAAATGGACGCTCAGGACTTTCAACAGCCTCTTGGATATAGGCAATTTCATTTTCCAGAAGGAAGCCGGCAGCAGCTTTTTCAACATTAGCAGAAATCCCTACATTTGAAGCGTGAGCGCGGTGTGCTGTACCAAAAGCATCGTTGACAAAAATACCATCACCGAGAGAAGCCCAGTACTGACCCAGTTCAGGATCGTTTTTAGATTCCTTTTTGCCGTCAACATCTTCAAAACGTGTGTTCTCAACAAGAAGGACCTCTCCGTCTTTAAGAGCAGCAATAGCTGCTTCAAGCTTTTCACCCCGTGTTGCCCCTGGGAAGATAACTTCCTGACCGAGTTTTTCAGACAGGTCTTTTGCAACCGGTGCGAGTGATTTGCCTTCTTTATCTGCCTCTTCTTTTACACGGCCGAGGTGAGAAAAGAGGATAGCCCGGCCGCCTTGTTCAACAATATACTGAATCGTCGGTAAGGCCGCTGAAATCCGGTTATCATTTGTAATGACTCCGTCCTTTAAAGGAACATTAAAGTCAACACGGACTAAAACTTTTTTTCCTTTTAAGTTAAGGTCTTTAACAGTTAATTTCGCCATTTATCAGAACTCCTTAAAAAATTTTTACATGCTAATTATATCACAATTTTCATAAATACGGTAGATAAAATAGAGACTCTTCTGATACAGCAGTAGCTTAAGCGGCAAACAGATGTAAGCCTGCCAGCCAGCAAACGCCTGTCTCAAAACCTTTGTATGCTTCGAAATATACAGACAAATCCCGATCAGCTGTCAGACTTTAAATGTTTTTTGTTTTTGATAGAAACAGCTATGTGCCAACAAAAAAGAAGACCTTCCGATCTTCTTCTGTTATGTATGTATCAGCTTATTTCAGCTGATAAGCTTGGGCCTAAATTACTGAGCAATTTTTGCGAAGTATTCAAGCGTACGAACAAGCTGAGATGTGTAAGACATTTCGTTATCGTACCATGAAACAACTTTAACTAACTGTTTGCCGTCAACGTCAAGCACTTTTGTTTGAGTTGCATCAAACAGTGAACCGTATGACATACCCACGATATCTGAAGAAACGATTGGGTCTTCAGTGTAACCGTATGATTCATTTGCAGCAGCTTTCATAGCAGCGTTTACTTCTTCAGCAGTCACGTTCTTATCAAGAACAGCTACTAATTCAGTAACAGAGCCTGTTGGAACAGGAACACGCTGTGCAGCACCATCAAGTTTTCCATTCAGCTCAGGAATAACAAGACCGATAGCTTTTGCCGCACCTGTTGAGTTAGGTACAATGTTATTAGCACCTGAACGTGCACGGCGAAGATCTCCGCCGCGGTGAGGACCGTCAAGAATCATTTGGTCACCAGTATAAGCGTGAATAGTAGTCATCAAGCCTTCTTGGATGCCAAAATTGTCATGAAGTGTTTTGGCCATTGGTGCAAGACAGTTTGTTGTACATGATGCACCGGAGATAACTGTTTCAGTACCATCAAGAATATCATGGTTAGTGTTGAAAACAACTGTTTTAACATCGTTGCCGCCTGGAGCTGTGATAACGACTTTCTTAGCACCGTTAGCATGCAGATGTTTTTCAGCAGCAGCTTTCTTAGCAAAGAAACCAGTTGCTTCAAGAACAATTTCAACACCGTCAGCTGCCCAGTCAATTGCTTCTGGATCACGTTCAGCAGAAACCTTAACGAATTTACCGTTAACTTCGAATCCGCCTTCTTTTACTTCCACTGTACCATCAAAACGGCCTTGAGTTGTATCATACTTCAACAGATGCGCAAGCATATTTGGATCTGTTAAGTCATTGATGCGAGTAACTTCAACACCTTCTACATTTTGGATACGACGGAAAGCGAGACGTCCGATACGACCGAAACCGTTAATACCAACTTTAACTACCATATAGTGATTTCCTCCTTAATTGAAAATCAAAAAAATTTATTAGAGAGTTGCCTCTCTGCCAATCGTGAAAAGAATAACTTGTAAAAAACTACAGGCCCTTTCAACAGTTTTATTATATACCTATTTCAGAAAAATTGCAAACATAAGCGGCCAGTCATAAAAAGCCAGTCAAATGTAAAAAGCCCTGCAAGCACCGGCTCAAGCAGCTCGATTCTTGCAGGGTTTGATGAGATAAGAGGAAAGTCTGCGGACAGACTATTCTCCGGAATTTTTCTTAATAATTTCTTCCTGAACTGCTTTAGGCACGTCTTCATAGTGGTCAAAGACCATCATAAAGGTTCCGCGTCCTTGGGTTGCTGAACGAAGCACTGTCGCGTATCCGAACATTTCAGCAAGTGGAACATAGGCACGGACAATTTGACTGTTACCGTGCGCTTCCATGCCGTCAACACGGCCGCGGCGAGCAGTTACATGACCCATGACATCTCCTAGATTATCCTCAGGTGCAGTAATCGTAACAAGCATCATCGGCTCAAGAATGACCGGTTGAGCTGTCTTGGCAGCCTCTCTAAGCGCCAGCGAAGCTGCAACTTTAAAGGCAGTTTCTGAAGAGTCGACATCATGGTATGATCCATCATAAAGCTTAGCTTTGACATCGACAATCGGGTAGCCGGCGAGTACACCGTTAGCCATTGATTCAACAAGACCTTTTTCAACAGCCGGAATGAATTCACGCGGTACGACACCGCCGACAATGGCATTTTCAAATTCAAAGCCTTTGCCTTCTTCATTAGGAGTAAATTCAATCCAAACATCACCAAACTGTCCCTTACCGCCGGTTTGACGCTTGAAGAAACCGTGAGCTTGTGTAGAAGCACGGAAGGTTTCGCGGTAAGATACCTGCGGTGCCCCGACGTTGGCTTCAACTTTGAATTCACGTTTCATCCGGTCAACAAGAACGTCAAGGTGCAGTTCCCCCATACCGGAAATAACCGTTTCACCAGTTTCAGCATTGGTCTCAACGCGGAAGGTTGGATCTTCTTCAGCAAGTTTTTGCAAAGCGATCCCCATTTTATCTTGGTCAGCCTTAGATTTTGGTTCAACCATCAGCTGAATAACCGGTTCCGGAACTTCAATGGATTCAAGGATAACCTTAGCTTTTTCATCAGTCAGGGAATCCCCGGTTGTCGTTTCCTTAAGACCTACTGCTGCAGCGATATCTCCGGAATAAACAGTTTGGATTTCTTCACGGCTGTTAGCATGCATCTGCAGGATACGGCCGATACGTTCACGCTTCCCTTTTGTTGTATTCAGCACATACGAACCGCTTTCAAGTATACCTGAATAAACCCTAAAGAAAGTCAGACGTCCAACGAACGGATCTGTCATAATTTTAAAGGCCAGTGCCGCAAATGGTTCGTCATCTGAAGCAGGACGTGATTCTTCTTCATCAGTATCAGGATTAACACCTTTTATAGCTGGGATATCCAGCGGGCTTGGGAGGTAGTCAATAACCGCATCAAGCATCAGCTGCACACCCTTGTTTTTAAACGCAGAACCGCAAAGGACAGGGTAGAACTCAACATTGATTGTTGCTTTACGGATAGCAGCTTTCAGTTCATCGTTGGTGATTTCTTCCCCTTCAAGATATTTCAGCATCAGGTCTTCATCTGTTTCAGCCACAGCTTCAATCAGTTTTTCCCGATATTCTTCAGCCTGATCGAGGTACTCAGCAGGAATATCCTCTTCCAAGATATCTGTTCCAAGGTCGTTAGTATAAATTTCAGCCTTCATTTTGATCAGGTCGATGATGCCGCGGAAATCATCCTCAGCTCCGATTGGCAGCTGAATAGGGTGGGCATTAGCCTGAAGACGGTCATGCAGGGTGCTGACAGAATAGAGGAAGTCTGCACCGATTTTATCCATTTTATTAGCAAATACGATACGCGGAACGCCATATTCAGTCGCTTGGCGCCATACTGTTTCAGTCTGCGGCTCAACCCCTGACTGTGAGTCCAGTACAGTTACAGCACCGTCAAGGACACGCAGAGAACGCTGAACTTCAATAGTGAAGTCCACGTGCCCCGGGGTATCAATGATATTGACCCTGTGGCCGTTCCATTGGGCTGTTGTTGCAGCCGAAGTGATTGTGATACCACGCTCTTGTTCCTGTTCCATCCAGTCCATTTGCGAAGCACCTTCATGTGTTTCACCGATTTTATGGATTTTTCCAGTATAGTAGAGAATGCGTTCTGTCGTTGTTGTTTTACCAGCATCGACATGGGCCATGATACCGATGTTACGAGTTTTTTCAAGTGAAAATTCGCGAGCCATTTGGTTTTCTCCTATAAATTTATTTATTTTCTTATTATATCATATTTAGAAAGAACGGATAGGCAGGACCTACCCGTTCTCAGCAGCTTCATTTATGCGGTTTGGTGACAGGTCTCAAGTCTATAAATTCATATAAACCGACTTGGCAGCTTCCTTAGCGAGCACATTTAAACTCAAAACAAAGGCAGCATCTTTTAATCGTCGCTGTACCTGATTAACACCTTATGCCGCAGTCTTACCAGCGGAAGTGAGCAAAGGCACGGTTAGCTTCAGCCATACGATGAGTGTCTTCCCGTCTCTTAACAGCTGCCCCTGTATTATTGGCTGCATCCATAATTTCTTTAGCCAGACGATCTTGCATAGTATGTTCGCCGCGGCCACGGGAAATTGTAACCAGCCAGCGAAGACCGAGTGTAGTCCGGCGTTCCGGACGCACTTCCACTGGCACTTGGTAGTTGGAACCGCCGACACGGCGGGCACGAACTTCAAGGACAGGCATAATATTTTCCATTGCTGTTTCAAAAACTTCTAAAGCATCATTCCCTGTTGCTTCTTTGATTTGTTCGAAAGCACCGTAAACAATGCTTGCAGCTGTTCCGCGTTTCCCATCAAGCATAACACGGTTGATAAGACGTGTCACAAGTTTTGAATTGTACAACGGATCCGGTAATACTTCACGCTTTGGCGCTTGGTTTTTACGACTCATTTCTCATGCTCCCTTCTTATGCTTTTGGTTTTTTAGTCCCATACTTCGAACGGCCTTGCTTCCGATCAGTTACACCGGCAGTATCAAGGGCACCGCGGACAATATGGTAGCGGACACCGGGAAGGTCTTTAACCCGGCCGCCGCGGATAAGCACAACGCTGTGTTCTTGAAGGTTGTGCCCAATCCCTGGGATATAGGCAGTTACTTCAATGAGGTTGCTCAAACGGACACGGGCAAACTTACGAAGGGCAGAGTTAGGCTTTTTCGGCGTCATTGTGCCGACACGTGTTGCCACACCGCGCTTTTGGGGTGAAGGAATATTAGTCTGCACTTTTTTATGGCTGTTGTAGCCAACATTCAGAGCCGGTGATTTCGATTTTTCTACTTTAGATTTACGTGGTTTACGTACCAACTGATTAATTGTAGGCATCTACATTCTCCTGTATCATTTTTATTTTTGGTTGAAAGAAAGATTGGTGACCATCTTCTTTTCTGTGTGTACTTTTGCAACAATTGTCAGCACGTCTCTGTACACTTTTGAGAGACCAAAAGTAAAAAGTACCGCTTAGTATAGTAACATAAACGGCACTTTCTGTCAAATACTTTTTCTGCTGAAATTCAGCTGCTCAAAAAGCGGAGACGCTTTAAAGAGCCGAGCTTTTCGCAGACTAATAACCAAGACAGGAGCAATACCCAAACAGGCTTGTTTGTTTTTCCTATTAATCAAAGATATTGCCGATCTTAACAGTTATTTTATGGTCCTTTATATCGATATCAGATACTTTAAGCAAAGACTTGTAATCTTTTCTGTCCTGTCTTTGCTGAATATTCTCAGCAAAAACGGCCACACCGACCAGCTGACAGTCAAATTCATCCAGCAAACTGATCATGCCCGAAATAGTTCCCCCGCCTTTGAGAAAATCATCAACAATCAAAACTCTGCTGTTTGGCTTGAGACTGCGCTTAGATAGGAACATTTTTTCAATCCGGCCGCTTGATCCGCTGGCATAATTGACAGATACCGTAGAGCCTTCGGTAATTTTTAAATCACGCCGCACAATGACAAAAGGCACATTGAGGATATTGGCAACTGCATTGGCCAGAGGGACACCCTTAGTCGCTACTGTCATGACAGCATCAATCGCCTGTCCTTTGAAAGCATCTGCCATAATTCGTCCGACATTCTGCAAAATTTTAGGAGTGCTGAGCAAATCTGACAAGTAGATATAGCCGCCGGGTAAAATACGGTCACTTTCTGACAGGCGTTCACGTAAATCTTCTACCAGCGCACGCGCTTCTGATCTGGCAATCGTCGGCCGGAATAAAACACCGCCGTTGGCGCCGGTAATGGTTTCAATCTCCCCAATCCCAGCTTCCTGAAAAGCTTTCTTGATAATGGCAATGTCTTCTGAAATCGAAGACTTGGCTGCTTCATACTGTGAAGCGAAAGTGCTCAGACTCGTTAATTTATAAGGGTTATTGAGCAAATAATTGGAAATGACAACCATGCGTTCACTTCGTCTCAGCTTCATAGATTTTTTCTTCATTAAGTTAAAATTCCTTTGTCATTATAATAGAATTTGTTTTCAAAACTGCTGTCCGGCGGATAGTGTTGCCCTTTATTATTTGGACTTCGGTTTGTAGAAGGGGCGGTTGTCCATAGCAAAGATCCGGCTGGTCATCTCGCCTGACTCAACGCGTTTCAAAGCCGTTGTCATCATCATCATCTCCGCATCCAAATTGTCAATGATATGAATAATTTCAGCCTCCATAATCCGCGGACGAACCGGGCTGCCGTATTCCAGCTGCCCGTGATGGCTCAAGATAACATGCCGCAAAACAATAACGTCTTCTTTCGTATCATCAATATTGAGCTCCAGCAGCGCTTTGGTGATTTCTTCATCAATAAGCGCAATATGCCCAATCAAATTTCCGCGGATTGTATACTCCGTATTGTCCGGCCCGGACAGCTCGATAACTTTGGCAAGATCATGCAGCATAATACCGGCAAAAAGGAGGCTCTTATTCAGCTCGGGATAGATATCCCCGATACTGTCTGCCAAGCGTACCATTGTCGCTGTGTGATAGGCTAAACCGGATTCAAAGGCATGGTGATTCGTCTTAGCAGCCGGATAAGTAAAGAATTCCTTGGCAAATTTGCGGTAGAGACTGCGAACAAGGCGCTGCCAAACGGCATTTTCAATTTTGAACATCATCTGTTCAAGGTAATCTTTGACATCAGAGACATCTACCGGCGGTTTTTCCCTAAAATCAGCCGGATCGTTCGGTTCGCCGGCTTGGGGGTGCCGCAGCGTAATTTGGTTAACTTGGGGAGTTCCGTTGTAAACTTCTCTGCGGCCTTTCATATGAATAACCTTGCCGGCAGTAAACTCGCTGATATTATAGGGCTGAGCGTCCCAAAGATTGCCTGAAATTTCACCGCTGTCATCCTGAAAGGTAAAGGCAATGTAATTTTTGCCCGCACGGGTCTTTCGAACTTCAGCTGATTTGATAAGATAGAAGCCTTCGAAAAGCTCATCTTTTTTCATTTGACTAATCTTCATCGTTTTCCTCGTCTTCTAACTGCGGGAGGTCAAGCAGTGAGCCGTTTTCTTGCTCTTGATAGGTTTCCACCCGATCAAGCGCACGGACGATAGCATTGGTTCGTGTTGTCAGTAAGCTTCCTAATGTTTTATTTGCAGTATTCAGCTGCTTTTGTGCCTTAGTCAGCAGGCTGCCGAATTTATTGAATTCAGCTTTTACATTTCCCAAAATCTTGCTGATATCATCGGCATTTTTCTGAAGATTCAGGGTTTTAAAACCTACAGAAAGTGAATTAAGCAAGGCGGTCAAGGTTGATGGACCTGCTACTACGATATTTTCTTCCCGCCGCAGACTGTCAAAAAACGCTGGCTGACGGACAGCTTCGGCATAAAGCCCCTCTGTCGGCAAAAACATAACAGCAAAATTAGTCGTTTCAGGCGGTTTAAGGTATTTTTTATTAATATCCTTGGCAAACCGCTTGATAGCAGCAAGAAGAGCCTTCCTTTGGGTTTCTATCTCTTCTTTGCGCCCTGTTTCGTAAGCTTCCTCCAAACGGTAGTAGTCCTCCAGCGGAAATTTGGAGTCAATCGGCAGATAAACATATTCTCCTTGCTTTGTTCCAGGCAGTTTAATCGCATATTCAACACGCTCAGCTGTACCTGATACTGTTACAAACTCACGCTCGTACTGGTTTTCTGTCATGATATCTTCGATAATCTGACCGAGCTGCAATTCACCTAAAATACCGCGAGTTTTAGTGTTTGACAGAACTTTATTAAGCGTTCCGACATCCTGAGCGACAGAGCGCATCTCTCCAAGGCCCTGATTGACACTCTCAAGCTGCTTGGAGACAGCAGCAAAGGAGGCCTGAAGACGGCTCTGCAGCGTTTGCTCCAACTTTTCTTCCACCGTCTGGCGCATTTGCTCCAGACGCTTTTCATTGGAGACCTGAAGGTCTTTAACGGACTGAGACAGACTTGTTTCAATAGCAGATAAGCGCTGGTCCGACCGATCGCGGCTTTCGGTCAGATTCTGCTGGAGGACATCGCGTAAATCATTCTGCTGCTGATAGATTTCTGTCTGCAGACGGTTAAGCTGATGGTTTATCTCCAGCATCTGGTCTTTCTGGGCCAGATTCAGCTGATAAGAAAGCTGGTCCGAAAGATCATCAGCATTATTATCCAGTTTGTCCGCTAATTCACCCTTAAGCTCACTGATCTTTAACAGCAGCAAAAGTGTAAGAAGTAAAGTTGCAATGGCAATAATGATTAAGAAAATTTGCATCTCAGCTCCTGTCTTTGCTCTGAATCACAAGAAGATAGCCCGAATCGCACTGAACAGTAATCGGCCGGCCGATAAATTCATTGCTGGTGTAAATCTTCTTCTTAAAAAAATGCTTGGAGGTCAGCTCGTACTTAGCTCCGGTGATAGTTAGGTCAGCATCGCTGTCTGTCAAAAAAGAAATGTAAGCCATCCCTTCATCTTGTACAATTTGATGCTGCCCGCTGGGCAGAAAACATACGGTATTAGCTGCATCACGCAGCTCGATTTGCCTCATAAAAGGCGCCAAGTCCGGATCGCTGGGCAAAAAAAGATTAGCCAGCATATGATCAATCCGTCCGCCAAAAGCACCAAAGATAGTGACTTGAGCTTGAGGAAATCTGGTAAAAATCGTTTTTAAAGCCAGCTCCGTATCCGTGTCATCTTTTTCTGCAGTCGCTGAAACAAGTTCCTGAGCCGATTGCTGAATAACTGCAAGTTCCTCCGCTGTCACAGAATCAAAATCACCAACCGCCAAATCTAAAGGCAATCCTTGTTCAAGCATGGTCAGGCAGGCACGATCAGCTCCGACCAGATAATCAAAATCACCGGAAAAACAGGTCAGGTCTCCGCTGACAAATAAGGCAGCTCTAATCATCCAAGGCCTTTCGCAGCGTCTGCAGCTGAGCTGTTAGGTCCTGAGCCTTAAAGAGATAGGATCCTGCTACAAACACATTGGCTCCAGCGTCAGCACAGGCTTTGATGGTATGCTGATCCACCCCTCCATCCACTTCAATATCAAAATCGAGGCCGTGCTGCTTACGAAGACGGGCTACTGCCTTGACTTTAGCCAGACATTCAGGAATAAAAGCCTGTCCACCGAATCCAGGATTGACTGTCATTATCAAAACTTGGTCAACTAAGCCTAAGAGCGGCTCCAGCGCCGTAACAGGTGTTCCGGGATTAATCACTACCCCAGCTCTCATCCCCGCCGCTTTAATTTTTTGCAGAGCTCCGTGAATATGGCTGGTCGCTTCGGTATGAACAGTCATGATATCGGCTCCGGCCTGAGCAAAAGCAGTGACATAACGCTCGGGGTCGACCACCATCAAGTGGCAGTCAAAGACCAGTTTACTATGCCGGCGCATACTGGCTACCACCCCGGCACCAAAGCTGATATTAGGAACAAACTGACCATCCATAATATCGATGTGAACATATTCAGCACCTGCTGCTTCTATGCGCTGCAGCTCTGAAGCAAAATCAGCATAGTCGGCCGCCAAAATAGAAGGAGCCATTTTGTGGGATAACGTCATAGTCTAACCTACTTTCTTTTACTGAGTTTTTGATACGTTTCACGCCGGTTCTCAATTTCACTTAGAAACTGCAGGTAATGCTCATAGCGCTGCTGCCATATCTCTCCCTGTTCCAGGGCTGTTTTCACAGCGCAGTCCGGCTCATGTGTATGGGTGCAGGAACGGAATTTGCAAGAAAAACTGGCTGCCTTTATCTCTGGGAAAGCAGCTGTCAGACTTTCACTATCTGTTATTTCGTAATTCAGAGAAGAAAAACCCGGGGTGTCTGCAACTTTTCCGCCGCAGACATCATATAGGCTGACAGCCCGTGTCGTATGACGGCCGCGGCCAAGACTGTCGGATATGGCCGCTGTTTTTAACTGCAGTTCCGGTTCCAGCTGATTCAGAAGCGTCGATTTCCCGACACCGGTCTGCCCCATAAAAACGGTTATGCGGTCTCTTAATACAAGCGGCAGCTCTGCTGTTTTCGAAAAAAAGCGATAGCCGATATCTTCATACCGTGCTCGGACCATCTCCATCTCCCGGCTGTCCGTCAGCAAGTCCATTTTGGAAATATAAACCAGCGGACAGATCCTTTTATGTTCTAATAAAACCAAAAATCTATCCAATAAATTTGGATTGAAATCCGGCTCTTTAGCCGACATCACCACTACAGCCTGATCAACATTAACAATAGGCGGGCGGACAAGGCTGTTCTTTCTTTCATAAATTTTTAAAATATAGCCTTCAGAATGCTGAGCTGCTGTAAAGTCTACCAAATCTCCGACATAAGGGGTCTCCCCTTTTTTTCTGAAATTACCGCGCGCCCGAGTCTGGTAAACATTCCCCTCTGACTCAACATAATAAAAGCCAGCCAGAGATTTAATAATTCTGCCTTGCAAGTGAACTCCTTTATCTTTTATAAGCTCATCATAACAAATCCACGTCATATTTTCAAACGCTATCTGCTCTATAAGGCAATATACTGTTATTTTCACGTTTCTTGACTAAAAATAAAACGAAGCCAGACATAAAAGTCTTAGCTTCGCAGCAATTCAGAATCAGATTTTCAGCTTCAGCAAGATACAAAGGGCTTAGGCCGTAATCAGTTTCAAATCATTAATAAACTGGTCTTGTTTTGCCCTGTGTAGCAGCATTTGCAATACCGACGCTGTCATTTTTGAGAAAATCAAAATTCTCAGCAATGCGTACGACAACATCTGCCATACTCTTACGTGAACCGGACACCCCTACATACTCTTCATTTTTATGAGTAATAACATAATCTATTTCATTGCGATCGTTGAGCCAAGGTAAACGCAAGGTCGTGTAGTCGAGCTCTGATTCTTCTAAAAGTTTATCGGAGCGCAGAGCGCTGCTTAATCCGCTTTGACCGATTGTTTCCCGATTCCAGCGGCCAAATTCATCCGGAACTTCATTATAAATTCCAAGAACATTTGAGGCCACGACACGGTTAACACCGTTTGCTTTCATCGCATCAATAACATTTTGAGTGATGCGGTTGTTGGGATCATGGTCAACATTGGAAATGAAAACCAAGTCCTGACCTGCTGTTGCTTTGGTTAGAGTTTCAAGATCATAAATATCCCCCTCCACAACATCAACACGCTCAGCGTTTTTTGCTAAGTCATTGACACGACTGCTGTTGCGCAAGTACAAAGTTAAATATGTCTCTGGCTGTTCTGCCAGCAAACGTTCTGCAACAATACGGGCAATCTGTCCGTTAGCACCGAGAATCAAAATATTTTTCATTATAATGTCCTCCATAACTGTTGATGAGTTTAGTATAAATCTAAAAAATCATTTTGAAAATTACTTTTACAGTATAGAAGCATACGTACCACGCATAGCAAATATCGATCTTTTCGCTGAAACTACAGAACCTTTTTACTAGATAAACTTGTTACTGTTCACCTAAAAATACTCTCTTACCTCTTTTTAGGATATAGCAGCAGCTATATATTAGTTTAAAAATTGATCAATATAATAATTGAAGTACGTCTTTTCACCTGTTATGATGACAAGATTACCAGAAATACCGTACTTAAGTTTTCCCACTTGTTTTTTAGACAGTCTTGTCTTTGCAATAACTTTAAAATAGTTCCCTTCTTCTGTTTGTGTAGCATTTGAATCAATACTTGTAATTTTAGAAGTAAGTGTTGTATCATTATTTGCAGAATCCTGCATTTTAAATTTTACTTCATCACCAACTTCTAAAATTGATATAGCATCAGAAGGTATATAGGTCTCAATGTTAACTTCTTTTTTTTCTTCTATTGATGGATAAATCTGAGCAATAGTCGTCCCTTCAGAAATAATTTCAGAATCAATAACCTCCGGATTTACATGTACAATACCTGTATTAGTAGATAGAATTTTGGTTGCATCTAAGGCGTACTTTTGAAGCTCAAGCTCACTAGCCGATTCTTGAATTCTTTGGTCTAAAGCAGTCATTTCTTGACTAACTTCTACTATTTTTTGTGCTTTTAATGATGACAATTGACTATCTAAACTAGAATTATAGGCTTGTTGAGTTCCAGAGCTTGAATATTGAATTTGATAGCTGGATAATTCTGTTTGAAGTTGGTTAATTTGCGTATCTATCTGTGAAATAGTCTGCGTTTTAAGAGCTTCCTTATCATCCTCATTCAACGATGATAGATTTTGGGCATTATAAACTAGATAGATAAAATAACCAGTATTTGAACTATCAATTGTTTCACCTGAAGAAATTGCATTTTTTAGGTTTTGATAATCAGAGATTTTTTGAGAAATATCGCTCATAATATTTCCTATTGTAATTTGTGTATCAATCGCTGATGAATTTTGAGAAGATATTGTACTATTTTCTTGTTCAACTTCACCTGCTAGTGTTTGTTTTTGGCTTAAATAATCTTCAAAGCGTTGTAAGTAACCAAAAGAATCCTCTCTATCAAACTGATTACTATCATTTTCAATACTCGTTTTTAGCAGTTCTAACTGTGATTTTTGTTGATTTAATGACTCCAATTGTTGCTCAGCGTTTTCTTTTTGAACGGACTCAATTTCAGAAGCATACTCAATCAGCAAATCCCCTTCTTTTACGGTAGCATTTTCAGAAAGATTATTTGTTTTAATTTTGTTATTGCTAGTCGATTGTATTTGTGATAACACCTTTACAGGTTCAATAGTTGCTGTACTTTGCAAAGTGATTTCTTTTTTCATAAAAATTAGGAAAATAACAAAAAATACTAATAAACCAAAAACAGGCAGGATAAGTCTAGTCGAAAAATTGTGATGCCGCTTTTGATAAAATTCAGAGCTCTCTAATAATTCTTTATACATAATATTCTCCTAACTGTTTACTAAGTGAGCATAAAAACCTTGCTTCTGCAGTAATTCTTTATGATTTCCCTCTTCAATAATTTTTCCTTTATCAAGAACAACAATATGCTCTGTTCTTTCAGAAATTGTTAATCGATGCGCTATAAAGATCAATGTTTTATCTAAAGCCATTAAATTATCAAGAATTTTCTTTTCCGTAAGAACATCTAAACTGCTTGTTGCTTCGTCCAAAATAAGTATCGGAGAATCAGTCAGCAATGCTCTTGCAAGAGCAATACGCTGACCTTGTCCTCCAGAAATTCCTACTCCATCCGTTGTTAATTCTGTTTGATAACTAAGCGGCATAGCTTCAATATCTGATTTTATTTCAGCTAACTGAACAGCCCTAAAAATATCTTCTTGGCTTGTACCTTCTTTAGCGCCTAACAACAAATTATCAAGAATAGTACCGTTAAATACATAAGGTTTTTGTGGCAAGTAATTAATATATCGACGTAAACTTTCTTTATCAATTTCATTGAAATTAACACCATCTAAAAGAATTTCTCCCTTAGTTGGACTATAAAAATTAACTAACATTTTAGCTAGAGTTGTCTTTCCTGACCCTGAAATACCAACAAATGATAATTTGCTACCAGCCTTGATTGTTAATTTGATCTCTGAAAGAACTTCTTGTCCATAACCATAGCTATAGCTAACATCTTTAAGAGTGATATTACCACTAAAATTATTTATATCATGAACTGTTTTCTTATCTTCAAATTCTGACTTAACTAAATAAACTTCATTTAAACGATTATTAGCAACCTTAGCTGTTTGGAGTTTTGTTTGAAGATTAATTAGGTTTTCCAACGGATTAGTAAAATAGACTAATAAAGTATTATAGGTAATAAGCTGTCCTAAAGTCATTTTATTATCCATCACCAAGTTTGCTCCAAGCCAAAGGACCCCAACATTTAGTAATAATTGAGCTAATTTTTTGAGTATCTTTTGCGCACTTTCTGCTTTGCCATAAGCAAATGATTTTTTTAGATAAGTGACAAACTCTCTATCGATTTTTTGGTAACGTTGTTTTTCACTTGTTAAAGATTTGATTGTTTCGATACCATTAATATCTTCAATAATGGATGATGATAATACCGCATTAGCTTCCATAGATTCCTGATTCATACGTTCGAATGGTTTCATAAAAGAAAAAATGATAATCGTATAAATAGGTAAAGCTAATAAGCTGATAAAGAATAAGTTGCTATTTTGTGAAAATAGAACGATTGAAACAATAATGACAGTAGAAACATCTAAAAAGATTGAAAGGATGGTACTTGCAAGTGCATCGATAATGGAGTTAGCATCAGTAAAACGTGATATAATTTCCCCTGTTCTTCTGGTAGCAAAAAAGGACATTGGTAAATGAAAAATATGTTTGATATAAGATAAAATGACATCAATAGATAAACGTTGACCAAGTACCAATAAGAGGTATTCTTGTGCGTAAGCGATTAGTTGCTGTAGTAAGTAAACAATAATTAAGCCAAAAGAAATTATGCTAAGTGTATTTTTAATCTGTTGTGGAATATAAGTATCAATTATAGATTGAAGGTAATAAGAACCGACAATATTTATTATTGTCACTAAGAATGTTGCCACCACAATATTAACTATCAATCCCTTTTGGCGAGCTAAAAGCGGAATAAATGATAGCAAACTATCTTTTTGTTCTTTATGAACTTTATAACTAGGTGCTGGTGCTATAAATATCGCTGTTCCCGTCCACTCTTTTTCAAAACGTTCTCGTGGTATTTTAGTTAATCTTACACTAGGGTCAGGGTCAGCAATGTGAATAGTCTTTTTATCACACCCTGTAACGACATAATAGTGCATCAAATTACCATTTTTAAGCACATGAGCTATAAATGGATAGATGATATCCTCATCAAAGAGAGACATATCAGCACGAAAAGCACGGGTCTCAAACCCCTCTCCTTCGGCAACTTTTACTAAACCAAAGGCTGTTGTTCCCTCTTGGGTAGTTTGTGCAAGCTCTCGTAAGGTTGCTAAAGAATAGTAGGAGCCATAAAAATCAAAAATCATTGCTAAAGCCGCCACACCACAGTCTCTTGTATCAACTTGAGCACGATAATGTTTTTTCTTAAATTTCATAAATTCTCCCATTAGAAATATTATTCTTTTTGTCATACACTATTTTTTTAATTGAAAATAGGAATTACCAGTGGTTTTTTAGACATATTAAATTTCTTTTTATACTGTTATGGTCTATTGTCATTACTACAGTACTAGCAATGCAATACATTTGTAGATATCTTTTTATATTAATTTCCGTAGTTTATCAAATAAATAAAAGCAACCTAGCTTAAAGCCACATTGCTTTATAAAATATTAAATATTTTCTACTCTATGACTTTTTCAAAATACCCAGAGGCAATTAAACCTAATACCATTCAAGTATATTCTGGGTTACTCATTGATTTTTGTAAGTATAAATGACTAATAATATTCATTGTAATTACTACCAATGGTAATATAGTAGTCATTTTAGGGAGAAGTGTTCCTAAATTTATATTGATATTATTCATAGTTAATTATACCTATCCCCTTAGTAACTCCACTTTTATATTATTAATTAACTACCTGCAAATTTCTTACTGCCTTCATAGATAGCCAGATATAAGATAATTACGATAGGTAATGGAATTAAATCCATATTGAACCATGAAATTATTCCTAAATCATGAAGAAGGTAGGATAGACTCCATAATATAAAAATAATTGTAGATATAGTGGTTATCCTATCCTGTACCATATTTATTTACCTCGTTGTGCGATATCCTTTCCAATGGTGTATCCTGCCATAAATAAAGCAATGGCAACACCTACTCCGCCACCTTCGATTTCCATCAATTCTTCATCTGTTAATTCCACAAATTTGTTTACTGCTAATTCCATAAAATACTCCTTTATTTATTTACCAAATATCCAACACCAATACCTGCTCCGACTAATCCTGCTCCACCAATAATTTTCCAAGCTGCGACTCCTGCAATAGTGGTTGTAAGAAGAGCACCACCTTCTACTGCCATTAATTCTTCATCTAAAAGTGGTACAAATTTTTGGTTCATACTATTCATTTGCTCAAATTTTGTCATAATATCTTCTCCCTCAGTTTAACCAAAAACTCTAGCCAAAGTGTAGCCTGCAGCAAAACCTCCACCAAGACTTGCAGCGACACCAACACCAATTAATATTGGAGCAATTCCACCAGAAATTTGTTGCAATTCTTCAGATGTTAATTCTTCGAATTTTACAACATTATCAATTTTTCTTGTCATATCATTTTTCATAATTTTACCTCACTTTAGTTTAAACTATTAAGTCCTACAGCAATTCCTGCTAAAAATCCAATACATGCTATAACTATGAATAGAATAGCATATCTATATTCATAAAATTCTTTCATATCCGACCTACTTTCTTTTATGTTATCAATGACGATTAACATAATTTAGACCGACAGCGATACCTCCAGAGAAGCCTACACCTGCAGCTGTTGCCCAAATTGCAATAACTGGTACAATTCCACCTTCTATCGCCTTTAGCTCTTCTTCTGAAAGAGTCACATAGTTTTTAGTTACATTGTCCATAGTTTCAAATTTTGTCGTGGTTTTTACCACCTTTCTTTAAAATATATTTTTATTATTTAAACTAAGCTAGCGTTTTCAATGCTATAATAATTGCTTCCCAAAACATCTTTTTCACCCCTTAATTTATATTAACTCTGAAATTGATAAATTTTACCTTCTTTGTATAATAATTCTATAGTCGACCAAGATTCTAAGTAAATAATTTTGAAGAGTCTATGATTTACCTCACCTCTACATAGACACTCTAAATCGGTCTCATTTTCAATAATAATTGTCTGATATTCTATACTTTGGGATTCTATTCTGTATTTCATCCCATAAACTATACACAAGTTACTAATGGAGCTGAAATTAATGCCATTGCGTTCTCCTCCCTTTTACTTAGTTTTTATAGCTTTCTTTTTTATGGTCTTAGGTCTTAGTATATCTGAAAATATAAAAAAGCAACATGACTCCTAAGTCAGGTTGCTGAACTGAAAAAAAGTTCAAATTTTTTCGTTAATACCATCTTTTTTACAACTAAAAATATGTCTAGCAGTAATACTACAGACCTAATTCCACTTTCAATTGCATTAACTCTTTGTATGAAAGAGTCGTATAATTCTTAGTTATATTGCTTAGTATTTCAACCAAAAATTCTAGCTAGGTGTAGCCTCCAGCAAATCCTATTCCTAAACTCGCTGCTATAATTAAATAAATAGTATCAAATGTATTATGTTATATTAGTTGATTACTGATAAAAATGTGTTTTTCTGTGATAATCATTTTTTTATTGCTAAAATCTGTTCTCCACTTGTCTTAGCGTCAAGCGAAGAACAGATTTTTTCTGTAAATTGATTAACTACCTGTAATTATTCTACTCCCTTCATAAATAACTAGATGTAGAATAACTACAATAGGTAGCGGAATTAAATCTATATTGAACCAATAAGTTATTTTTAAACCATTAAGAATATAGGACAAATTCCATAAGATAAAGACAAGTGTACACATAGTGGCTATCCCATCCTCATCATATTTATTTGCCTCTTTTACTTATGACCAAAATAATATCCTGCTCCAAATCCAGCTGCTCCTAGACCAAGCCCAATCAACGCTCCTGTTGTTAAAGTAATTGAACCGCCCTCCGTTTCCATCAACTCTTTATCCGAAAGTTCTACATAGTTCTTAGCAATATTATCTATTGTTTCAAATTTAGTCATAATATCCTCCTTTACATTATATCTCTAATTTACGTACCCAGCTTACTCTCTTTAGTTATAATATAAATTAATGTTGTTACTGCAACACTAGCACCTGCTACAATTAGATAAGCAGCGTCAAGTGTATTATGCTGTATTAATTGATAACTGATAAAAAGAGTATGAAAAATTAAATTAAATACATATACCAGGTTAAAAATGTGTTTTCCTGTAATAATCATTTTTACTCCTTTGCTACTAAAATCTGTTATCTTTTAGTACTTTGTCCAATAGCATATCCTACTGCAAAACTTCCTGTAAAAATTCCAACACCTATTCCTACTGCTGTGCCTGTAACTACAATTCCCCCCTCTGTATTCATCAACTCTTTATCCGAAAGAGCCATGTAGTTTTTAGAAATACTATCCATTACTCCAAATTTAGTCATAGTAAATTACCACCTTTCTTCATATATTTTGCTTTGTCAAGAACGAAACAAACGATTTCAATGCTATAAGAATATCATTTTCAGCTAACTCTATCGAAGATTTATCAATTTTATCATCTTTAAATTAACAGCCCTACAATTAATTAAAATTTTAAGTAAATAAAATAATTTTGAAAAGCCTATGATTTACGTCAGTTCTACATAGACATTGACATTTTAGATTAGTATGTTTTTTAATCATAATTTTTGATATTCTATGCATCCAAATTCTATTCCGTATTTCATACTAGAATCCATGGGCAAACTTCCAATGGACCAGAAATTAAAACCATTGTGCTCTCCTTTCTTTTACTTAAATTTTATATCTATGGCTTTAGTATACTGAAAAAAATTAAAAAATAACATGACTTTTGAGTCAGGTTGTTAAATCATTCTTTTTTTCTATTTCAATATTTCTCGCTAATACTTCATCATTGAGCATTTTAGCAAACATAATAGCTTTATCATAAGACTCTATTGTTTTATTTTTATTTTGTTCGATATCTAAATAGTATTTTGCTTCGAAAACATAGACTACTGGCTTATGCTGAAAATGATTAGATTCCTTCATAATTTCTCTAAATATTTTTGTATAAATTAAATACTCTGTAGGATCAACTTGAACAAGAATGCTCAGTAAAACCCTCTCTACTAGATAAAGTTTTTCTAAGTCACTATAATCAACATGAAGTAGAACTTTTTTCGAAAGTTCATCAAAGTACTCTTTATCTTCAAGCCCCATTGCACAACACGTAAAATAGACATATACAATCAGCAAATCATTGTAGCTGTAGTTCTTTTTGGTGAGTATTTGTTGGAAATATTCCTCTAAAAAGCCTAAAGCAAAACCTATATCCCTACTCGTAAAAACATTTAGTTGTACCTGTAGAGCCTCAACTAGTAACTGTTCTTCTTCAGGAAGGAAATCATAATAGTTATTATAAATTTCATCAAATATTTCTTCCTGTTTAGCAATTCTCTCCTTATCGCCATAGGTATGACTTTTGATAAGTCTATTTTTTAATTCTAAATAACGCTTCGGAATCTCTATTTTTTCGATATCAACTAAATCTTGAATCGGAATCTCCAATTTTTTAGCTAAAAATAAAAGTTTAGGAATTGTCACCATTGCCTGTCCATTCTCAATTCTTGCTAATTGTCTAAGTGTAAATTCCGATTCATCATCGCAAATATCTGCTTGTGTCAATCCTTTATTAATTCTCGTACTTCGAATTTTTTTCCCAATTGCGCTTTTAATATGATCCATAGCAGTCTCCAAATTGTTTTGATACTGTATAATAAAAAAATATCTCACGAATTCGTTTTAATTGATTTTTAGTATAGCATAGCAGTACTGAAAAAACAAGTAACACTCTTTATAATTTTTGTAAGTAGTTGACTTTGCACAAATTTTTAGAGCTACTATACGTAAGATACAGAAGATACTAATTTATGGCTATTAAATTAACCGATATGTAGCAATGTTAATCAGCTTATACTTTACTATACGTAAAAAATGTTAATTCCCGCTGCCTATTAAATAATTATTTAAACCTGACTTACAAGTCATGTTACTTTTTTTGTTTTACTGTATACTGGAGACATAAAAAAATAGAAAGGAAGTCTAATATGAAAAAAACCAAGCCATTGACTGATAAAGAATTATTTGATATTAAAGGGGGCTACTATCCAGTTATTACAGGACCGATTCTTCTTTCACAAAAAGTTGCTAATTGGGTAGTTGGTAAAATATCAAAATGACTTATTTTATATCATATAGTTACAGAGGCTGGGACAAAAGTTCCTGCCCCTATAACTTTTTTAGATGGATGCGTTTGACGCAGTGGTTAATTGGAAATTCTTATCCCTGGTCAATCTAGGGATAGCGACCTCCCTAATCAACTGTGAGGAGGTGGGACAGCAAAATCGAAATCGGCATTTTATGACGATTTACCGATTTTTGTCCCACTCTCTGTTTTTTGTGCACTGAGTGAAGCTAAGTCTCAAAAAGCTAGTTAAAACACCAAAACATCCGGCGAATAAACTGAAAAATGCGGCACAGCGGTCAAGTGTTTCCAATGTTATTAGCAAAAGAATCCAAGAATAATAATCTTATTCTGCTGATTGACTCTCAGATTCCCCCTTAAATATCCCAAATCTGTTAAGATATGAGGGCTTTAAAAGCACAAATTTATAAATTGAAGACAAACCGTTGAGAATAACTATATTGCAAATGATGATAATGAGAATTTAGCGTCATAATGCAGGCAGTTTTAGCTTGCCTCAATTATACTTGCCATCTAATAGAATTAGCACCTCTAGTATAATTCCTTCTCTATGTAAAAGTATTTAAAAAATGATGTCCCGCTTTCAGTCTGATTTTATGCTGCAAACTGTTAATTTCTTAGCTTTGTTTCCAGCTGTCATCTTGCAGAATTTCACCCGTTTCATAAAGGCTAATTTTACGGCTTAAGCGGTCAATACTGCGCTGTAAATTAGCTTGCTTTTCTTTTTCCAGAAGCATCTCCCGCTGCTGACGCAGCAGAGCCTCAATAGGAATTCCCGAGTGCCGAAAACAGATAACCATCTCCAGCCATTTGTTCAAATCGTCTGTAAAGCAACGGTTGCCATTGTTTTTTCGCGGAACTGACGGTAAAAGTCCGATACGCTCATAATAGCTCAGGGTATTGGGGCTAATATGATATTTTTCAGAAACCTGTGTGATGATATAAGTATTTTGATTATCAACAGTTCAATAAGGCAAAGACAGCAGGCAGAGAGCAGTACTTGGAGATAAGTACCGCCGCTGTTTGGGAAATATGTCCTTGCATAAGCCAAATACTGCTTTGCCGTACAGCCGACAATCTAAGCTTTCATCTTTTCACTGTTTAACAGTGCAGCACTTACAGTTAACTACAAGTCAAGGTGATTGTTTTTTTAACGGCTTCTCTTTCTCATCTGGATCAACAAGCCCTTTAAGCTTGAACTGCTTTAAAAGTCCTAGCTGTTCAAATATTGCTATAAAACATACTAAGATTAGTAGTGAGGAAATCTCCGACGGGAGAGAGTACTCACTACTTTTTCTTTGTGTTAAGTAGAGGTGTCTTGTTAAGTTGTAGGGGTTTTTGACGCTAGACGTCGTATATAAAACTGGCAAGACACCTATTTTAGAGAGAATGTTATCAAAGTATGTGGGGCGTTTAACGTCGGGTATTGAAAATGACATCACTAAAATAGGGAAGCAATCAAGACAAAGAGGTAATATCATGCGTGCAGTTTTCGGAATTGATGTGAGTAAGGCGAGTTCAGAAGTGGCTATTTTGGTCAATGGTGATAAGGTTCATAGCTATACTATGACAAATGATGCCATTGGATTTTCTCGGTTACTGGGCGACTTAGAGACCGTCCACCAGCCTGAGATTGTCTTTGAAGCAACAGGGGGTTATTCACGCCGTCTTCAGAGCTTTCTGGAGAACAAGGGCTACGCTTATACACGGCTCAATCCCTTGGAAGCTAAGAAGCAACTCGATCACTTGCGTGTCCGTAAAACGGACAAGATTGACGCTGAAAAATTAGCGGCATCTCAATTCGTCCTCAATCGCAAATCAAGCTATGTCCAAGAACCAGTTTATCAAGAACTACGTGACCTCAGCCGATTCTATCAGAACCTGACTGAGGATAGTGTCCGTGCTAAAAACCGTCTTCATAAGGTCTTGCAGGTAACTTTTCCGAACTTGGAGACTATCTTGTCAACACCAACAGGTGAACAATACTGGAACTTGGTCTCTACTTTTCCGAGCAAAGATTTCGTGCTCGATTTGAACAAAGATGAGCTATCAAATAGTATCCGGCAGTCTACTTCAAAACGCATTTCTGAAAAGCGTGTGGCTGCTTTGGCGGATAAAATGCTTGAACTGACTAAACAAAGCTACTCTGCCGTCAAGAAAACCTCTCCAATACTTGAAGAGGTCCGTTACTATGCTCAAGAATGGCTTAGACTTTCTGAACGCAGACAAGCGCTATTAGATGACATGGTGCAACTCGCTCAACCATTACCAGAATACGACATCTTACTGTCTATACCTGGTATCGCTGAAACAACAGCGACAAGCATTATTGGCGAACTAGGTGACATTCGTCGTTTTCAGTCTGCCAACCAAATCAACGCCTTTATTGGCATTGACCTCAGACACTATGAATCGGGCAATTTCCTAGCTCAAGAATACATCACTAAACGGGGGAATCCCTATGCCAGAAAGATTCTGTTTAAGTGTATTCATAACATCGCTTCTGCCAGCCACACTAATCCTTGTCATATCGCCGATTTTTATGAGAAACGAAAAAGGCAATCGCAGACAACTTCAACCAAGCCACACACGATTGCCTCTATACATCGCCTCATCAGGACAATGTATTACCTTATAACGCATAACCAACTTTACGATTACACTTCAACCCAAAATCGGTAAAATCGGTTACGCTTCATCATTGTAACACTGTAACACCTTATCAAAAATTTTCAAATAGGGTGTTGTTTTTGCGTACAATTTTTGAAATTGGGAAACTCGAAAAAACAAGACAGTAACCCAACATGAGCTGCCGTCTTTAAAATAATTGACATCTAAAGCCTTGATACACTTGACAAATGGTAGAAATAAAAACCATCACTAGAATCGTTTTAGTGATGGCTCCCTATCTAACTATCTAACTGTCGCACGGTAACGCGTTGAGGTTTTTAAAAACTGACCGGCTCGTAAAATAACCTGACCTTTCTCTGCACGATGAATCGCATCAGGAATAGCCTGAGTTTCCAAGGCTAAGCCATTGTGAGCCGGATGGCCCTTAGATTTGGTAAAATCATTATAGTTATTTGCAGTATAGACAATCAGACAGTCACAGTCAGTCTCAACAGTCAGCAGGCGTCCCGACTTAGGATCATAATATTCTGCTGCTGCCTCTTGTTTTGGATCAATCGCAAAAGGATGATCAATACCGCCAGCCAGGCGGATTTGCGGATGTGATGATTGTCTGATCGCTCCAATAGCTGTTCCTGCCATCAGTTTCTGTACAAAATCACTCTGACTGTCGATTGTTTCAGTTGGCAGGCTGGCTTCATTCAAGGGATAATAGCCTGTTACATTAAGCTTAAGCTGAAAGTCATCAATTAGCTGGGACTTATCCCCGCTGAGATTGAAATAAGCGTGATTTGTCGGATTGAAAAGAGTATCCTTATCCGCAGTTGCTTCGTAAGTCAGCGTCAATGTCCCATTCTCTGCTAAGCTGTGCGTAATCCAAATTTTAACAGGACCGGGAAAACCGCCGAAGCCATCGGCACGCTCAGTATAGAAAGTTACAGAACAATCCGTCAGCTCTTCAACCTCAAACAATGCGACATGAATACCATCTAACCCGCTGTGCATATTATTAGTCTTATTATTTTGCGGCAGCTGATAGGTCTTCCCATTTAATTCAAACTTGCCCTGGCCAATGCGGCCGGCAACCGGACCAACGCTGGCACCAAATTTCGGACCTTTAACCAGATAGTCTTCCAAACGGTCAAAGCGCAGGTTAATATTGGCAAAATGCCCGTCTTTATCCGGCGTCACATAATTCAGTATCGTAGCACCATAAGGCATACTGGTTAAACGGTAGCCAGTATCCGTTTCAAATGTGTAGCTATAAATATCCTGCGTGTCAATTCGGCCAAACAGTGTTTTAACAACTTCTCTCATGACATCACCTCGTTTCTTTGTCTCAAGGCCATTATACCATAAAAAGAAAACGGTTTCTTTTCGCAGCCAGCAAAGCTGAATAAAGATACGATACAGAAGGGCGTTTAAAACTCACAGCAAAAATAGGAGCCTGACCGCCGAGTCACTAAAGACTCAAGGGAGGGTTGCACTCACAGAACAGCCACATTCGTTCGTCAGCATACACTTCCTACGACTGCGTCTCTTTTTTGCACAGAACTTAGCCCGTATTCAACTAACAAGATACAAAGGGCTTAAAAAACAACTGAAAGTAGAGACAAACGACCGGTGAATCGCATCACGGCGGATGTCATCTTTTTTCACTAGGATTTTAAGGTCTGTTCAATTTCACAAGATATAGAGACAGCGAAAAGTTCACGGCAAAAATAAGAAAACGGACGAAGAATCTTCTCCTTCTCAAAAAGATTAAAAGGAGAAAATCCAATATAGGGTTTACCTATAGAGGGAAAGACCTGCAATTTTTCAAAAACGGGAATAGCTTGATTTTACAGGATTCCGGAGCCTTTAGAAAAATTTCATACATTTCTGTCAGCTAAAACACTTGATTTTTTTTCAAATTAGGTTATAATAGTCTCTGTTAATGCGGAAATGGTGGAACGGCAGACACGCATGCTTCAGGCGCATGTGCCCTTAAGGGCGTGAGGGTTCAAATCCCTTTTTCCGCATTTTTTTATTGCTGCGATTATTTTTAACCCTTTTTACCTAGAGCGCAGCTCTTTTATTTTGGAAAGGTGGCCCAGCTTGGTACGGCACCGGACTCGAAATCCGGCAAGTGGACTTTGTTCACACGCGGGTTCAAATCCCGTCCTTTCCTTTGATATTACAGCCATCAGCTTTTTCAGAGCTGATGGTTTTTTGTACTTTAAAACTAATAAGACAGCAGTAGTTTTCAAGAAACAAAGAAAGCCGCTCTTACTGTAGCAGTAAGAGCGGCTGATACACTCTATCAGCCATGCACGCGCGTCATATAATCCTTATAGTTTTCTGTATGCATCAGCTTTTTAGCGTTCTGCACCCGTTCCTTAGTCGGCGGCTTAACCCCTTCAAGCGTGTAAGGAATACCCAGTTCATGCCACTTAAATTCTCCCAGAGTATGATAGGGCAAAATCTCAAACTTATCGACATTTTTTAGTGTTGCCACAAACTCTCCCAGCTCAATTAAGTGTTCATCAATATCTGTCAGACCAGGTACCAGAACATGGCGAATCCAGACAGGAATCCCCTTATCTGAAAGATATTGAGCAAAAAGCAGGATATTTTTATTAGGCTGGCGGGTGACAAAAAGGTGCTGCTCTGGATTGATTTCCTTGATATCCAAAAGCACTAAATCGGTTACCGCCAAAAGCTTGTCTACAATTTTATGGTATTCAGGAGTAGGCCGATAGGCAAAACCACAGGTATCTAAAGTACAGTGAATACCTAGTTCTTTTGCCTTGATGAAAAGAGCCGTAATAAAATCTATCTGCAGCATGGCTTCACCGCCTGAGACCGTAATACCACCGTTTTTCCCCCAAAAATGGCGATAGCGCAGGGCTTCATTTAAAACATCATCTACCGTCCTTTCCTGGGACATATTAGTTTCCATGGCCCACGTATCCGGGTTATGGCAGTATTGACAGCGCAGTTTGCAGCCCTGCATAAAAATGACAAAACGAATTCCGGGACCGTCTACAGATCCGAAACTTTCAGTCGAATGAACCATTCCTGTAACTTGACCGTAATCAATCTCTGTCATGATGTCCCTCCTTTGCAATCGTTTACCTAATGCTATTATATCATTTTTCAACATAAAAAGACTAAGATTTGCTTAGTCTTCTTCAAGATACTGTTCTATATCAGAGATGAGCACCTTCAGCTTTGTAATGCGACCGTCTTTAACCTTATCATTGATAATATGCAGATGTTTCTCCTTACTGTCCACTTCAAAGCTTTCCTTTTCTTCCTGACTGGGAATCGTGCCGACACCGGTCAGATAGTAGCCGGCTATCGTGTCAACATCATCGCTTTCCAGTTCAACATCAAAGTGTTCATTAAAGTCGTTTAAAGTCATCGTCCCCTGAACAATATAGGTATTATCCCCGATAGCGTGGACGAACTGCTCAACCTTGTCCGTTTCATCATCGATTTCACCGACGATTTCCTCCAATAAATCCTCGAGAGTGACCAAACCAGCAACCCCACCGTATTCATCCAGCAAGATAGCCATTTGATTTTGAGTATTGCGGAGCTGTCTCAGCAAATCATCAATAAAGATTGTTTCGGGAACAAAAAGCGGATCCTGCAGAAGCTTGCGCAGGACAATATTGGCAAAGCCATCGCGAAATCCCACATCTAAAATCCGTTTAGTATGAAGAACACCGATAACCTTATCGCGGTCATCATCATAGACAGGTATACGGGAGAAGTTTTTCTTTAAAATCTCTTCAATATTTTCTCTAGTATCATTGTTAATGTCAATCATGAAGGCATCTGTCCGAGGAACCATCACCTCGCGCGCCATCATTTCATCCAGTGAAAACACTCCCTGCAGCATTTCAATCTCTTCTGCATCAAGTGTTTCCTCGCTGTTTGACAGCATATACTCAATTTCATCCCGTGTCATTTTTTCATCAGCATCATCGAAAGTCATAGGAGTAATCCGGCTCAATACATTGGTCGAAGCTGATAAAAGCCAGACAAAAGGGCTGACAAGCTTGCCGAGCACAATAATGACAGGCGCTGAAATAATAGCCAATCTGTCCTTAAGATTCATTGCGATACGCTTAGGGTAAAGTTCTCCCAAGACGATGGACACATAGGTTAAAAAAATAAGCGCAATGAGACTTCCTGCCGTTTTGGCCGTTGCTGAATTTCCAAACCAAACGGCAACCTGTGTTCCCAAAGAATCAGCTAAACTGGCCCCAGAAAGCAGGCCGATAAAAGTAATACCAACCTGAATGGTTGATAAAAAGTTATTAGGCTTGTCAAGGACTGACAGCAAGCGGCTATAATTTTTATCGCCTTCTTCTGCTTTTTGCTCTACTCGCGAACGGTTGAGCGAGACCAAGGCCATTTCACTGGCTGAGAAAAAGGCATTTAAAAGCGTCAAAATCAGTAGTAAAATAAATTGAAAAAGTAAGGGCTGACTGCCGGGGTCTTCCATTGGTTATTTCTCCTAAAAAGTGATAGTATTCCCATTATAGCACATTTCCTAAAGATTGACGATAAGCTGGCTATTTTTAATCCTGCTGTCATCAAAAAAACATCTTTGCCTTTTCGTCTGCCGTCTATTGGACTTAAAACCTCAACCAGCCTTGGGGCAGATCTGCTTTACCTATAAGGGCAGATCCTTACCAACTCCTGCTTGGCTATACCCTTTTAGATATGCTATAATGAAAAAGACTAAATTGAACACGGGCTAAACGCTGCGGGAAAAAGCATGGTCAAATATAGAACTGATTTCACAGTTAGGCAGCCGTAAACGTCTGAAGGCTTTGTCGTCCTACGGCCGACCGCACCCTTCTAGTCGTTCTGGCAGGGGGGCGTCTGCGAAATCAGAGATTTCGGACTTACCGCCTATTTTCCTTTTGCCTTTTTTACGGGCTTTGTATCTTGTTAATTGAACACGCCCTAAACGCTGCGGGAAAAAGATAGCCTGACCTCGAATCTTTTTGGATTCATCGGTCAGTCTCCTATTTTCCTTTTGCGTTTTTTACGGGCTTTGTATCTTGTTTAAGGGGGGAAGGATGGCGGTTATTTCTCTGAAAAATGTCAGCCTTATCAGACAGAATCAAACACTTTTAAAGAATCTTAACTGGACAGTAGAAAGAGGGCAGACTTGGGCAGTTTTGGGGCTGAACGGTTCTGGAAAAACGACATTGCTCAAACTCCTCATGGCCGAATATTTTCCTTCAGAAGGGGAAATGGAAATTTTAGGGCTGTCCTTTGGACAGGGGGACATAGCTGAAATCCGTAAAAAAATCGGTACTGTCGGTTCTTTTATCGCTGAACGGCTGCCAAAGCAGATGCTGGCAGAAAAAATTGTTTTGACCGGTAAATATAAATCCAGTATCCTCTATAAAGCCTACGGCGAAAAAGAGCTCGGTGAAGCAAGAGAAATGCTGACGATGCTCGGCGGCAGGCATTTGCTGGGACGGCCTTATGCTAGTCTCTCACAAGGCGAAAAGCAGCTCCTGCTCATTGCCCGCAGTCTGATGGAAGAACCGGAAATCATCATTTTAGATGAGGCGACCAGCGGTCTGGATCTCTTTGCCCGGGAAAAACTTTTATCACAGATTGAAAGTATTGCAAAGCTGCCAAAGGCACCGACTCTGATTTTTGTTACGCACCATGCCGAAGAAATTACTAAAAGTATGGAGCATATCCTTCTGCTGCGCAGGGGTGAAATCATTGCCCAGGGTAAAAAAGAAGACGTCATTGCTCCTCATGTACTGGAAAATTTTTATGAAAATCCTGTCAGCATTCTGCCCATTGATAAGCAGCGTTTTTTTATCAAACCGGAAATCAAATAAAAAGCGGCAGCCTTTAATCCGCACCTCAAAAGTTAAACATAAAACCTAATGGGTGCAGATTACTTAAAAACTGTCGCTTTTTATTAAAACAGATTTTGCATATTGGGAATTGATACGGATCAAATCCATGTGAAAGTAGGGAGCAGCCCTGCTTTTTATATCTTATTTTAACTTTTCAATCATGATTAAAAAAGGCGGGGTATTGATTTGGTTTAAAGGCTGGTAAAGCATAGTTGAATATTGAGTTTGCGGCAAGCTTTTTACAAAAGTCAAAACAGCGTCTTTTTCTTCAGCACCGCCTCTGTGCCCATGATAAACCATCAAAGCCACCCGCCCGCCGATCTGCAGACAGTCCAAAGCTTTCTGCAGAGCTTGCAGGGTTGTTGCCGGTTTTGTCGTAATCGATTTGTCCGTTTTGGGTAGGTAGCCCAGATTAAAGATGGCAGCATTGATGGAGTCAAGGTAACGGTCAAGATGCTCATGCCCGTCTAAAATAAGCTGAACATTTGTCAGTCCTGCCTCCTGCAGCCGTTTTTTCGTCTGCATAACCGCTTCTTCCTGGATATCAAAGGCATAAACATCCTTAGCTAAACGGGCTAAAAAGATCGTGTCGTGCCCGTTTCCCATCGTCGCATCAAGAGCAGTACTGTTCGCATCCAGTACTTCCGCCAAAAATTCATGAGACAAATCAAGCGGTTTTTTAATCATAAAAGCTCCTTTTTATTTAATCCCTGAAAGCTCTTCGCCTTCTTGCGGGCTCTCAATTGCAGCATGCTCATAAGCGACAGCCTTGATAAGAACCTCTGGCTTCCATTTCCTGATCTATGCTGTTGAGGACTTCCCATTTATTCAGGCTCCACATCGGACCAATCAGCATATGCCGAGGAGCATCCCCGGTAAGGCGGTGAATCACAATGTGTTTAGGAATGATTTCCAGCTGATCGCAGATAATTTTGACATAATCATCTTGGCTGAGAAGCTTCAGGCGCCCTTCATGATAATCGCGCTGCATACGTGTATTGGTCATCAAATGCAGCAGATGGAGTTTGATGCCCTGAATGTCATTATCCGTCACACAGCGCCTGACATTCTCCACCATCATTTCTGCTGTTTCACCCGGCAGACCGTTAATCAGGTGCGATACAATTTCAATCTTGGGGTAGCGGCGAAGCCGTTTAACTGTTTCGACATACAAATCGTAGGAATGAGCCCGGTTAATCAGGCGGGAAGTTTCTTCATAAGTCGTCTGTAAACCGAGTTCAACCGTCACATGCATCCGATCTGATAATTCTGCCAAATAGGCAATCGTCTCGTCCGGCAGGCAGTCTGGTCTGGTTCCGATGTTGATGCCAATCACACCCGGTTCATTGATGGCCTGTTCATAGCGCTCGCGAATAACATCAAGAGTGTCATGAGTATTCGTAAAATTTTGAAAATAGACCAAATATTTTCTGACCTCCGGCCATTTACGGTGCATAAAATCCACCTCTCGGTAGAACTGTTCACGGATTGGCGCATCAGGTGCCACGATAGCATCTCCAGATCCCGATACTGTACAGAAAGTACAGCCCCCATGTGCTACCGTTCCGTCGCGGTTGGGGCAGTCAAAGCCGGCATCAATAGGAACTTTGAAAATTTTTTCACCAAATAGCCGACGGTAATATGCATTTAATGTATGATAGCGTTTGTTCATATTTTTATTATAGCACTTCTACTGAAAAAAGGAGAGTGAGGGAAAATCGTCACCGATTTGTCCTTACTCTCCAATTTTTGGTTTGGGCTGAAATCATCATTGAATCAGTCCCCTTGTAATAGGACTGCTGTTAGAGACTGAAAATTTCCAGCTGCCAATCCTTATCTTTGCTTACTTTGAAAGCGCCAGATGAAGCGTCTCTGTTCATAAAAAGGATAAAGAAAGGCAAGCAGAGCTGCCGCAAGCAGCCAGCCGCCCACAATATCTGAAGGATAGTGAACCCCCAAATAGATACGAGATAGGCCGACACTGATCAGCAGCAGGGCTAACAAGAGCTCTAAGGCATATTTCAGCCAAGTTTTCTTCAGCCTTTGTGCTGCAATAATCATCAATGCCCCAAAAATAAGGCAAGTCGAGGCAGCATGCCAGCTGGGAAAGGACGGACCGATGGGTTTCTCAATCAGATAGAGCATGTTTGGCCGAGGACGCTGATATAAATACTTAAAAGCTGTTGAGGAAATAAGTATCAGCAGCAAATTGCCTGCCAAGAAGCAGGCTTCAGCCCGCCATTTTTTAACCCAAGCAAAGAAAAGAGCACATAAGACTGTTCCTGCAATAAGAATGGAAGCATTGCCAACGACAGTCACCGTTTTAAAGTAAGCCGTCAGAAAATGCGGCAAATGCCCTCGCAAGCCCGTCTGAACTGCGGCGTCAAGCTCTGCCAGAGTCTCAGGGTAAAATCTGACCAAATAGCCCAAAGCCATAAAAAGGAGCAAAGCAAAGGAAGCCAGCATCAAATAAGTCTGTTTATTTTTCATAACTGTTATTATACCATAAAGGGCTATAGTTTCTTTAAAACAGGCTCTAAGCACGTATATAAAAGCAAAAAGGTCACAGCAAAAATGAGACCCTCAAGTAGGTTAAATGGGATGACCATCGCAAACAGATAATTCCCTAAACCTAAAAGCGCGTCAATATCAAAATGAGCAAATCTGGCATAAAGTGGTACAGCGTAAATGTAATTGAGAATAAACATTGCTCCAGTCAAGCCGAGTGTTCCTACGACTGACCCTACAATATAGTTTTTAACCGTCCGCTTTTTATTCCAAAGCAGAGCCAGAGCCAACACGAAGAGGCCGAGAGCCACAAAATTCATGGGCAGACCGATTAAGGTTGAAACGCCGCCATTATTTAGCAAGAGTTTAAGAAGCGTCCTGATGATTAAAATCGCATAAGCACTGCTTAAATCAAAAATGACCAGACCGAGCAGAACAGGCAATATCGAAAAATCAACCTGCAAAAAACCAGCCGACGGAATCAAGGGAAACTGGATATACATCAGCAGAAATGAAAGAGCTGAAAGAATGGCAATATAAGCCATTTGCCGTGTTTTAGTCATAAAAAATTCCTCCAATTTTTAACAATTGGAAGAAGTCCCAAAGAGTATTATTTTGCCGCAGACAAAACAAAAAGCCCTTCGTCTTCTCCCATCCAGACTTTACTGTCGGTTGCGGAATTGCACCGCATCAGCTTGCGCTCGCGGACTTCTTCTCGCTTCATATTCCTGCTGCTTATTTTTAAGCATCAGCTCTGCAGAACTACTCTGCAGGCCATCAAGCTGGAACAGTAAACGAAAAGTCACCGCCGGTCGGGAATTGCACCCTGCCCTGAAGACATTTATAGAATAACAAAATTAGGAACAGTTGGCAATAGTTAAGACCTAAAAATTGGAAGCGAGAATAAGCGGGTCCAGGTCAGGAACTGCTGCTTTGTCGTATAACAGCATCAGCCCCTAATTTAGACACTTTTACACTGACAGCTTAAACAGATATCTTTTTATTTCCAGTAAAATCTCATACAAAAGCACAGGCTATGTTATAATGAAATAAACATGGGTATTATTAGCCTAAACCTAAGTTAATGGAAAGCTGTCTGTTTAGGAATTATTAATAAAAACGCTATCAGACACCTTTGTATCCAACTATATTGATACAGACTTAGGTTTTCTGGGAAATTGAACACGCCCTAAACGCTGCGGGAAAAAAGCATGGTCAAATATAGAACTGATTTCAAGTTAGGCAGCCGTAAACGTCTGAAGGCTTTGTCGTCCTACGGCCGATCGCACCCTTCTAGTCGTTCTGGCAGGGGTTCGTCTGCGAAATCAGAGATTTCGGACTTACCGCCTATTTTCCTTTTGCGTTCTTAACGGGCTTTGTATCTTGTGAATTGAACACGCCCTAAACGCTGCGGGAAAAAGCATGATCAAATATAGAATTGATTTCACAGTTAGGTAGCCGTAAACGTCTGAAGGCTTTGTCGTCCTACGGCCGACCGCACCCTTCTAGTCGTTCTGGCAGGGGTGCGTCTGCGAAATCAGAGATTTCGGACTTACCGCCTATTTTCCTTTTGCGTTCTTAACGGGCTTTGTATCTTAATATAAGGAGTGTAGTGATGTCTAAACAGAAAATTGCCGTTTTAGGTCCCGGTTCGTGGGGGACAGCCCTGGCGCAGGTCCTTAATGACAATGGCCATGAGGTTTGCCTCTGGGGAAACCTGCCGGAACAGATTGAAGAGTTAAACAGTCAGCATAAAAATACGCTGTACTTTAAAGATATCGTATTGGATGACAAAATTAAAGCAACTCTTGATTTAGAAGAAGCCCTCCGTGATGCAGATGCTGTTCTTTTTGTAGTCCCAACAAAGGTTACTCGGCTGGTTGCTAAACAAGTGGCTGAATGTTTAGAACACAAGGTTATCATGATGCATGCATCTAAAGGTCTGGAGCCCGGAACTCATGAGCGCTTGTCCGTTATTTTAGAAGAAGAAATTCCGTCCGACCTTCGCAGTGACATTGTTGTAGTTTCCGGCCCCAGCCATGCAGAAGAAACCATTGTGCGGGATATCACCTTAATCACTGCTGCTTCAAAAGATTTAGAAGCCGCTAAATATGTGCAAAAACTTTTCAGCAACAGTTATTTCCGGCTTTATACCAATACTGATGTTATCGGAGTTGAAACAGCAGGGGCACTGAAAAATATTATTGCTGTCGGAGCAGGAGCCCTGCACGGTCTCGGTTATGGAGACAATGCTAAGGCAGCTGTCATTACTCGCGGTTTAGCAGAAATTACCAGACTTGGTGTCAAACTGGGCGCGGATCCTCTGACTTACAGCGGTCTTTCCGGAGTGGGCGACCTGATTGTTACCGGAACTTCTGTTCATTCCCGCAACTGGCGGGCAGGAGATGCACTGGGACGCGGAGAAAAATTGGAAGATATTGAACGCAATATGGGAATGGTTATTGAAGGAATCTCAACCACTAAGGTCGCTTATGAAATCTCCCAAGAGCTCGGGGTTTATATGCCTATTACAACAGCTATCTACAAGGCTATTTACGAAGGGGCCGATGTTAAAGAAAGCATTCTCGGCATGATGTCCAATGAATTTCGGTCAGAGAATGAATGGCACTAAATCATCAGACAGCTACTGAAAAAATGAGAAATATGGTATAATAAGCCTAGCAGTTTAAAGGAGTTTTTTATGAAAAAAGTCAGAAAAGCAGTGATACCTGCAGCTGGTCTCGGAACACGTTTCTTACCTGCCACCAAAGCTCTCGCCAAGGAGATGCTGCCAATTGTGGATAAGCCGACTATTCAGTTTATTGTTGAAGAAGCCTTGAAATCAGGTATTGAGGACATTTTAGTTGTTACCGGTAAGTCAAAGCGTTCTATCGAAGACCACTTTGATTCCAATTTTGAATTAGAATACAACCTCAAAGAAAAAGGAAAAAATGATTTATTAAAATTGGTCGATGAAACAACTGGTATCCGCCTTCACTTCATCCGCCAGAGTCATCCACGCGGACTGGGCGATGCTGTTCTGCAGGCTAAGGCTTTTGTCGGCAATGAACCGTTTGTGGTCATGCTGGGCGATGATTTGGTGGATATCACCGGCAGTCAGGCTGTCCCTTTGACCAAACAGCTGATAGACGACTACGAAGCAACCCATGCCTCTACAATTGCTGTCATGCAGGTCCCTCATGAAGAAACAGCTGCCTACGGCGTTATCGCCCCTCAAGGCGAAGGGGTCAACGGTCTGTACAGCGTAGATACTTTTGTTGAGAAACCCCTGCCGGAAGAAGCACCAAGTGACTTAGCTATTATTGGCCGCTATCTGCTGACGCCTGAAATTTTTGCTATTCTGGAAAATCAGGAGCCAGGTGCCGGAAATGAAGTTCAGCTGACTGATGCTATCGATACACTTAACAAAACTCAGCGTGTTTTTGCTCGTGAGTTCACCGGCAGCCGTTATGATGTCGGAGATAAATTTGGCTTTATGAAAACCTCTATTGATTATGCTTTGCAGCACCCTCAAGTTAAAGATGATTTGAAACGCTATATTATCAGTTTAGGACAAAGCCTGTCGGATCAGACTTAATCTTTATAAAAAGCCTCTTTGGGAATCAGAACGATTGTCTGATCTCCAAAGAGGCTTTTTTATAAGATTCATCTCCCTAAGAAAAGGCAGCAAAAAGCATAGTGGCCATCAAAGCCAGATAAACTAAAAGAGCTGACAGGCGCTGGGTTCTGCTGAAAGTATTGGCCTCATAAAGAGTTGGCAGAAAAACAGCACACAAAGCACCGCCGATCAAACCACCCAGATGGCCTGATAAGCTAATACCCGGGGTGACTAGATTAAAAACCAGATTCAGCACTATCAATACAACATAAGAACGCCCCAGCTGCCGCAGCATCGGGTTAGAGCCAAAATAACCAATGATGGCAACTGCTGCAAACAAACCAAATAAAGAAGTCGAGGCTCCCGCTTCAACTACTGAGGGCTCAAAAAAGAAAACAAAAATATTGCCGGAAAGACCCGCTAATATGTAGAGCAGCAAGAAACGGCCCGAACCCCAAATCTGTTCAGCTATCCTGCCGATAAAATAGAGGGACAGGGCATTAAAGATAAAATGCTCCCAGCCTATATGGACAAAAATCGGTGTGATCAAGCGCCAAGCCTGATTCGGAAAAATTTTCAGAATTTCACCGTACAAACCGCCAAAGGTTATCACCGCCTGTACTGAAGTTGCCTGCCCAAAATACAGCAGCTGCATCAGTAGAAACAGCAAACTTGTCAGTGACAATAAAAATAAGGTAACCGGATTTCTTTTAAATTCTTCTTTCATTGAGAAAAAACCTCCATTACTGCAATATCATGCGCATCTTCCTGAAATTCAATCCTTTGCCGGGCATATATCGTACTGAATGTCCTGCCCTTAAAATTCCCCAAATAACGGTCATAGTAGCCCTTGCCGAAACCAATGCGAAAACCTTTCGGGTTAAAGGCCAGCCCGGGGACATGTATCAAATCAATCTCTGAGGAAGCAACTGCCTTCTGTCTGCCATCCGGCTCCAGAATACCAAATTGACTTTTCACCAGATAATCGGGATGATAAGGAGCAAATACCATTTCTCCCTGCGGCTGAGTCCGAGGGATAAGAATTTTTTTGCCATCTTTGACAGCTCTCTCTATCAGGAGCTGGGTGTTGTATTCAAAAGCTAGAGCCATATAAGTCGCGATAACTTGACTGTCTTGGTAAGCTCTTGATTTTATGACCTCTTCCAGCAGCAGCTTATCAAGCCCTGCTTTTTCTTTTTGACCCTGAGTTTTCAAACTCTTGATGAGATGCTGTCTGATTTCTTTTTTGTTCATGATAATATCATAACATAAAGTCTGTTTGATTTTAAAAAAATATAATCTAACAGTTTATTTTAAGGTTTCTTTAAGCTTTCCCTGATAATATATAGTTATCCTAAAACGGCGGCTTGAAAAAGCTGCCGGGAAGGGAATAACCTTACCCTAGTTATTTCCTTTTTCATAAATCTCCTGGGCGTAAGCAGACATGCTTACGCTCTTCCCTTTTATCTTTGAAAAATCCCTGACAGCAATAGTCTGTCAGGGATTTTTTCGTATAAAGAGCGGAGTGTCAATTTTTAGAAAGACAGCTCTATAGCTCTAAGACTTCCTTTTATTTCCCTTTAGAGCGCTCTTTAATTTGTCTTGCTTCTTAAAAAAGGAGCAATTGTTTGAACGGCAAAAGACAAGGCCTCTTCTTTTGGACTCATTTTAGGATGGTGCAACGGATAGGGCGTATCAACCCCCAGCCAAAACATGACACCGGGCACTTTATTCAAAAGGTAGCCAAAATCCTCACCAGTCATAGCAGGGGCACAGTCAATCAGGTTGACCCCTTCCTGAGCAGAGAAATAGGCCATCAGCCGGTCAGCCAATTCAGGGTCATTTTCTACTGGCAGATAACCTGAGGGATTAAGCTCCAAATCTAGTTTAAGGCCAAACGAGGAAGCAATCCCTTCTGCTATATCACGAACCCGCTTTTGAACATGTAAACTCATTTCTTGAGTTAAAGCTCGAATTGTTCCGTGCAAGGAGGCTGTTCCGGCGATAACATTATTAGTTGTCCCGGCATGCATAGACCCAAAAGTTACTACTGCCCCTTCAATCGGATTAACACTGCGGCTGACTACCGATTGAACCTGAGTGATAAAATAACTTGCTGCAACCAAGGCATCGTTAGCCGTATGCGGAAAAGCTGCATGACCGCTCTGACCGGTAAAAGTGATTTTCACCTCACAAGTACCGGCAAATAAGGTACTGCGGTTAGTAGCTATATCTCCGACCTTCAGATCAGGGCGCACATGCAGGCCGTAAAATTCATCCGGCAGCCAGTCACCAAATGCGCCGTCTCTATACATCAGCATCCCTCCGGCCGCATTCTCTTCTGCAGGCTGAAAAAGAAAAAGCAGATGGTGCTTTGGCTGAGCCTGCACCAAATCATCTAACAATCCCAGAGCTATTGTCATATGCATATCATGACCGCAGGCATGCATCCGGTCGGTATGAAGTGATTTAAATTCAAGGCCGGTCTCCTCAACAATCGGCAGACCATCAATATCTGTCCGCCAGCCGATTATTTTGCCCGGCTGATAGCCTTCCAGAAATACCAGAATCCCTGTCTGCCATGTTTTGATATGCACAAAATCCTTAGAGGCTGTTAAATCCTTAATCGTTTTGAGCAAAAAATCATGGGTTTTAAATTCCTGCAGGCCAATCTCTGGTATTTGATGAAGGGCACGCCGTGTCGCTTTTAAATCAATCATTTTTTACAATCCTCCGGTAAAATCAAGATTATCAGCCTGATTTCCCCTGTTCTGACAGCTTTTTAGCTTAACTAAGTAAAGACAGCGAAATTTAAAGGCTGCGCAAAGCATCCTCCAAGGCCGTTTTTTGCTGGGTTTGCTTATCAATTTTTTTGATAACACGTGCCGGTACACCGGCCACAACCGCATTTTCCGGTACATCCTCAGTGACAATAGCGCCAGCAGCAACTACCGACCCGCTGCCGACTTGAACCCCTTCAAGCACAACCGCATTAGCCCCCACAAGAACGTTGTCACCAACACGGACAGGCTCGGCACTGGCAGGCTCAATCACTCCGGCAAGGACAGCACCGGCACCGATATGGCTGTTTTTCCCAACATAAGCACGGCCTCCAAGAACTGCACCCATATCAATCATACTACCAGAACCGATTTCAGCACCAATATTGATGACAGCACCCATCATAATAACAGCATTATCTTCAATCGTAACCTGATCACGAATAATAGCTCCCGGCTCAATGCGGGCATTAATGTGACGTGTGTCTAAAAGCGGAACAGCCGTGTTTCGCCCGTCCTGCTCAACCACGTAATCCTGATTTTCAGTCAAATTTTCTAACAACGGAACAATATCCTGCCAATCTCCAAAAAGGACATTGCCTAACTTAAGAACATTGTCCGGCACAGCAGCAGCTAATTCACCTTCAAAGGTTACTTTGACCCGTGTGTGCTTCTTGGCATTCCCAATAAATGCGATAATTTCCTGTGCAGTCATCTTTTGTGCAGTCATATTTCCTCCTCAAATAAGATACAAAGCCCGTTTAAAAATCCGTATGAAAATGACGGTAAGTCCGAAATCTATGATTTCGCAGACGCACCTCTGCCAAGACAACTAGAAAGCTGCTGTCGGCCACTAGGACGGCAAAGCTTTCAGACGGCTACGGCTTTTCTAATCAATTGCTATTACAAAGCATGGTTATACCATCTTTTTCACTAGGATTTTAGGGCGTATTCAGTTTCACCAAGATACAAAGGGCGTTTAAAGCTCACAGCAAAAATAGGAGCCTGACCGCCGAGTCACTAAAGACTCTAGGGAAGGCTGCACTCACAGAGTAGCCACATTCGTACGTCAGCATACGCTTCCTACGACTGCGTCTCTTTTTTGCAAAGAGCTTAGCCCGTGTTCAGTTCAAATAAGATATAAAGGCTGTCTGAAAAAAACAGCAACCAAGGGTACAAAGGGAGGCTGCGCTCTCGTCCATCCTCAGCCATTTTACAGTTTAAACAAACCTTGCTAAACAATACCTTTATTATATCAGACTTTGAAAGGTAAATCTATAATAGCCTAGATACTAAAAATAAGGTGTTTAAATCCGCTGAATAAGCAAAGCTACTTCCCTCGCTTCTTAAGCAGGCCCAAATCGTACTTCCACGCTAAAATGCGGCTGACAGATTCATCAAGGCGGTCTTCGCTTAGATCTCCCGCTTTAACTTTTTCAAGAAGATAGGTGATTTGACTGGGATATTTGGAACTCATAATCATATCTCCGCCGGCTTGGACAACTTGATAAGCGGCTTCTTCCTGACTGGTGAATTTATTTAAAGCAGCCATATCCATATCATCTGTAATGGTTACGCCGTCAAAATTCAGGTCTTTTCTTAGAATAGTATACATCTTTTCAGATAGAGAAGCCGGAACATCATCAATAGATGTGACTATGTGATGGCTCAGCAGAATACTGTCTGCTCCCTGCTTAATCCCAGCAGCAAATGGTAAAAAATCAGCTGATTCAAGCTCTTCAAGGCTGCGCTGGTCATAAACAAGATCAGTATGTGTATCAGCATTATTGCCATAACCGGGAAAATGTTTCAGTGTTGAAGCAAACTGTTCCTTTTTTAGAGTTTCCACAACTCCTGCAACATAGTTGGCAGTCGTTTGTGCATCCTGCCCCAAAGTTCGTTCATAGATAAAAGCCTTTTTTTCAGTTGCAACATCAGCAACAGGAAACAAGCCAGCCGTTATACCGACTGATTTTAAAAGCTGGGCTTTAGCAGCTGCATCATCAACAACAGCAGGCAGCCCGCCTGTCTGATAAAGAACCATAGGCGATTCGAAATCTTTAGACAAAATGGGGCTAATCCGTGTCACAAGCCCGCCCTCTTCATCTGAAGCGATAATCATAGGGATAGCCGAAACTTCCTGATAGGAAGCTGTCAACGCTCGAATATCATTTAAGCGGCGTCCTTCAAAATCGCGGCTAAACAAGAGGTAGGCTCCCAAATGGTAAGTCCTGATATCATCGAGAGCTGACTCTTCTGGTACTCTGGCAAAGAAAAGCTGACCGACTTTCTCCTCAACGGACATCTCTGCAAGATAAGCAGCAATAGTCTTTGTTTTGGCTGATTCCACATCAGGCTGTACAGGAGGTCTTGAGGTCCCAGCAGGTGTTTGATAAAACCGAAGGCCTATATAGCCCAGGCCAATCAGACCGAAGACGCTGACTAGTGTTATTATCCTCTTCATAGCTATTAGTATAACAGAAAATATACAACTTCACATGAACAGACTAATAAAGCCGGTCCACAGTCGGCCGGCTCTATTCTTATTCTTGATTTAAGCTTATCTAATGTACCGAAGCACCGGTACTCTAAGCAGTAAAGCTTTATAAATCTGCAATTGTTTTTTCCTCACCAAAAACAGCGAACCAATCATTTCTAAAAGCCTGTACAGCCTGATCGACTGAAGGAAGAGCCAAGGCCTGTTCGAGGAGCTCCGGAGCTACGGTAACAGCCTGCCCTCCAGCTTCCAAAGTTCGATTGATTTGTTCGATATTTTTGTAACTGGCTCCTAAAATCTGTGCTGAAGACGCTGTCCGCTTAATCTCATCTGCTATTGCAGCAATCGTTGCGGCTGCATCACTATTTAGGTTTTCCATGCGGTTATAATAAGGCGCTACATAATCCGCACCTGCTGCAATAGCCAGATGAGCCTGCATTTTAGAATAAACGGCCGTAGCCGTAGTATGAACACCAGATTTACGCAGCAGTTTAATCACTTTTAGACCTTCGGCAGTTACAGGCACTTTAATGTAAACATCTCTGTCAACCTTATCTAAAACAGCGTCTGCTTCTGCCAGCATCTCTTGAGCTGTTAAAGCGATAACTTGAACATGCAAAGACTGATCTCTGCCAATAATCTGGCGAATCTGACGCAAATGAGCAAAGAAATCTATCCGTCCCTCTTTTTTTATAATAGAAGGGTTCGTTGTTACTCCTGATAGAGGCAAAAAATCCTGATACAAGCGGATAGCCTCCAAATTGGCCGTATCCAGCATTAATTTCATTCCGTTCCTCCTAAAGATACAAAGGGCGTATAAAACGCAAAAGGAAATAAGGGACTGACTGCTGAGTCACCAAAGACTCTGAGACAGACCATACTCACAGAGCAGCCACATTCGTAGGTCAGCTTACGCTTCCTGCGATTGCGTCTCTTTTCCTGCAGCGTTTAGGCCGCATCCAGTTCCAACAAGATACAAAGCCCGTTTAAAACGTAAAAGGAAAATAGGGGACTGACTGACGAATCGCCAGATTCTAAGTCAGGACATCTTTTTCCCGCAGCGTTTAGGGCGTGTTCAATTAACAAGATACAAAGCCGGTTTAAAAATCTGTATGAAAATGGTGGTAAGTCCGAAATCTTTGATTTCGCAGACGCACCCCTGCCAAGACGACTAGAGAGTTGGACAGAACCCCAGACCACAAAGTTCCTTGTCCCACCCCCCACAAAGCCTAGTAGGCCATTTAAAGCTTTAAAAAAGCGAATAAAGTGCCACTAGACGACTAGGGTCTTGCACATAACACTATAACAAACATTAAGGCTTATTTTTAAAATCGTCCTTCAGACGGCTACGGCTGCTAAATTAATAGCCGGAACTGAACTGAGTGTACTTTTTGCTCAGACTTGAGTTCTGTTTTATTTATGCAAACAGCTGAATGACAGTGCCTTCCTTGAGTTCTAGTTCTGCCTGAGGTGCAACATGCAGGGTCCCGGGGAGACTTTCTTGAGGCGATCCGTCCAAGGAAACAGTAATATGGCCAAGACCGCGTAAATTTTTCTCAACAACACTGCCAACAGCTGTAATCTCGCAGTTAACACCGTCAACAAGCAGACGGCCGCCAACGGAGATAGAGCCGCTTAAATTTTTATTATCAATTTTATAGCAGTATTCTGCTAAATCATCAGGTGCTTCCTCCCCGAAAAGAATCAGCATGTTAGCATCGGTAATCATCCCTGCAGCCTCCGGACCGACTGCAAGTACAGTTGCTTCAAAAATTTTTGTCATCTCTTTCATCCTTTCTCATCAGTTAAGCCATTTTATTGGTAAAGGCCAATGCTGGCAATCCAAGCCACAATAACACGAGGTACACCATTTAAAAAGCGAGAATACAATACGGACGGCACACCAACTTCAACTGTTTCTGATTTTGCTTCAGTCAGACCAAGTCCAACAGGGATAAAATCACAGCCATTTTGCGTATTAATAGCAAACAGGGCAGGCAAAGCCATTTGCGGCGGAATATTGCCTTTGCCGATTTCTACACCAATCAGGGTTCCGACGATTTGTGAAATAACAGCGCCCGGGCCTAAGAGAGGTGATAAAAACGGCAGGGAACAGACAAAACCGACCAAAATCAGACCCCAAATATTGCCAGCAAGCGGAGCAAGGAGATTAGCGATCCAATCGCCGACACCTGATCCGTTAATAACACCGATAATCAGTGATACAAAGGCCATGAAAGGCAAAATGGTATTAAGCATGGTCTGAATCGCTTCACGCGCCGCCTGATTAAAGGTCGCAACAACCTTGCCGGCTCCCATACCAATGCGGGCGATAAAACTCGATTCAGCTCGCTGTTCGGTAATTTTTTTACTTGTATCATAGCCAGACCCTGCTTGCGCCTGACCTGCTTCTTTTGCTTCCCCTGCTTGAGATGATTGTGCAAAGGCTTTGACATCAGCATCAGCCAAGGAAATCTGTTCAAGACCGACTGCCGATACATAGATATCTTCTGTAATGTACTGTGCCAGCGGTCCGCTTTTACCAGTCGGCACAATATTGATAGTAGGAATATTTTTCTTTGGATAGATACCGCAGCGCAAAGTTCCGCCGCAGTCAATAATCGCTAAGGCAATTTCTTCATCGGGAATGGAAGTCTTAAATCCATTTACAGCTTCCATGCCGGTCAATTCAACAATTTTGTCCACAATATCTGGCTTTTCACCCCCGCCAGTCACATAGATAAATTTGTGTTTTTCTTCTGTCGGTGTAATGGTTAAGGGACCGCCAAAGCCGCCGTTACCTTTAACAACTTTTATACTTTTATAAGCCATATATTTGCTCTCTTTCCTTTCTTTAGTACTGTCTTTTATAGTTCAACCGTTTTACTCAGAGTCACACCCTGCTGTTTGGCTACAAAGGCGGTCGTAAAGTCTGTCACCCAGCCGCCGACAAAATTCATAATCAAACCAACCAAAAGATAACGAATCGCTAATTCCATTTCATTCAGACCTAAGGTTTTAATACCTGAGGCAATACCCATCCAAACAAACAGTTCCCCTGGATTAATATGGGGGAAAACACCATTTGAAGTGTGGCAGAACTGCATTTGAGCTGCAATAAAGCTGGGTTTATAATATTCAGGCAGGAAACGTCCCATACTCATAGCCATCGGGTTCCCCAGCATAAAAGCAGCTATAAAGGGCAAAATCATATATCGAGTCAGTGGATTCTTAGCTGATAGTTCTCCCAGCTTATTCATCCTTTCTTCACCGATTAAAGCGATAATCGCATTCATGGCAACAAGTAGCATAAGAACAACCGGTACAATACTGGTCATCCAGCCGATAAAGTTCTCTCCGCCCAGCGTGAAGAGATTCATAAAGCCTTCAGCAAAATCTGTAATATAATGCATTATATCCTCCTTATTTCAGGCTTTTAGCCCGATCTTTTTTTATTTTTTAAATGTAATTTTAGCTGCGCCGGCAGTAATTTAACCTGATCCGCTAAATTGGACAGCGGTGCCGGCTGAGGTGTTTCTTCATAATTACCAGCTTCTGTCCTCAAAAAGATTTCCCGTGCATCTTCAATAGCTGTCTGCAGCAGTTTATTTTCCTGCCGGACAAGCGGGTTGTAACGGTCAAAATAGTGGATATCCTGGCCAATATAAGCCGGCATTGGTTTGAAGTGTGCAGCGATTGTCACCCCCTGCATCCTTTTAGCATCCAGTACCTTGCCTGTTTTATCAATAGCAAAGAGGACAATAGTGCCTGATCTTATTTTACCGGCCCGGCGTCCGATAGCCACGCGCCCTTGGCGCCGCATAGCTGTATAAACCTGATTAAAATGCTTAATCTGTCTCAAACCAAGAAAAATTTGGATAATATAGGCTGTCGTAATCAATAATCCTAAGGTAATGATTGGATTCATTAAAACACTCCTTTATTTTTCGATAAAATCAGCAGATCATCTTCTGTCCGTATTTGACGCAAGGCCTCTTTCAACTCATTGTCATTGGCTGCTCTGAAAATATCGTCATATAAAGTCAGCAGCTCTGCTTCTGTTTCCTTTTCCACAGTATCAGGGATAGCAACCATGAAAATAAATTCAGCTTCTTTATCGTGCGGCTTCTGGCCATCTACAACTCCCAACATCATAATTGTCTTCTGTTTAAGACGGTTGATAGTGTGCGGAAAAGCAATGCCGCCGCCAAATACTGTTGGCTGCTTGCTTTCCCTTTGCAGCAGCCGACTGCTAAAATCCTGATCAACCAGATCCTGTTCGGACAGCAAAGCAGCCATCTCTTTCAGATAATCCTGATAGGGCCGCCCTTTAGGCAAGCGGATATATTTCAGCATAACCGTTTCAAGATTCTTTTGCTGCAAAGCATTAACCCTTTGCCATTCTGTCTGCAGCCACTGGTCATCAAAAAGATTAGTAATGTGAATAACCGGTGAACGAAGCTGCGGAAATTTGAGCGGAACTGTTGTAAAAATAGCAAAATAGGCATCATCTGATTGCGGATTAAAACTCTCTTCCGAATAATGTACAATCTCAATATCACTACCCAATACTCGGCTCAGCTGGCGATGAATCATGGCTGCAGTCCCTCTTCCGGTCGTACAGACAACGGCTATTTGCTTAGGTATTCTTGACTGAGCAGTCTCTTGCTCCCGCAAGGCCATTTCAAAGTAAAGAGCCAAATAACCTATTTCAGCTGCTGAGATGGGATAGCCAAAGTAATTTTGAAGTTCACCCGCAGCAATCTTTGCCATTTCAAAGGCCAAAGGATATTTACTTTTAACCTCGCCATGGAAAATATCAGTGATTTGCACATGAAAAATCAAACGGTTAATTAAAAATGTTAAATGACTACATATCTCTTGGTATAGTTTTTCGACATTAAAGTCTACATTTAAGGCCGTTTGAACCCGCCTGATTACGGTTTGAAAAAAAGTCTGCAAAGCCGGATCATCGGCGTTCTGGTAAGGCAGCCCGGAAATAAACTGTATATTGAGCGGAAAAGCCAGAAAATCCTCTTCAAACTGGCTGAGAGAAATCTGATAAGCCAATTCGATGTGATAAACTAATTTTTCAATAATTTCAGCATCTTTTAAGCCATTGCTGTAATAAGGAATTGCTTGATTCAAGTGCTTCTTATGCTTAACTCTGCCAACAGTAACAGCTATGACTTTAGCCAGTAAATCCTGTATCCTTTTAGGCAGCTGATACTGCTGATAAAGCTCCTGCAGAAAAATCTGTGTATCCTGCTTTAAAATGGCAGTATCAAAATAAGCATAGACATTATGACAGTAAAAGAGACGCAAATCCAGCTCATCCCCTTCAATCTCAATCCCTCGATTCGGCCTTCCTTTAACTGAAATATGATAATCAGCAGCCAAATCCTTAACTTGTCTGAGATCTTTGTTAATAGTCGTGCGACTGACCGCAATTTCCTCTGCTAAATCATCGATCAAAAGCGGTTCAGAACTCTGCAGCAGTCTTTTAATAATATAAGAGACCCGTTTCCCTGATGAATTAAAATCACTTTCCTTGCGCAAACTTCCTGATAAGATTTCTTCTAATCGTGTATAGTCCAGGACATCAATATAAAGCTGACTGCCTGTCTGTCTGATTTGCACATCCCCGTCTAAAACATCATTTAACTGTCTAATACTCGTCTGCAAAGTTTTATAACTGATGTCTAATAAATCAAGCATATCGTCAATCGAAAGCTGGGGCTGCGCAGCCAATGCGTTTAAAATCTGATACCAACGATTAACTAATGCCACATCTACCTCCTTAACCAAGATACAAAGCCCTTAGGGTGTGTTCAATAAACCAAGATACAAAGCCCGTTAAAAGAGCAAAGCAAAAATGACAGTAAGCCAGAAATCTTTGATTTCGTAGACGCACCCCTGCCAAAACGACTAGAAGGGTGCGGTCGGCCGTAGGACGACAAAGCCTTCAGACGTTTACGGCTGCCTAACTTGAAATCAGTTCTATATTTGACCATGCTTTTTCCCGCAGCGTTTAGGGCGTGTTCGATTTAACAGCTGATCTTAGCCGCGCGTTTTACCGCCGGCCACATTAGTTGTAATTCCCGTAATATAGCTTGAACGGTCTGATAGGTAGTAGGCTACCAGATCAGCAACTTCACTCAATTTACCGCTGCGGCCAAGCGGTGTGGTGCTGGTTGATGCATAGCCTGCACGAATCTCATCAACTGTTTTTCCTCTAGTATAACCGAGCGCCTCTTCATATGCAAGCGTTCTCAATCCGGTTGCTTCCATAATCCCCGGAGCAATTCCGACAACACGTACACCGTATTTCCCCAGTTCTTTTGCCCAAGACCGTGTATAGCTGTATACGGCAGCCTTTGTAGCAGCATAAGCACTCTGACCTTCCGAACCTTCCAGACCAGCTTCTGAAGCCATATTAATAATAACTCCCTTTCGCTTGTCAACTAAGATTCTGCCGACAGCCTGACTGACCAGATACAGTCCTTTTTGATTAATCATGGTAATTTTTTCAAAAACAGCATCGTCCAGTTCATATTGGCCGTGAGGATCTTTAGGATCAACCAGAAGTCTGGGAATATTGATACCGGCATTATTAACTACAGCATCAACTGTACCAAAACGTTCAGCAACAGCAGCTACTCCTGCTTCAACTTCTTCCCGCGATGTCACATCAACCTTAACAAAAAGAAGATTATCATGCTTAAGCTCATTGTCTGCAATATCAAAATTAGCCACATTGACTTCCAAAGCCAGCAATTCTTCCACAATCGCTCTGCCGATACCTGATGAAGCTCCGGTAACGATAACTGTTTTTCCCGCAATATTTAACCAATCCGCCATAAAAAAGCTCCTTTACTAAGATACAAAGGCCGTGAAAAATCCGTTTGTTTTTGCACAGTCCTTTGTTCTGCATTAGTTTATTTTATAGCTTTATTATAAAGCGCTTACAGAAAAAATTAAGACGGCCTTTTTTCTTTTGGAGCGAAAAAATGTGCACTAATTTTAGTCCAAAAAAACCGAACCTCAGTGCTGAAGTTCGGTTTCTTTAATGATAACAGTGTTGAACTATAGGCGTGAATTCAAGTCTTCTGCTAAGTCTTCAAAGCCCGGTTTGCCCAACAGAGCAAACATATTTTTCTTATAAGCCTCAACACCTGGCTGATCAAACGGATTAACCCCGTTGAGATAGCCGGAAAGCGCAATAGCCAGCTCAAAGAAATAAATGGTGTAGCCAAGCGTGAATTCATCCTGTTCAGGAAGGGTCAGGAAGAGATTAGGGACACCGCCGTCTGTATGAGCAAGAAGCACGCCATCTGTTGCCTTTTTATTAACAAAATCAACATCTTTGCCTTGCAGATAGCCCAAGCCATCAAGGTCAGCTGATTCTGTCGGAATAGTGATGTTTTTGCGCGGCTTATCTACACGAATAACGGTTTCAAATAAATTGCGGTAACCTTCCTGAATAAATTGACCAAGTGAATGTAAATCCGTGGAGAAGTTAGCTGAAGTTGGATAAATTCCTTTTTGATCCTTTCCTTCAGATTCACCTGCCAGCTGTTTCCACCATTCGCTGAAATACTGGAGCGACGGTTCATAGTTAGCTAAAACTTCGGTGATATAGCCTTTGCGGTAAAGAATATTCCGGATAGCTGCATATTGGTAAGCCGCATTGTCAGCCAGTTTATCAGAAGCATAATCTTTGCGAGCTGCTGCTGCTCCTGCCATCAGCTGACTGATATCTGCACCTGAAGCCGCAATAGGCAACAGCCCCACTGCTGTCAGTACAGTAAAACGGCCGCCGACATTATCCGGTACAACAAAAGTTTCCCAGCCATTGGCATCTGCCTCCACTTTAACCGCGCCTTTTTGCCGGTCAGTCGTCGCATAAATCCGTTTGTTAGCTTCTTCCTGTCCGTATTTTTTAACCAAAAGCTCTTTAAAAACCCGAAAAGCAATAGCCGGTTCTGTGGTTGTTCCTGATTTTGAAATCACATTGACAGAAAAATCTTTATCTGCCACATAATCTACAAGATCAGCCAAATAGTTGGCAGAGATCGAGTTGCCGGCATAAAGAATTTTTGGTGCCTTATGATCAGCTTGTAAATTAACAAACGAGCTGTTCAAAAAATCAATAGCCGCACGCGCTCCTAAGTAAGAGCCGCCGATACCGATAACAATCAGCACCTGGCTGTCAGATTGAATTTTTGCGGCCGCTTTTTGAATCCGGGCAAACTCTTCTTTATCGTAATTTTCCGGGAGATTCAGCCAGCCGGTCATCTCCGCGCCGGGGCCCGTCCCCTGCCGCAATGCAGCATCAGCAGCCGAAACCTGCACCTGCATATAATCCAGCTCATGGGCTGCCATAAAACGATCCGTCACTTTTGAATAGTCAAATGTAATATGGGTCATCTGAGTCCTCCTTTTTGCGTTTCAGTCTCTTTACTATCATACCTCTTTGCGCCCCTTTTTTCAATGATTTGGGTGAAATTTCACAAAAGACCCTTCAAATTATTCTGCAAATCCTTCTGACTGCTTCCCTGCCGGTTTTACAAAAAATGCTGAGTCAATCTGTTTAAAATATAATATCTTAACTGCAGCAAAAATCAGAAACTGGCAGAGTTGCAGACTGACAGGAAGCATATTCTTAGTTCCTTTTAAACACGGTCTTCCTTTCTCTCATGGATAAGCTTTGTTTTTAAGAGGACATCATCAAAACTTTCTGCCAGCCAAACAGCTGCATTGTACAGCTCTTCTGCCTTGTTTCTGCATTGTTTGACATAGATATAATATTTGGCCTCAAACATCAGCGTTAAAGGAATCATGCTGTCCTGCCGTGTTTCTCTAATCAAATCATGCATTCGCTTCACTGGTACATCTAATTTTGGGTATTCAGCATGGGACGTATACAGAGCTGATAAATCTGAGAAAAAATTAATCAACTCCAGATTATAGTAGTCATCTCCAGAAATTTCCTGCTTCAGTGCCCTTGTTTCCATCTTTTGAACAAGGGCCTTATTATAAGCCCCGCTATGATGCTGAATCAGATAGAACTTAGCCAGCAGCAAATCATTCAGTGAATATCTGGGCTTAAGCAGAAGCTCTTTAAAAGCTTCCGCAAAACTGTCTTCTGCAGCCGGTCTCTGTCCCTTTCTCAAATAGTCAAAAATATTATCCAGCAAATCCAGAGTAAAAAGCTCTTCTTCCGGCAGCAAGCTAAAATAATGGTCATAAATCGTTTCAATCAGCTCTATCTTTTCGTCCAAACGCTGAGGGTCGCTGTAGCTGGGGATTTTAAAAAGCCGGTACTTCATCCGAAAATAGCTGTCAGGAAGCAGCATACCGTCCCCTGCCAGCAAAGCTGTTAAGTCTACATTTAAAACACCAGCAATATAGTCCAGTTTTAAAAGACTGGGCTGCGATTTTCCCAGCTCAATTCGCTGCAGCTGACGGACCGTTAATTCCTCCTCTGTGCCGCAGAATTCTTCACGTGTCAGCCCTCTTTCTTCCCTTGCCTGCCTTATCCGCCGTCCAATACCTTCTTTGATTGCCTGATTCATCGACTTATCTCTTTCCAAAATTCTATATTCATTTTAACACAAATTTTGGAAATATTCCAAATTTTTGCCAGCTCTGGCTTTTTGGAATGCAGCTTTTAAAGAAGCCAAAAATAAGATACTGATGTTTGGACATAAGAAAAGAGACTGAAAACTTCCAATCTCTTTTCTTCTTGTATCGGTAATGCAAATCAAAAATACGCTTGAAAAATTTTGGGCTATTCTCGATTCCTGCTGCCTAACCTGAACTTCTAGTACTAATAATTATTTAAGTTAAAGCAGCTGCACCTGCAATCACTCCTGCGGCCGCACCTCCAATAAAATAGCCGTCTCCATAAAGTTCATTCGTCTCAATTTCCTCAAAAAGCAAATTTTGTGTTTCACTTACGGTCATGTTCATATTTTTCTCCTTTATCAAGATATAAAGTCCATTTTGATTCCACTATGAAATGGTGATAAGCCAAAACTCTCTAATTTTGTCAGCCATACCCCTGTCAGGAACTTAAAAACTATGAGCTCTTACCAAGAGCTGCTTGTAATAGTCCCATCTTTTCACTAGGAGTCTCGTTCATAATCAGTTCAACATCATCCATTCATAGTATAACTTACATATTGTTATAAATAGAATTTAAGTAGCGATAGTAGCTACTGCTGCAACAGCACCTAAGCCAAGCCCAAATCCTGTAATAACATCACGCGCATTACCGTTCAATTCATTTGCATCCACCTCTTCAAAGAAGAGCTTATCAGTAACAATATTTTGTGTTTCCATCTTTTTTCCTTTCTTTTAATTGAGGCTGTATATAAGCCCATTACTCTAAAACCAGTCTGAGTACACATGATACAATAGTGATTTAAATAAACTATTTATCCCTTTTCACAAAAATAAAGTCTCAAACCCCAGTTTTCCTTTTAACTTCTTTAGTAAATTGTTCAATCCAGATGATATTGATAAATGCTATCAGAATAACAAAAACTATTACTAACAAAGATATCAGCGGCCGGCTGTCCATAAGAATAACTGATAAGATCGCTAGTAAACTGATAGCACCAAAAGAAAGTTGTAACCTCTTCAGCACCTCAGTCATTGAATCTATTTGAAGTGTTTTTTTGACCTCCATTAACTCCTCCTTATCTACTATTTTCACTAGATTTCTAACTCCATACTGGCTCTTTGACGACAGTAGAAGTTTAAGCCAGTTTCAGAAATCTTTTGAAATAATTATTTCAAAAGCGGTCACTTTTCCATCTCCTCTCAAACTTTATGTCCCTGTTATAAAGCAAAGAAAAAAAGAAGAACAGGACATCCATGTCACTATTCTTCTTTTTCTTGTAAATCGTTTGCTCTTTCTTTTTTTAGATTATTTATCAAAACCGTGTCGCCAAAATTTTCTGCTAAAGTCAGCGCTAAATCGTAGCAGGACTTGGCTTTCTGAAAGTTATGCCCCTGATAGAGATAGTATTTGGCTTCAAGCATTAATAAGATTGGTTTGTAAACATGTTGCATGGTTTGATTAACCACATCATCCATTTTATCAAGAGTCGGTTTCATATCAGAATAATCAGCTGATACAACATAGACACCGGCCAATGCAGACAAGGCACCTAAAAGTTCAACATTATAATATTCATCACCAGTTATTTCTTGTTTTAACAGTCTGGCTACAAGATGCTGGAAAGTTTTTCTGTCAAAAACAGAATCCTGACACTGTATAAAATAGTACTTAACAAGTAAAATATCATTTAAGGAATAGGTTTCTTTTGATAAGAGCTGTTTAAAGAAATCTTCATAAATCTGTTCTGCTGATCCAGATTCCCCTACGGTCATACGGTCAAAAGACTTTTCAAGTAAATCTAAAGTAAAGAGTTCTTCTTCCGGCAGCTGCTTTTTTGGGGCTAAACGCTCAGCGTCTCCATAAGAGGGAAATTTTATCAGCTTATATTTTTGTTCAAAATAGGCCTGTGGAATCTCCAAACTTTGTTCTCCCAAAAGGCTGGCCATATCAACGTTTAATGTATCTGCCAAATATTCCAGTTTGACAATCGTCGGCAGAGACTGCCCCAGCTCGATACGCATCAGCTGTCTGATAGTCAGTTCTGATTCTAGCCCGCAAACCTGCTCTCGCGATAACCCTTGTCTTTCCCGTTCGGCCCTGATGTTAGCTCCTATAATTTCTTTTGTCTTCATGAAGACTCCTTCACTCTTAACCCAACATTTTTTCTTACCAGTATACCATTTTTAGTTTAATATGATAATGACTTTTTTGTTAATAATCTATTATAAAGTATACCAGTTCAATTTTTTGCCTATATTTGCGGAAAAAATTCTAAATAAGATAGTTTTACTTTTTAATCTTTGAAAAAGGGCGCTGATATGGTTTCGCTGCTTAAAACTGCGCAAACTATTGACTATATCTCGTTTTTATGTAAAATAATAATAGAGAAGGCCGTGCCTGCAAATAAAAAGAAAAAAGCTTTCGATGAGCAGTAAGCTGAAATGCCATATTAATGATCAACTTATGATACTTAATCAAAAGCTTCTTTGACTTGTTAAACAGGGGCAGCAGCCTATCAGTTAATGAATTAAAGCATATTTTGAGGTAAACAAATAATGAATGACGAAAAACGACTTAATATTTTGCTGACTATCAATGTTGTGCTGTCACTTATTAATCTTGTCATCAGTTTTTTGAAGTAATGTTCTTAGCGCTTTGAGCACTGATTCTTTGCAACATTCGACTTTAACAGAATCTCTGCTTAAATAACAGAAGCAAGAGCTACTATTTTAAGAGGTGACAAAATGCCAGTAAGCGAAGCACAAAAAAAAGCGTCCAGAAAATGGGAGCAAAAAAACAAAGAGAAAAAGGCTTATTACTCCTACAAAGCAACTACCAAAAGCTTTATTCGCAACAAAGCGACTGCTGAAGATCTGACTGAACTTGAAGCCTTGATAGCCGAACGGCGGAAAAGTATGGATTAAATGAATAATTAGGTAAAGTTTTTATGCACTTTGCAGCCCAATGCCCCTTTTTTGCCCCTTTTTAGGATTATAAACACAAACAACCCCTTTGAAACCTTGATTTCAAAGGGGTTGTTGTATATAGACAAAAAGAGCACACAGCCTAACTCGCTTAGGGCTGCTGGATTCCTCCCCTGACCCACTTCACGCAAGACTGTTGCTCCACTGTTTATTATATCACTTTCTGCCATTTCTGCCAAGTCCCTGAAGTTCAGGCAAACAGCCGACACGGCATTTACTGCTTAGTGCGCCGCTGTCTGAAAAAATCCTGCATCAGCTGAGCACATTCTGCAGCCAAGATCCCGCTCTCCAGACTGACACGGTGGTTAAGCCGTTTGTCCTGCAAAATATTATAGAGGCTGCCTCCCGCACCAAATTTTTGATTTTCAGCACCGTAAATAACCTGAGGAATCCGGGCAAGACCGATAGCTCCGCTGCACATCACACAAGGTTCGATTGTAACAAAAAGCGTGCTGTCCAGCAGCCGCCAATTGCCTTCATGGCGGTTGGCTGCATTAATAGCCATAATCTCAGCATGCATTACAGCCTGATTTAATTCTTCTCGGGCATTGTGGCCGCGTCCGATAATTTCCCCCTTTTTGACAATCACACAGCCGATCGGGATATCTTCTTTGGCTAGAGAAAGCCGGGCTTCTTTAAGAGCCTCCTGCATAAAATAAGTTTTTTCTTCCTGTGTTAAGTCCGACATTACAATTTCCCTAAGTCCCAAAACTTGTGCGGTTCTGCCAAATCAACCGAAACACTTGGGGCATAATCTGCCGCTTGCTGACGCAGAAGCTCTAAATGATTATCCGACTCTGTGTTTTCAGGACCGAACTGAGGCAGGTGGGTTAAAACCAGTTTCTTAACTCCGGCCTGAGCTGCGATTTCCCCAGCCTCCTTAGAAGTCAGATGGGCAGGGTGCCTTTCCTGACCTGCGTAAAGATAGACATCCGCTAAAAAGAGATCGGCTCCCGCAGTAAATGGGAGCAGCTCTTCAAAATAGCCGCTGTCTCCGGTAAAAACCAGTACCTGACCGCTCTCATGCTCCACAATACGCATGGCATAGCAGACAACCGGGTGTACAGTCTTAATAAAACTGATGGTAAAAGGTCCAATTGTTTCAGTCCCGTTCACATCATAAGCGATCCCCTGAGAAACACCCTCTAAAGTCAGTTTTGCAAACTCTCCCTCATCTTCATCGTGTCCATAGGTTGGCAGAACTCTAGGCTGCCAGAGATTTTTGGGGTAAAGCTGGCGGTAATGGCGAAGAACACCTAAATCAGCCACATGATCCGGGTGGTAATGGCTGATGATGACAGCATCCAAATCCAAAGGACTGATTTCCTTTTCAAGCTCGTTAAGAGCACGGCTCCCTACATCCATCAAAAGCTGAAAACCATCTTCTCCAGTCAGCAGGTAAGAGGTCGTTCCTTGATTCTGATAGGGATAACCGCCCCAGCATCCTATTGTTGTTAATTTCATAGCAGTACCTTCTTTGCTTTTCTTAGCTTTATTATAACAAAAAAAGGACCGTCCCAAAATAAAAAGCCTTTAGAAAGAAACTTTCCAAAGACTTACCCCTGAGGCTAACCCACAAAACTCACCATGTATTCCTGAAGCAGGTCAGCTATTTTATCAAGCAAGAGCAAATGCTAATTTCCCCTTAGAGAGGCCGATTTTAACAGTCCTGCCGCTGGTTAGCTCGCCTGAGAGCACTAACTCAGACAGCCTGTCTTCAACTTGGGTCTGCAGCGCTCTGCGCAGAGGCCGGGCTCCCATTTCACTATCATAGCCATCCTGCGCCAGATACTTCAAGGCAGAAGGCTGGAATTTAAGAGTAATTCCTTTTTCTGCCAGATTGCGGATGAGCGGTGCTACCATAATCTTAACAATTTGCCGCATGTCATCCTGACTCAGGCTGTGGAAGACCACTGTTTCATCAATACGATTCAAAAATTCAGGGCGGTAGGCATGTTTGAGCTCTTCCAAAATCCGGCTCTGCATTGCTTGATAGTCCTGACTGACAGACTTGGCACCAAATCCGACAGTTTTGTCATCACGCAAGGCAGTTGCTCCTAAGTTGCTGGTCATAATGATAATGGTATTGGAAAAATCGACCTGACGGCCGCGGCTATCTGTCAGCATGCCATCGTCAAGAACCTGCAGCAAAACATTAAAAATATCCGGATGGGCTTTTTCCACCTCGTCAAAAAGGAGGACCGAATAAGGCTTGTTGCGAACTTTTTCAGTCAGCTCTCCGCCTTCTTCATAGCCAACATAGCCGGGAGGTGCCCCGTTGAGCCGGCTGGCTGCAAATTTTTCCATATATTCAGACATATCAAAGCGAATAAGAGCCGACTCATCATCAAAAAGAACCTGTGCTAAAGCTTTGGCCAGCTCTGTCTTCCCAACACCTGTCGGTCCTAAAAACATAAAAGAACCAATGGGACGGCGGCCAGTCCGAATCCCGGACTGGTTGCGGCGAATAGCCCGGCTGATAGCTGAAACAGCAGCATCCTGTCCAATAACTCGCTTGTGCAGCTCTTTTTCCAGATTAAGATATTTTTTGCTATCAGCCTGAGTCAGTTTTTCGACCGGAATTCCGGACAGCTTGCTGAGTGTACTCATAATATCATCTTCTGTCACCAGTGTAGGTTCTAGCAAATGAACGGCTGCAGCCTCTTTTAAATACTGTGAAGCTTTTTTGAAATCTCCTTGCAAAATCGCTTCATCAGCAGGAGTTAAGTAGGCAGGCGCTTCTTTTTTGACCATGTTTTGCACCTGTGCGCTCGCTTCATCCAACAGGTCAATCGCCGAATCAGGCAAATGTTTTCCTGTCAGATAGCGGCGGGCTGCTTTAACCGCTGCCAGAGCAGCTGCATCTGAAATAACGACATTGTGATAATCTTCGTAAGATTTTTTGAGTCCAAGCACAATCTCATAAGCTGCCTCTACACTAGGCTCTTCAATCAGTACTCTGGCGAAGCGCCGGGACAGAGCCGCATCCTTTTCGATATGCTTCTGATATTCCTCTTGAGTTGTTGCGCCAAGTGTCCGAAGACTCCCACGTGCCAGGGCAGGTTTAAGGATATTGGCTGCATCAAGCGTGCTGTCAATCCCGCTGCCAGACCCCATAATCGTATGCAGTTCATCAATAAAGAGAATAATGTGCCCATCTGCTTCAATATCCGCAATGATTTGGTTCATCCGCTCTTCAAAGTCCCCGCGGAAACGTGTCCCGGCAACCACACTCATCATATCCAGTTCAAGAACTTTCATATCCTGCAGTTCATAGGGAATGGCTCCGCTTACGATGCGCTGAGCTAAGCCGTAAGCAAGAGCTGTTTTCCCAACTCCGGCATCACCGACTAGGACCGGATTGTTTTTTGTTTTCCGACTGAGAATCTGTACCATACGGGAGATTTCTTTTTCCCGGCCGATAACAGGTTCCAGCCGCCCTTGGCGGGCCATTTCTGTCAAATCGCGCGTGAAATCGGAGAGCTCGCCTGCTGTTCCCGGCGGCTTCATCATATCAGAAAAATTATTGTTCGGTCTTGCTTTTTTGGGCTTACGCAAGCCATGGATAGCCTTAAGGTCTTCTTTGGTGAATCCTGCCTGTCTCTCTAGAGATTTACGTAAATCCAATAAACGGATAGATTCGCCATCATCTTTCAATTTGAAGCCGACCATTTCTAAAAGTCGGGTAGCAAGGAGATCCATATTCAGCAGCATAGCAAATAAAACATGCTCTGTACCAATCTCTTTGGCTCCAGTCACCTGACTGATTCCGTCAGCCGTCTGCAGCAGACGCTTTAAAGCCGGAGACTGCTCTATAAATTCAACTTCCTCTACTTGTTCTTTAGGAACTTTTCCAAGAGCCAAAATAGCAGCAGCTTCGTACTCCTCCAAACTGACATCAGCTTCATACTCCGCAAGACTGAGACCTGCAACAGAATCAGGAATAAAAGCCATGGCCAGCAAGATATGCCAGCTTTCAAGATATTGGCTGTCATAACGTGCAGCCTGATAGAGGGCCAGTCTGAATACCTCCTGCATTTTAAACGAATAATTACTCATTTCCTTACCCTTTTCTGTCCAATCTTTGTAAAATTTTACGCAGCATCCGGGCACGAATCTCCGGACCCTCCTGGCCTAAAACATCATCAGATGAGGTGGCCAAAATAATCTGACCTTCCCGCCTGCTGATAATCTTTTCTTCAAATAAGAGCTGAATCAAATCCGTAAAGACTTGTTCACTGATTCGATCCCCAATAGTGGCCAACAAACTGCCCAGCATCTGGTGCTGATCAGAAAAACAAACTTTTTCAATACGAATGTACCCGCCGCCCCCCCGCTTACTTTCAACAACATAGCCGCGGCTTTCAGTGAAACGGGTTTTGATGACATAATTAATCTGACTGGGAACAACACGGAAGGCATCTGCTAAATTAGAACGCTTTATTTCAGCAATCCCTGATTGAGCCAATAGTTGTTTGATATATTCTTCAATACTATCAGACGTATTTTTTGATGCCATGACATTACTTCCTCCCAGCCGTTTGACTATAACTGACTTTTATTATACCAAAATTTACAGTAATTTAAAATGAAAACCGTTTATTTCATCTGGGCCTACCTGAAAGAGCAGAAAAGACCATATCTGCATTTGTCTCGCTTATTTAAAGGGCTTTTAGTTGAGAATATTCACCGCTTAGGATAAAATGGAACATGAACGAAAAGAAAGGTCACAAGTTCATGCATTATTTTATTACATTTCTCATTTCAATGGTCCCTCTAATTGAGCTCAGAGGCGCTGTCCCTTATGCGATTGCTGCGGGTATTCCCATGTGGCAGGCTATCACAATCGGTGTTGTCGGCAACATGCTCCCCGTTCCCTTTATTTTTTTCTTTGCGCGCCGCGTTTTAGAATGGGGAGCAGATAAGCCTGTTATCAGCGGCTTTTTCACTTGGTGTTTGAAGAAAGGCCACAGCGGGGGGCAAAAGCTGAGCAAAGCAGCCGGAGAAAAAGGGCTTTTCTTGGCCCTGCTCCTCTTTGTCGGGATACCTATTCCAGGAACTGGGGCCTGGACCGGAACCTTGGCAGCCAGTATTTTGGACTGGGACTTTAAACGCAGCGTAGTCGCGGTTATGCTGGGGGTTATTCTGGCAGGATTTATTATGGCCTCCCTTACTGTACTGGGGCTTTCAGCTTTCCTGTAACTAAAAACGGTATTAAAAAGCACCTAAAATTGGGGTTGTCCCCAGCTTTAGGTGTTTTTTTATTTGAAGCCAGAAAAATAAACAGCCCACTCAGCTCAAAAAAACTCTTACAGGCACCAAGTCCCGTAAGAATTTTTTAAATTAGCTGTTCAGGGCTTCTGCCATGGTTGCAGCAACTTCTGATTCAAAGTCGTTAGCAGCTTTTTCAATACCTTCTCCGACTTCAAAACGGGCAAAGTCTACAACTTTAGCGTTAACAGAATCTAGGTAAGCTTCGACCGTCTTACTGTCATCCATGATATAAACCTGAGCCAGCAAGGTATATTCTTGGTCAACCTTAGTGTTATCAAGCAGAAAGCGCGCCATCTTGCCGGGAATAATTTTATCCCAAATTTTTTCAGGTTTGCCTTCAGCCTGCAGTTCTGCCTTGATATCTGCTTCAGCCTGAGCCAGCACATCATCAGTCAATTCAGCTTTTGAACCGTATTTCAGGAGCGGCAGAGCTGGCTTGTCAACCAGTGCCCGGCTTTCATTGTCCTGTTCAATCTTATGATTCATTTGGGCCAGTTCATCGCGGACAAACTGTGGATCCAGTTCCTTATAGGATAAAACTTTTGGTTTCATCGCAGCAATATGCATGGATACTTGTTTAGCCAAAGCTTCGTCACCGCCGTCAAGCACGCTGATAACACCAATTCGGCCGCCATTATGCTGATAAGCTCCGAAAGACTGCCCGTCAGTTTTTTCCAAAAGTGCAAAGCGGCGGAAAGAAATCTTTTCACCGATAGTGGCTGTCGCATTAACATAGGCTGCTTCTAATGTTTCACCTGAAGCTGTTGTCAAGGCTAAAGCCTCTTCATTATTAGCCGGTTTGCCTTCAGCGATAACTTTGGCTGTTTCATTAACCAATTCAGTAAACTGCGCATTTTTTGCTACAAAGTCTGTCTCAGCATTCACTTCTACAACTGCTGCAACATTGCCATCAACATAAACACCGGTCAAGCCTTCGGCTGCCACCCGGTCAGCTTTTTTAGCCGCCTTAGCCATTCCTTTTTCGCGGAGCAGCTCGATGGCCTTATCCATATCACCGTCGGTTTCAACCAGTGCTTTTTTAGCATCCATGACGCCGGCACCAGACTTTTCACGCAATTCTTTTACAAGGGCTGCAGTAATATTTGCCATTTGTGGTTTCCTCCAAAAATTAGTTCCTTTTATAAAAAATGGGGCAGAGCAGTTTGCCTGCTGCCCCTTTTGACGATACAGTCTGAATACTGTTTTGTCTTATTCGTTTGTTCCTTCAACAACCTCAACGATTTCTTCAATCGAATCAGCTTGAGTATCCGCCTGTGCTTCAGCAAAGTCAACTTCTGCATCTTCACCTTGGCGGCCTTCAATAACAGCATCGGCCAATTTAGAAGTAATCAGTTTAACAGCGCGAATCGCATCGTCATTAGCCGGAATGATGACATCGATATCATCAGGATCCGCATTAGTATCAACCATAGCGACAACAGGAATACCCAGCTTTTTAGCTTCTTTAACTGCAATTTGTTCCTTATGCGGGTCAACAACATAGATGACATCCGGAATCCGCGGCATGTCTTCGATTCCGCCCAAGAATTTTTCCAGACGAGCCCGCTGTTTGTTAAGAAGCGCCACTTCTTTTTTAGGAAGAACATCAAAGGTGCCATCTTCTTCCATTGCCTTAATTTCTTTAAGACGGGCAATTCGTTTTTGGATAGTATCCCAGTTGGTCAGCGTTCCGCCCAGCCAGCGATGGTTAATATAAAACTGTCCGGCACGTTCTGCTTCTTCTTTAACAGCATCAGCAGCTTGTTTTTTCGTTCCTACAAAAAGGATAACCGCATCATTAGCTGCTGCGTCACGGACAAAATCATAGGCTTGGTCAGCTAACTTTACAGTTTGCTGCAAGTCAATAACATGAATCCCGTTACGCTCAGTAAAGATGTATTTTGCCATCTTAGGATTCCAGCGGCGTGTTTGGTGGCCGAAATGAACACCGGCCTCAAGAAGTTGTTTCATTGAAATAACTGCCATGAGTATTTCTCCTTTAAAAATGTTTTTTGCGACAGATTAATCCTGCCTGACCTCTTTCAGATATCTTCTTGCAGGCCCACTCTAAAAGAGCAACAGACCCACAATCCATCTAAAATGAGTATTTGCTGTTCATAACAGCCTTTTTACTATATCAAATTTAAGAAAAAAATGCAAGAGTTTCGAAAAGGACACATAATTTGCTAAAATACTGGTTCGCCCATGCACTCATTTCCCATTACAATATAGAATGAATTGTAAAAAAAGTATCTATCCCCTTACTGCTCAACCTTTAATGATATACAGCAATTAATTACGCTTTTGCATAACCTTTAGAGTAGCTTTAATTCACGATTAATATAATCCACATTATCCATAAAGTTCTTTTGCTTATTTTTTGAGCTGTATTGATGGCTATTTAATTCCAATAGATTCTAAAATACTGCTTATTCCATATAAAAGATTCTATGTATACTTTTCCTTTCTTAATGAATGACTAAAAGCTGTATGATTTCTAATTTTTTTTACTTTTCACTTCCATAATTCAACAAGAATGTGATATAACAGAAAGTGAGAAAACGCTTACTTCTCTTAAGACTCTTGAAATGTATCTGATTGATTCAGATGATATGATAATGTTACCTGGAGACTATGGATATAAATTATCTGGTGATTTATTCTCGGGTTCATCTGGGGTATTGCTCGCTTTAGAAGCACTCGGAGGAAAAAGTTGGAAGAATTGGCTTCCACTTATTTCTGAAACCATGGACGTATTACTATGATCGGTTTGTTAGAAAGGTTAAATTAATATTATATTTATGTGACAAGGATGTTTTTTATGTAAATCAAAACTTCTATAATAGATTAATTTTAGAGTAGCTCAGCTTATGATGCGAAAGGAGAATATAATGAGGAACATTTTATCATTACAACAACTTAAAGTGAAAGAGAATACTAAATTGATGGCAAAGTCATCAAAGAGTACAAACTGTAAAACTAGTAGTCATGCTAGCTGGTTTGTTTGTTAATAAAATCACGGTAATGTCCGAGTTTTCATTTAAAATCTTCAATAAAGGAGGAGAAAATGAAGAAAATATTATCGTTGCAAACCATGTCCTCTGTTGAACAGGCTCGGTTTAGTAGTGCATCTAACACCAGCATAATATGCAAAAAGCAAAGCTCAATTAGTTTATTTTTATGTGTTAAAACCACTACAAATAACTAAATTTAATACAGGATACACTCTAAAATTCTTTATATTAGTTTTATAATTTAAAAAAGCTCTATCAACAAAGATCATAGGGCTTTTTTGAAGTTTACAATTGCAATGAGATAAATTTTATTTCACTATAGATAAAATACTGCATGAAACCAAAGCTTTCGGGAAAACACATCCATTTTAATCTTCATTCTCGCGTAATACTAATAAAATGTTTTTAGAAAAATTGGAAGAAATTTTCACGGAATTAATTGATTCAACTCTTATTTGTTTAACGGTGAAATATGTTTTACTTTGATATCTTATATTGAAATCGTGAAAAGTATTTTTTTCTATATCATGGAAATTATTGTCACTAAGACTAAAACTTGAGTCCTCAATATCTTTGATATCTTCTTTTGATGCCATTATATAAATATAACCAGAAAAATCTGACGATAAGTCTACTTCTTCTTCAGGCTTTAATTTAAATATTTCACTAATCTTTAGTCCTTCAATATCATCTGTTGGCATCTCTTGATTGATGTCTTTTTTTATTTCGTTTGCTGTATCGTTAATCCCTTCCACACATCCAGTAGATAAAAAGGACATAAGTAAAGATATTATGCATATTAAAGCTTTTTTACGGTTCATCATCTCTTCTCCTTATATATTTCAAAATGTCACCAGGTTGGCAGTTAAGCTCTCTACAAATATTTAATAAAGTAGAAAATCGTATGCCTTTAGCTTTTCCCGTTTTCAAAATTGATAGGTTCGCCTCTGTTATATTAATCCTTTTTGCTAATTCCTTAGAAGTAAGTTTTCTAGATTTAATAATTTCGTCTAATTTAATCTTTATTTCCTCCATATCATTAAATTATCTCCTCATTTTCCTTTTGTATGTCAAAGCTTTTTTTAAAAACAATAATTGCCAAATAATTAAACGCTAGGAATATTATATTAATCAAATAGTTTTTTATAGAGAGATCGAACAGTTCACTAACATTTCCAACATTCAAATAATTAAATAGTAAATTCAAAAAAAAATGCAAAAGAGTAAGTCCACTTAGAAGAAAAGCTGATTTTTTTACTCCTTTTAAATTCTCTAAGCAAAAAAATCTATCCTTTTGGAAATTTTTTAATATTTTAATCCAAATATTTATTATTCTTGTAAGAATTAAACACATAGACATAGCAGCAAGAAGCACCAATAACGGATAAATTATAGGCAATTTAACTGTGAAATTCCCATAATCAAGAGAAAAAACACCATGGCTATTCTGTCCTCCTAAAAAAACACCTACTATCCCTACTGCTAACGTATAAATAAGCAAGATAGCTAAACATTTAAAAAAAACTAGAACCGATTTGATTACTTTTAGCAATGTAGATTTCATAATAAACTCCTTAACATTATTGATATACGATAATGTTTCAAAATTATTGTACCACAATAATTTTATTTGTCAATAGTCTCTACTACGATAAATAAAAGATTCTATAACATGAACAACTCCCTGTCAAGGATACAGCAAAATAATAAAAGATTAAGCCACAGCCTTATTCCTTATCTCAAGAGAGATAAAGCAGCTGTGCTTCTCTTGATGATGATAATTGTTGTATAGTTGTCAATATCAGTAGCCAGTTCCTCAAAGGTCTTGTAGGTCTCGAGCTTGTAATACTCTGTCTCGAAATGTCCAAAAAAGCTCTCAATTGACCCATTATGAGTAGCTATATCGTGCTATATTTATAAGCTGCCTACTGCAGCTAACATTGAACCAAATAAAAAAGCATATTCAAATTGAAAGTCAATTGAAAATGCTATCTAACTACATTCTATCGGTATATACTATCCTCTAATAATTTTTTGTATAAAGCACATGAATTAATTAATTCATTATGAGTTCCTCTATATTCTATTTTTTTATTATTTAATATTATTATCTCATCCGCAGAAATAATTGTCTTCAATCTGTGAGCAATAACTAAGACTGTTTTCCCTTTAAGATATTTATCTAAAACAAGTTGAACAAGTTTTTCTGTATGATTATCTAATGCCGAAGTTGGTTCATCAAGCAAATATATATCCGCATTCCTAAGAATCGCCCGTATCAGAGCAATACGCTGTTTTTGTCCTCCTGAAATAGCAACGCCTTTCTCGCCAATAATAGTATTATATCCATTTTCTAAGCTATCAACAAATCCTCTCAAATCAAACTGTTCTACCAGTTCATTAATATCAACCATTGAATACTGGTCTACCCCATATGTCAAATTTTCTAGTAATGAACCATATGAAATCTCGACATCTTGGGAAAGATAAGCAATCTGTTTCCTCCAGTTTTTCAATGGAATACTGGATATATCTCTATTTTGGAAAAATATAGTGCCTTTAGCTGGATAGTAGAATCTCTCAATCAAAGAGAATAAAGTTGTTTTCCCAGCTCCACTAGTCCCAATAATGGCTGTTGTCCTACAAGACTGGAACTCATAATTTATATCTTTTAATAACGTTTCTTCAGTATTATAAGAGAATGTAATATTATGTAAATATAATCCAGTATTTCTAGAAAAACTAGCTACTTTACCGTTTGGCAGGGCATCCTCCTCTGTTGGTTCTAAAAGTAATTCTTGTATCTTGTGAACTGAGGCTCTAAATTTTTGATAATTAGCAAAGAAAGAGATGACTTGTGAAAATGGGTCAGCTAGCTGAAATAGATACACAATGCTTGCGACCAAACCACCGTTTGATAATGTTCCATTAGATATTCTGTATGTCCCATAACCAAATGTGATAACCAGAAGTACCATTACTACCATTGATGATATGGGAGACAGAATTCCAAGTACCTTTCCTTCCCGAACACCTGTTTTATATAATGCACTAAATAGCTCATTTTCCCTTCTTATTTCATCCTCTTCTGAAGTGGTTGATTTCACTAACCTAATTTTAGAAAGTGTAGAGGTCAAATCATTTTGTAAATTTGAAAGATCTTCTCTATACCTCATTGAAATATTGTATTCCTGATTACCAAAAAATCCGGTAATTATTACAGCAAGAGGTACTGCAGTAGCTAGCAACAGTGCTAACTCCCAATCAATTATCACAAGTAATATAATAGAACCGATTATAGATATAATACTAGTAAAAAATGAACTAATTTGAGTATTTAAAAATTCTAATATTTCCTCAGTGTCATGAATAATACTTGTAACTATTGCTCCAGCACGATTCTTATCAAAATACGGAATTGGTAATTTTAAAATATGAGTCCATATTCCAATTCTTATCTTCTTTACAACACCTTCAGACGCTTTATTAACATAATAAAACGAAACTGCAGTAAACAATAATTGAACAAAAAAAGTACTATTACCTTTAGAATATCAGAAAAATGTAGACCGGTTTTCATATTATCAATTAACTTCATAATAAAAATTGGGATACTTATTGATATTAAAGTAGCACTAAGTAGTAATATACTCAGAAAAATAAGATGTAGCCCGTTTGGCAAATATTTTTTTATAAATGCTATATCAAAATAATTATTACTTCTCATAATTGTTTCTTTCTTTAAACGACTAGCCTTGAAAATACTTCCAAGGCTAGTTAAGGATATTTTATATGATAATCATCTATAATTGCTTTAGCAAAAAAACCAGCTGTTATTACTGCTCATTCTACAATTTAAACTCATACTAGATTTAGATTTAGTATTATCTGTTTTTTTCAATTGTTGCAACGATAATATTTTCTTCATTTTCTCCTCCTTTATTGAAGATTTTAAATGAAAACTCGGACATTACCGTGATTTTATTAACAAACAAACCAGCTAGCATGACTACTAGTTTTACAGTTTGTACTCTTTGATGACTTTGCCATCAATTTAGTATTCTCTTTCACTTTAAGTTGTTGTAATGATAAAATGTTCCTCATTTTTCAAACATTTGACATAAGAAAAAATGCAAGGGGTAGTGGCTTGACGGATAGCTTTTTTTAAGGTAGAATTATATCTGTCTACGGCGGTATAGCCAAGTGGTAAGGCATGGCTCTGCAAAAGCTTGATCGTCGGTTCAAATCCGTCTACCGCCTTAAATAGGCGACTTTATCCCTATACCACAGTTTAAAAAGCCTGTAAAAAATCAGGCTTTTTATTTTGGACAAGTCCCAACTTATTCTGAACTGAACCAAAAAAAGTTAGATTTTTATATCTAACTTTTGGAGCTTTTATTATGAAATCAAGATATAAAGATAAAAATAACTTGACGATTTAAGAACTTGAAATAACTCTGATTAAGTCATAATTGTAGTATGGAATATTTCTTTTAGCAGCGTTGTCCTTATCTAGCAACTTCTTTTCAACAAGATATTCAAGCGACTTCTTGACGGTAGCAGGATGATGTCCAGTTAATTCGGCAAGTTGTTTTGGTGTTGCTACAGGCAGATTAAATGTGCTTAACCAAACATCTTTTTGTGCCTGAGTCTTACATACTTCCAAGCCATTTCTAGCATGTTTATCAGCATTACCTATTTTCTTAAGAATATTAATAGCCATTTGTTCACTAGCATTTAAAAACAACGTCAACCAGGGGTTCCAATCTGGTGTATCACCTCTGACAGCATTTAACGCATTATAGTATCGTATGCGTTCCTTTTCTAATTCTTCACTAACAAAAAAAACGGGATAATCGAGCAATTTTTCTTTAACTGCCATCAAAGCAATTAAAATTCGACCAAGTCTGCCGTTTCCATCTAAGAATGGGTGAATAGACTCAAATTGGGCATGTACAACTGCTATTCTGAGCAGAGCATCACTATTATAATTAATATATTCGTTTCCTTCGTCAATTTTTAAACTTCTATGCGGCTCCCCATTAGCAAAAAATTCTAAGTTAGTCATATAATCAGCAATTTCATTTGCGCTAATAGGTATATATGATGCATTTTCGATTTTATTATCTGGGCCAATAAAATTTTGAACTTTTCTAAACTCTCCTCCGTCTGCTGTTGTTCCTCTTGCTTCATCGGACATAAGGATTTTATGTAATTTTTTTAATAAACGCGTACTAATGACATCTCCATCACGAATACTTGTGAACCCCTCATCAATAGCCTGTTTATAGTTTAACACTTCTCTTTGTTGCCAATTTTTAGCTCCACTCCTAGATGACTCCATAATTTCATGGAAAGTTACCTGTGTTCCTTCAATCCTAGTGGATTGAACCGACTCATTATAAGATAACAGGCTTAGAATTGAGGTATTAACAACAGAAGAAAGCAAAACAGCGTCAAGCTTCCCAAGGGTTTTATTAACTTCGGCGAGTCTTTTATAAAGTGATAATGCATCTTTTTCGTTCATTTTTACTGGAAGTTTATTAACACCTTTTACTGCCATTATAGAACTCCTTAATATATTTTTATTAGATAAATATATTATATGCTTTATTAATATAAAAAACAACAAAAAATATATTAAAACTAAAAAACCTGTTAAGTCAGGCTTTTTTAATTGTATAAATTATAAAAAATCAGGTTTCTGTTCAGAGGCAGCCACAGAAACAGGCTGACAAGTCTTACCAAATGATGACACGGTCTTGCGGAGCCCGCCACATCCCATCGCCTTCTTTTACACCGAAGGTTTTATGAAAATCCTCAAAGTTAGTAACGGTTATATTGGTTCGCCAAGCTGCTGGTGCGTGGACATCAACTGCAGCCAGCATTTGCATGTATTCCTGACGGGCTTTCATTCGCCAAATCGTCGCAAAGTTGATAAAGAATTCGCGGGCGGAGAAATCCTTTTCAGCCTTGGCCGCTTCTAAGGCACAGGCTAAACCGCCGAGGTCAGCAACGTTTTCTGATACAGTCAGTTTCCCATTGACCTTAGCCCCGTAAGAATCCAGGCCGTCAAACTGCTCAACAACCCGATCTGTCCTTGCTTCAAAGGCTTTGTAGTCCGCATCTGTCCACCAGTTGTTAAGACTGCCGTTTTCATCAAATGAAGCGCCGTTCGTATCAAAAGCGTGTGATATTTCGTGCGCGATAACTGCACCGATGCCGCCGTAATTGGCTGAAGAGCTCTGTTTTAGTGAATAAAACGGAGCTTGCAGAATGGCTGCCGGAAAGACAATCTGATTTTGCTGGGGATCGTAGTAAGCGTTGACCATATGCGCTGGCATATGCCATTCATCGCGGTCAACCGGCTTATTCCACTTACTCCAGCTGTAGGCAATGGAAATTTTGGCCAGATTCTGAGCATTTTCGACCAAGCTCAGCCCTTCATCAATGATTTTTTGCTCATAGGTTTCCGGCAGTTTTTCTGGGTAACCGATATGCGGCCTGATGACATTGAGTTTGGTAATCGCTTTTTCCCGTGTCGCTGGCGCCAGCCAGTCCGCTGTTTCTAAGCGGGACTTATAGACTTCGATCATGCTGGCTACCTTTTGTTCCACATCAGCTTTGGCCTGAGGGGAAAATTTTTCACCGGCATACCACAGTCCCAGAGCCTGATTATAAGGCCCTTGTGCCAAGTAGAAAGCCGCTTTTTTCTTGTCCTGAGCTTTTGGTGTTCCTGATAAGGCACGGCTGTATATGCCGGATACAATCCGAATATCATCAGTCAGATAGGCATTAAAGCTGGTTGCCGCACTGTGGACCAGATAAGCTTTGAGCAGATCCCAATTATCTTCTGTATAGAAATCAGCTGCAGCCTGCCAGAAACGCTCTTCCGGGACAATGATCTGATCGGGAATCCGGCCCAGAATCTGACTGAAGAAATCATCCAAAGGAAGCTCAGGAACCAGTTTTTTAAAGTCCTCCCAGGCATATGGACGGTAGAGCTTGACATATTCGGAGCTTTCTTCACTGGAGAGAACTAAGCGGGCCAGTTTGGCATCCAAGGCAATAATCTTATCCAGCATATCTTTGATTTCTGCTTTTGAAAATCCGAATTGCGGCAGAAGTTCTTCTTGTGTCTGCCTCCAAATAGCAAGAAGCTCACGGCCTTTCTCGTTATCTTCAGCATAATAACTGGTATCCGGCAGAATAATACTCGGTGCTTCAGCCCATAAGACATTCATCTGAGCGTTCATAAAGTCAGGGGCTACGCCAAAAGGCATCAAGTTAGGCTGACCAGCCAATTCATATTCCGCCAACTTCTTTGTGAATGCTTTGAAAGAAGAGAGACTCTTGTATTCTTCAATCAGAGGCAGAACAGGGCTTACCCCTACCTGATCACGCTTCGTATAGTCAGCCGTCATCCGATGAAACTTGATAAAATTCTGCAGGATAGTGTTATCAGGAAGCTCCTTGCCGTCTAACCAGCGGTCGGTCGTCTCCAGCATCAGCTTTTCAATCTCATCAGCCAAGTCGGAAAAGCCGCCCGTACGCGGTTTATCATCCGGAATTTTAGCTGTTTTTTCCCATTCGCCGTTCACGGCTTGGTAAAAATTGTCTTGATAGTTTGTCATAACTTACTTGCTCCTTATATTGAAAACAGCTTGTCTTTTATTCCGCTTTTCTTAAACTAAACCTTATATTCATGGACTTAAAGGCAGCAGAAAAATCTGCTTAAAAATCTGAGAAAAGCAGCAAAACATCATTGCGCTGCTTTTTTTGTAGTTCCTTACATTGTACCAAAAAAGCCTAAGAAAAACATTTCTTAGGCTGTTCACTCTTCTGAAGTTCTGCTTCTATGGTTTCTTGGCCAAAATCGCTAAAGTCTGATAGGGCTTTAAGGTCAGTTCCTTGTCTAAAGGCTGTTTAGCATAATTGCTGAGCAGAATCTCCCCATCCTGATAGGCGGCAGAAAGCTTAATTGTAACCTCTTGAGCAAAGAAATTATTGACGACCAGCAATCTGTCAGAACCATGCAAACGTTCAAAAGCATATACCCTGTCACTTTCCTGATAGGCCGCCCGATAAGTGCCCTCAGCGATGATAGGCAGGGTTTTACGCAGACGAATCAGTTTTTGATAGAAAGGGAAAATCTTTCCTGTTTTTTCTTTTTCAACATTAATCTCGGCGTAAGTTTTTCCGACTTTAAGCCAAGGGACAGCTTTGGAAAAACCGGCATTGCGGCTGCTGTCCCACTGCATAGGCGTCCGGGAGTTATCCCTTGATTTGGCTTTGATAATGGCAAAGGCCTCGTCCTGAGGTTTTCCAGATGCCAGCAGCTCTTGATAAGCATTGAGACTTTCCACATCTGTATAATCTGCCATAGAGTCATAATCCGGGTCAAGCATGCCGATCTCCTCACCCATATAAATATAGGGTGTTCCACGCGATAGGTGAATACTGGCTGCCAGCATTGTGGCCCCTTCATTGCGAAATTTTTCAACATCAATGAAGCGGTTAAGAGCCCGCGGCTGGTCGTGGTTATTCCAAAATAAAGCATTCCATCCACTGCCTTGACTCATGCCCTCGCCCCAAGTATGAAAGAGTTTTTTCAATTCTATAAAATCAAAGGGCTTGCGTGTCCATTTTTGTCCATTATCATAGTCCACTTTAAGATGGTGAAAATTAAAAACCATATCCAATTCGTGGCTGGAAGGATTGCTGTACTGCACACAGTTTGGTATATCTGTAAAACTCATTTCACCAACGGTTATCCCGTCTTCATCTTGGCCAAATGTGGCTTTATTAAGCATTTGCAGATAGGTATGATTAACCGGCCGGTCTGTATATTCCGGTTTGCCGTCAAAATCCGCATTGTCTTTAAGGACTTCATCCTTGCCGATTAAGTTGATAACATCGAAACGAAAACCCTTTACGCCTTTACTGCGCCAAAAATTAACGACTTTGAAAAGCTCCTCACGGACATGAGGATTGCGCCAATTAAGGTCTGCCTGCGTTTTATCAAAAAGATGGAGATAGTATTTTCCTGTTGTCCCAAAAGGTGCCCAGGCATTTCCTCCAAATTTCGACTGCCAGTTAGTTGGCTCATCCCGCAGAATAAAGAATTCTTGATAAAAGCGATCGCCTGCCAGGGCTTTTTGAAACCATTCGTGATCTGTTGAACAGTGATTCAGCACCATATCCAGCATTATCTCAATCCCATAATCCTTGGCCTGCCGGGATAATTCTTCAAAATCAGCCATCGTCCCAAACAAAGGGTTAACGGCTTGGTAATCAGAAACATCGTAGCCGTTATCACGTTGAGGACTGGGGTAAAAAGGATTGAGCCAAATCACATCAACTCCCAGCTCTGCTAAATAGGGCAGTTTTTCAATAATGCCGCGTAAATCGCCAATTCCATTGCCTGTTGTATCTTTGAAGGACTTTGGATAGATTTGATAAACGACTTGTCTTTTATCAAAACTCATTGTTGCTCCTTTCTTTTGTCTGCCTGGATCTCAAGGTCTCCTGTTAAACGCATCAGAAAAACTTGTAGTAAAAGAAAGACGGACAAATCCTCGGTAAATCTGTTTTGTCCGTCTTCTTTACTTAATCAGTGGACTCTTAATCCGTGGCTTGATGCTTAAATTTTAGTAGCTGTCAGCAAATCATCGCCCCTCTTGACTGTTTGCGGCAAATCAAGAGCTGCATCAGCCTGAAAATCATTCTGATTGGTGACAATAACAGGTGTTTCAACAACATAGCCTGCTTCTTTAAGCTGTTTGATATCAAAACTAATCAGTCTGTCGCCGGCTTGAACGCTGTCACCCTGTTTAACATGAGCTGTAAAACCTTGTCCTTCCAAATTGACCGTATCCATACCGATATGGATTAACAGCTCCAGCCCTTGGGCTGTCACTAAACCGACTGCATGTTTGGTCGGAAACAGAACGGATATCTCGCCGTCTACCGGAGCTATCAGCTCACCCTCGCTGGGCTCAATAACAACACCCTGCCCCATAACACCTTGGGCAAAAACAGGGTCCGTTGCTTCAGCCAAAACTTTAGCCTGACCTGCCAGAGGACTTTGAATGGTAATCAGTGTCCCTTTAGGAGACTCCGCTTCTGCAGCCTGAGCCAGCGCCTCTGCCTGAGGTGCCTTGACCGTTTGGTCTTCTGTTTTAGTAAAAAAGCCTGCTTTGCGGAAAAAGAGCGTTAAGGCAAACGGAACAACAATCGCAACCAGCATCAGCAGAGCAAAGATCCCCATATAACGTGCCTGAATGGAAAGAATCCCCGGAAGTCCCCCGACACCGATAGCGTTAGCTGTCACATTGAATGTTGTTGATAGAAGACCTGCAATACCAGAGCCAATCATTCCGGCTATAAAAGGATAAACATACTTCAGATTAACCCCAAAGAGTGCTGGCTCTGTAACACCAAGATAAGCAGAGATACTTGCCGGCAAAGCAATCTGTGCCTCACGCTCATCGTGACGGTTCATCCAGTAATAAGCTAAAACAGCTGAGCCTTGAGCAATATTGGAAAGAGCAATCATTGGCCACAGTACCGTACCGCCGCTGTCAGCAATCAGCTGTGTATCAATGGCATTAGTCATGTGATGGAGCCCAGTAATTACCAGCGGTGCATACAGTGTACCGAAAATGGCACCGAACAGCCATTTGAAGGAACCGGTCAAGCCAGCAAGAACAATCGTAGAAATCCACTGTCCGATAACCCAGCCGACTGGCCCTAAAACCGTATGAGCCAGAATCAAAGCGGGAAGCAGAGAGAGGAAAGGCACAAAAATCATCGAGACAACTTCTGGAATGACTTTACGCCAGAAGCGCTCCAGGTAGGCCAGAGACAAGCCGGCAAGAAGAGCAGGAATAACCTGAGCTTGGTAGCCAATTTTGTTAACCGTGAAAAAACCAAAATCCCAAACCCAGTCCTTAGCAATTTCTGCAGCCGGTGTGCTGGCTACATTATAGGCATTGAGCAGCTGATTGGGTGAAATCAGACAGATCCCAAGAACGATTCCCAAAATCTGTGATGTCCCCATTTTACGAGAAACAGACCAGGTAATACCGACCGGAAGATAATGGAAGATTGCTTCACCCGGCAGCCAAAGAAAGCTATTGACGCCGCTCCAGAACTGCGATACTTCAACAATGCTTTTGCCATCCAGAGCTGACCAAGCCACACCTTCAAGAATATTTCGGAAGCCCAGAATCAGACCTCCGACGATGATGGCAGGAATAATCGGCGTGAAAATCTCAGCCAGCATGGCTACTGCACGCTGGACAGGGTTTTGCTTGCCTGCTGCAGCAGATTTAGCCGCCTCTTTAGATACCCCTTCAATGCCGGATACAGCGCTAAAATCATTATAAAAAATCGGAACATCATTACCGATAATGACCTGAAACTGCCCGGCATTTGTAAATGTTCCCTTGACAGCAGGAATCGCTTCAATCGCCTGAACATCAGCCTTGCTTTCATCATTTAAAACAAAACGCATCCGAGTCGCACAATGCGTCACTGCTGAAACATTCTCTTTCCCCCCGATTGCTGACAGCAAATCGCGGGCCTCTTTTTCAAATTTTCCCATAATAACTCGCTAGAACAACTAGCCCTCCTTATTAAAATGTGAGAAGCGGGAACGAACTGCCTAGCAGCTTATGCCCCCAGTACTGCAAACAACATCACCGAAAATAAGTTAACTCCCTGTCACCTCCCTAAAGAGAGACACTTTCAAGATGAGTGACGGATCTAGGCATCATCTCAGTGTTTCCCAACCACCTATTTTCTTTTTGAAATCCTATGCACATGTGATTTATAACTTGATTGTAATCGATTGCAAATTTGTCTGCAAGTCGTTTGGAGTCATTTGCCCCTTTTTTTGTTAAAATAAAGTGACTTGTCTGCTTATTTCAAAACAACTTAGCAAAGGAAAGCAATTAATGAAAAAATACGAACAGATTTATCAGCAGCTGGAAGCTGACATTCTAAAAGGCTCTTATGCGATTGGCGACTATCTCCCCAGCGAAGCCGAACTGGCTGCCGCGCATAGCGTCAGCCGTGATACCATCCGCAAAGCACTGGCACTTTTAGCTGAAAACGGCTTAATCAAAAAAAAACACGGCTCAGGCTCGCAGATTATCAAGCATGAACCGATTAATTTTCCTGTCTCAGCGCTGACCAGCTATCAAGAATTAGTCGAGCGATTAGCCATCAATTCCCGGACGAATCTGATTGCTATTGATAAACTGATTGTTGATGAAAAACTCGCCCTTTTGACCGGTTTTAAGCGCAACAGTCTCGTTTGGCGCCTAATCCGCCAGCGTATTGTTGATGATGTCGCTTCTATCTTAGATATTGATTATCTCAGCAAAACAATTGTCCCTGAAATCAGCCGAACAGCTGCTGCCTATTCTATCTATCACTATCTGGAAAAACAGCTCCTACTGGATATTGCCTATACAAAAAAAGAAATTACGATTGACCAGATTACTGACCGAGATAAGCTCTTGCTGGATATCGGCTCAGAACACCATGTCGTCTCCGTTAAGTCCAAAGGATACCTGAGAGACGGCCGACAATTCCAATTCACAGACAGCCGCCACAAATTGGATAAATTCCGTTTTGTCGACTACGCCCAGCGCAAACGATGAAAAAGCAGCTGCACCTGTCCTATTCTCCATGGTGACAGGCTCTCTTCAAACGATTTCCAAAATTTTTCTGGCTGAATTGTAGGCAGGCGCCCCCAGCTTTTCCGTTTGACAGTTCAATATCTCCGCCAAGCTGATGAACCAGCTGTTTTACTGTGTGCAGTCCAAGACCAGAATGGCTGCCCCTGCTGTTTCTAGATCCATCACCTCTATAAAAGCGTTCCGTTGCGTGCACTAAATCCTTTTTGCTAAATCCGCAGCCTGTGTCACATATCTGATACCTTATTGTTGCTTGATCAGCAAGGACAGAAATGAAGATTTTTCCTTTCGCAGGGGTATAGCGCAGGCTATTGGATACGATATTATCAAAAATACGTTCCAGTTTATCAGTGTCAAGAAGATATGAATGGTGTAAGCAGTCAGTATCGCACAATACTATTGAGATATCCTTCTCCCTTGCTTGTAATTCATAGCCTTTCACTTTCTTTGCTAGGAAATCATGTAAATCTGTTGATACCAGATTCAGCTCATTTTCAATCTGTACTGACTCAGAAGTTTCTTCTATTTGCTGAACAAGATGGCTGCATTTTTTAGCGTTTTCCTCAATAACAGACAAATACCGGCATATCCGCTTTGAGTCTGTGTATCCGCCGTCCATCAGAGATTCTGTATAAGCTAGAACAATAGAAATAGGAGTTTTTAAGTCATGTGCCAATGCCTCCACCATTTCTACACGTCCCTGTTCCATTTCCCACTGAGCCGAAAGAGAAGCTTTTAATTCCTGCTGCATTTCTGAAAAAGCAGTACACAGTCTCCCTAGCTCATTTTCCGAATAGTAGCTGATTTCAAAATTCAAATCCTTATTTTTTATCTTCTCAGCGGCTTCCTTTAAAAGCTGCAGAGGGCGATTGATACGTTTGATAAACAGCTTTGAGAACAGCATCGTAAAAAGAACTATATAGACTACAGGAGAAAACAGGGCTGCTGCAATCAGCCCCAAGACCCATTGTCCCCCGCTGTCTGCAGAGGTCATTTTCACCCGATAAATAAGAGCAACAGCTCCTTTTATTTGTCCCTTCTGACTGACTATAGGAATAACATGCAAATAAGTATTGGTTCTCTTGTAAATACTTGTTGTATTCAGATGATTTATCATGTCTGTTTCTGAAGAAAATATCGGATCGGTATTTGTTCCATAGAGAACAGAAGCGTTGCCATCGACAACTTGATAGGTGATACCGGCACCTTTGATGACGGGCTTTAGCCCTGTTTTCTTTTCCTTTGACAGTAAATTAATATTTTCTCTTCTAACATACCGGTCAATGGCAGGAATCTGCCGTTCATAATAATTGGCAGGATAAATAGTCCTGTTCTGTTCCAGCAAAAACAGGGCAGCAGCTAACCCCCATGTTATCAGTGTTGCTGCAATAGTTGCGGCAGCAATCTGTGTGATTGTCATACGAAAATCAGCAACAAGAGACTCTTTTTTCATACCCACCTCCTACGGCCGGTTCCATTTATAGCCTATTCCCCATACTGTAGAAATATACTCTACATCAGGGGATACTGAGGCAATTTTTTTTCGTATTTTCCGGATATGTTCGACAACGGTGTAGGAATCCCCATCAGAATCATACCCCCAGATTCTTTCATAAATGTGTTCTCTGGAAAAAACCTGTCCAGCATGAAGGGCTAAAAGTTCGACAATATCATACTCCCGTTTGGACAGGGAGAGCGCCCTGCCATTTGCTTTCACGCTATGACCCGGTAAGTCAATACTCAATTCATTAAAGTGCAGCACTGTCCGCTTTTTCTCTGCATTGATGTATTGCGAACGCTCTTCACGCCGAAGATTGGCTTCTATCCTTGTCAAAAGCTCCCTCAGTCCGAATGGCTTTGATATATAATCGTCTCCCCCAAGAGTCAGAGCACGGATTTTATCACTTTCTGCCTGCTTTGCACTGAGAAACAAAATCGGACACAGCACTTCATCACGTATTCTCCGGCAAACTTCAAAACCGTCCATCCCCGGCATCATAATATCAAGAATAATAAGTTCTGGCTGTTTTTTTGCAAGCGCAAGACCATCCATCCCATTATATGCTACTAAAACGTTGTGACCCAGCGCTTCAAGTTCGTCCTGCAAGAGCATAACCAAGTCTTTTTCATCGTCAATAATCAGAATTTTGCTCACTCTTTACCAGCTCCTTTTACTGCTATCACTTACAGATTATGCCAATCAGCTGCATAAGTCAAGCTTGTCGACACTTGCTGCCAAATAATCGCCATCTAGATAGCGATAAAAATCAAACATCAAATAGGAAAAGTTATGCCCCTATAAAGCATTCGATTCCAGCTATAATAAGCCAGACAGCCTCTGTTCTTTCAAAAATACTAACAGCAGAAACACTTTATAGAAAGGCGCATGAATAGCTGCTGGATGTATAAACAGCCTGATTTGAAAATTCATACTTGAGTTTTTGCCTTCCGGCTGTCAAAGTGACCCCATTCCCACAGAAATATTCAGGCGGCACCGCACCGGTACAGCAAAAGGAAAAGCATCAATGAATCTAAAAATGCTTTTAATCATAACGCTTTCTTCCCTCCCATCTGTTAAACCAGATTATTCCACCAGCACAGAAAATAATAAGACAGATAATAACAGCCAAGGTCCCAGCCATTAACTGCCGCACAACAAGCCCTGATGATATTTCTGCTGGCGGTACAAACATTTTTGCCGTAAACCCCAGATAGTTTTCTGGTAGCTTTGCCAGCCGGTATGGCCAAGTCCAAGGGATAAACAGCCAAACATCGTCACCCAGCTCAGTTATTCCCATAAGAATAGCTAAAACAAGGCCACACATTCCTAAACTGACAGAAGCTCCTGTCCCCCATATAAAACTTAGCCATAAATGAATTGCCAGAAGCGGCAAAGTCCCAAAAAATGCAAGAATCACAGCAAATAGAAACAGAACCCAACCGTTCACAGTTCCTGGTGAAGCAATAGTCATCCCTATATAAAATACAGCCAAAGCAAGGACCGTACTGACCATATTACAAAAAACTAGCATTAGAAACTTACCAAAGTAGAGAGAATTTCGAGGAACACTCGCGCTGAGATAACCTAAGAAATGCCCAGCAAGCTCTTCCTCCTGTACAACAAATGCAGCTAGGACAGCAACAGCAAGCGGAGCAAGAAAGGCACACCATGCCGTAAAAAAGCCCTGAAATACAGCAATTTCATCAATTTCTTCACTCAGTGAAAAATAAGCTGTTGTCGCCAGTGAAAAAAGAACAGGAACAAGAACAATCAGCCAACGAATCGCTGTTCGCTTTGTTTTTACCCATTCTGACGATAATATAGCAATCATTTTAATTCCCTCCTTTGAAACCACAATGCAGTAATTCCTGTAAAGATGACAAATGCAGCAATAGACAGAACAAGCCCAAGAGGCAGGACTGAGGTGTCCAGCAGAGGATCCCCTGCCTCCAGCATAACACCGTTAGGATTTAACTGCAGAAGCGGACACATCATCCGAGGGGCCCAGCTCCATGGAAAGACAAACCAGTAAGCCTTGTCTGCAATAAAAACTCCCGCTATAAAGCCAAAAAAACCTAAGCCCATGCTGGCAAATAAGCCTTGTCGAGTTGCAACCCAAAGCTGAATTGGAATAATCGCCAGCGATGTAACCCATGCAAACAGACTGGCTAGCAGAATCGTTGCCCACGGAATAGCCCATTTCCCATCTGTTACCGTAATAAGACCGGAAAGAATCGTTGCTGCAAAAAGGATAGCTGCAGCGATAAGAGTCATTAAAGCGATAACAATCACTTTACTGACCCAAATATTAGCTGGAAAGTAAGCATGTGCCCGTAAACTGCGATAGCCTCCTGATTTCCGCTCCTGTAAATCAGCCAAATAAGTAAATAATGCGATACCAAGAGGCAGAAATGCAGTTGTCCAGATATTAAATACCATCGTATCAACATGTTCCCAGCCTCGCACAACATCCTTAGGCATAAGCCAAATACTGGGCACCGCCTGCAGGACAAATAAAAGAGGAAGCAGCACCGCTAATTTCTTTATAAACGTCCTTCTGTATTTCAACAGTTCAGACTGTACACCTTTCATTTGTGAATGTCCCCCTTGATAACTTTCATAAAGAATGCCTCCAAGTCCTCATTACGGTTAGGTATCCCCTGAAACATCAGTTTCCCCTTATTGATAATGCCTATTTCATCAACAATCTGCTCTACTTCAGACAATATATGACTGGACAAAATAACGGTTACGCCTTTTTCAGGGAAAGCAGCAATCCATTCGCGAAATTCCTGAATCCCCATTGGATCGAGCCCATTGGTCGGCTCATCCAAAATGAGTAAAGAAGGATCGTTTAGCAGAGCAACAGCGATTCCAAGCCGCTCTTTCATCCCACGTGAAAACTGCCAAGCTTGCTTACTGCCAGTATCTTTCAAATTTATGGTGTCTAAAACTTCATAAATTTTCTCCTTTGGCAGGCCTAATAACTTGGTATGGACCAGTAGATTTTCCTCGGCAGTTAGGTTTCCATACAAGGCAGGTTCCTCAACCAGAGAACCTATTTTAGAAAGATGCTCCCGCTTCCACGGCTCCCCATCAAAAAAGATCTCCCCTTTTGTCGGGCGAAGCAGCCCCAAGATCAATTTCAAAGTGGTGGATTTGCCTGCTCCATTTGGACCAAGCAAACCGTAAATACTCTTTCTTTTGATTTGCAGCGAAATCCCATCCACAGCCGGTTCTCCAGAGAAATGTTTACTTAATGCTTTCGTTTCAAGAATGATATCTTCCATAACAGCAACCTCTCCTTTCTAAATAACAGGTCTCCTTCTGTAACTATAGTATATAGGATAATTATCAAGAAACTATCATGTTTCAGGAAAAGTCTGCAGAGAGCTAAAGCAAAACGAAAGTCGTATTTTAGGATTAAATCTTATGACAGCAAACACAGACTAGCACTCAGGGCAAATATCCCCTAAGTCTTCACTCAACCCGTTAACAGACTTTTCTCCATTTTTTAACCTTAAAAAGCAAACAGCCTAAAGGCTGCTTGCTTTTTGCAAGTCTGAAACTTTAGAGAGATTTTGAGGTATTTATTGGGATAGATCAGGAAAGTAATTCATCGCCTTATAATCACTAATTTTTACAAACCTATCGCATCCAAATCATTAAGTATAAGATTGTTATTTTTTGTTTTTATGTTTATGTGATTTTTTACGTCAATCGTCACTGGATGCAGAAACCGCACCTAAAGTCGCAGTGATAATAAGAAGTCACATTGTAAAAGACATATGACTCTCTCCTCTCTGTTTTTTTTATTTTATCTACTTGTTTCTGATAACTTCATACGAAACAAGTCACTATTTTTTGGATACATCTATCAACTGTGCTATACTGTACAGTCACTTGATAAACATTGCATCTCAGGTCAGATCACAATAATAATTAATCATTTTCTCTGTTAAACACTAACCCATGTTTTTATGCTGGCAATCTGTTTAGCATCGTTAGCAATACTTTTTAAATCGTGTTTACCAGAATTAGGGATAATATATTCTTTGCCCAGATAAACAGCACCTAAAGGCCGCATAGCATTATTTAGCCAATCCTTTTGAGTCGTGATTCTAATTACTTTCCCCGTAAAGGTCTTCAGTTCATTTTTGATATCACTAATGGTCTGTTTTGCTTCTGCCTTATTTGAAGGTAAATCGAATCGCTTCTGCAGAGAATCATAAATTTTATTACCTAGATAGGCAATAGCTGGAATGTAGAGCGGAGCAGCATTGTAAACAACCGTCTCAGAGGCATTCTTTTTCAAAGCAACACGCTGAGCAATATTACCTCCTAGGGAATGCCCCGTAATGACAATAATTTCAGCACCATATTGATTAGCAATTTTATCATAAAAATCATAGGCCGGCTGATAGTGTTGTCCTCGAGCTAGGCCAATCCCCATAAGATCTGCTCCCAATGCATCCTGAAGATCATTGCCATCAATGTTAGTACCAGTATAAGCAATAAGGACTTTATCAGTGAATACGTCTTTAAAAGCTGTCCCACTGGTTCCCGTTTTTTCATCATAAAAATCACTGAGATAAATCAAATGAGGAGGAATAACTTGCCCATTTTTTTGAATCTCTTCTAAAATGGTATCATCCGTTGCCCCTTTTAAACGAGCCTTTTCAAATGCATAAGTTAAAGCAGCAGCATCAAGAGTGGAGATGCTGGAGGGCTGCTCAGCTAAAACCTCCTTAATATCAGTCCTTTTCTCCTCTAAGTCTGAATCTTTTTCGTTAAAAACAGCTGCTTCATCCGGTAATTCTTCCTGACTCGAATCTCCCTTCGGCTCAATTTCTTCATTAACTGGGGCAGCTCCTGCTTCTGATGTATCAAGAACTGTGTTACTCGAAGCAAATTCTTCTGTCTGCTCATTCCTTTCAGATGCTTCTTCTGGATTGCTAGTGGAAACCACGGAATGTGCAGGAGAAATGGGTTCACTGTTTTCGTCTGCACTAGAATCCGGCAATCCTTCTTCCGTATTGTCTTGAATAATTGGCATTTCCTCAACTGCCGCTCTGTCGTAATCAACCGTTTGTGTGTCTGCAGAAAACAGGCTATCATCTGCATTTGCAGTTGTCAGCCCTAGGGTTAACAGAGTACAAACAGCTGCAGCTGTCATAGAAATTTTCCAAAAAAACTTTTGCATTTTGCCTTGTTTACAATAACTCTTCATATAAATTCTCCATTTAATTTATTTTGTAATCCCCTTAACTTATGGCTATTTATCAGCTCAGAAATAAAAATTAATTTAAGCCTAAGGCATACAAGCCTATAAGGTCAATAACCACAATTGCTGTATAAAACCAAGCAATATTTTTCCCGTATAGAACAAAAGCACCGACAGCGCCAGAGCCAAAAACTGACAGTCCCAGTCCTAATCTAGGTAATCCTGTCAACACATCTGGTGACTTTGGAGCCCCATAACGGCTCCAAATAACAGCAATTACAATTCCTAAAACAGAAAAAATAAATTTGACACCCCAAACTTTTTTGGTGAAAAGTCCGCCAACCAAGCCTAGTATTGTTACAACTTCTAAAATAAAACGCGCACTAATAATGCTACTTACCATATTTCTCCTTTTAAATAATTGATTTAAAAATTATTCTAATTTACATCTTAGTTTAATTTTGTTATGGAAGCAGAATGTCTAATACGACTTTCACGGCTGGGATAGATATAATTAATAGCTTGATTCACAGCAGTTAGAATCTCTCCAAAGTCAGCTCTATAAATATAAACAAATCGTACACTAATATTTACACTATGTACTACTTAATCTTATTTATAGTAGGCATGAGATAGCTTGCGAATATACTGACAAAAAGTATATTCAGTCAAGTTAGATACAGATACCTAAAATTTAGTAGAAAAACTCACCTATATATGCCATAATAGTTTTATATCAACTAATGTTACAAATAAAAAGCATTAGGTTTGCAGAAATATCTTTAATTCATTGACTTTATCCAACTTTTCCCACGGAAGTTCTATGTCTAGCCGCCCCATATGTCCATAAGTGGCAATTTGCCGATAAATAGGTTGCTTCAGATTAAGCATTTTGATAATCCCTGCTGGACGCAAGTCAAAAATCTGACGCACAGCTTCTTCTAGCCGGCTTTCAGCTACCTCTCCAGTTCCAAAAGTATCCACACGAACAGAAACAGGCTGAGCCACACCAATAGCATAAGCCAACTGTACTTCTGCCTTCTTGGCAAGACCCGCAGCCACAATATTTTTAGCGATGTAGCGCGCCGCATAAGAGGCTGAACGATCAACTTTCGTAGCATCCTTTCCGGAAAAGGCTCCGCCGCCGTGACGGGCATAGCCGCCATAAGTATCCACGATAATCTTACGCCCTGTCAAACCAGAATCCCCTTGAGGACCCCCGATCACAAAACGACCTGTCGGATTGATGAGATACTTGGTTTTATCATCAAGATATTCAGCGGGGATAACAGCCTTAATAACCTTGTCAATGGCATCTCTGTGAATGTCTTCATTGCTCGCTTCTGGATCATGCTGCGTAGAGATAACAACAGTGTCCACACGGACAGGTTTGTTATTTTCATCATACTCAACTGTCACCTGACTCTTGGCATCAGGCCGCAGATAGGCAATTTCACCTGACTTTCTCAGTTCTGCTAATTTTCTAACCAAGCGATGCGCCAAAGAAATCGGCAGAGGCATGAGTTCCGGTGTCTCATCAACGGCAAAACCGAACATGAGCCCTTGGTCTCCAGCACCAATCAAATCAAGTGAGTCTTGCTCATCATGACCACGTACCTCAAGCGCTTCATTGACTCCCTGAGCAATGTCCGGAGACTGTTCTACCAATGACGGATGCACTCCAACTGTTTCAGCTGAAAAGCCATAATCGGTATCTGTATAACCAATCTCAGCAATGGTATCACGAACTATACGATTAATGTCCACATAAGCTTTGGTAGAAATTTCACCAAAAACATGAACCGACCCTGTATAAACAACCGTTTCAGCAGCCACATGGGCATCAGGGTCCTGTGCTAAGATAGCATCTAAAATAGCGTCTGAAATCTGATCGGCAATCTTATCGGGATGTCCTTCAGATACTGATTCAGACGTGAAAAGTTTACGTTCTGACATAAAAATGTCCCCCTTTTAAGAATTTCTAATTAGTCAACTTCTTAAACTCAAAGAAATAAATTAACAATTTGAAATATAATTAATTGATTTTCATATCTTATATCATCAGACTAATTCATATAATTTTTTTATCGTTTGGCTCATATAATCACTAACTTCTTGAAATTTATTAAAAATATAAAAATGTTTACCATCATATTTTACATAATCACAATTTCCCAAAGTAAGTTCTTTCCAATCGTAGAAGCCCCTATCTAACAATGGATCTAGCTCTCCACCTAGAACAGAAATATTAACTTTAATTTTTTCTCTACCCATTAGTGGCTCATATTTCTCCATTATTGTATAATCAGACCGTAGTATAGGCAAAAATAATTTTCTTAATTTTTTAACTTCAAAAATTTTTTTAGTTGCTTCATGATTTTTTATAATATACCCAATAAACTCATCATCATCTAAGTTAATAACACTTAATTCTTGTTTGGTAAAAGGTGAACGATTACCTGAGAAGAATATGTGAATTGGAAAAGGCGCCTCTTCTTCAAGAATACGATAGTATAATTCATAAGTTAACCAACTTCCCATACTATGACCAAATAGGATATAAGGTCCCTCATGAATAATTTCTTTTACTTGTTCATATATATCATCTACAGCCTCAGCAAAAGAATAATATAATTGTTCATGAACTCTTTTTCCCCTTCCAGATAATTCAACAAAGTGAAAATTAAATAGCTCTTTATTATATTTTTTAAACTTATAATATGTTGAAGCCATTCCTCCTGCATGAGGAATTACAATAACATTTATTTTCATTAAATTTCCCTCCTGAAATATTTTAATGACTCCTTAGGTTCTCATAAAATAGTAAGATTCCCAATTCTTTCTAAGTAAAGGTATAAAAAATTATTTATAATCATTAAATTCTTATTGCCAAAAACTCAGTATTTCATCTAAATCAATTTGTTTTATCTTTTTGCTGACTATATCGGACTCACAACACAATGCATACCAATGTTCCGCATCAAGTTTTTTGCTAAAAAATGAAAGATTTGTGTCTTGCTGTTTCTCTTTTAATAATTCTAGTGAATTAATGTCAATAGAAAAACTATCAAATGGACATTTCAATCCCGTCCCAATAAACTTAACAAAGCTTTCTTTAAGGGTCCATAATTTAAAGAAAGAAGTTTGCTTATCTTGAGGAGGTAAAGTATCAAGGTGCATTCTTTCAGTTGAAGAAAACGATTTATATATATCCTCATATTCTAACAACCGTATTAGTTCGACATCAACTCCAAGTTGCGAGTCCCCAATAGCACAGACAATCCACTTACCAGAATGAGAAATATTAAAATGTAAATTGCTTTCCATAAGAAATGGTTTGCCATGTTTAGAATGATTAAATAAAATCTTCTCTTCTTTCATTCCATAATCTTTTATCAAAGCATAGCGTACTAATGCTTCAGCAAGTAGACATCGTTCTCTATCTTTTTGATGAATAAAACGATTTGCTTTTAAACAACGCTTTTCAGAAACTATAGTCATCAATTTCTCTATTTGATTAGAAGATAAAAATTTATTTATTTTAATGGAATATTGGTAGATCATCTATATTGCCCTAAATCAATTCTATTAAATGTATTTTTTAGTTTAACATCAAAAATTTTAATAACCACTAAATATAAAAATACTAAAATGACTAATGCATATAAGAATACATATATATTACTGTTAAATGGCATATAATCTCCCGTCTCTAAAGACAGCATCCGAAGAATCTGCTGACTAGTTAGCATACTTGGAATAATCATAACAACAAAAGTAAAAAGAATAAGTGGTAAGTAAATATTAATCAACATGTTCTTAATCTCTTTATGTAAATATCCTAATTTACGTAAGTAAATAAAATTATTTATATTGTCCTGAAAATTGAGCAACAAGACTAGAAAAATTAAAAGAACACTAAAAACACAGGCTAAAACTTGATTTATTATCGCACTCATTCTATTGGACACATTATTATTTTGCAGTTCCTTTTTATAACTACTATATGTTTTAATATGCTCTTTTGATAATGTGTCATTAAGCTTATTACACCATAAACCATTATAAGTATTAGTAGGATTACCAATCAATTTGTTAAAATAAGTACGTTTAATATAAATACTACTTGTATTTCCATTATCCGCAATTGCTTTAACAATTAAATAGTTTTTGAAATTCTTATATTTTATTAAGACTTTATCTCCTGGTTTAATGTTATAAATCTCAGCAATTCGCGGATTAATAGCTAATTCACCATTATTTAGTTGGATTTTTTTCCGCTTATTTACCAGATGAAAATGATCTCCATCGTTATCCATTGCCACCAAATTCTGCTGTCCTATATTTTTACTAGTAGTGGCCAACTCTACTTTTTTCTCTAAAAAATACTGATTGCCGTTTTCTTTTGGAGCAGAATTTACTTTTACAGTTGAGAGGGCAACTTCATATTTGTAATGACGAAAAGCGGTTTGTGACTGATAAACTTTTGAACTACTCATATTGAGCGATATACTTATCACTATCAAGACTAGATATATGTATACAGAAACTAGAATGAGAAAAATATTAAACGGCTTTCTCAAAGCTAACTTACTTGAAAAAGAATATTTAGATGGTAAAATCTTAGCAACTTTTTCAAATAAATGCATCATTCTTAAGTTCTTACTACTTTCTCCCTGCCCCGCAAGTAAGTTAGAAATCTCTACACGACGATACACCCCAGATGCTAAATATGTCATAATACAGAACAAAATTGTCGGAATTACTATGCCAATAGCAAAACTAGATGCTGAGAGACCTCTTACAACATTATTCACATTGTAAGACACTTGATAAGTATTAAGCAATATATACGAATAATAATAACCAACCACTAATCCCAGTAACAAAAAAACAAGACTAATGATCGAAGTAATTACAATATAAATACCTGTAATTTGTCTCTTGGTAAAACCCAAAGCACGATAACAACCAAGGTTCTTTCGATTTAAATCAAAATATTTTTTATAAAACATATAAAAAATAAAACAAGAAACTAATGTTAAACATATAAGAAACGTTAAAGCCAATATTTTATTTGAATTAAGACCAATTAATAACTCATTTTGTCCATTATTTAATTGAGTTTTAGTAGAGAGCCAAGTTAAATTACCATCAATGGAACATTCCACAAAGAAATACATAAATGAAGTCAGGAAAGCAAGGATAGACAAAATCAAAACATTTAATTTGTTTCTCCTAAAATATCCTAACGATTGTTTGCAAATACTTCTCATAGATTAATCCCCCAATTTATTTCTGATGGTAAAAGTGGAGACTCATTCTGCTTATCCTGAACGACTAATCCGTTTCCAACTGTTATAATTCTATTCGCTGTCAAAGATATTTTAAGATTATGTGTTGCAAAAATAACAGTTATGCCATAAGTTTTAACAACATCATGTAACATCTCTATAACCTGTTTGCTATTTTCTTCATCCAATGCCCCTGTCGCTTCATCACAAAAGAGCAGAGCAGGTTTTTTTATAATTGCACGCGCAATTGCTGTGCGCTGTTTTTGACCTCCTGATAATTCATCAGGGTATTTATCTAATAAATTAATAATTCCTAATTTATTTGCTATATCATCAAGATTTAAGTTGTTTTTACTCATCCCAAGCTCAATATTTTCCTGAACAGTTAACTCTGGCAAAAGCATGTAATCCTGATAAATATTGCTAATCGTATTTCTACGTAGGGAAGCTAATTGCTTTTCTTTAAAATTATTAATATTTTGGTTATTAATTAAAATTGTCCCTGAAGTTGGCTTTAGTAATCCAGACATGATATTTAATAAAGTAGATTTTCCTGAACCACTTTGACCAAGTAATACATTAAATGTACCAGCTTCAAAACTTAAATTAATTCCTTTTAAAACATGATCACGATCATTATAGTTTTTTACAACTTCACTTACTTCAATTATAGCTTTCATTGCTAATTACCTTTCACATTTGTTGTGTTATATTCTAAATATAATTTTTTACAACTTTGTCTTTGAATTTTGCCACTACCTGTACGTGGTAAAGCTTCTTCCCGATAAAGTACGATATCATATGGAATAATCTTACAATTCATTGCTACTATATTTTTAATCATAGATGCTAATTCTTCATGAACATCTGTAACATTATCACTTAATTCTGCCATAATAGTAAGCTCTTCTGTGTTATTAATATCTATAGCAAAAGCAATAGCGTTTTTTAACTTATTATCTGTATTTTTCAAGATAATCTCTTCAATATCTTGCGAATAAAAGTTTTTCCCTCTTATAATAACCATATCCTTTTTTCGTCCTACGACATAAAGGAAACCATTATGCAGAAAGCCTAAATCACCTGTGGCAAAATATGGTTGGTCTTCATTTGGGAGGAAATTATTAAAACTAGTTTCTTCATCAAGATTCCAATATCCTTGTGTAACACTTTGACCAGAAATCCAAATTTCTCCAATCTCATCTTCAGTAAGTAAATGATTATCCTCTAATCCAACAATTTTGACTTCAACACCTTCACAGATAGCACCACAAGAGACAATATCTAATCCCTCATCACTGAACTCGATAATGTTATTTCTCAATTTTTCACCATCTATAGTTACATGCTGATAACCTTTTTCAGGATAGTGCGCCGAAACAATTAAAGTATTTTCTGCCAGTCCATATGCAGGATTAAATGATTGAGGATTTAGTTTATATTTTTTCATTTTTTCTGCCAATGCATGTAATGTGCTATACCTAACAAGTTCAGAGCCATTAATTGTCAGTCTAACTGATGATAAATCGATGTCTTTCATTTCTTCAGCGGGAATATTAGAACACATCTCATAGGCAAAATTGGGAGCAATCAGTATTGTACCGTGATAAATACTGATTGCATTTAGCCATGAAATAGGTGATTTCATAAAACCTTCCGCAGAAGTAAAATAGTTTGAAGAGGCATTAAAAATAGTATTGATTGCTGAGCCAATAAGTCCCATATCAAAATAAAACGGTAACCATGTAGTAAAGATATCTTTATCACTAAAAGTAAAGTGATTTTTCATTATTAAGCAATTTGCATAAATATTGTTATATGTAACCTTAACACCTTTAGCTTGACTTGTAGAACCAGAAGTATACTGTAAGTAAGCTATTTGTTCATCGCAAATTTCTGCTTCAACAAAACTTGATTTAACAAAATCATCTATATAACAAATCATTAAATCTTCAACTAAATCGCCGAACCAATACTCGAGATTAGTGCAATATTTTGTAGAGGTAATAATATATTGAGCATCGCTATTCTCAATAATTTGTTTTACCATTTCAGCTTTACTTTGATCATCAACTACATACATTGGAATACAAATTGTTTGCGTAAATAAACATGCAAAATATGCAGTCAGGTAATCCACTCCCGAAGGTAATAAAATAAGTGCACGTTCACCTTTGCTATCAAGACTTTGGAGATAACCTCCAAAGTCTTTTACTCTAGAATCAAATTCACTATATGTTACAGAATCTATAACATCATATCCTTCATAATAGGTATAAAGTTTTCTGCCTCTATTTTCGGATATATTTTTTTTTAAAATATCAATAAATTTTGCCATGCTTTCACCCCCTTATTTTAACTACTATATTGATTCGACCTATTGTAGAGTCCTACTGCCATTAGCATTGAAACGGTAAACATAATTAAAATTAATAAGAAGTTTCCTCCTACAATATCGCCGTGATGAAAAATTTCGTTAACCCAATTAAAGCTGATTTTCTGAGGCATACACTGACTGATAGCTTCCAAAATTTTATTATGAAAATTACCAAACATCCCTGACAATAATACAGTAAAGCATGCAACAATATTACCAACCATAATAGCAGAACCATTATCCTTGACAAGTGTACAAATCAAAACTGCGAGTGCTGAAAATAGTCCTGTAACTATAAAACTGATTAAAATAACTTTCAAATCCTCTGTCATGGAAGATCCAAAAAATAATCGATTACAAATGACATTAACAAGACCAAAAGGGATAAATAAAGCTGCCCAATTAAATAACAGATGAGAACTCAAGTATTGACTGTTCTTTATACCGATTACCCGCAATCTTTTGGAAGTTTCATTAATTCTATCATTGACAAACAACCTCATATTAAGAACCGCTTGAACCAGAAGAATACTCATTGATAAATAAAAAGCATTTGGAAATTTCTCTGAATTATTTTTTTCTTCATTAGAACGATACTTTTGTTTTGTGATAAGTTGAAGTTCCCGCCTATATTGTGATCCTTTATATGATATAACTGTTACTTTCCCGTTTTGTTTTTTAATGACACCACTGTAATTTCTCATGTAAATATCTTGTTTTTCTGGGATAACTTTTAACTTATCGTAAGAAATCTGATTTTTATCAAGATATTGAGTAAATGCTTCGCTTCCCCCAATCACAGCAATCTTTTCAGTTGTATTATTAGGTAAGTTTGTCGCATAAAAAGCTGCAACAACGACTAATGGCATAATAATTACCGAAAATATTACTCCCATATTATCGCTAAAATTGCGAGTAATATTGATTTGAAAACATTTAAATATTTTTCTCATAATTTTTCCTTTTAAAACTTAACTGTCAGATAAATAACTCAGTGTATAAAAAGCTGAATTTTAAACATTTTCCGAGCCGCAAATAAAAGTAGTACTGCCAAAAGTAAAGAAAATACCCAAACAATTAGTTGCCCTTTTATACTGTGGCCATACACATAACTACCTATACCATAGTTAATCCACTTTACAATTGAGAAATTAGATAAAAAGATACCTATCTTCCCAAGGTAAGTTATTGGAAAAAAGATTCCACCAAATATACAAAGAATAATCTGAACAACACCTAAAATATTATTACATGCAGATTCATCTTTAAAGCCTATACAAAGGGCAGCTCCCAAACAACTTGAGAAAAATCCAAGTATCATATACGTGATATAAACCATCAATGGATTGGTACCAAAATTGACATGATAAATTCCCATTAACAAAAGCATGTAAACTCCGATTGAAATAGCATTAGCCAATGTTAAAGCAATTATTTTTGATATATAAATATAGTTTTCATCTTCTAAGCTATAGGCAATTCTCATATTAGGAAGCTTAACATTTTCTTCCATAATCATATTAGATACCATAGTTCCCATTGTTAATTGAAAGTAAATTATAATAGTCAAACCATAGTAATCAAAAGATGATATCCCCCCTGAAAAATTAGCAGTAGTTAAGTACCCCAATAATGCAAATATTAAGAATGGAAATACAAAAAGGTAGACTAAAATAACTGGTTTTTTTGCAATATTATAACTTATGTCAAATTTAATTAGATTCCATTTTTTCATCATAAAATTACCTAATCTCTCAATTTTGTTCCAGTTAATTCTAAGAAGATATCTTCTAAGTTTACATTTAAAGAATTAATAGATGATATAGAAGAGTTACTTTGACTAAATGTGCTTGTTATATCATTAAGAACTTTATCATTTGCCTCAGTATTAATGCTGATTTTAATAAGGTTTCCATCAATTGACACAGAGTCTACACCTGCTATTGTTAGGATTTTTTCTTTCAAATTTTGATCAAACTTATCTGCTCTGATGGACACAATAGATTGTTTAGAATAATTTTCACGAATATTGTCAAGCGTATCATCAACTAATTTTTGACCGTGATCAACAATAATAACATCCTCAGCTATTGCTTCAATCTCTTCCATATAATGCGTCGTATAGATAACAGATACACCTTGATCTCGAAGTTTCTTTATTGCTTCAAGTATAAAATTTCGTGATTGCGGATCAATGCCTACTGTAGGTTCATCAAGAATTATTAATTCCGGTGAATTGACAAGACTACAGGCGATATTAAGTCGGCGCTTCATACCACCTGAAAAAGTTTTCGCCTTTTTGTCTTTAACATTCTCCAAATTGACAAAATTGAGAGCATAAATACAGACTTCTTCAATTTTATCTTTAGATACTCCATATAGCTCTGCAAAAAATTTTAAATTTTGATAAGCTGTTAGGTCCTCATAAATTGCTAGACTTTGTGGTACTACTCCAATTTCATTTTTAAATTTTTTTCGACATTTTTCTACATCAACTTCTTTATAATATATGTGACCTGCATCTTGATGTATTAGTGAACTAATCATGTTGATGGTTGTACTTTTCCCTGCTCCATTCGGTCCAAGAAATCCTAAAATATGCCCTTTTTTTAGACTAAAGCTTAAGTTATTTACCACAGCAACCCCATCATAAGTTTTTGTGATATTGTCTATTCGCATAATATTTTCCACTTAAAATCTCCAAACATTTTTCTTCACTGATATTTTTTTACATCCTCGGTTAATTGGTTTCTAGAATTAAAGATAGTAGTTACGATAATTTTTCCCAAAACTCCAGTTATAGTCAAAGCATAACCAACCCATGAATACAAAGTCGCAATTCCAATTTTAGTTACTATGAATCCACTGCTAAGTGCTCCTAAAGAATATGAGATGACTAGTATGATGCCTATAATTGAAAAAAGTGTCAGCATTTTTTTACGATTGGATATACTCTTAATAATATTTTCCTGAGTTGTCATAATCATCTGCCAACTAAGCCCACCAATTAAAAACATAGAAAATATAAGCAAAAGAGGTATTGTTTGATGACTTGCAAAATATGAGCCCGCAAAAATCATTAAAATTCCCATAACAAGAAAACCAATATATAAAAATGATTCTCTTACAAAATATTTTTCAAAATAAGATGAGATTAAAAATACTCCAATGCCTGAAATCCCAATACATAAGCCAAAGGAAACAGCAGAAACATTTGCTATAAGATGAAAAACTGTTACTAGTTGTGCATCAATCATTTGAATAGTAATAGAGATAATAAAAGCCATTAGCAAAAAAACATGAAAGACTCCAGCATTTTTCTCATATATGTTACTTGTAATATATTTTGACTCTGTTTTTTCAAGTTCAATATTCGTTACTGGACTTTCAATTGCTAAAACGGTAAGGATACTTAGAAAAAGCAAAGCTACGTTCAATAGCATAATATTTTTGAAGTTGAGGAATTCTACTATAATCCCACCAACAATAGGTCCAATAAAACGCATGAATTTAAAAATCTTTTCGCTTACATCTGCACCTTTTAATGAGGTAACTTCGAAAATTTTATCTTTAGAGATACTAATACTAGAGAAACATGCAGCAATTAAAAAAATATAGATATAAATAATATTGTGATTCAAATTTGCCGTATACAATAGTACATAAAGAACAATATCGATAATCAAAGTAATCAGCATGACAATTTTAGAATATATCGCTTTTACTAACATCATCATAAGAGCATTAAACAAGGCCATTGCTCCTGAAAAGCTAAATGACATTAACCCCAATTTAATCGGTAATAAATTTTGAGAAAAGCCAATCTTCCAAAAACAGCAAACCAATGTTATCCAAATAGAAAGCGAACTTAGTAATTGAATTGTATAAAGGCGAGTATTTTTATTTGTCATATCTTCCTCACTTTGTACCAACAATGAAGAAAAGAACGAGTAATGCAAAAGGATAATCCGATTTCAAGAATTTATCAGCAGCAATTTTCACTTTGTCAATATCATCTTGATTTAACAAATCATTCTCAATCATTGTTCCCATTTCTTCATAATCAACTTGTGGAAGAAAAGTATTAATACCAACTTCATCACTATTAACTGGGATCAAATCAAGCTCAACTGCGCTAAAGTTTGCATTTTTCAACATTCTCCATAATTTTCTACCAATGTAGCGATCTCCTCCTTCTAATACTTGTTCTTGGATGTGTTGTCCATATACGTATGACAATTCAGGAACCTCTGGGTCAATAATCCCAAATAAACCTTCATCAATATCAGTAATTAACATTTTACCGCCTTTCTTCAAGGCCTTATAAACATTTGTTAATGCCTTATCAACGCCATGAACATGTTGTAAAACAAGTCTTGCATAAACAATATCATAGACTTCCTCATCAAGATCAATCTGAGTGATATCACCTTTTAAAATTTCTACACGCTCTTTATAGTCATCTGGAAGTGCTGTTTTACTATACTCAACAAAATCACTATCTAATTCAAGACAGGTAAGTTGAGCATTAGGGAATAATTCACAAAGTTTCTTCGTAATAACCCCTGGACCACTTCCAATTTCTAAAATTCTAAGTTTAGCGTTCGGATCTGTAATATTTTCTCGAATTAACTTAATTTCTCGATTCCAAGTTAATTTTGCTTGAACTTCCATTCTTTGGATTAAACGTGTATATTTTTCTGCTTTCATAGTATTCACCTTTCTTACTTACCTACAATTAATTGTAAGTTCCTTTACTTTTATATTAAAATCAACTGTTAATCATTTTTTGAACAATTCTCTTGATATCAGGAAGTTCTATTCCTGCTTCCCACGCAAGAGCCTGAGTATTACTTAGATCAAGTAAGATACTCTGTCTGTCCAATTCTTTACCAATTCCAACTGCTACCTGTCTTGCTAGAGGATCACCTAAATCGGAATATTCCATACATTTTTCATACCAAATATCCCATGAAACTTTAGCCATATCATTATCTCCAAAAACATCAAATAGCTTTACTGTTACGTTTACATCAGGATTAACTACGTGATATATTTTAGAGTGTTTTTGATAAAGCGAGGCATAAACAATTAAACTGCTTACAGTATCTACTGGTATTCCATTAAAATTCATAGAAATATCTGGATACATTTGTATTTGCTGGCAAAATTCTACCATTTTGTAGAACATGTCTTTGTTCTCTTTTCCTCCATCATTGGAACCCATAATTCGACCTACTCTAAAGATTTCAACGTCGTAATTCCTGTTCATATACTCACGAAGAATCTTTTCTGTTACATATTTAGATTTTGCATAGCCGAGTTTTAAATTATTAACGTCTAACGGTTGTTGTTCTTCGGTAACAAGACCTTTTTTATAATCCTGTTTTGCAAAAATTGAAATTGTTGATACATAGGCCATACTCTTCCTTTTTCCAGATTCCAATAATTTTAGAATTCTCTTAGTACCTTCAACGTTCGCAATTTTTATCTGATCATATGAGAGAGCAAAATTAACATTAGCACCATTGTGACAAATGACATCAATGTTATCACTTAAGAAATCTAACTGTTCTTGAGATAAACCTAAATTATATTTAGTAAGATCACCACAATAAACTTTTAAACGCTTGCTGTCTTCATCTTTCCATATGCCCCAATATTGCATATTCTCTTTGATACGTTTGAAACCTAGATCTAAGTTTTCAGCTCTAACTAAACAATGCATTGTTGCCGCTGGAGCTTTGTCAAGATATTGTCGCAAAAGATAGGCTCCTAAAAATCCAGTTGCACCTGTCATGAAAATGTTTTGATTATCATCATTTCGAGCACGTACTTCATATGGTAAATTTTGAAGCTCATCAAGCTCAGACTGAATTTCAATAAGATTTGATTTTTTAGCCTTATGATCAAGATAGTTCTCCAAAGATAGCGCAATATCTTTAACAATATCTTTGCCAAGGATAAGCTCAAATGGAACTTTTTTCTGTAATTTTTTCTCAAGAGCTATTTTTACATCGTATATGCTTAAAGAAGTACCGCCTAAATCGTAAAAGTTTGCATCTCTGCTGACCTTTGAAATACCTAAAACTTGACCAACAGTCGAACAAACCAATTCTTCATAGAAAGTTTGAGGTTTACTGTACTGCTCAATTTCAAATTCTATAGAGTAAGTCATCAATTTTTTACGATCTGCTTTCCCGTTGACATTTGTTGGAATTTCATCAATAAAACAAAATACTCGAGGAATCATGTAGTCCATCAAATGCTTAGATAAGAACGTTGTGATAGACTTTTTATCTTTCTTACTTGCCTTAACAAAAGCAACCAATACTTGTTGCCCATCAGATTTTTTTCTTACCATAACTATTGCATCATCTACAAAATCCAGTTCTTGAATTTTATTTTCAATTTCTGCAAGTTCAACACGCTGTCCCCGAATTTTGACTTGGAAATCTTTTCTATTGATGTATAGGAAATTCCCATTTTCATCAATTTTGACAATATCCCCTGTTTTATAGAGTCTTTCAAATGGTCTAACACTGGACCATGGACATTCTAAAAAGCTATCTTTGGTCTTTTCTTCATTATTTAAATATCCTTGTGCTAATCCAATTCCAGAAATATACAGTTCCCCTGGTACTTCTGGTGGTTCAAACATTAGCTCATCATTTAATTTATACAACTTCATGTTTGCAATTGGTTTACCGATAGGAATTATAGAATTCTCACTTTGCTTTTTCACTAACCAACATGAAACATCAATAGCAGCTTCTGTCGGACCATATAAATTAACTAATTGAGCATCAAGCTTGGAATAAAAATCAGAACACGTTGTCGCATCTAGTGCTTCTCCACTACAGATAACATATTCCAATGAGTAACACTCAGTACACTTATCTGTACTTAAAAATTTCTTTAACATGGAAGGTACAAAATGGATAGTATTAATACTTTTTGAAATAATAATATCAGCAATATACTCTGGATTTTTATGACCATCAGGTTTAGCAATTACTATAGTCGCTCCTGTAAGCAATGGCCACACCAATTCCCATACAGAAACATCAAATGTATATGAAGTTTTTTGAAGGACTCTTTTATTAGGTTCAAGTGGAAACTGTTTTTGCATCCACAATAAGCGATTTACAATTCCGGCTTGAGTATTAATAACCCCTTTGGGATTACCAGTAGAACCTGAAGTATATATCACATAAGCTTTATCATCTCCATTTATAATCGTATCAGGATTATTAGCTTGGCCAGTTAAATTCTTGAGGCTTATACAAAAAGTTTTAATATCTTTGGGAAGACGAGACGCAAATTTTTCCGAGGTAAGAACAATATGACTCCCCGAATCAGAAACAATAAATTTCATCCGTTCGTCTGGTAATTCAGTATCCAAAGGCAAATACGCACATCCTAGTTTAAGAATCGCATGAATTGCTACCAACATTTCAAAACTTCTATCAAATAAAATAGGAATAATTTGTCCTTTTTTAACCCCTTTTTGCCGCAACTTTTGACATAAAACATTCACTAACCTATTTAATTCTTCATAACTGAGAGAGTCGTCTTCAAAAATCAAGGCAGGTTGTTTTTTATACTTTTGAACAGCCGTTTCAAAAAGTTCTTTTAGAGATTTATCTGAATCTTGAAAATCTACAGTTGTTTCGTTCCAATTTTTTTTCTGAAGTTCAATTTCCGAATCATTTAAAAGACTTATTCGACTCGTAAATTCATTGGGCTGATCTACATATCTATCTAGAAGTTGAAAAAGGTATCGATTGAAATCATCTATTCGAGCTTCACTAAAAAGCTCACACATATATTCCCATTCAAATACATAACAAGCATCTTCAAATGTTACTGATAGGCTCACTTCATACTTACTCTTCCCATTGCTAAGACGTAAATATTTTAAATCATTTCTTTCTTCAATTCCTATGTTAGGACGATTTTGAAAGACAAACATTGTATTACATGGACAATCAATGTCTACATCCGATTTTGAAATCATTCCCATGAAATCTCTGTGTTGTTGTTTTAACCTTTCTTGAACTGATTTTTTCTCAGAAAAATCAAAATCCAAAGGAATAGTATTTGTAAAATAACCACAGATATCCATCGTATTTCTCTTAAAACGATTAGCAACTGGAACAGCAACACTCAATTTCTTCTCACCAGACAAGCGCGAGAATAAAGCACCATAGGCACTGACTAAAAGTGTAAATGGTGTAATCTTTTGCTCCCTACAAAAAGTTTCTATCTTCTTACTTTGCTTACGGCTCATGTGATACAATTTACGATTTCCAATACGTGTATACTTTTGCTTTTGAGCAAAACTGTATGGAAGATTTAATTCTGTAGTATTGTCATTTGTCATTTTCTCCCAAAAATCTCTACGTTTAACATATTTCTCGGTTGTAGATGGAAGAGTCTGTTCATAAGCATAATCATAATATGTATAATCTGGCGGTTTAATTGACGAAGCATTTCCTTTATCTGTATCAAAGTAATATGTAGTAAACTTCTTCATTAAAAGTTGAAATGACCATCCATCACAAATAATATGGTGTAATCTTAAAAACAGTATTGTCTTACCACTACTGAGCAAAAAGACAACTATTTGGAATAATGGACCACCTTCGACTTTAAACGGTTCAGTCTCTAAATTTTTAATCTCTGTTTTTAATTCTTCATCGTTTATATTTTTATATGTTACTGCATAGTCGGTATTATCTGCTGCAAATTGAACAGGAGCAAAATCTTTTTCAACAATTCGACATCTTAAGATAGGTTCTTCTATCAGAATTCTTCTAACTACTTGCTCAAAATGCTTTTTATCTAGTGGCTGCTTTAGTTCAATTCCTTGGAGAACATTATACTCAGTATCATCTGCATGAACTTTAGAATACTTATATAATTTTTGTTGTTGATATGATAATGGATAATATTCCATTTGTCTTATCCTCCTTTCCTAGACAAGTAATTTCTGAATTATACTTGTCATATGATCTACTGTCGGATTTTCAAGCATGTCTTCAACATCTAACTCGATGTTAAAATGCTCTTCAATATCTGCAAGCATTTGATAAGCTATGATAGAATTTCCACCTAGCTCGAAAAAGTCTGTTGAAAAGTCTTCTTCATCTACACCTAGATAATTTGTCCAGACTTCTTTCACATAGTTTTCAAGTTTAACCTCCTCTTGACTGATAACAGTCTCTTCTTTTAAGGATGAAGTCTCTGCTGTCTCAATAATCTCCTCTGACTCTGGTTGCATCCAAAATGATTTATGTTCGAAGAAATAGCCAGGAAGAGGCTGCTTCATTACAGTACTTGGAACAGTCTGTTCAAATTGAATGTCTATACCTTCTTCCCAAGAGTTCTTGATTGCTTTACATATTTGTATAACTTCAGATGTTTCAATACCCATGCGCTTTCCAATATTAAGAATTTCTTGAGTATTATCAACCTGTTCAAAGATGGAAGCATCGTTCTCTACATTATCTTCTTTTAATTTATCCAATAATTCCTTACGATCTTGATAATAAATAAGTGTTCGGCATGAGAACGTCTCGCGTTGGAAATTATAAATAAGATTAAGAACCTGATCATCTACTGCATTTTCCAATAAATATTGATACAAGGTCTTTTTCATCTGTTTTAAAGAATTTTCGGATTTCGCAGATAGTTTAAGAAATTTTACTGTTTTATCTTCTTTTATTTTTGAACACTCAACTGGCTTCCTGTTATATTCTTCTAAGACAACATACGCATTTGAACCACCCATGCCAAGAGAACCAACACATGCTCGTAATGGGTAATCTTTATTCTCCCATTCTTCAAAATCACTTACGAGATTTAGGTTACTGCCTGAAAGTCCAAATTGGTGATTTTCTTGATTATTATATAATGATGGACAAAGATGCTTTTTTTCTAAACACAGTACAGTTTTAACAAGCGATGCTATCCCAGCAGCAGCAAGTGCGTGTCCTATATTACCTTTTACTGACCCAAGCTTAACTTCATTGCCTGAATGTTCAAAAATCCGTTTAAATGAAGCAACTTCAATTTGATCCCCCATACTAGTCCCTGTTCCATGTGCTTCAATATAAGAAATACTTTCTGGAGAAATGTCACCAAAAGCTAAAGCATCTAAAATAACACTGGTTTGTCCAGTTTCGCTTGGAGCAGTATAGGACATCTTTTCAGATCCATCATTATTAATCGCACTTCCACGAATTACCGCATAGATATAATCATTGTTTTCAATTGCATCTTCCAGGCGTCGTAAAACAACGGTTCCTAAGCCCCCACTAAAGATAGTTCCATCTGCATCCTCTGAAAATGGAAGACAGTGGCCAGATTGTGAATAAATTTCATTTTTAACATATCTATAGCCTTTTCCTTGGGCGGCATTAACAGAAACTCCGCCACATAAAGCCATGTCACATTCATAGGTTAATAAGCTACGACAAGCCATGTGAAGCGCTGTTAACGACGAAGAACATGCAGTTTGAACCGTTAAAGATGGCCCCGTTAAATTCATGCTATATGAAATTCGGCTAGAAATATAATCAGGACTGTTACCATGAAAAGCTTGCGACATAACTTTGTCTAAACTAATCCCATTATTTTTTAGGCTAGGGATGACATTATGAACTAAGTATGAACTGATTCCACTACCTATAAAAACTCCGGTTTTCTCTGTTATGTTTTTAGTATTATAACCAGCATTTTCCACAGCTTTCCAAGCTGATTCTAGCATTAGTCTTTGTTGAGGATCCATATATTCAGCATCTCTCTTACTAATGTTGAAGAATTTTGCATCAAACTTATCAATATTATCTAAAGAGAAAGCTTTGTTAACAAAATTTTTATCACCACTATCATCAATAGAGTCTTTGATTACGCATTCTCCATTTTTTAATATTTCCCAATACTCATCAAGATTATTTGCACCCGGAAATTTGCAGTCCATCCCTACGATAGCAATAGCATTTTCCATTCTCATCTCCCTTTCTATTAGTTCCTTTTTGCATTATGTTTCATAAATAATGTTGCCTTCTTCCTACGCTGTTGAGCTTCTTCAAAAGCAGATTGTATGTTGGTTTCTGCTTGTTTTTTATCTTTATCTAAATATTTAGATAAGGCTCTAATTGTCGGATTATTAAACAAGACCGTTATCGGGATTTCTCTTTGGAATTGTTCTTCTAAGTTTTGTTGTAAGGTTAAAAGCTTCATAGAAGTCCCACCAACTTCAAAAAATGCTTTGTCAGACGGAATCATATGAAGTTCAAGAACTTCTTCCCATGCTGTTTTAACCATTTTTTCTGTTTCTGATAAAACTTGTTTATCAACAACCAAAGCACTAGTATTATCAATTAGTTTTTCAAGCTGTCTGCTATCAATTTTCCCATTTCTTGTTAACGGAATAGAAGGTATCGTTATAATCCTACTTGGTATCATATATACAGGAAGATAATTAAGAAGACTATCCTTACACTTTTGCTCATCAAATTCATTAACTGTAGTTACAAAAACATAGATATTATCTTTGTAGAAAAGCGCTTTAGCATAATCTACATCACCGTAGCGTGTCACTGCACTTTCAATTTCACCAAGTTCAATTCGCTGTCCGTATCGTTTTATCTGACCGTCTTTTCTCCCTAAAATATCAATACTGCCATCTAGTCTATAACGGCCAAGATCTCCAGTATTATAAATATTGGACTGAGATGAAAATGGGGTGATTTGATTTGAATTTTCTGTCAAGTACCCTTTAGCCAAATACTTTGTACATACATGAACTATCCCAATTTCTCCAATAGATACCTCTTCGCCTGATTCATCTGTTAACACAATCTTAACATCGTCAATACCAGGTCCTATTGGCAGATATTCTCCTAAACTATTAAGAGTTTCCCCACTATACTCAATAAATGACATTCCTTGCGGTGTTTCTGTTGTTCCATAATAATTAACAATTCGACAATTTGGTGCAATCTTTTTAAGAGCTTGAACTGTTGATTTCCTCAACCTTTCGCCTCCAAAAAATAAGAAGCGAAGGTGTGACAGTTTTTTGTTAGGATGGCGTTTAGCTCCTAAAATAATCGCTTCAGCTAAGCTTGGAGTAATGTTAGCAACACTAATATTATTTTCTTTTAAATATCTGAATAAATCATTTTGAACCAACTCGGATTCATCTGGAAAAACAAGTGACGCACCCAATGTTAAAGGTACAAATATATCTCTTAAAATCGGATCATGCGAAATTCCTGAAAGTATAGCAAACCTATCATTAGAATTTAAATCAAAGTGATGAATTTCCCAATCAATAAAATGATTAACTGCACTATTACTTCCTAAAATAGCTTTAGGCTTCCCTGTAGTACCAGAAGTCATAGCAATATAACTGCTATCATTAAGTGAGTATTGTACTTTTTGTGATTGTACTTCTAGAACTTTAGTTTCACTATCCATTAAATCAATAAAGTACGAACTATTTGTTGCCTGCAAGGCTTCGTCAATCTTTCCTTTTGGCCACTGTGAATCAATAATTGTAAATAAGGATTCACATTTCAAAACGGCTAAAATGGCAGCGATCATTCGTGGTTCTCTTAAACCACTGATGGCAATGACACATCCTTTAGGAACATTCCTATTTTTAAGTTCTTCAAAAATTTGAGTTACTTGTTCTTGGATATCTCTACTATGGTAGACTTTATTTCTGTATTCAAAGTTAAGCCCTTCGTTATTATTTGTAATGTTTTCTAGCACTGTATAAGCTAACAAATTCGAATCATTACAATTTTTAGTCATCATACCTTCAGAAAAAGCTATTTTCTTTGCAAGCCTATACTCGCCAACTCTTCTAGAAGCATCTTCAATAATCATTTCAATTAACCAAACATACTGATTTAAAATGAGTTGTGCTGTTTCTTGACTATATACGCTTGAATAGTAATTCAATCTTATTTGAAGACCATCTGTATTTTCTGTAAGATAGAATGTAAAATCATACTTAGCTTCTTGAACATCATCTTCTATAACATCTAATGTCAAACCATCTAAACCATTTACATCAATGTTAAAATCAATCATATTGATGAGTACTTGAAATAGTTGAGTATTATCAGAACTCCGAGGAGGATTGGCAGCTTCAACAATACGATTCAAACCAATTTCTCCCATATCCATTGAAGAAATAATTTCATTCGCCACTGTATTAAGATATTCTTTAAAACTGAGATTTGGATCTACATTCAGCTTAGCAACAGTCGTATCGATAAACATTCCAATCATTTTTTGACTGTATTTATTATCACGACCAAGCATTGGGAAACCAATATTAATGCTTTCTTGTCCAGAATATCTTCTAAGTAAAATTCCCAAAATTGCAGTCATGAAGCTAAATACGGTTATTCCATGTTGCTGTGCAAACTTTTCAACTTCTGCATACTTTCTAGAATTTAAAGTTGTATAAACATTTCTACCTACGTGATCCATAACAAGAGGCCGTGGATAATCTTCAGGCATACTGAGAATAGAATTTTCATTTTCAAATTTGTTTTGCCAATAGGTTTCACGTTTTTTATCAAGTTCTTCATCATGCTTAATGTACTCTGTATAACCGATATCCTCATATTGATATTCCAAAGGTTCTTCTTCAAAATTCGTTCCAGTACGATAAAAGTTATAATAATGCTTAAGCTCAGTAAAGATAATCTTGAATGACCATCCATCTGCGATAAAATGATGAATTGTAAATAAGAAATAATGCTCATCAGCAGTAGCTTGTAAAAGCTTAACCTTGAATAATGGATATTCATCAGGCCTTAAATTAACAAGCTTCATAGCTGTGATTTCACGTTGAATTTTAAGATGTTTTTGTTCAGTTGTTAACTCTGATATATTTTCAACTGGAATCTCAAAAGAAAAGTTATCATCTAAATCACATAAGATATCATCACCAGATAGATAGTATCTAGTATGTAATATATTATGTCGCTCCACAATCTTATTCAAAGCTTTATTCAAAGCTGATTTATCCAATGTACCAGTTAATTTTAAAGCAATCGGAATATTATATTCACGTGTTTCCTTTTTCAATTGACTAGCAATCCAAATTCCCTTTTGTTTTTCAGATAATCTAATTGGTACATCTTGTGGTTTTTTCTGTAGAATAAGGTTTGACTGATTGTTTTCATCATAAATAATCTGGCATAATGCAGACACATTTATATTTTTGAGCAAGTCCTCAATCTTTAAGGCCACTCCAAATTCTTTTTCAATATCTACCATTAAATTATAGATATTGATCGAGTCAATTCCCAATTCTAATAGAGTATCTGTCATTGAAATCTCATCATTTTCCACATACTTTTGAAGGACTGCTACTACTGCAACTTCTTTTGGAGTTGCTGGTAAAATGAGGTTCCGATTTTGACTTTCTTCCAGAGCTTGTTGTTTTAAGCGTTTGCGGTCAATTTTCCCATTTTGCGTTAGCGGCATATATTCTGTCAGAAATACCCTATCAGGAATCATATAATGTGGCAAAATAGGTTCTAAATCATTTCTAAGATTTTGTTCTGACAAATTCTCCTGCGGTTTTGGCTCTACGTAAGAAACAAGTTGTTTATCATTACCTTTTTGTATAAGAAGAACAATTGCTTTTTTTACCTTGGAAAGATTCTGAATTACTTTTTCAATTTCCTCTAATTCAATTCTATAACCATGGATTTTAACTTGATTATCAGCTCGTGCAACATAATCAATTTCACCTGAATAGTCTAATCGAACCAGATCCCCTGTTCTATAAAAACGATTTCCTTCTATATAGATAAAGCGTTTTTCATTTAATTCCTTTAATCCAGCATATCCTTCCGCTAATGATATTCCACCAATTAACAACTCACCCGTAACTCCTTCAGGGCAAAGATTTCCATCTTGATTTACAATACGTAAATCAGTATTGGCTACTGGTTTTCCGATCATTACCTTTTTATTTACATCGCATTTACTTGTTGTATTCCATATTGTCGCTTCTGTGACCCCATACGCATTATAAAATTCATGATCTATACACCAATTATTTTTGATATCATCTGTACAAGGCTCCCCAGCAGTTACAATAACTCTTAAGTCTGGAAGATTCTCATTTTCCATTGATGCTAAAACTGATGAAGGTAAGGTTGTAACAGTTATTTGTTCATCTTTAAGAAAATCGTGTAACCTCACACCCGTTCCCATTTTTTCTCGGGAAGAAAATACTAAAGTAGCTCCATGTCCAATGGCCATTAAGATATCAAAAACAGAAGCATCAAAACATACAGAAGCAAAGAATGTAACTCTATCCTTTGAATTAACATTGAACAGACGTTCTTGCTCTTTTACAACATTTTCAATTCCTGCATGTGTGACTTTAACACCTTTTGGTCTACCAGTTGTTCCAGAAGTATAAATCATATAAGCAGTACTTGCTAGACCGTTATTAACAGTAAGATTAGAAGAAACTTCATCTGTGATAACTGGAGATACTGCGGTAACTTTAGAATAATCTAACCCCATATCATCAAAAGTTCCATCTGAAACTAAAAACTTCATACCAGAATTATCCATTATATACTGCAATCGCTCACGTGGATAATTCTTATCTAATGGAACATAGTAAGCTCCTGCTTTCATAATAGCAAATATACTTGTTAAAAATACCTGTGATTTTTCTACTGCAACACCAACAGCAATATTTTTTCCTTGAGTATACTGAATAAGTTTTTTTGCTAAAACATTACTTCTACGGTTGAGCTCAGCATAGGAAATATTTTCTCCATCATAGCTTACAGCTAGTTTTTCTGGAAGCTTTTCAGCGAAATACTCAAGATATTGATGATATTTGATCCCTTGCATTTCGACACTAGTTTCAATTGCTGGTATATTTTTAGAAATGCTATGGTCTTTAATTGGAAGTTTAGGTTTAGTTAAAATGCTTTCAAGTAGTGTCTCATAGCTATCTAATAAAACCTCTATTGCTTTGTCTTCATATACTGCTTCCTTAAATTGACACTTAACAATTACTTTATCTGAGCACTCTTCAAGCATAAATACAAGATTGTATTGTGAATCCAGGCATCCCATATTTATCTTTTCAAAGTTCATACCATCAATGGTAAATATATTTTCTTTATCATCACTATTCATGAATACTGGCGCACTATTAACTTCTCCAATTGTTTTTTCATATGCAAAAACATGGGAGAGATTTTTCCCTGTTTCTAAACCAACATTTTTTAAATAATTTAATGGTACACCTGCAGGATAATCATATGCTTCAAATAATTTTTCATGTACTCCTTTAATAAAATCACTAATCGTTTCTTGTGGATTAATTTGGCTAGAAACAAGAATGTTTTTGACAAGATAACCAATTGTATCATAGTATGTTGCATTTTCTCGTCCAGAGCTATAGGTACATGTAATAAAGTTGTTATCATTGTTGAGCTTATAATAAAGAAGCTGATAAATACTATATAAAGTTTCAAAAAGCGTATAGCCATATGCTTTACTGAAACTCTTTAACTTTTCAAAAAGTCTACTATCAATTTGTAAATACTTTTCTGAGCTACTGGATTTTGTACGATCTGGATTCGAAAAAACTCCAAAATCTTCTGCCAACTCACACCCAGCTAAGTCCTTTTTCAACTTATTTGTTGCAATTTCATACTGGTCAGACTCTTTTACAGATAGCTCGTGTTTTTGATAATTAAAGTATGTTTTATCTTTCTCCAAAGTAAGAGGAATCCCACTTTGTAATTGCTTATAGGCAGCAATAATTTCTTTTAATAGGAAGAAAATCGAAACGCCATCAATGACACTGTGATGAATAGATAAACCAAAATACCAGTCATTTGCTTTTGCTCCTAAAACCACACGTACAGTTTCTTTTTCTAATTCAAATGGCTGATTCAACACCTCATTAATATATCCATCAATATCATCAATGTGTGAAAAGTCTGCTATCTGTATTTCAACATTAGATGTGGATTCTGTTTGAACAATCTGCTGACCATCCACAGAAAACCTTAGATTTAATACTACATGCTTTTGGATAACAGCTTCACAAGCCAATTTCCACTTTTCTGCATCAAGTTCTGCTCCCATTTTCCAAGCAGCAGCCATATTGTACTTATTGCTTGTTTTATTTAACAATTGATCACGTATAATAGCTGCTTGCCCATCTGTAACTAACTTTTGAATATCTATATCTAATACTTTATCAGTATCTTGAATCTTTCTGTTCTTTTGGAGATAGCTATCAATCTTTAATATCAGATCTCCAACTGTTTTTAATGTGCTTAAATCAGTTATTTTAAGTGCAATATCAAATTGTGTGTTAATTTTAGAATTTAGTTGAAAAAGCTTGAGTGAATCAATATCTAAATCAGCAATTTCACTTTCAGATGTTATACTTACCGATTCATAAGTAACTGAAGAGATTAAATCAGTTATAAATCCTTCAATTTCGTCTTTTGTAAAAGTCTTTTGGACTGTTGGAAGTTCAGGTGTAATAACACCTTCCTCAACTTTAGCCCATATTTTATTTTGGGCAAATGAATATTTTGGAAGGTAAACTCTATTGCCTTTTGTAATGTTTAAAGCATTCCAATTAATATCTATTCCTAAATTAAACAAATCAATAGTTGCATCTAACAAGGCTTTATCTGGTAATGTTTTTTTCTGCTGTGTTGAGATAAGGCTAACCTTGGACGATTTTTTATATTTGAGAAGGTAGAGCATCAAAGCCGAAGAAGGTGCAATTTCAATAATAATGTCACTTTTATTTGCAATATAGGCAGCTGCATCAGCAAATCGCACTGTATTTCTCATATTGTCTGCCCAATAGTTTGCATCTAATTTTTTTGAATTAAGGGAATTCCCCGTTACTGTTGAGACAAACTCGATATTTGTTGGTTTGCTTTTAATTTTACCTGTTCTTTCAATAAATTCTTCCTTAAATGGTTCTAATCCTACATAATGGAAGGCATAATTAACAGGTAAATATTGGCATCTAATATTATTAGCTTGGAATGCTTCCTTAAGTCTGGCCACTTCATCATTAATACCAGAGATAACCATAGAATCAACCGAATTAATGACACCAATAGAGGTATTTTCATAGCCTTTCAGATATTCAGAAGCTTTCTCTTCGCTTAATGATACAGACAACATTTTACCTTTTCCTGTAAATCGTCTGAGAATAGTACTCCGAGAATTAATAATTTTAACTGCTGCATTGAGAGATAGAGCACCACTAGTAAATGCCGCAGCTACTTCACCAAGGCTATGTCCACAAACTAGGTCATAGTGAACTCCCATTTCTTTTAACAAATGAGCTATAGAAACTTGAATAGCAAAAATAGCGGGTTGGGCAAAGTAAGAATCCTGTAAGATGTCTTCATTATTGCTAGCAATAATTTCATTTAAATCACATTGACCAATCTCTTTAAATTTTTCTACACATTTCTCAAACATTTCTCGATATGCAGGAAACTGGCTAAGCTGACGCCCCATTCCAATCCATTGAGTTCCTTGACCAGAAAAGACTAAAGATATTCTATTATTGTTTTTAATTTCTTCATTTTTTTCAGGAATCTTAAGAGCCCTAGCAAGTTTCTTAAGTAAGTCATCTTTATCTTTTACGACATATCCAGTTCGATATTTTCTCAAGTTTGTTCTTTGAGTCATCGCATACTCAATATCATTTAAAGAGCCATTATAATTCTGAACGAAATTATGAAAATCTTTAATTTTTCTATAAAGCGCATCTTGACTTACATCAGATAAAGGCAACACATAGTTTTCTTTATTACTATATTCTTGTTTATTTGCTGTACTATTGTATTTTTCAAGAATAACATTACAATTGGTGCCACCAAATCCAAAAGAACTGACTCCACATATAAATTGTTTATCTTTAATCTTTACAGTCTCTTGAACAATGTGCATATTTTTTTGTTCTAGTTCCAGTTTGTCATTTATTTTATCAATACTTCTTGTTGGAACAAGTTCACCATAAAATAGACATAACGCTGTTTTAATCAGCGATGCAACTCCAGCAGCGCTTTCCAAGTGTCCGATATTTGTTTTCACTGCACCAAGAAGAAGAGGATGCTTGCGTCGTAAATCTTGGTTAATGGCCTCATCAATCGCAGAAACTTCAATATAGTCTCCCAAAAAAGTACCTGTACCATGTGTTTCAATATATCGTATTTCAGATGTTGAGAGCCCAGCATCGGCAGCAGATTTTTTAAGCAGTTCAACCTGCATATTTTTATTAGGAGCAGTTAATGAAGCAGAACGCCCATCTTGATTTATTGCCTTCCCAATTATTGTCGCATAAATTCTATCACCTCTATCCTCTGCAGCAGTAAGACGTTTAAGGATTAAAACCCCGACGCCTTCTCCGCGTACATAACCATTTGCCTTTTCATCAAAGGTTTGGCATAAACCATCCGGTGAAAGCATCCCAGCTTCTCCCATAGCTCTATTGAGTTCAGCATCAAGAATGATATTGACGCCTGCTACAACTGCTACTTCACATTCTCCTCTATTAATACTTTCTATTGCTTCATTTACAGCAACCAAAGATGACGAGCAAGCTGTATCTATTGTCATACTTGGCCCTTTAAAATCAAAAAAGAAAGACATTCTGTTTGATAACATTGCCATAGAATTTCCCACAATCGCATTAATGTCTTTCTCATTTGAAATAACTGTTCGTAAGTAATCAGTATTTGAAGCTCCTACAAAGACTCCTATTTCCGTGTTTTGAATATCTTTTTCAGTAATATCAGCATCCTCAAGTGCATGTACAATCTCTTGCAAGAGTATTCTTTGCTGAGGATCAATATTAGCTGCTTCCGTTTCAGACATATTAAAATATACATTATCGAATACTTCTATGTCATCAATATACCCGCCATCATATATTTTTTTGTTTTCTTTAGGCGAGAATTCTGGACATAATTTTTTTCTTTCTTCTGGATATGGCTTAACGCTTAATGTCTGATTTTTTAAATTATTGAAAAATTCATCAATATTATTAGCTCCTGGAAATTTGCAAGCCATTCCCGTTATTGCTATCTTTTCTTTTCTAACAGTTTTTGTGTTTAATACATTAACTGCTTCTCTATTTTCAATACATTCATTCAAATATTTATAAAATTTGTTAACGGTAGGATAATCGATCAAAGCTGCCATATCTAGTTTAACATTTAACTCTTGTTCTAATTTACCAACAAACTGAACCAATGTTTGAGAATCAAAGCCCATTTCCATAAATGGTTTATCCAAATCAATTTTTTCACTAGGTACCTTTACATAGTTTGAAATTTTATAAAGTAAATCTCTTAGTTCCATTTTTTTATAACCCCCAAATTCGTTTTGCTTTTAACACTAAAAATTACTAATTTTTAATAAAATTTTATAAAATATATTTTTTAAATATTAATAATTATTCAAAACTAATAGATTAAGTGCATTCATTAGTAATACTGATATTGATATCTTTATCGTACCATTTCTATTTTTATTTTATTGATTTTTCCAGATATGGAAAAATCAATAAAATAAATTTCATATCTGAAAAAAATCTTTTCCAGATATTTCTGATGATATAATAAAGAACATATTACATAAGGAGGTAAACTATGTTAGGTTTCGTTTTTCTTAAATGGTTCTTCATTCAATCCTGTTAATAGACTCTTCTTCATTTTTGGACCTAAAAAAAGCAAACAGTACAGTCTGCTTGCTTTTTTATAAACTATAAAAATCAGAGTATGAGTTTGGTATAATGTCGAAACTTGGCAGCAAAAAAATCTGCTAATTGCGTATCCCCCAGTGTTTCAAGAGCTGATAGGTAGTCTCTTATTTTTTGTTTGTTTTTTTGTTCTCCTTTTATATAGGTTACCATCAGTTTAAAAAAATTGACGGTTGTGATAATAAACATATCCTGATAAGTGACGAGACCCTCCAAAATATTTGTAAAATAAGAAACATAGTAAAAAGCCTTCCTTTCGATTAACTCCGCAATTAGATTTAAAAGGGTTAACTTGGCAGTATTATCGTGGCTGGGAATGGACTTATAAAATTTATCGCGCTCTACAAAAGCTTTAGCTAGAAAAATTAAGTCTTCGTCTGACAAAAAGGTCATGGTATTGCCAAAAATATAGAGTTCATATTCTGTCCATTCTTCAATACTGTAGAGATACTGAGTTAAAAATTCTTCCTCTTCTTTTTCAATAGTGTAGGAATTGTCCAGCGAGTGGATACTGTCCTTAATGACCAGCAGGTTCAGACGGTTGTATACATCATAGGTTTCATAGTCCTTATAATCCTGCAAAAGCTGCTTTAAACCTTCGATATCCTGAGTTTGGTGCAAATTCATAATCCGGCTGCCCATTCTGAAAAAATCGGTCGTCTCATAGTTATTGACAGCATGGCCGAATTCTGCAAAACTCATGTGAATCGCCGAAATGGCCAGAAGCAGTTTATCAGCTGCCAGCATGGTCTGACCGTTTTCAAATCTGGACAGCTGCGGCATTGACAAATTATCCTGAGCAATGTCCTTTAAACGCAGGCCTCTGGCCATACGCAGTTCTTTATAGAGCTCTCCTAAAGCCATTGATTTCTTTTCGTTCATAAATCTCCCTCTGATAAGCATACTAGTATATAAAAGTTTAACACAGTTGATTTGCAAAAAAATTGACATTATTTTACATTGCTGCTATTTTTTGTAAACTATTTTTAGGATTCTTATATCTATTGTTCATGTTTATACAAAAAACACTCCTAAGCTGGGCGAAAAAGCCAACTATGGGGTGCCGTTTAATTTCAGCGGTTTTTAGTATCTAAAATAATAGTTACAGGACCGTCATTAGTCAGGGTAATCTGCATATCCGCTCCAAACCGGCCGGTTTGAACCGGGACATGTTGCTGCAGCATCTGATTAAAGGTTTTATAGAGCTGTTCAGCCAGCTGAGGTGGAGCGGCTTCCGTGAAAGCGGGCCGATTGCCCTTTTTAGTGTTGGCAAATAGGGTGAACTGAGAAACAGAGAGGATCTCCCCTTTTATATCCTGAACGGAAAGATTCATCTTGTCCTTATCATCAGCAAAAATCCGCATCTGAACAATCTTACGAACGGCATAATCTAGATCAGTCTGGTTATCATCAGGTCCAATACCCACTAAAAGAAGTAGGCCCTGTCCGACAGCGGCTGTCTGACTGCTGTCAATCGAAATACTGGCACTGCGGACACGCTGTATCACTAGTTTCATTTGATTTACCCATTTGTTCGTTTAACTGAATAGACATCCGGAACAACCTTGATTTTATCAACTACCGTCGTCAGCGTGGCAAGATTGGGGATGCCAAAAGTGATGTGAATATTAGCAAATTTTCGATCCTTAGTCGGCTGAGCATTGACAGTGGAAATGTTTTTACTGGTATTGGATAAAATCTGCAGAATATCGTTGAGCAGGCCGCTCCGATTCAGACCGTAAATGTCAATTTCGGCCAGATAATCCTTGTTGCTGTAGCTATCATCTTCCCATTCCACATCGATCAAACGCTGCTCATAGCCGGACTGGCTTTTGATATTATGGCAGTCCGCCCGGTGGATAGCAACCCCGCGGCCCTTTGTGATGTAGCCTTCAATCTTATCTCCTGGGACAGGATTGCAACATTTGGCAATCCGCATAAGCAGACCTGAAGCTCCTTGAATAATCACACCGTCTTCACTTTTGATTTTCAGGACATCTTTTTTCTCTGTCTTAACCTCGCCGCCGTTAATCAGTTCATCTGCCTCTGCTCTTGCTTTTGCCCGTTCTTCTTCCCGGCGTTCTTTTTCCGTTAATTTATTAAAAATACTGACCGGACTGATATCACCAAAACCAACAGCAGCATATAAGGCCTCTTCACTGCGGGCGCTGATTCGCGGTAAAATTTCTTCAATATGCTTTTTATCCAAATACTTATTAGCGACATAGCCTTGTTCCTGAAAATAATCAACCAGCATTTCTCGGCCTTTATTGACGGACATTTCCTTGTCTTGATTCTTAAAGAACTGCCGAATCTTATTTCTGGCTTTATTGGTCTTAACAATCTTAATCCAGTCTCGACTTGGCCCAAAAGAATTAGGATTGGTGACAATTTCAACAACATCACCGGTCTTAAGTTTGGCTGTTAAAGGGACCATCCGTCCGTTGACCTTGGCGCCGGTTGCTTTTTCACCCACCTGCGTATGGATAGCATAGGCAAAATCGATAGGTCCGGAATCTTTTGGAAGTTCTTTGACTGCCCCTGTCGGTGTAAAGACATAGATTCGTTCGGTAAAGATATCTTCCTTGACGGAATCCACAAACTCCTTTGCATCGCCGTTAGAAGCATCTTGCAGTTCCACCAGCTCTTTAATCCAGTTCATACCCAGAGCCTGCTCAGACTGACTGACTTTGCCCTTGATGCCTTTTTTGTAAGCCCAATGAGCAGCGACACCGTATTCAGCCACTTCATGCATTTCTTTCGTCCGAATCTGAATTTCAATCGGTCCTTTAGGACCGTAAACTGTCGTATGAATGGACTGATAGCCATTAGCTTTGGGAGCAGCAATATAGTCCTTAAAGCGGCCGGGCATAGGCCGCCACAGTTCATGAATATAACCCACCATGGCATAGACATCACTGGGAGTGTTCATAATGCAGCGGATAGCTATCAGATCATAAATCTGATCAAAGCGCTTTTTCTTGTCCCGCATTTTACGGTAAATAGAGTAGATATGCTTTGGCCTGCCGTAAATATCGCCGTAAAGTCCCTGTTCCGCAGTATAAGCCTTGATTTTAGCAACTATGTCATCTACCAGCGCTTCACGTTCCCGCCGCTTCTCATTCATCATATGGGAAATTTTATAAAATTCCACTTCATTTAAATAACGAAAAGCTAAATCTTCCAGTTCCCATTTAATGCGGCTGATACCCAAACGATGCGCCAAAGGAGCATAGATTTCCATTGTCTCACGCGAAATCCGCTCTTGTTTATCCTTTCTCAGATGCCTCAAGGTTCGCATATTGTGCAGACGGTCAGCCAGTTTAACCAATATGACACGAATATCTTTTGACATGGCCATCAGCATTTTACGATGATTCTCAGCCAGCTGCTCTTCTTGCGATTTGTACTCCACCTTACCCAGCTTGGTAACACCATCGACAATATCCCGAACATCCCTGCCAAAATCAAACTCAATATTTTCCAGTGTAATATCTGTGTCTTCCACCACATCATGCAGAAAGCCGCAAGCAACTGTCACCGCATCCAAGTGCAGTTCTGCCAAAATTCCGGCAACCTGAATAGGGTGCACAATATAAGGCTCCCCAGACTTTCTGGCCTGATAAAAATGTGCAGCTGTCGCATAGTCCAAAGCTTTTTGAACAAAGGCAACATCTGCATCATTCATATACTGTCTGGCAAGAGCAATAACCTCTTCTCCGCTTAATTTTACTTCTTTAGCCATAGAGACCTCTTTTATAGTATAGACTACCTTTATTTTAACACTTTTTGGATTAAAAATAAAAAAGTTTCCTTATAGTTGTACTTTGAAGAAAGGGGCCCAGCTATCAAGCTCTTTCATACTTGTTTATCACTATATATTGTGTTAAACTTGATATATTATCACAATATATAGTATAAGGAGTTTTCATGTCTCAATTAACCATCCTTTATATCAGCCTCAGCGGCAATACCCACAGCTTTGTTTCGCGTCTAAGGGATTACCTCAGCCTCAATCATAATATCACTCCCCGCCTGATTAATGTCAAGGAACTGCGCCATGAGACTTTTGCTCTGTCTGAACCTTTCGTTGCTCTGCTGCCAACCTACCTTGAAGGCGGCAATGGTTTAGATAATGGCAATCAGGAAATCCTGACAACACCTCTGGGTGATTTTATGGCCTCCCATGATAACTATAAATATTGCTTTGGCATCATTGGCTCCGGCAATCGGAATTTTAACAATCAATTCTGTCTCACAGCCAAACAGTATGCCGAACGCTTCGGCTTCCCAGTGCTGGATGAATTTGAACTGCGGGGAACAAGCAGCGATATCGAACGTATTGCCGAAAAAATCCTGCACGCTCAGGCTGCTTTTACAAATTAGCAGGGACAATCGAAATCCGCCTCAAAGAGCTGTCTTTTATTTTTTAAATGCTGTTAGAAAAGAACAATAAAACTGCAAAGGATCTGTTACTGAAAAAAAGTAATATAGACATATGTTGACAATCCTTTTGCTGCTGACAGGCAGAAACAGTTGAATTTATAGGCAGGAGATTTCAGTAAACACTATGACTGATTCTATTACTATCTACCCGCAAAAAGGGAAAACGGTCCTCTATCTTTTAGCTTCTTTGCTCCTGATGGCAGCAGGGCTTTTCATTTTTGTTTATACAGAACATTTTCAAAATTTGGCATTTGTCCGTATTTTTTTATTTGGCTCATCACTTTTGATTAGAATCATAGGAGGTCTAGGCTTTCTCTTTTTTGGTGCTGCTGTCTTTAAACAGTCGAAATTCCTTTTATCGTCAAAACCGCTTCTTCTGGTCAATCAGGAGGGAATCAGCGATTACAGCAGCCCAAGTGCCCTTGGTCTTATCCCTTGGGAAGATATTGCAGATGTACAGCTGACAGACTTCTCTAACCAGCAGTTTCTCTCACTCGTCTTAAAGGACGAAGAACCTTATTTGGCCAAAATGAACTGGATGAAAAAACGTCTGGCAAAAGCCAATCAAGCTCTGGTCTCATCTAAAGCTGATGCAGCAGCACCGCTAATCTTTATCTCACTTTCCATCAGCAAGGACGATCCGGAAGCTATTTTCCGACAAGTAAAAGACATCTATGCAAACTATCGATAAACCGACAAAGCAAAAAGAGCTATAAGAGGTAGCTAACCAACTTCAGCCACCACCCTTATGACTTCTTTCAGAAAATTATTGCATTTATAAAATCTCCCAAATTTTATTAACAAGAGTATCTTGTTGAAATCCTGCTTATTCACAAACACTAAAAAGTCAAAAATTTTTCGAGTAGCACTATGTCAATTTTAATCAAATTAAAATATAGGCTAGGAGTTAATAAAGGGGAAGCATACCCGTATAAATTCTAAAATTAATTTCCTGTTACTTGAACTTTAATCATTTTTTCAATACTAAATAAATCGGTTCAACAAATTCTTTAAGTGTAAGTCTGTAGTAAGACTTACACTTTTTATTTGTGGCGGGAATTCACTTTTAACCGGTGCTTGTTTGTGCTATACTATAAGGTAATTAGGATTAATTGGTTTATACTGTGGCATAAAGGAGGTGGCGATGAAGAGTAAAAGAAAGTATTTTGTTTGTTTAGGAATAGCAGCTGTTTGTGTAATAGGAGGCCTTATATTGTTTAACTCATTAAAGAGTAAAGAAGAAAAGTATAGAGCTGAGCAGGATAGAGTAGCTAAGTATTTTGTTGAACACTATGAATTGGCTGATGGCCATTCCATTGAAAAGATAGAATTTACTGATTTTCAAAAAAATAATATGACTGGATCTTGGCGTACTACGGCTATAATTAATAATAGATATAAGATTTCATTTAAAGAGGATAAGATAGGAGAAGAAATTAGAACTTCCAATTACTCTCCTAATGAATTTAAACTACAGGGAAATACAGGTGGTAATAAGTATTTGTCTGATATTAAGGTGATTTACTATGATAAGGAGTTTATATGGTAACTGAAAAAAATTACAAAGAAATTGCAGATGATGTATATGATGTCGATTCTGGAAGGGTAGACAATCCTATCAAGAAAGGTGACTTAGTTGCGAATAAACAATATCAAGTCATGACTGACCCTGTTGACAATCTTGATAACGGTATGCAAGCTATGGCGGTGGCTCCGATAGTAGACGGAGAGCCCGATACCTCCCAGATTGTCATTGCCTATGCCGGGCCCCATTTCAATAGGAAGAATTCACTTTTAAACAGCACTTGTTTATGCTATACTATAAGGTAATTAGGATTAATTGCTTTATACTGTAACATAAAGGAGGTGGCGATGAAGGGTAAAAAGAAATACTTACTGTTGTTGGGAATCATCGTTTGTATAGGAGGGATTATAGGAGGATACCGTATGTTAACAAAGGAAACGTTGACGAAGAGGCAGCAGGATAATATTGTAAAAAGGATTGCAAGGAATTATAGAATTAAGAAAATTGAGTTTATAAATTTAGAAAAGAATAGTTTTACTGGGACTTATAATCTAGTTTTTAAAGTAAATAACCAAAAAGATACTTGTTTGTTACAGTTTGAAAAATTGGAAGAATTCAATGTTTCTAGAGGTGTAGTTGGATTAGACCCGACTGAAGATTATGCTGATATTAAAAAAAACGATGAATTTACTGTTGACACAACAGTTGACATTAGTAAAATTGAAATTATCTATTTAAAGGATTAAAGGGAGTGAAATATGGTAAGTGAGCAACAATATAGATGGCTAGCTGATCAGGTTTATAGTGTAGATAACCAAAAAAATAATGGTCAGTATAAAAGTATTAGTAAAAAAACATACTATTATGATAGAAATAATCCTGAACTCGGCCAATTTCAAGTTCTCAAGGCCAAAGACAACCTTGATAACGGTATGCAAGCTATGGCGGTAGTCCCGATAGTAGACGGAGAGCCAGATATCTCCCAGATTGTCATTGCCTATGCCGAGCCCCACTTCAGTAGGGGAATTCACTTTTAAACGGTACTCGTTTATGCTATACTATAAGGTAATTAGGATTAATCTTTATACTGTAACATAAAGGAGGTGGATATCATAAAAAAACGCATTGTGATGATTTTAATAGTAACTAGCTTAATAGGAGGAGGGTTTTGTGTGAGAAATTGGTTGATAGATAAAGAGAATATAAAATATAAAGCAGAACAGGATAGAATTGCTTTATATTTAGTCAATAAATACGAAGGCATCGAAAAAATTTATTTTATTTCTTCCACTGAAAATCAGCTAGCAGGTACCCATACAGTAAAAGTTTTATTGAATGATAGTAGTAAAATATTTGTAACGTTTGGAGATTATGGGCAAGGTAATTATACTGTGCGGTATACACCAAGTGAATTTTCTCTTGATAAAAGGGAAAGTCCCGGTGATGAACTTAGTTTGAATGGTATAATTATTAAATATTTAGGAGAGTAACTATGGTAACTGATCAAAATTACAATGATATCTCAAAAGAAGTATACGATTTAGATCCTAAAAAATATCCTAAGTATAAGGATCAAGTCCAAATTGGTGATACAATAGATTCAAATGGACAAGACTTTAAAGTTATTGAAGCAATCGGAAATTCCGCCAATCCGACCTCTAACGGTATGCAAGCTATGGCGGTAGCACCGATAGTAGATGGAGAGCCGGATACCTCTCAGATTGTCATTGCCTATGCCGACCCCCACTTCAGTAGGGGGAATTCATTTTTAAACGGTACTTGTTTGTGTTATACTATAAGGTAATTAGGATTAATTGCTTTATACTATGGCATAAAGGAGGTGGCGATGAAGAATAAAAAGAAATACTTACTGTTGTTGGGAATCATCGTTTGCATAGGAGGGATTATAGGAGGATACCGCATGTTAACAAAGGAAACGTTGACAAAAAGGCAGCAGGATAATGTGGTTAAGCGACTTGCGAAAGATTATTATATTCAAAGTATTGAATTTACTCAGTTTGGCAAAGATCAGATGACAGGGGCATATTTATTAAATATAAAAATAAATAACAATGATAAACTTGAAACTACAATTCCATTTAATGATTTGGAACGTTTAAATAATAGCTCTGATTCTATTGGACTTAACCCTATCGATGATTTTGAAAAAATTCAAAGAGAGCACCCTTTGGAAGAAATAGATATTTCTAGTATAAAAATTACGTATCTGGAGGAATAACATGACTGTTACAGAAGAACAAAACCGATGGTTAGCAGACCAAGTTTATTGGGTTGAAGAGGCTAGAGACGATGTTCGATACCATCCCATAGAAGGGAAAAAATACAATTTTAATCCTGATAACAAATCTCTCGGCCAATTTAAAGTTCTCAAGGCCAAGGACAATCTTGACAACGGTATGTAAGCTATGGCGGTAGCGCCGATAGTAGACGGAGAGCCGGATACCTCTCAGATTGTTATTGCTTATGCCGGGACACTTCCAATAAGAGTGATTCACTTTTAACCGGTGCTTGTTTGTGTTATACTATAAGGTAATTAGGATTAATTGGTTTATACTGTAACATAAAGGAGGTGGATATCATAAAAAAACGCATTGTGTTGATTTTAATAGTAACTAGCTTAATAGGAGGAGGGCTTTGTGTGAGAAATTGGCTGATAGATAAAGAGAATATAAAATATAAAGCAGAACAGGATAGAATGGTTAGTTATTTGGTTCAACATTACGAAGGGATTGAGAAAGTTGAATTTGGAGAGTTTATAAAAAACGATATCACAGGTTCACAAACAACTGTTGTCAAAATTAATAACGTAAATATAATACATGTTACATTTTATGATTTTAAAAGTGATAAGTATGTCATAGGTTGGGATCCCAAAACATTTGACATGAAAGAAAAAGATTCTTCAACATCTTCAACTGAAAAATCGGGTGTAGAAATTATTTATTGGGAGAGAAATTGATGGTAACAGAAGAAAATTATAAAGATATTGCTGACAAAGTTTATGCGGTTGAAGATGGGAAAGATAGCTACACAGTTAGAGAAGAATATACTTTTCAATCAAATAATCAAAAATTCCAAGTTCTCAAGGCCAAGGACAACCTTGACAACGGTATGCAAGCTATGGCGGTAGTCCCGATAGTAGACGGAGAGCCGGATACCTCTCAGATTGTCATTGCCTATGCCGGGACTAATCGTCTTGATTCTAAGGACCTTAGCACCGATATCCAGTCTCTGGGCTTGGGCAGCAATAAGTTAGGGAATGGTTCAGACTTATCGGCTGAAAATCTTGTCTTCTCTGACTCTCAGTTTGTCACCGCCTTAGATTTCGCCGATCAGATCGCTAAGGCTTATCCTGAAGCGCATATTACCTCCACCGGCCATTCTCTGGGGGAAGCGATTGCTATGTATGTGGCCCTCAAAAACGGCTGGAGCAATGTCGGCTACAACGGTCCGGATATTGCCAACCTCATCAGTGATAAAGAGCTTCTCTATATGCAGACCCACCCGGAAGAGTTTCGCAATTTCCGCAATTCCAGTGACATTATCGGCGGCATTACCGGCAATAAAACGAAGACGGCCATCTATGCGGCTGGGAAGAAAGGCTATATGGGGGTTCAGGATATTTTGAGCAATCATAGCCTGACAGTCTGGCAGTTCACAGAGGACGGCCGTTTAATTTATGCGGACGGCCGCATCAGTACAGGAACAGCTATGTCTGAGTTTGCCGAGATAAAGACCTCCGTCACTCTGCAGATGGCCACGCTCAGGGGGCTGAAAGATAGCTTTTCTTCCGGTGGTTATACCAGCAGTGAAAGGATTTTTCTGGACAGCAGCCAGGCCCAGCTGATAGGGAGTCAGATAGCCGCAGCGGCTCAGACTTGTGCAGAGAGCATCAAGAAGACCTGTCAGGAGGCCATCAGTCAGGCGGAACAGCTCTGGCAGGACGCTGTCCAGCAGGCATTGGCAGCCAGCAGCACACTGACAGAGGCTGAGGTTAAAGAAGCCTTGAGTTTAGGCGGGGTAACAGAAGAGACAATAGTAGGAGCCACGAAGACAGTGTTTGAAGCCATCGAAACAGAGGCGGGGACTTTAGCAGAGTCTTTTGCTCAGATTAACAGTGAGATCAATAAGGGAATCGCATCTAAGTTGGCCAGTGACAGTGAATTAGCAGGGAGGTTCAGCCAATGGCAGACACAGCTTTCGCAGAGCAGTTGAAGGCTCAGGAAGAGTCTTTAGAGGCGTTGGAGGAGGCCTACCGGTCCAGCCGGCAAGCAATAGAAAGGGCACAGAACAGGCTGTTTCAGATACAGCGTCGTTTAGAGGGAGAGCTGCTGCATTCTCATGAGAGGATGAGCCAGCTGCTGAGACATTTTGAGGCGGATGGCACCCTTATTCAGCAGTTAAATCAGACCTATACTTCATACAGTCAGCAGACCTTTGCCCAATACAAGTCGGAGATGCGACAGCTGGAGAGACAGTCAGAAGAAGAAAGAGCGGCTTATCAGAAAGCCAAAAGCCAGCAGGAAGAGAAGATTTCTTTAATAAGGAGAGCCTTAGATGAAGACAGCACTGCCTAATGTTTTTGCCAGTAAAGAAGAGAGTGAGCAAGATGGTATAGCGGCCTTGATGAAACAGATGGAGAAGAATCATATCCAGTTATTTTTGGCTCCCACGATTAAGCAGCAGCAGGAGGCTCTGGTCAGCAGTCAAGAAGGTTTGGCAGCAGAGGCAGCGGCTGCAGCTAAGTCAACGATCAGCGGTTTAATCGATACGATGGACAGTGCTATGACAGGTGCTTGGTCCAAAAAGGTCAAGGAGGCGGTCAGTCAGGAGGCTGACAAATTTGATGCGCTCACAGCTGATTCGTAAAAGTCCCTGCTTTTTGCGCAGGCTTTTTAGAAATGTATAAAAGTATATCCCCGATAAGCTCTAAAATAAACATTAAAAATTATAAAAGAGTTAGGACAGTATATCCTAACTCTTTTTCATTAAAAAGCTGGTATCTTTTAAATAGCACTAATTTTTGCTTTCTGCTGCCAGGCCAAAATGATCGCTCACTATAGGAGACTTTCCGCCATCAAGGACAATCTGCGAAGTCTTAAAATGAATATCTCTGCTGGCAAAAATATGGTCCACCTTCAAAGCCTGCCGATTACCTTCCCAGCCGTCAATAGCTGCTGCAATCGTATGAGTGCCTGCTGGATGCTGCGCAGCTACATGGCTATCCTGTAGCTGCAAGGGACTGTCTAAAACCAGCTGATAACCTTCTGTACCAGTTGGGTTATTAAAATCACCCATTACAATCAAGGGAGATGAATGAGCCAGCAAAGCTGTCTCCAATTTTTTCCATTCCCTTGCAAAACCTTTGCCAAACCAGGACATATGGAGACTGACTGCTGTCAGCTCTTGGCCGTCAATCTGTGTTTGAGCTATCAGAGCACGTCTGGTATGATAATCTGTCTCGTCCGCAGTTTTTGAAATCAGGAGGTCCTGAACTTTGAGGGGTGTCTTAGACAGCATCGCTACCCCTTCTTGATATTTGCCGTAGCCAATATGGTTATAATCCCATGACCAGTAATAATGCCGTTCTTGACTCCTCAGATAACTGACCAGCTGCAAAGCAAAGTTGTCTTTGCGTAGAGCCGGACTGCCTGTCAATCCTCTGTACCCAGGAGCACTTTCTATCAGAGGGGCCTCTAAACTCTGATTAACCTCCTGCAAGCTGATAAGGTCATAATTTTCACTGTAGATGTGTTCTGCTAAATCAAACAACTTTTTTAAGGCATTCACCTCTAACCATGAATGTGTATTAAGCGTTAAGTATTTTGCCATTTATTTCCTCTCAAACTATGGGAAAGACAAATTGTTTTTACAAATAGAATGTTCAGTAACCGTATTGCCTCGCTCCCTTGTCATCTATCAATAAGCTCCAAACAACTTTCAATCTTACTTCCCAACTAAAATCCCGAACAAAGCTGGCATGTAAGAAGGAACTATTTCAGCAGATATTAAAAATTAAAACAAGGAACGATTTAAAGCTCGACTTCTGCCACAAGGCTGTCAGCTGAAACTTGCCCTGTTTTCAGCAGACGAACTTCTCGAATATCTGCTGTATTTGTGAAAGCAACAATGATGGTTTTTTCTCTGTCGGCAGATGCAATAGCTGCTAAATCCGCAACCAGCAGCAAGTCTCCGGCCTGAACACGCTGGCCTTCAGAAACTTTTATGGAGAACGGCACACCATTAAGAGCAACAGTGTCTAAACCAACATGAATCAAAACTTCCAGTCCGTCATCCGTTAGTAATCCAAGTGCATGTTTGGTCGGAAAGACACTTGTGACAATGCCGGAAACTGGTGCATAAACGTTGCCGTCTTCCGGTTCTAGAGCAAAGCCATCCCCCATCATTTTTTGTGAAAAGACAGGATCATTAACAGCTGTGATTGGTATAAGGGTCCCCGCAGCAGCAGAACGAACACTGGCGGTAATATCTTTAAATGACACTGCTTGCTGACTATGATTGGCTGCTTGTATATCAACCTGTGGAATTTCAGCGCCCGAATCCAGTAAGTCCTGAATATCGGACTTCAGGATATCAGCTTTAGGGCCGTACACGGCCTGGACACCTGTCCCCTTGGTAATTAAGCCCATGGCTCCTGCTTTTTTCCATAAATCTTCACTGCCAACTTGCGCAGGATCTTTCACCGTGACACGCAAACGCGTCATACAGGCATCAACATCTTCAATATTATCGCGGCCCCCAAGCAGGTTGATAATCTGTACAATTTGTGAATTAGCAGAAGGGTTGCTGCCAGCTGAAACGGCTCCCCCCTCTTCCAAAAGGTCAGAATCATAATTACCGTTACGCCCAGCTGTTGCCAGATTCATTTTTTTAATCATGAAATCGGTAATAAAGTACATGATAACAGCAAAAAGAAGCGATACCCAGACAAAGTTAATCAAATCCCAGCCGAGACCGGCTTTGACAGCCATAGGAGTACGTGTCAAAAGCTCAATATTGCCAAAAGAATGGATACGCAGATTAACGACATCAGCCATAGCAAAAGCCGCACCCTGAGCCAAAGCATAAACAATATAAAGCGGCATAGCAGCAAACATAAACAGATACTCTAAAGGTTCGGTTACACCTGTTAAAAAGACAGCTACTGCTGCTGAGATAAACATCGCTCTGTATTTTTTCTTCTTATCGGCATCGACATTACGGTACATGGCAAAGGTTACGCCCATCAAGATACCGGTTGCGCCGATCATTTGCCCTACTTTGAAGCGGGCCGGAGTAATGCTGGTAAACAGTTCCTGATAAGCTGCAGTATTCCCAGCGCCTTTAAGATTAATCAGGTCCGTTACCCAAGCCAGCCACAGCGGATCCTGACCAAAGACCTGCGAACCGGCACCGGAACCTGTCAGCACTTCATAAGTTCCTCCTAAAGAAGTATAATTCATAGGGATGGTCAGCATGTGGTGCAAACCAAAAGGCAGCAGGAGACGTTCTAGTGTACCGTATAAGAAGGGTGCTAAAATCGGTGCTGTGTCCTGTGAACTGGCAATCCACATTCCAAAACCATTAATACCAGACTGTATGACTGGCCAAATAAGTGCCAAGATGAATGCCACAGCAGCCGAACGCACCATAACAACAAAAGGGACAAAGCGCTTACCGTTGAAGAAGGACAGAACTTCCGGAAGCTTTCTGTAATTGTAGTATTTATTATAAGCCGTTGCCCCGACAAATCCGGCAATAATTCCGACAAAAACCCCCATATTAAGAGCCGGATACTCCAAAACACTGGTAAAATAGTCAGCAACCACCATTTTTGTTCCTAAAAAGCTTTTAATAACCGCATCAGAATCGGCCAGCATTTCACTCGAAATTCCATAAACGGCACCGGTAATGCGATTAATCAGTAAGAAGGACAGACCGGCCGCAAAAGCACCCCCGGCACGTTCCTTAGCCCAGCTCCCCCCAATAGCTAAAGCAAAAAGCAAATGGAGATTGCCAATAACGGCCCAGCCAACCTGAGCAACAACCGTACCTATAGTTGTCAGCACAGCAGAATCCGGATTGATCAAAGGAATAGAGTTCCCGATGCTGACCATCAAACCGGCTGCCGGCATGACTGCAATAACAACCATCAAACATTTTCCAAATTTTTGCCAGAACTCAAAACTGAAAAACTGTTTAACTGTTTTTTTCATTTGAAGCCTCCTGAAGATAAAAGTTTACGCAAACGTTTGCGTTTTCAACAATCCTATTATAGCACTTATTTTAAGTTTGTAAAGCGTTTTCTCAAAAAATTATTTTTACAGAAGGGCCGACCTTACTCGGACACCCTGGCAAAGCTAGCAAATGCAGGCCCGGCCAGTTCCTTCCTCAGGATTGAGCAGCTTGTGCTTTCAGCGGACTTTACCTTGTGCTTTTCTTAGTTCTTCTTTTCGGCCATTATCAAAAACGAAGCTGAGACAATTTTGTGTCTCAGCTTCGTTTGTTGGAATGGGATTTAAGTGATTAAGAGCTTTGCATGTGGATGCTTATTCTGCTCTTATCGGTGTGGATTCTCTTTCAACAATTTGATGGGGAATGATGACCGGTTCTGTTTCTTTTTTCAGCGGTTTTAGCAGTAGGTTGGCTGCTTTTTCACCTAATTCATAGGGAAAAATATTCACAGAAGTCAGTGCAGGACTGGCTATTTCTGCCACCCATGAATTGTTGAAACCTATAATGGCATAGCCTGCTGCAGATCGGTCAGTTTCTTTAAAGAGACGCTGCAGGCGAATGGCCATAATATCATCACATGCTACAAAAGCCTGAACATTAGGATAAGCAGCTAAAAATTTCTGCAGGCGACGGATGTTGCCTTGTGCATCAACGCGTGAAAGCGTCAGATTTTCTTCTTTTAGACCAAGCGCCGAAAGACTTTGACAATATCCCTGATAGCGCTGTGCCTGAACCAGCTCAGCCATGTCTGTAGAGGCAAAAACAATTTCACGATAGCCCTTAGCTATTAAAAAATCTCCAGCATCTTGACCCGCCTGAATATTATTATTATCGACATAGCGAATATTGCTGCCTGATTTTTCATAAGCCTCACCCACCACAACACAGGTCACATTCTGTTGCTTTTTGACATACTGAAAAACAGGGTCGCCTTTTTTGGAATATAGAAAGATAATTTTGCGGATATTTCCGCTGCGTATTAAAGTCTCAATATTTTTTTTCAGCTCCTCATTGGATCGTCCGCTGGCCAAACTGACCATATAATTGTTTTCACTGCAAATACTGGAGATCCCCTGGATAATCTGCATAAAAAAAGGGTTATTGCCAAGAGAATCCTGACTCTCACGAACTGGTAAAACAATTCCAACAGTATTTGTCTGTCTGTTGACTAAATTGCGAGCAGAATAATTAGGAGAATAATCCAATTCAGCCATAGCTTGGCGGACCCGCTCTTTAGTCGCCTCGCTAATCATGCTGCTGTCGTGCAGAGCCCGCGAAGCTGTTGATGCGGAAACCCCTGCTAATTTTGCGACATCTTTGATGGTTGCCATTATTTTGTCCTTCCCAGCTCTTCTATTTGTCTTTAGCATACCATTTTGCCAGTTTCTGTCAACTGTTTTTCAGATTAACTGAACACACCCTAAACAGAGATTTCGGACGTACCGCCATTTTTGCTTTGCTCTTTTAACGGGCTTTGTATCTTAATAGAGGTGCTCTTTTCTGATAAACAGTTTTATGGCATCAATTCAAAAACATATGCTACACTGCTCAAAGCAAATAGGGGTGCCGTTTCAGCCCTCATGATTCGCGGACCGAGACCAACCTTCAAACCGCCATATGATTCTAAGACAGCTAGTTCTGAAGGACTGATTCCTCCTTCCGGACCAAAGATAAAGAGAATTTTACACCCTTTAGAAAGCAGAGCCAATTCACGCGCCAGGGTCGAATTTTCTCCTGCTTTAGCAGCTTCCTCATAGGCTATAAAAATCCGATCAAAACCACTTAAAGAGCTAAGAAAATCCGTTGTTTTCTCAAAAAGTTTAACGGTGGGAATCCGATTGCGCTTGCTCTGCTCAGCAGCACCCTGAGCAATTTTGTTTAACTTATCCGTTTTTTTGGCAAGTTTTGTACCCGCCCATTTAACAACTGAATAATCTGCCGGAAATCCCCAAATAGTATGGACCCCCAGCTCACTGGTCTTCTGAACTAAAAATTCTAGCTTATCACCTTTGAGGAATCCTGAAGCAATTGTTACATCAACCGGCAGTTCAGCATTATCAGGCAGTTCTTCAAGAATTTCAAATGTGTGTGTTAAGCGATCCGAGACTCTTGCCAGACGCTTAACTCTGTCATCAAATACTAAGACTGCTTTGTCATTATCCTGCAGACGCATAACAGAAAACATGTGCTTAATACTGGCTTCATCTTTAATCGTCACAAAGTGTTCAGCCTTACCGCTCACAAAATACTGCTGCATTTACCCTCCTATGACCCCTTCCGGAGTATTTGTTTTCCTAAAGATTAGTGTATGCCATTCTCCTTGAATCATATGGGTTTCAAGGAAAAAACCGGCATCTTCAGATGCTTCCAGCACAAGATTGAGCTTTTCTGAGATAATACCGGACATAATAAGGTAGCCTTCATTCTTAACCAAACGGTATGCATCCTCAACCACATGTAACAAAATATCAGCCAAAATATTGGCTACAATAACATCAGCAGCAGTCTCAACGCCTTTCAGCAGGTCTCCTGAGGCAACCTGAATAGCTGTTGTCCCCTTATTTAAGGCGATATTTTCTCGGGCTACGCGCACTGCCGTATCATCTAAATCGTAGGCAAAGACAGCCTGAGCACCAAGAAGAGAGCTGGCAATCGACAGCACGCCTGAGCCGGTACCAACGTCTATAACTGTCTCCCCTCCACGCAGCACCTGCTCCAAGGCAAAGAGACTCATTTTGGTTGTCGGGTGTGTACCTGTCCCAAAAGCCATGCCAGGATCCAGTTTAATGACTTTTTCCCTTTCTTCAGCTTCATAGTCCGTCCAGCTTGGTACGATTGTCAAATCATGGGTGATACGAACCGGCTGATAATATTTCTTCCAGTTTTCTGCCCAGTCTTCTTCAGCTAAAAGTCGAGTCGTCAGGACAAACTGGCCCGTCTGCAGGCCAAAGTCTGCCAACTTAGCCAAACGCTCATTAACAGTCTGCCTGATATGATTCATATCCGCTGTTTCAGGGTAATAGGCAGTAATGATTACCTTGTCAAGCTGCTCGACTTCCGGGAACAGTTCCCCATACCTGCCAACTTTTCCCAGATAGTCAGCACTGTCTTTAATTGCAACCCCCTGACTGCCTGATTCTACTAAAATATCGGCTGCTGCTTCTTCTGCCTCACGATTAATTTCTAAGTTTAATTCTTGCCAAGTATTCATAATACTATTGAGCCGCAAATTGACAGCAGATTCCGTAGCCGAGACTGGCCCGTCAGCCATCAGCTCGTTCTCTCGCCATCAAAATCAGCCTTTCTCCTTTCTATTTTGAGTAAATATGAGGCCGGTACTTTTCCAGTAAAAGGAACCGCTCTTTCTTATTAGTATCTGGGGTAAGGGTAAAACTCCTTTTCTTCCAATGCTGCTCTGCCTTCAGCAAAAGCCTGCCTGTCCCAAACAATGAAAAATTCTTGGGTTTCCGGATTTTCCAGAAAATCAATAAGAGCATCTAAACCTTTGTCCGCTGTATCATTTAAAAACTGGGCAAAGAAAACTAAGAATTCCCGCGACAGTCCTTTTTTGGGCTCATAGGGGATGGCGGCTAAATAATCTTCTTTGTTAAATACTGTTTTTTGAGGATTATAAAACAAAACACAGTCCTCAAAAAGGATATCATCACCGCTACTGTTCCCTTTAGCATCAACTGTTTTTATTCCTGCCTTATTTTGCGCCTGCAAAATAAAACTGACTTCTACCGCATGGCGGCGCTTATCCCAGTTTATGGCAAAATCATAATCACAGTTAACCGTCATTTCTTCTTCAAGAACAGATAAAAAACCATAGTCAGCCATTTAAAAATCAATTCCTTACCTCATTTATGTTACAATTATTTTAACATACTTAGCAAAGAAAAACATGGAAATCAAGCCGATAGAGCTTTTACCTTAACTCAAAAAACTGTTGATACTGACAAGATTTCACAAAAAGTTTTATTGAGCTTTCTGTATTCAGGTCCAGACGACTTCAAGTTATAGCAGCTAATGGTTTGACATTTTATCCAAAAGAATGTTAGCTTATTTTGATAACCATTTCAATACTTTGCTTCGTTAAAGTGAAAACAAATCGGAGGAAACCAATGCCTGATAATCTCGCCTTACGTATGCGTCCAAAAACTATTGACCAAGTCATCGGCCAAACGCATCTGGTCGGTTCAGGAAAAATTATCCGGCGAATGACAGAGGCCAACAGGCTGTCGTCAATGATCCTTTATGGACCGCCAGGGATAGGAAAAACATCTATCGCCTCAGCAATAGCCGGCACAAGCAAATACGCTTTCCGTACCTTTAACGCAACAACAGATACTAAAAAGCGTCTGCAGGAGATCGCAGAGGAAGCAAAATTTTCCGGCGGTCTGGTCCTTCTCCTAGATGAAATCCACCGTTTGGATAAGACTAAGCAGGATTTTTTGCTGCCTCTTCTGGAAAATGGCCATATTATCATGATTGGAGCAACTACTGAAAATCCTTTCTTTTCCGTTACTCCGGCAGTTCGTTCCCGTGTTCAGATTTTTGAATTGGAACCACTGACGAATGCCGAAATCAAACAGGCCATTCAAAACCTGTTGACAGATAAAGAACGCGGTTTTGATTTTGATATCCGCTTAGATGATGACGCACTCGATTTCATCGCAGCAGCTACCAACGGAGATTTACGTTCAGCTTTTAATTCTTTAGAATTGGCAGTTCTGTCAACACAGCCCGAGGAAAACGGTACCCGCCACATCACTCTTAATATTTTGGAAAACAGCCTCCAGCGCAGCTATCTGACTATGGATAAGAACGGAGATGGGCACTATGATATTTTATCCGCTTTGCAAAAGTCTATTCGCGGCTCTGATGTCAATGCAAGTCTCCACTACGCTGCACGTCTTATTGAAGCAGGCGACCTCCCAAGTCTGGTCCGCAGGCTGACGGTCATCGCCTACGAGGATATCGGCTTGGCTAATCCCGATGCGCAAATCCATACAGTCACAGCCCTTGAAGCGGCTCAGCGTATCGGTTTCCCAGAAGCCCGCATCCTCATTGCTAATGTCGTTATTGATTTGGCTCTTTCACCAAAATCCAATTCGGCCTACACCGCTATAGAAGCAGCTCTGACTGATTTACGAACATCAGGAACTCTTCCGGTTCCTCGCCACCTGCGGGACGGACATTATGCCGGCAGCAAAGAACTGGGGAATGCCAAGGATTATCTTTATCCCCATAATTACCCTGAAAAATGGGTCAAGCAGCAGTATCTGCCCGATAAACTTCAAGGCAAAAATTATTTCGTTCCCAATGATACTGGTAAATATGAGCGGGCTTTAGCCAGCAACAAAGACCGCATTGACCGACTGTCAAAATAAGTTATCGGAAAATAAAACATTTAGACTTGAAAAATTTTAAAAAAATGGTATGATAAAACCATAGAGTAAATGCTGTGGTATACGAGTCCACATCAATGTGTTGACCGACTAAATCTTTGTATTTTTGGGAAACAAAAGTCTTTCTGACAGTATGCAAGCCGTTTCACGCGGAAGCAGCTAAGTGAGAAGCGCGTTGCCCACCTGCTTTAATTATGCGGGTTCAATACAAAACGTGGACCACCGGTACCAATACAGCTTTTTTGTTGCCTCCTTAGCTCAGTTGGTAGAGCAGTGGACTCTTAATCCATGGGTCACAGGTTCGAGCCCTGTAGGGGGTATGGTATATTATCGCCAAAAAGCCCGTCATTTCGGGCTTTTCTTTGGCTCTTTGTCAACTGTAGTGGGTGACTTATATTTAAGCACGAGAGAGAATCAGGTTGGTTCTCTCTTTTTGAATGTTCAAAGCGATGAGTATTTTGTTTTTAAAGTTCTTGAAATTCCTAAAACCAAAGGCATTTCGCTTAATGTCCTTGATAAGCTTATTGCTAGCCTCTAGTTTGGCATTGGAATAGGGAAGTTCAAGCGCGTTGATAATATAAGGTTTGTATTTCAAGAAGGTCTTGAAAACAGATCTGAAAGCAGGATTGACTCGCTTGATGTGCTCTTCAATGAGTCCAAAGAAGGCGTTCACTCTCCTTTCCTGAAAATGGAACAGCAAGAGCTGATAGAGGTCATAATCATAACGCAGCTCGTCAGAGAATGACAGGACTTTCTCCACAACTTCTCTGGGTGTCAGGGTTTGCCTAAAGGTAGGGGAGTAAAAGGCTTTGTCAGAGAGTTTTCGGCTGTCTTTCTGGAACAGTCTCCAGTGATTTTTGAGTGCACGGTAAGGCAAAGAGGCTTTGTCAAAAGTCTTCATACAGGCTATTCTAGAGGTCATCATAGCGCGTCCTAAGTTCTGGATAATATGAAATCGGTCAAGGACAATCTTGGCATTTTGGGAAAGCTGTTTGATGATAGGGATATAGCTGCCTGACAGGTCCACAGTCACCACTTTAACAGTTTCCCGCACTTTTCTTGGATACTTGTAAAAGTGGTTTTTGATGGTAGTTTGCCGGTTGTTTTCAAGAATGGCCATAATCTTTCTGGTTTGAAAGTCTTGTGCTATAAAGGCGAGTTTCCCCTTATTTCGAGAAAATTCATCCCAACTCAAGACCTCTGGGAGCCTTGAATAATCCTCCCTGAAGGTGAACTGTGTTAGCTTTCTTTGAACAGTAGAGACAGAGATGTGTAGGGTTTTTGCGATGTCTGTGTTGGATCTGTTTTGGGTTAAGAGCTGGGTCAGTTTATGCCAGACAGGCTGCGAGATTTGGTGATTCTTCTTAACCAGACTCGTTTGAGCGACCCTGACTTTACGGCAGGATTTGCATTGGAAGCGTCTCTTTTTGAGTTTGAGGAGGGATGGCATTCTAGGAGTGGAATGGTTGATGGCTTTTGGAAATCATATTTGATCATGGCTTCGTTACAAAGAGGACATGGTTTTGGTGGATAATCCAGCTTAGCTTTAATGACAATATGCCTATCGTCTTTGCCAGCACTCTCTATGATGATGTTTGGGTCTTTCATTCCGATTAATTCTGTGGTATGCTTAAGATGTTCCATATGAGTCTTTCTAATGAGATGTTTGGTCGCTTTTCATTATAAGTCATATGGGACTTTTTTTGTATAGCAAAAAAAACGCCATAATTTCCGCAGTGGAGTTATCCACTACAGATATTATAGAGCCTTTTCTTTGTGCTTTTTTCCTTTGGCCCATGTTATTTTTCTCCCGCTCAAACCATTCATCACGTGTTTCATCTAACAAATGCACATATGTCTCACGCAATATAGGGGTATGATAAGATAAGCCTAAAGCCTTATGTTTAAGGCTTTTTTGCTGTCTCCTGATCTGATTTTTTCTAAAAATCAGCTTTATTTGCCGTACAAAAAAGACCAAGATTTTTAATCTTGGTCTTTAGGAGATTTATGAAAAAGAAAAGTTTTAGGGGGATATCTGCCGCTAGGGCAGGCAGCAGATATCGGTGCAAAGCTTATCTAAGAAAACGATAGCTAACTGATAAGCTTTACTGGGGATATTTATAGTATATAAATCAGACCTTAAACCTAGCTTAAACCATAAAATAATTGTTTAAACAATCTGCATCAGCTGAAATGGTTATCAGCCTGCTTTGAGTCGGCAAATCTTTTTGATAACTCTAGGAAAAAAGCTGGACAAAACATCCAGCTTATCCTAACAAATTAATACCAGCTATCAGCCCTGTTTTTTTGTAATGAAGAAGTATCCGCCTGCTACAGCAATAATAATGAGACCGACTATTGTCAAGAGAAGTCCTGCCCGCTCGCCGGTGCTTGGTAAACCTTTGCCAGAACCGGACTGTCCTTTTTTATTAGGACCGCCTGACGAAACCGTTGTTTTGCCGGCTCCTGTAGTTGTTGGGTTTTCTTTAATTGTTGTCTCTACATTATCTGTTGTAGTACTGCCATCTTCTGTGGTTGAAGTACCTTCTGCAGTAGTTGGATCTCCAGTAGTGGTAGATGCTGCTGTGGTAGTAGCTGCTTCCGTAGTAGTAATCGCTTCTTCAGTAGTGACTGGAACTTCTGTTGTTGTACCAACAGTTGTGGTCGTTGTTGGGCTTTCTGTTGTTGTTGCAGCAGTTGTAGTAGTTGAAGCTTCTGTCGTGGTGCTAGTCGTTGTAGTAGTGGTACTAGTCGTTGTTGTCGTCTCAGCCTGGTCAACCACAGTGACCGCAGCTCCTGTTGTATCGAAATCAGATGCAGAAACTGTAACGTTTTCTGCTAGCCTATAACCTGCGGGAGCTGATGTTTCAACAATAGTATAGTCATCTTTTAACAAACCTGACAGTGACCCTGTACCGGTGGAGTCTGTGGTAATGGTTCCTACCACTTCCCCTGTTGCCGTACGGATGACTTCGAAAGTAGCTCCGGCCAAACTGTCCCCATCTTCATTTTGCTTAGTGATGGTCAGGTTATAGTTATAGCCGTTAGCAGATCCGCTGGCTGATTGATAAGTGACAGTATTATTAGCAGTGGTAGACTCATTTTCCTCAGAAGTGACAGTGGCACTGTTTAGGAATTTTTCGCCGTTAACAGCATCATAGCCAATTTTTACCTTATAAGAAATTGAGAAGCCTTGCGTAATGTTACCCAAATTAACTGTATAAGAATTCCCTGAAATATTGACCGCATAGCTGTCAGTCACATTAACCCCATTGCCTAAACTCCACTGATTATTAGCATTCTTGTACCAAGAACCTGTATGGATGGAAAAACTGCCATCAACATAGGACAAACCGGCAGACTGCAGTTCATCAGTGAGAACTACATTGGAAACACTTGAATTAGAGGTATTGATATTTAAAACATAAGTGATTTCATGAGTGTCATAATTGATAACACCATATTTATAGAAATCAAAATCACCGTCACCTTGGCCAACACCATAACTAAGACTGCCGCTGCCGATAGTCACGAGATTCCCACCCACTGTAATCGCCGTAGATATAGTCGTATTTTCTGTGACTACATTCGTATCTACTCCGACCTGAAATGTTAAAGTTCCTGTGACATCACTATGTGAATTGACATAGTCGGTATAAGTCAGTATCAGAGTTTTTGCGGCCGCATCAATGACTGCTGTTGCTGCAACACTGCCATCAGAAGCATAAACATTGAAAGATTGATTACGTGTGAATTTCAGCTCATCCGGTAAGCTAATAGTGGTTGTATCTCCGGACTTCGCAGAATCCGGAACCGAGAAATCAAGCGACATTTCGGTGGTTTCACTGCCGGTAACACTGGTTGTTGAAAGACTTGAATTCATGATGGTAATAGGCACTGTATCAGCTGATACAATAGCCTGCCCCAGCGCATAAAAAGCACTGATTACCAAAGCCAGGCTTGCGAGAATTTTACTTAACTTTTTCATTGCCAAACTCCTTTTTGCATAACTCTGGGCCATTAAGAACACAAAAGAAAAATGATAGTAAGCTAGGGAATGGGCAGAGAACCCAGACCTTAGAATTCGCTGTCGCTCCTCCGAACAGTGTTTAGGTCCAGTCCAATTTACTTTATATTAATGCAATAAATCGCTAATGCTATTATACCCCCCCCCCCCCCCCCCGAAAAATCAAGGGATTCCAGCATTTTTTTTAGAAAATATATTTTAATCTTATTTTAAGCGATGAATTGAATTTTGCAGACACTTCCTGAATAAAAGACATGAAAAAGTCCTTAGAACAGGTTTTTCTAAGAACATTAACAAAAATCAATTTACTACAACAGTCCTGCTTACTGCTTTAGTTTCCATCATCAGCTGCTTTGGGAACAGCTCGAACAGTATTTTTTTCTGACTTGTTTTGTGCAGCATTAGTGCTGTAGACTGTTATTTCATCATTCTCATTGATGACAACTGTTTCTGGAACCTCTGCCCTATAATGTCCAGCATTATCAGAGACTGTCTCAACGGCGCTGCCATCAGCGAAAGCTACAGTCACTTTGATATTCGGCTGAGCCTGGCCGGAAACAGTCCTGTCTCCAGCTGTCACCGGTGAAAGGGTAGGCTTTTGATAGTCTGTATATTTAGGCCGCGCTACAAAACTCAGTTTCGACTGCAAATAACTGTCTAACTCCTCTACAACCACACCCGGGTAGTTTTCAGCATTTTCCTTATCATGAGAATGTATGATTCTTCCATCTCCAAGGTAAATAGCGGTATGAAAAATATTGCCATAATATTTACCCGTTGTATCATTACCCTCCGGATCCTGTTTAGAAAAGAAAAGGATATCACCTTTTTGATACTGCGGATTATCAGGGTCATTCAGCCAAACATCTGTCTGACTGCTTTCAGTGGTCAGCCATTTAGCTAAGCGCCAAGCCTGCCAGCTAAAACTGTCAGTCGGAGCTCCAAAGTCAACATAATCGCCGACAAGAGTATTTTCATCTTCTACATACGTTGTATGGCTAAAATCAAAGCCGGCTAGAACCTGACCCACAAAAGAGGAACAGGTTATAGGGTAAGGTGAAGTATATTCTTGGTGGACAATAACATTTTTTAATGGCGGCCACCTCTCAGGGTCCCACTTCAGCTGACTTCCTGCATCAGCAAAAGTTTGAGCACGCCTCAAAGCATCTTCTGCTGCTTCTGAATCATAGTCACCAGTCGGTTCTGTTCTTAAATTTATAGGTACAGCCCACTTCCCATCTATGGTAGGAACAGCAATATTTTCTGAAACACCCGTTGGCCGCTCTTCTTTTATTATATAAGTCATACCAGCGCCATCATCAATCGCCATGTGACCAAGAGTTTGTACTATCCCAGATAAATTTTCAGTATGCATTAGCCAGTAATAAGTATCAACTTGGGTAACAGTGTCTGCTGCCTCTGATTCAGTCCTATCCTCAAACTCCACTGCTTCTTCTGCATGGACTGTTTCTGCCTTCAGGATTCCCTGATTGGAAAAGCCCATTATCAAAATAAATGCTAGACCTGCTGCAATTGCCAAATAACTGCATTTGTGTCCAAAACCTTTCATACTATCATCTCCTTTCCCAAAATACAAAGACCGTTAAAAAGCGACTGAAAGTCAGGAGCTCAACCGATATACTGAAAACACGAGGGAGGGAGCCTTTCCCAACCCTTTAGGCCAATATTCAGCTTCAGCAAAAAGCAGTAAACCAGAAATCTGTGAGTTCGTCTGCGCACCCCTGCCAGAACGACTAGAAAGGTGCGGTCGACTGTTAAGGCGACAAAGCTTTCAGACGTTTACGGCTGGCGGTAAGCTAAGAAAAGTGAATTAGGCCTCATCTCATTAGGAAGCAAACACCGGCTCCTCTTACAGGCTCCAACTTCTTCGTAGTATTTGCCTTTATTTTATTGTAAAAACCTTTATATTACAATAAAGAACTGGTTATTTCTTAGTGACAATGGAGTAATAAATATCCATGTCTTCTTACAAAATGATTTCATTATCATCTTTTTATAATTTGTTCACCAGTCTCTGACCTCTGCAATTTTTTCTCCTCTTCTTGATTAGGACTGACCTCTATCTATTATCCTGTATTCACAAATTGAGCAAACTTTTAAGTAGAGAGTCTTATAATGTTTTTCAAAATTTTGATCAGCAAAAAGCCTAGGACTTTCATCCTAGACTTATCTTTAATCAGTATTAGTTGCGTCTTTTTAAGACAAATAGGTAACCGCTGGCTACTGCAAGAACCGCAAAAGCAATAACTGTTAAGAACATGCCAGCTTGTTCACCTGTACTTGGCAAGCCTTTGCTGATTCACTCTCAAATACTAAAGCGGCTGCTAGTAGAGATGCTTATGGCGATAAAATAGGCCCACAATCTTTTTAATTTTTCAGTCGTTTTATTTCATCTTTTATTGTTGGCAGTTAATAAAAAGCGGGAGAAGCACTTTTTGGCTCACTTCACTAAAAAAAGGCTAGACTGAAGACAAGGGTAGTAGAAACTCTCTAATATGTTTTCTTAAGTTTGGCGGTATAACATGAAAGAGGGGGCTTTAAAGAGCCGAATCTTTTCACAAAGAAAATTCTAAAAAGAATGCCTTCAATCTAACCTTCCTAGATTAGTCTATCATTAATATTATAAAATTTCAATAATTTAATCTATTATTAACAAAATAATCTTTTTAACACTGTCTTGCTTCAATATCCAGCGTTCTCTTTAGTATAATAGATAGCTGATGATACAATGTCTTGACGAGCTTAGACATTTTAGAATTCTTTTAAACTCAATATTATCCAAATTTGATTCAATGCTTTAGATAACAGCCGCTTCTATTAGATTTGACAACATTAGTGCTGCTGCTCTATTAGTATAATCTAATTTAGCGCTAGTGATTCGTCAGTCCTGCCTTATATTATGTTTTATACAGGCCTTGAGCTCGCCAAAAAAGAATCCGAGTTTTTAACTCAGATTCTTTTTCAGTGAATACTTTAACTGCTGTTCTTTTTTATTTTAAGATTCCTTTTTGCGATTGACCAAGAACAATCCTGCTACGGAAAGTACAGTAACACCTGCTAAAATGATAACTGTATTTTCCTGCTCACCTGTGCTAGGCAGTTTTTTCTTACGCTTATCGCCTTTATCTGCACTTGTACTTGTAACCGGAGCAGGTGTTGTGCTAGTGCTCGATTCTTGGCTGCCAGCAGACGGAGTTGTCTCCCCTGGAGTTGTGGTCGTGGTCGTGGTTGTGGTCGGCGTAGTCACACTGCTTGTTGTTGGTTCTTCTGTTGAAGAAGTTGTAGGCGTAGGACTTTCTGTTGTCGTCGCACTCTCTGTTGTAGACTGAACAGTCGTGGTTGACGCCGCAGTTGTTGTTGAGCTTTCTGTCGTGGTTGATGCCGCAGTCGTCGTCGCTGCAGTTGTCGTGGTTGACGCTACAGTCGTTGTTGGAGTTTCCGTCGTCGTCGCTGCAGTTGTCGTGGTTGACGCTACAGTCGTTGTTGGGCTTTCTGTCGTCGTCGCTGCAGTTGTCGTGGTTGCTTCTGTAGTAGTAGTTGCTTCTGTAGTAGTCGTTGTTACGATAGGTTCATTAACAACATCCCTTGATACAGATTTATCACTGCCAAAATCATTTTCTGAGATCTTAATCGGCTCAGTTAAAGGCTGATAACCTGCAGGAGCCTGTACTTCTGTGATTGTATAATCCCCTTTTAGCAAACCGTTAATTGTGACATTCCCTTCTGAATCAGCGACATAATCACCAATAACTTCACCGTTAGCGTCACGGGTTATCCTGAAAATAGCTCCTGATAGAGCGGCTCCATCGGCTGATACTTTACGCAGATTAATGGCATAAACATAACCCTCTGCACTGCCGCCGGCCTCTTTGTAGGTTTCCCGATAATTGACACGGGCTAATTCTGCCCCGTTTGCTACCAGTGTCGCTCTGTTGAAAAAGTTTTCACCGTCTGCTGGCTTATAAGACGGTACAACATCATAAGTAAGATAATAACCGTCTTCTGGATTAATATTCCCAAAATCAATAGAGAATCCCATGCCATCTTCAGTGTAATTAACTGTATAATCACTAGTAACGTCAATGCCATTTTGAAAAACCCAGCTGCCATTCTGTGCTACCCAGGTTCCTTTTTGGATCTTAAGCGTCTCAGGTAAATAGCTGACTCCGACTGACTGTAAGCTGTCGGTCACAACAGCTGACAAAAGACCAATACCGGCACGGTTTATGGGCACTTGATAGTGAATCACATCGTCAGAGCTGATCCAGCCCGATTTTGTCATCGTTGTCTGCCTTGCTTCTCCGACACCATTAAACTCTACAGATCCCGCATCAAATACTTTCCCTTCTATGTCAAGCACAACCGGTACTGTTCCTGCCTGCGTCACGACATTATGGTTGACATAAGCATAGAAAAAGAATGATCCTGTTATATCTGAGTGAGTCTCCACATAATCTGTGTAAGTCAGTACAATCTGCCTACTGGAAGGGTCAATCACTGCATTAGCTACAAGATTGCCGTCAGTGTCACGAATTTCAAATGCTTTTGAATCACCAAAGGCCAGATTAGTCGGTAAATTCATAGTTGTTGTATCACCAGCTTTTACTTGGCCGTTGGGAAGGCTAAAATTAGCATTAATCCTAAATCTTTCATACCGATTTAAACCATGGTCTAAAACAGCACCGCGTTCATCAGTAATACTCAGAGACGTAATCACATTATCCTGAGCCGCAGCTGAGACCTGCTGGCCTTTAAGCCAAAAGCCAGCAACTAAAAGCGCTGACGTAAGTAGCAGAGACACCACTGCTGTTATTAGCTTGCTTTTTTTCATCATAAACCTCTTTAAAATAATGTTTATTACCGTTATACCGCTCTGCACAACTTCCGTACATAGCGTTAAAATTATATCTCAATTAAAGGTTTTTGTCAACATTCTCAGACTTTTTTTATTTCTTTTACCTATAAGCACTGTTTGTCTTCCTTACAAACAGACGCAACCTCAATTGTATCAAGGGATTAGCTATTAAAGCAGTTTAACTGTTTATTCTCGGTATTGATCTATTAAGGCCGTTTATTAGCCCTTTTAGAAACTTTCTTTACAGAAAAAACGGGGACTTATTAGATAAAAATGACATCTCGTAACAAAGACAGACTTAAATTTAAAGAATGACAGGCAAAGTCGGCTATCTCCCTTTAACGATGACTGTTCCTGAGCCTGTCAAAATATTAGTCAGATTGTCTAAGGAAGTGATAATGGCCTGAGCTTGCGGGTGTGATTCAACAAAGGCTATGGCAGCCTCTACTTTAGGCAGCATACTGCCTGGGGCAAATTGTCCTTCAGCTATATAAGCTTGGAGTTCATCACTTGTTACTGTCTCCAGTTTCTTTTGCTTGGGGGTATTAAAATTAACATAGACATGCGTTACACCGGTCAAGAGAATAAACATGTCAGCAGCAATTAAATCAGACAGCAAGCTGCTGGCAAAATCTTTATCCACTACGGCCTCAATACCGGATACATTCCCTGTTTTCTGATCTTCAACAACCGGTATACCTCCGCCCCCGGCTGTAATAATAATGGTACCGGCTTCAAGAAGCTGTTTAATAGTAGCTATTTCTTTAATGCTGAGCGGTTTGGGTGAGGGAACGACTTTACGCCAGCCTCTGCCGGCATCTTCCTTGAAAATATCTTTTGTTTTTTCTTGCTGCTCAGCTGCCTCCTCTTTGCTTAAAAAAGGACCAATTGGTTTTGATGGGGCAGTAAAAGCCGGATCATTAGGATCTACAACAATTTCGGTAACAAGTGAGGCAACCTTTTTGTCTATCTCCTGACGATTTAATTCATTAATAAGAGCTGTTTGCAGCCAGTAACTGATGCTGCCTTCAGTCATGGCGACTAAAGTATCTAAAGGCATGGCTGGATTTTCAGGGGAATCTGCAGCTTTCTGCTGCAGCAAAAGATTACCGACTTGTGGTCCGTTGCCATGAGTGATAATAAGGTCATCCCCATTTTTAATAAAGTCCACTAAGTGCTTTGCTGTATTGGCCAAAGCCTGCTGCTGTGCCTCAGCTGAGCTGTCAGCAGACAAAATCGCATTCCCCCCTAAAGCAATAACAATTCTTCGTTTTACCATCATTTTCTTCTCTCTTTTTATTTTTTAAGTAAGGGAAGCAGGCGGTATGCTAAATTTTTAGAGATTAGGTATCAAATAGCCTGCTGATTGTCATGAGAAACATTATTAAGAATCAGTGAGACGTTAAAAGCTTGCAAACTCTCTTTTTTCTCAAATTTTAGGCTGATGCTGAGTAATACAGTGAATATTACCGCCGCCGTAAGCAATTTCTTCCGTCCTGACACCGACTACACTGCGATCAGGAAACATAGCAGCAACCTGCTGCATAGCCAGTGCATCATTTTCGTCACCATATTGAGGTAAAATAATACCGCCATTAACAATCAAAAAATTCATATAGGAAGCAATGGACAGCTCACCTTCTTTGCGCGGCAGGGTTCCCTCAACATAGTCAATTGTATCTGCTCCCTTAAGATAGCACGGTTTTTGAGTAACACACAGTTTATGCACTTTGAGCTGACGGCCCTTAGCATCTACGGCCTTTATCAAAGTTTGATAGGCTGCCTGAGCTTCAGCATAAAAAGGGTGATTCTTATCTTCTGTATAGATACAAGCTACTTCTCCAGGTTTAATAAAACAAGCCACATCGTCAATATGTCCATTTGTTTCATCATGGTCTATGCCATCCTTGATCCAAATAATTTTTTCAAGATTTAGGTGCTCTTTCAGTTTATCTTCAATAGCAGCTTTGCTCATATGGGGATTGCGCCCTCCGCTCAGCAAGCACATTTCAGTCGTAATAAGTGTTCCTTCGCCATCTACAGTAATAGAGCCGCCCTCAAGAACAAAGTTATCTGTTCGATAGGAATCTACACCTTCAATCTCACAAATTTTCTGTGCCACTTGATCATCCTTGTCCCACGGAAAATAAAGTCCGTCAACTAAACCGCCCCAAGCATTAAAAACCCAGTCATTAGCCCTCAAATCCCCTTTATCATCAACCAGAAAGGTTGGACCGCAGTCCCGCACCCAAGCATCATCTGAAGCCATTTCGACCAAACGTATCTCCGCTGGCAGTTGTACTCGGGCATTTTGATACTGGGCGGCACTGACACACATTGTTACCGGTTCAAAGCGGCTGATTGCTTCAGCAACATTAACAAAGGCTTTCTGAGCTGGCTTTGCACCGTTTCGCCAGTTGTCCGGCCGTTCCGGCCAAATCATCCAGACTTGCTGCTGTTCTTCAAATTCTCCCGGCATCCGGAAGCCATCTTGCTTGGGAGTTGTATTTAATACACGTTTTGCCATAATCATTTTCCTCCAAATAAGATACAAAGCCCGCCAAAAGAGCAAAGCAAAAATAGGAGCCTGACCGCCGAGTCACTAAAGACTCAAGGGAGGGCTGTCTTTTTTGCACAGCTCTTAGGGCGTGTTCAGTTCAAATAAGATACAAAGTTCGTTATAATAAGGTGGGCCAGCAAGTGTTGCATGGCACCTCTTTTAAGTTTTTAGGCTGCTTCTTTATTTGTCCATTATTTTTTTATTTTTTTAATCAGGATCATGGCTTCTCCAGCGAGGATAAAAATAATCGAACCGATGGTAATCGGCAGCTGAGAAGCTAAGGTGCTAGAATCAAAGGATAGGGGCAGTGCTGTAAAAATAAGGGAAATGATAATTAACAGCATGGGTACAACAACCAAAAATTTTAACAGAAGCTGGCTGCCGCTAACTTTAAAAGGACGAGGATGATCGGGATCGATCCTTCTTAATTTATAAAAGGCCGGAAAGACTGGTACGTAAGAAAGTAAAAACATCACTAAATTCAGTGAGAAAAAGGACCAGAATAAATCCTGATCAGGCAGCAGCGGAGCTACAGCCACAACCAAACTGGCAACTAAGCCATTAGCAATTGCTGCACCAACAGGCATATTGTTTTTTGTACTTCTTTTAGCAAAGAATGCCGGCATATCTCCGTTTTGAGCTGCATAGGATGCTGTATTGTTAACTCCCAGAGACCAAGAAATCATATTGCCAAAAAGGGTCAAAAGGAATAAAAAGGCCATCAGGATAATAAACCAGCCTGTACTTGAACCAGTAAGCAGCTGAAAGCTGTCCATCATGCCGCTGCTTGTAGAAATTTCCTCTACAGGAATAGCAACACCAATACCAAAGGCAGAAAAGATATAGATAGCCGCAATCACCAAACCTGCTACAATAATCGACTGAGGAATTTGTTTTTGAGGATTTTCCATATCATCTGCAAAAGTGCAGATAACTTCAAAGCCAAGCAGATTAAAAATGATAACAGATATATAAGACAGACTGTTCAAATTAAAAGAAGGCATCAGAGAAGCAAGCGTCATTTCATTTGCCATTCCTTTAGTGAAAGCAACATAAAGTCCCAGTCCACCGACCAATAAAGCTAAAATCATCTTGATGAGAGCCGCTCCGTTTAAAATCCAGATACTGTCACTCACTGGGTAAAAGCTAATCCAGACAATAAGCCAAATAAACAGCAGCTCTAAAACCAGCGCTGATAATGCTGTAAACTGAAAACCAGTAATAGTAGTCAGTAAACCAGGTGTCATAACAGCCAATGAGGCCAGCCAGAGAGGATAATTAATCCAGTAATACCAAGAAACCCGCGCCCCCCATTTATGGCCGAAAGCCTTCCTTACCCAATCGTAGATACCGCCTTCTCCAATATAGCTTGTCCCTAACTCAGCAGCAATTAAGCCGTAAGGAAGGAGAAAAGCCAGCAGAAGGAAAGTCCACCAAAAGAACTGGGAATTTCCAATCGCAGCTACCGGAGCAGCTGCCTCAGCAACAAAAACAACACAAATAACAGACAGTACCGCGCTGAACAAACGAAATTTTTTCTTTCTTCCCATAAAATTGTCCTTTCCTGCAGCTTGAAAGAAAAAGGCAGGGGATTGACTTTTAACAGCAGTTAAAACCGCAAATTCTCTGCTATTTTCCTTTACAGCTGTTTGGACTGCTTATGACAACAGCTCTTCCAGCTCTAATTTAGCTTTATTCTGTTTTGCTGTATCATAAGGATTTCGCTGTGCAAAATCCCGCATCAAATATACCAATAAACCGCGGATTGAAGTCAGGCGATTTTCTGCCTGATCAAAGCAGATAGACTGCGGACCGTCAATAACCTGGTCTGTCACTTCTTCACCCCTAGTGGCAGGCAGGCAGTGCATAAATCGACACTGGCTGCCGGCTTTATTTAAGAGGGTCTGATTGACTTGATACTTAGGATAAAAAATTTGCATACGCTCCTCTTCTGACAATTCAGCCTCATATAGGCCATACCACACGTCAGTATAGAGAAAATCGGCTCCTGTAACGGATTCTTCATTATCCGTGATAGTATACCGGCCTCCGGATTGTGCACAAATATCATCTAATACAGCCCTATACTTCTCGTTTAGCTGGAAACCTTTCGGGCCGAAATGAATGAATGTCATTCCCATTTTAGTTGTTATCAAACCAAGTGAAAAGCAGACCTGAGTCGCATCGCCTACAAAGACAACCTTACAGTCTTCTAACTTTTTACCGGCCGGTAAATGTTCCAGTATCGTACATAAGTCGCCGAGCTCTTGAGTCGGATGATTATAGTCTGACATCCCGTTAATCACCGGAACAGAGGCACAGCGCGCTAAATCAACAACACTTTGATGGCGCTCTACACGCGCCATCAAAATATCATCTAAACGGGATAAAACAGTGCTTGTATCTTCAATTGTCTCATGGCCGCCGAGCTGAATCTGCCCAGGAGCCAGATACTGGGCATGCCCTCCAAGCTGTGTCATTGCTGTTTCAAATGAAACACGCGTTCGGGTAGAAGACTGCTGAAAAATCATGCCCAGTGTTTTATGCCTGAGCAAGGGAGGATAATAACCGTTTTTAATGCAGGCCTTAATCTTAAGAGATAAATCCGCTATGCTCAGCAGCTCCTCTTTGCTGAAGTTTTCAGTTGTAATATAATCTGTTTTCGTCATAATTACTACCCTCCTATTACATCAATTGATAACTTTCAGCAAAAGTATACAGCTGATTAGAAAGCGTTTACAATAATCTTTGAGATCTAATCTTAAAATAAGGAAAAAGGCTAAACTGAGAAAGGGTTTACAAAAGGTTTAGGCCAAGGTTTATAAGGTTCAACCTAAAGAGTTTATTTGTCTGTGATATAATTTAGGTAGTAAAGGATAGGAGGTGATACTGTATGACTTTGATTTACATTTGTAACCTTTTGCTGACTATTCTGTATGCTATCACTCTGGCACTGTGTTCCCATAACTTCCTTTTTGAGCGGAACCAGCGTATCAAAAAAATACTGTTGGCTTTAGCCGTGTTCTTTATCTTTTTTACTCTGGATAATTGGATCATTTCCATGACAGAGCTGATTGCTTCCTTTGAGAGATATTATAATCAAACCTTTTCAGGACTTTCCTTTATTAAAACCGTCATTTTTCTTGTAAGAAACTATTGCATGCTCTTTATAATCAGGCTTTTGCGGCAGGAAAAACCGCTGACTGCTGACTATAGCATATTGGCAGGAAACGCTGTCTGGATGCTTATTATGCCTCTGTTTCCTAGTTCACAAATACAAGTCTATCTCTACTATCTGCCCAATCAGTTGTTTTTAGCTTACTGCGGATTTTTAGCTGCCCAAAAAAGCACAGCCTCTGTCAGCCAAGTCGGACAAAAATATTTGAAGAAAATAGCTTTGCTGACAGCTCTGGCTGCCTTTTTCATTTTCTTGGAAGACAGCTTTGTGATTTTTAATATTGATAATTATGATCGTCTGGATATGCGCATTCAAAACCGCAATTTTTCCGAAGCTCTCTTTTCCGTATGTGCCAGCGTTCTTACCATTTACTATCTGATAAGAGACTATCCTCTCTATAAGCAGACAGAAAAAAAGAAACTCTCTGAAGAAGAACAAGCTAAGCGTTATATCGATGCTTTTTGTCAAGACTACCAGCTGACTAAAAGGGAAAAAGAAATTTTTCTGCTCCTTCTTGAACATCGGCATAATCAGGAAATTGCGGATGCCCTATTTTTATCTTTAGGAACGGTAAAAACCCATGTTCACAATATTTACGTCAAACTGAATGTCAATAGGCGTGAGGCTATCGGCCAATTATATCAGCAGTACTGCCAAAAAATAAAAGACTGACAGGCCCGTTCTTTACATCTGAAAGCAATTATTTGACAAGCCTCACCGCTGATTTTTATAATAGAGCTATGTTGACATTTTTAATCCCCACAGCAAAAGAAATGGCTGCTCCTGAGCAGACTTATCCACATCATGTTTCAGTTAAAACACAAACCCTCATTACCCATCTCAGCCAAAAATCCCCTGAAGAACTGGCTGAGCTCTACCGAATCAAGCCGGCTGCTGCTCTTCTTGAATTTGAACGTTGGCAGACAGCCCAAAAGGGGAAGGCTGCTGCCTACCCTGCAATTGCATTATTCAATGGGCTTATGTACCGTCAGATCAAAACTGACTTTACTGCCAAGCAGGAGAAGTTAAGCCGTGTTTATATTACTTCAGCTCTATATGGAGTAATTCCGGCTGAGCAGCCGATTGTCCCCCACCGCTTAGATTTTAACTTCAAATTAGAGATTGAGGGCTCCTCTTTAAAAAATTATTGGCGCGGTGAATATGACCATTTTGCTCAAAAACAGGATACTATCATTTCTCTGCTCTCAGCTGAGTTTGCAGCTGTTTTCTCACCTGAGCAAAGAAAACAGTTTATCAGCCTTGAGTTCGTGGAAGAAAAAGATGGGCACTTAAAAAAGCATTCAACTATTTCTAAAAAAGCACGCGGACAGCTTTTAACTCAGGCTCTTAAGGAAAACTGCCAAACTGTAGAAGAACTCAAAGGATTAAATTTTTTTGGCTTTTCTTACTGTCCCCATTTATCCACAAACAAACAGCTGGTTTTTATCAAAACAGCAGCTGCCTCCAATATACAAAAAACCACCTGAAATAAGGCAATTTCAACCTTATTTCAGGTGGTTTTTAGATTTCAGCAAAACTACCGTTTACAGAACTGAATTGTCAACAGGCTGTGGAAAATATACTCCCAGCACAAACTGTCAAATAAGTTTATCACGGCTGACCTGTTCAAAGTTTTCCTCACCGTCATTAAGTTTGTCCCAAATAACAACCTGTCCTGCCTCCAGAGACTTTTGAACATCAATAATCCGCTGATTAGATGACCCGCGAAACTGCAGCATCAGGTTCTTCTTCTTTATATCAAAGCGTCCGTCGACCAAGATATCAACCAAACGAAGCATTTCAAGCTTATCAGGTGTTTCTTCCATTAATTCTTCCCAGGTATAACCGGTCCAAGACCAGATATCCTTATCAGGAAGTTCTCTGCGAACACGCTTAATAAGCGGTAAAAGGATACCAGTATTTAAGAAGGGCTCGCCACCAAGAAGCGTCAGCCCCTGAACATAAGGCTGGGCCAAATCCACCATAATTTGCTCTTCCAGCTCCTGCGTATAAGGAATACCGGCTTTAAAAGACCAAGTTGCCGCATTATAACAGCCCTGACAGTGAAACATACAGCCAGAGACATACAATGAATTTCGAACCCCTTCACCATCAACAAAGTTAAAGGCCTTATAATCGATAATGCGCCCCTGACTCAATTCTTCTGATTTCCACTCTTTTGGCTTGGGAGTATTCCAAGTTGCCTCACTCACCACCATCACCCCCTTATAACAAGATACAAAGGCCGTTAAAAGAGCAAAGCAAAAATAGGAAAACTGACGAAGAGTCGCTAAGACTCTAGGAGATTTTATCTTTTTTGCACAGCTCTTAGGCCGTGTTCAATTCCAACAAGATACAAAGGCCGTTAAAAGAGCAAAGCAAAAATAGGAAAACTGACGAAGAGTCGCTAAGACTCTAGGAGATTTTATCTTTTTCCCGCAGCGTTTAGGCCGTGTTCAATTCCAACAAGATACAAAGGGCGTTCAAGCTCACAGCAAAAATAGGAGCCTGACCGCCGAGTCGCTAAAGACTCTAGGGAGGGCTGTACTCACAGAGCAGCCACATTCGTATGTCAGCTTACGCTTCCTACGACTGCGTCTCTTTTTGCAAAGAGCTTACCGTGTTCAATTACATAAGGTACAAAGGCCGTGAAGAACGCAATGTAAAAATAGGAGCCTGACCTCCGGATAGCTGCTGCCTCCTTTATAAATGAATCCAAAAACGTTCTATCGCTTCTCTGGTATCTTCGTAAATGCCGCCGTTAGCCAATATAATTTTTCGGCTGGCATCATTGGTTTTATGACAGGTTACAAGCACCGGATTGATATTTTTATTTCTAGCTTCTTTCAGACCTAAGCGCAGCTGCTCTTTAGCATATCCTTTGCCGCGATCGGACGGGCGAATAGAATAACCAATATGGCCGCCCTGATTGAGCAAATAATCATTAAGTCGCAAACGCAGATGCAGAAAGCCCAAGGCTCTGCCGGTTTCGTCAAAAGAAACAAACTGGATAGCCGGTACAAAATGCTCTGGGATATTAATTCCCATCTCACTTTGCAAGTTATTTTCCAGCCAATTATCATAATCAAAGCTGTCAGCCTCCCAAAAGCCGCCATCATGCATTGATCCGGTTTGGCTAAATTCTGTCATTAAATCTAAAACAGCTTCTTTATCTGCTTGATTGGGGCGTCTGAGCTGCATACCTAACCCTTTCTATTTTGGTAAAATGACACTGAGATTTCCAGAATTATGTGCAGACCGATTAATTTGATCGCAGATCCAGTGACTGAGTAAACTTGACTGCTCCTTTACAGGATTGTCAAAATCCTTGACACCTTCTTTACAGTTTTTGACAGCCTGCAAAAAATTGTCAACAATCCCCTCGAAGCCCCTTTTATAAAGAGTTGATACCCAAGAACCGAAAGATTTGCTATCGACCTCATCACCTTGGTAGATTGACAATTCTGTCAAGTTAACCAAACTGTATGTCCCTTGTGGACATTGTATTTCAATATTTTCTTTACGTGAACCTGCCTGTAAATTCATAGAAGCCTCAGCTAATTCAGTCTCGCTTTCAAGAATAACCTTAACTTGAATCAGTTTGTTATCTTGCTTCTTGCAGCTGAAATAACCGCTTACCGGCTGCTGATCCATAAGGAAAAGAACCGTATCTAAAGGATGAATAAAAAGATCAAAAAGCTTATACTGAAAATCAGCCGGTGCATTGACATCGTTTTTACTAGCGATAATCTGAGTTTTATTGGAAACAGTCTTCATTTCAGCAATTCTAGGCGCAAAACGCCGGTTAAAACCTGCCATAAGAAATGTCCCTTTGTCTGCGGCCAAATCATAGAGAGCTCTACTGGTCTCATAAGACTCCGTCAAGGGTTTATCCATGTATACCGGAATGCTGCGTTTAAGAAAAAGCTCTGCTATTGTCCTATGAGCGTCAGTCGCCGTATGAATAAAAACACCATCTAAGGGAGCTCTTGCTAGCTCTTCCAACGAATCATAGCTTTTAGCCTGACCAAAGAGAGCACCGGTCTCTTCTAACACCTTTTTCTTTCTAGTAAAGATATGCCAGCAAATCCCAGGCAGCTGGCGCATATAGGGCAAATAAGCTTTCTGTGCAATTCCGCCTAAGCCAACAATTCCAATATTAAGCATTGCAGTCTCCTTATCCTCTTGTCCTCTTTTTACCTTTATCTGAAACAGCCTTAGCATTTGCTCAGTTATACGTTTCTAATCTCTGTCTTTTCTCTTGAGATAAGAAGGGTCTGGGACAAAAATCTCCCAGACTCTGATGCGGCATTCTTTATATAAGTACAGCAGCTAATTTCAAGCCAAATTTAAAGTGGAAAAGGGTAGGCCAGTTTAAGTTTACTCTGTCAGCCAGTTCTCCATTCTCTTTCTGAATTTCCAAACCGTTTGTTTTATTGACCCGGATTTTTAATCGTTGAGCCATTCATATGTTTAACTCGGGCCGAAATTTCCTTATGACGGCCGTTAACCATTGGACGGGCCTGTGGATTGCCTAAATAACCACAGGTGCGTTTAACGACATCGACCGTTTTGGGATCGCTGCTTCCACAGTTAGGACAAGTAAAACCGCGTTCAGTTGGCTGAAAATCTCCTTCAAACCCGCATTCATAGCATTTGTCAATTGGTGTATTTGTTCCAAGATAGCCTACCCTATCATAAGCATAATCCCAAACAGCTTCCAGCGCTTTAGGATTTTGCTGCAGCACAGGGTATTCGCAGTAATGGATAAAACCGCCAGTTGCTCCGGCTTCTGGATACACTTTTTCAAAATCTAACTTTTCAAATGGTGTAGGATTTTTTCGCACATCGTAATGGAAAGAGTTGGTGTAGTATTCCTTATCCGTAATGTCAGTCACTGGGCCGAATTTCTCAAGATCCAGACGGCAGAAGCGATCTGTCAGACTTTCTGACGGCGTAGAGTAGACAGAAAAATGGTAATCATACTCATCTGACCAGTCATTACAGTAATTCTTCATGGCTTTGACAATGTTAACCGTAAAGGCTTTGGCCTCAGGATTATTTTCCCAATTGCCGCCATAAAAGACCGTAGCAACTTCATAAAGTCCGATATAGCCAAGAGAAACGGTCGCACGACGATGTTTAAAGAGCTCATCAACATTATCATACTTACCGAGACGCTGACCGAAAGCCCCATATTGGTAAAGGATAGGGGCGTTTGAAGGAGTGGCTTCTTTTACACGTTCAACACGGTAAACAAGAGCATCTTTGGCGATTCCCATCCGTTCATTAAAGATTTCCCAGAACTTGTCCATATCACCATTGGCTTCCATGGCAATACGCGGCAGATTGACCGTCACAACACCCAAATTCATACGGCCGGAGTTGACTTCATTGCCCTGCTCATCTTTCCAGCCTTGCAGGAAAGAACGGCAGCCCATAGGAACCTTAAAAGAACCTGTTAAATCAACAATTTTATCATAAGAAAGGACGTCCGGATACATCCGCTTAGTGGCACATTCAATCGCTAACTCTTTGATGTCATAGTTAGGCGTTCCCGGCTCTAAATTCAGACCCCGTTTTAAGGTGAAAATTAGTTTAGGGAAAATAGCTGTTCTGTGTTCGCTGCCAAGCCCTTTAATACGAATATTGAGAATCGCTTTTTGGATTTCACGTTCAAACCAGGATGTTCCCAGACCAAAACCAAGTGAAGTGAAAGGCGTCTGACCATTAGAAGTAAACAAAGTATTAATTTCATATTCTAAGGACTGCATAGCATCATAAATATCTTTTTTCGTTTTGGCACGCGCATATTCCTGACGCTTATCTTCCAACACCCATGCTTCTGCATCCCGGAGATGTTTTTGATAATTGAGCTCAGCGTAGGGAGCCAGTGTTTCATCAATACGGTCAGCTGAACAGCCGCCGTACTGGCTGGACGCTACATTGGCAATAATTTGCGAAATCTGCGCTGTTGCAGTTTGGATAGATTTAGGGCTTTCCACCTCCGCATTGCCGATTTTAAAACCATTGGCCAGCATTCCCTTAAAATCAATCAGACAGCAGTTTGTCATTGGTGTATAAGGACTGTAGTCTAAATCATGATAATGAATGTCCCCCTTTTGATGGGCATTGGAAACATGAGGCGGCAGCATTTTCAAACCGAGTGACTTTCCGACAATGCCGGCAGTAAGGTCACGCTGGGTATTGAAAACATCACTGTCTTTATTGGCATTCTCATTGACGACAGTCTGATCTTTATTAATCAGCTTGTCAATTGTAAAATTAATATCTGTAGCCTGAGAACGCTCAAAATCACGCTGAGTCCGATAATTGATGTACTCTTTGGCAATAGCATATTCACCTGCAGCCAGCAGCTCATGCTCAACAATATTCTGGATTTCATAGATTTTGATATCATCACTAAAACGCTCGTAAATCTCAGCTATGATGCGATCTGATATTGCCTCTAACTTAGCTTCTACAAGCGGTGAAATTTTTGTCACAGTATTGCTGGCTTTTAAAAGCGCACTATAAATTTTATTAGCATCAAAAGCTACCAGACGGCCATCACGTTTGATGACCTTAATACTTGGCTGCGTAACAATTTTTTCTTTTTCCAGTGTAATCATATCTTTTCTCCTTACTCGTCTATTATAACACGCAGCAAAAAAAAATCAATATGTTGTGCCGATTTTTTTATTTAGACACAACATATTGATTTTTTCTTATTTTATCTGGTAGACAGTAAAGGCAGAAAGACCATCCAGAGACAGGGCTTCATAATTAGCAAGCAGATGATTTCTCAAAGTCTCAGATATTGTCTGACTGTTATTGACAACGACATAACTGGCCCCATTTTGCAACAGCTCATCTTCTAAAATTTTGGCATTGGACGCCTTTGCTGTGTAGACGGTCGGTGAGGAAAACTGCGAACTGCTGTTTAATTCTCCAGCCAAATAAATGCCGGCTGTCCTATCCCAGACATAGACGGTTGTACCATCAGATACTGTTTTTTTAAGGTATTTGGCAACAGTATGACGCTCCTGATGCGTACGGTAGTTAATCGCATAGGATCCTAAAGGCAGGGCAAAAGCCAGCAAAATAACCAGCAGGGGCAAATAGGCATGGCGGGTGAAAAAAAGCCCAAAGACTTTACCAGTACCAGTTGCCTTTTTACGGCGGTGCGACCTACGTCTGCGCCTTGCCTGATAAACTCTGTTTATCCATAAAGCTGTTAAAATAAGGCCGAAAGGCAGAAGACTCAGCAAATGATAAAACTGAAAATCCTGAGCAAGACAAACCATTGTGATTTCACACAAAAAGACCAGCAAAATCAGCCATTTAATCACCTTATCTTCTGACTGCTTATTTAATGCTTTAGGCAGAGCAAAAATACCGAGAAGAAGACCTGAAGCAAGAGCTAAAAACAGCTGAAAAAGCAGAGACAGCCACAGGTTGGCATTCCCGCTGGCAAAGAAAGTAAACTGATAGATAACAGCCTGTGCAATATAAGCTGATAAAATTTGAAGATTTAAAAGGAAATAGACAGCAAAATAGATGACTAAAATGACACCGAAAATAATGCATAAAAGCTGATAAAAGCCTCTGGCCATATGCCTCTGTGCCAAATTATAGACAGCGATAGTCAAAAAGGACAGAACCCAGAAGACCAAAGTCCTAGGTTCAAATAAAATAGAGAGCGCTCCGGCAAAACCATACAGAATAAAGGCTTCATCTCTAATTATTCCCGCAAAGTACTTAGTCAGAAACCAGAGACCGATCAGTACAAAAGGCATCGCCCACTGTACAGGGTACAAGCCGCCAAAGCCCAGTGTCCCGTTTAAAAGGTAAAAAAGACAGATAAAACTGTAGGCCACTTCCGTACTGGCAGTTAAAAATCTAATAATTTTATAAAGATAAATACCTGAGACATACATGGCCAAAAACTGTACAGGAATTAACCAGACAGTTGATCCTAAAAGATAGCCTAAAGCAATAAGGACATAATAAAAGAAGCCACCTGTTGCAAAAATATCAGTGTAAGGAAGTTCCCCCTTCGTCAGCATTAAGCCAGTGTAGAGATTTTGTGACTGAACATTGTTTGCCAAATCAGCAAATAAGGGCAGAGCCACTGTACATACAGCCAAAATGAGGCTGAACAGCAAGATAGAAAATTTATATTTATTTAAAACCTTGGTATTTGGCTTTTTAGATTTAGCAACAGATAGCTTCTTCTCTGGTTCTTTCTGATCATAACGCTCAACACGGCTGTATATCTTGTTAGCCAAGTCATTTTCTTTTGGCATTACTCTACATCTCCTTGATTAGTCTACTTCCAGTATATCAAAATATGCGGTATAGTCAATTTATCATAGAGCTGAGACACAATCCCTCTCAGCAATAAAAAAAAGAGCTATGCTCTTCTCAAAGTTGATAACTGAAATACCGATTAATTATCATCTAAAAAACTGTTAAAGACTTCCTCAATCATATTCCATTCAGCCTCTGAATCTTCCGGAATCGGCTGCAAATCCCCTTCTGTTCCATCCTCATTTTCGGTGTAGGCATAAGCTTGAATTTCAATTTCATCCTGATCAGCTTCTTCTGCACCGGCCGGAACCAAGAGAACATAATTTTTTCCAAACTCTTCCTGTCCGTCAATGGTCAGCAAAATTTCAAATAAAGTTTCATTTCCCTGTTCATCAACAAGTGTAATCACTTCATGCTCATGTTCATGCTTATGGTTATGCGCCATTCATTTCTCCTCAATTCTATCTGTTTTTAGATTTAAAAGTCATCCGATTCCAGTTTTAATAGTTACGGTCAAGATAATTCTGTAAAATCAGCTGAGCAGCAATTTTATCAATAACTTTTTTCCGTTTCCCGCGGCTAAGATCAGCTTCCTCAACCAGCATACGTTCTGCCTGCATAGTAGTCAGACGCTCATCTTGATAGTCAACCGGAAGCTTAAATAAGCTTTTTAGCTGATCGCCGTAGGCTCTGCTGGCCATAACACGCGGACCGCTGGTATTATTCATATTTTTGGGAAGACCGATGACAAATTTATCTACCTTGTATTCTTTTACTAATTCATTTAATCGGTCAAAACCAAACTCCCCTGCTTCTTCATTGATTTTAATAATTTCCAGACCTTGAGCTGTCATGCCTAAAAGATCGCTGACCGCGACTCCAACCGTTTTAGAACCAACGTCGAGACCCATTATTCTCATTTCAGATCAATTCCATTTCCTTGGAGATAATAACGAACCAATTCCTCAACAATTTCATCTCGTTCATACTTGCGAATCTGATTTCTGGCATCATTATAACGCGGCACATAAGCAGGATCGCCGCTCAATACATAACCAACAATCTGGTTAATCGGATTATAGCCCTTTTCTTCTAAAGAACGGTAAACTGCTGTCAGCGTCTCACTGATTTCTTTTTTATTACTATCATCTAAGTTAAAGCGGACAGTCTCATCTGTAAACCCCATACTGACACCCTCTTTCTAAATAACTTTATCCTTTATTATAACTTATTCCCGGCAATTAAACAAGATTTTAATACTGAAAATACAGGCTTTTTCGGGCTAAAATGGAAAAATAAGACAGCCTTCCCAAACTGAAGTTCTATATTCAAACGGTAAAGATGCCGCCCTATCATTAAAAGAGACCACTTAGACCCCTAAAACAGCCACTTATCCTAATTTCCTAGAAAAACCTCCTAAAACCGACTATACTAATTAAAAAGGAGGACTGACAATGAAACTTGAAATCATTAAAGATCTAAGTCTCAAAGAGACATTTATTAAAATCTATCTCAGTCATATGAATCCTAAAAATCAGAGAATTATTGATTTTATAAAGTATGATTCTGACTATAATTACCTTTATGGCAGCCGGAATAGCAAAATTTATCTGCTGCAACCTGACTGGATTGTCCGATTCTACACAGAAAATAAAAAAGTCTTTATTGAAACAGCGCAGTCAATTTATCAGTCTAAATACCGTCTTTATCAGTTAGAAGAGCTGCTCCCCAAATATTTTATCAGAAGTTCTCATAGTGAAATTATTAATACTAAACAGATTAAAGAGCTCAATCTCAGTTTTAAGGGCACTATACAAGTTGTTTTTAAAAGCGGCCAAAACACCTTTGTTTCCCGCCGTTCTATCCCTAACTTTAAAAAAGCACTGGGACTCTGAAATGCTGACTGATCTTTGTTGAATTGAACATGCCCTAAGAGCTCTGTTCTGACAGGGGTGCGCCTGCGAAATCAGAGATTTCGGACTTACCGTCAGTCGTAAACGTCTGAAGGCTTTGCAGCCTTTATATCTTAATAAAGGAGGATTCTCATGAAACACTTAAAACAAATTATCCCTTCTGCCTTTATCGGCGTAGGAATTGGTACGTTTGTCAACTTTATGTTCGTCCTTGTAACTGGCAGTGATTTCAGCTTTGGACTTCCTGCTTTCATTGAGCAGTTTCATTCTGAAACTCTTGCTGCGGGTCTGCAGATTTGCATCTTTGCATTGTTAGGTATCAGTCAAGGATTAGCCAGCAATGTATTTAAACATGCTCACTATAAGCAAAATCTTTTAGCAATAAGCATCCTGCATTATCTGCTTATTGTCTTTCCTCTTCTCACGGCAGCTTGGTATTTGCGATGGTTTTCAGCTTCCTGGCTAGCTTTCCTTGCTCTGCTGCTCAGTGTCAGCTTTACTTACCTGCTTGTCTATATTTTCAACTATCTGTTAATAAGAAAAGATATCCTTGCCATTAATCAAGAATTACGGGAAAACAATGACACCTGATTATGGCTAGGCTCACAAAATAACTGCCGTTAATCCTTTCATAAGAGAAGTGAAATTCAAAAAGCCCATAAACCTGCAGGCAGGAATAATTCCTGCTAAAGCAAATTTATGGGCTTCTAACTGACTATCTGCTTACAGAGCCGCACGAAGACGGGCTTCTGTATTTTCTACATTGCGAATAGAGCGTGGCAGAAAGGCACGAATATCATCTTCTTTATAACCTACCTGAAGTCGCTTATCATCAATTAAAATCGGACTTTTAAGAATCCGCGGATTATTCTGAATCAAGTCAATCACTTCACTGACGCTTAAATCTTCGATATTGCAATTAAGAGCCTTAGCATAACGGTTCTTTGACGAAACAATGCTTTCAATCCCGTTTTCTGTTTTGGTCAGTATAGCTAAAATTTCTTCTTTAGTCAGTGGTTCTTTTCCTAAGTTCTGTTCTTTATAAGGAAGCTGATGAGCATTGAGCCAAGTCTTAGCTTTTTTACAGCTCGTACAACTTGAAATCGTATAAATTTTAATCATGTTCATTCTCTCTTTCTATCCCATGATAGGTACATTGTAACATAGTTTATTAGACAATACATAGGTCTTTGGACCTATTTTTAAAATGAAACATAAAATTAATATTTGACTTCTGATTCTAAACTGATCTTACAGACAGTAAGCGGTAAGAAGGTTTTACGAGGCAAAAAGCGCCGTTATCAGCCTAAATCTGTAAAACAAAAACTGACCATTTCCATAAGCGGTAATGAATCAAATCAGAGATACTAAGGCTGTTTTGCTATCCCTCCTTAATTTTTAAGCTCAGGAAAAAACAGTCCACTGGACTGTAACATCGCCTTTTAATCTTTAAGCTCAGGAAAAAACAGTCCACTGGACTGTAACATCGCCTTTTAATTTTTAAGCTCAGGAAAAAACAGTCCACTGGACTGTTTTTTTACTCTTCAATTTCAATGGCAGCGTCAAGATCCAAGACAAGATCGTCTTCTTTTGTCTCTGCTTCAGGCTGTTTTTCAGCCTTTGTTGATGCTTTTGAGTTTTGATCTTCTTCCAGCATACCATATGCTATTCGAACTTGACGATCCACTTCATCAAAAATTTCAGGATGGTCTGACAGAAATTTTTTCGCATTTTCTGATCCCTGACCTATTTTTTCATTGTTGTAAGAATACCAAGCCCCAGCCTTTTGAATGATATCCAATTCACTGGCGATTTTCAAAAGTTCCCCTGTACGAGAAATACCTTCACCGTACATGATTTCCACAAAGGCTTCCTTAAACGGAGGAGCTACCTTATTTTTGACAACCTTAATTTTAGTTTCTTTACCGACATTGGTATCTTTGCTGCTGCCTGTCCCTTTAATCTGTGTGTTACCGCGGACGTCTAAACGCACTGACGCATAAAACTTGAGTGCCCGGCCGCCTGGAGTTGTTTCAGGGTTGCCAAACATGATGCCGACTTTTTCACGCAATTGATTAATAAAAATGGCGATTGTCTTTGTTTTATTAATTGAAGCTGAAAGCTTGCGCATCGCCTGACTCATCATACGTGCCTGCAGGCCTACATGGCTGTCGCCGATATCTCCGTCAATTTCAGCCCGCGGAACAAGTGCAGCCACAGAATCGACTACAACCAAATCAACAGCTCCTGAGTCAATCAGCTGCCCGGCAATTTCAAGTCCTTGCTCACCTGAATCCGGCTGAGATAAAAGCAGTTCGTCAATATTAACACCAAGAGCCTGTGCATAAGCTGGATCCAAGGCATGTTCTGCATCAATAAAAGCAGCGATTCCGCCTTCTTTTTGCGCCTGCGCCACAGCATGCAGGGCAACTGTTGTTTTCCCAGAGGACTCAGGGCCATAGATTTCAACGATACGCCCTTTAGGATAGCCCCCAACACCAAGAGCGATATCCAGTGCAAGACTGCCTGAACTCATGACCTGAACTTTTTGCTCAGCACGCTCTCCCAAGCGCATTACTGCTCCTTTACCAAAATCTTTTTCGATATTTTTTAAAGCATTATTCAGGGCCTTTTGCCGTTCATCCCCAAATTTTTTAGTAATTTCTTCTGTTTTTTTTGCTTTTTTAGCCAATTTTCTCTCCTTGTTACTAATGAAAGGTCTGGATAATAGTTAAGGGTCGGTAGATTTTCTGAATCGAAAAGTGCTCCTTTCTGCACTGACTTTTCCAGTCTTAAATCCTTGTCAAAACTTTACCTTACCAACCTTAATTATTATAGCAAATTTCAGTCTTTTAATAAAGTTTGGCGTATCAAATTGAAAGCGTGCAGTACTGTGATATAGCGTATGTCCGAACGGCTTCGGCTTCCTAGCTCCAGCTTAAGCGAATAGACTTTTTCTTTACTTGCAAAACCGATAAAAACAGTACCTGCCGGCTGTTTTTCCAATTCTTGAGGTCCGGCAACACCAGTCAGACCCAAGCCAAAATCCGAATCTGTCAGTTTCCGGGCCTGGTCGGCCATTTTTTCAGCAGTAAAGGCGCTGACTACACCATGAGCCTGTAAGTCTGTAAGGGGAATTTTCAGCATTTTTGCTTTTTCTTCCATACTGTAGGTTACAAAACCCCCGCTAAAAACCTGCGAAGCCCCGGAAAATTCTGCTAAACTCGCCTGAAACAGGCCGGCTGTAAGGCTTTCGGCCGCTGTTACGGTCTTTCCTTTCTCCTTAAGGAGGTCAAAGGCCGTACGAGCCAAGCTATTATCATCACCATAACCATAGTGTAAGTCGCTCAGACTCACACCATCCAGTGTTTTTATAGCCATAATCCGCTCTTCAAGCTTGTCGAGTTTAAGGCCGGCTGCCTCCTCACTGACCGCTTTAGTGGATAAGCGCAAAGTCACTTCGCCGGTTTTTGCATAAGGAGCAATGGTCGGATCAGTCTGATCTTTAATAACATCTGCTAAAACAGTCACCAGCTGGCTTTCACCGATACCGAAGAAACGCAAAACACGCGAGTAGAGCCGCTGATTGGACTGAGTTAAATAGGGGACAAGCTGATCTGTAACCATCGGAATCAGCTCACTTGGAGGTCCCGGAAGTACGACGTATGTGACTGCGTTCTGTTCGATGATTCCTCCGACCGCTAAACCTGTTGTATTCTGCAGTGGAACGGAGCCTGCAATCAGCTGGGCCTGCCTCTCATTATTTGGAGTTCTGGTAAATTGGGGGCGTGTTGCAAAAAATGCATCTAAACGCTGCACAGCTTGTTCATCAAACTCCAGATGCCGGCCTAAATACTTTGCCAGAGTCTGTTTCGTCAAATCATCATCGGTCGGCCCAAGCCCGCCGCAAAGTACAACAAGGTTGCTGCGGCTGCTGGCAATATCAATGACAGACAAAAGGCGGTTCTCATTATCGCCGACAACTGTCTGATAAAAAACGTCAATCCCTAATTCAGCAAACTTTTCAGATAAAAATTGGGCATTGGTATTTACAATCTGCCCCGTCAGCAGCTCGGTTCCTACCGCAATAATTTCTGCTTTCATTTAATCTCCTTTATTTATTATTCGTAATTTTTCTACATTCTAGCATAAATTTGCCAAAAATAAGAAAGAACTGACTCTAAACCAGTTCTTCATCGCAATGGTTAGCAACCTTTTTAGTGTATAGGGTTAAAAGTACAGTTCTGTTCATGGTCATTTACTAAGCCTGCTGCCTGAAGAAAAGAGTAAACAGCGACAGGCCCGATAAAAGCACAGCCTTGTTTTTTCAATTCTTTAGCTATTTTTTCGGAAAGAGGGGTCTTAGCAGGGGCTTCTTGGTAATCTGAAATCTCGTTATGGATTGTTTTGTTTTCAACAAAAGACCAAATATAGTGGTCAAACGAACCGAATTTTTTTTGAATTTCTAAAAAGGTCTGAGCATTGGTGCGTGTCGCAAAAATTTTTCGGCGGTTGCGGATAACGTCTGGATTTTGCAGAATTTTTTCAAGCTGAACATCTGTCATTGCGGCTACTTTTTCTATTTCATAATCAGAAAATGCCTTCCTGAAAGCTGAACGCTTATTTAGGACTGTTTCCCAAGACAAACCAGCCTGATAGGTTTCCAAACAGAATAATTCAAACAGGGCTCTTTCATCATGTAAAGGCCTTCCCCATTCTCTGTCATGGTAGTCCACATATAAGGGGTTGCTCATCTTAACCCAGCCGCAGCGTTTCGGCTCCTGACTTCTCTTATCTTTCATTTCTCAACCCCCTCTTTTTTCTTTGACAGACTTTACTGTCTTGCACTGCAGATTAAGGCCTGGAAATTCGGGCCTTACTGTACAAAAATACAGCTTGTTCCTAGGAACGCTGCTATTTCATAAGCATTTTCAGACCGGATTTAATATAGGCTTCTGTTGTTTCATCTGTTCCTTCAAAAAAGGAGCGGATCTTCTTCAGCTCGCTAGCCTTATAGCCCAGAGCCAGAAGTGCTTCTATGGCCTCATCAAGTGCAAAATGATCAGATGGACTTTCTTTTTGGGTCTTCCTGCTTTCTGCCGGCTCAGCAGTAAATTTACCAGCAAGGTCTAAAACCATTTGCTGAGCCGTTTTTTTCCCGATTTTAGGAAATTTCATTAAGTATTTAATATCGTTGTTGTCAATCGCTCTGACCAGCCCCTGATTATCACTGACGGCAATAATAGCCAAAGCCGTTGTCGGGCCGATTCCTGAGACTGAAATCAGGTGTAAAAAGACAGATTTCTCGTCTTCACTATGAAAACCATAGAGGAGCTGAGCGTCTTCACGAACAACCAGGTGCAAATAAATTTGAATATCCTGATTCACTGCATCTGAAAAACTATAGGGATTGGCGACATTGACAATGTAGCCGATTCCTCCAGCTTCAACAACGATGTATTTTGCAGTAATTTTTGTCAGTTTTCCCTTGATATAATCGTACATTTTTTCGCTTTCTTAATATTTCCCCAGTTCCCGTAAACTGGTATGATTTTCTTGAATCCGCCTGAACATTTTTTCCATATCCGATTTTGTAAAATGGATCAAAACCGGCCGGCCGTGCGGACAGTTATAAGGATTCTTGCACTGGGACAGCTGCAACAGCAAATCACGTGCGGAATAGTCGTCTAGGGTGTGATTGGCTTTGATGGACCGTTTACAGGACATCATGATAGCCAGTTCAGCACGGTAGGTTTTTACCGAGAGTTCGTTTGTCAGCAAAAGCATGTCGCACATCTCATAAACTCCCGATTCAATCTCTTCTTCCTGCATCCAGATAGGGTGTTCCCGTAAGATAAATGTGTTTTCACCATAAGCTTCCAAGTGGATACCGACCTGATTGAGCATCGGCATCTTTTCTTGAAGGCTGATAAAATCAGCAGCTGAAAATTCAAAGAGATAGGGAACTAGAAGCTGCTGTAAACTGCTGTCAACATCTCCGATTTTTTCACGATAGTATTCATATTTTACACGCTCTTGTGCTGCATGTTGATCGATAATGTAGAGCCCTTCGGCACTTTGAGCAAAGAGATAGGTGCCATGCATCTGCCCAAAGTACTCTAGCTCCGGAAAATGCGACTGCTCTTCATTTTCCAGCTTATTAAGCAGTTTGCTGATTTTTGATTTATTCTTGAAATCGATATCAGGATGCTCCTGATCATAATTTTCTGCTGAATTTCGGCTGGCATACCTGACCGTAGACAATGTGTCAAGCTCCTTTACAGACTTGTCAACTTCCTCTAAAGGTACAAAAGCTTCTTCGATGTTTTCATTTTGCATAGAAAAGCTTTTCTGATATGGCTTAACCTGTGCTTTACTATGCTGTAAAGGCAGGCTGGTCTGTTCAGGTTTAAAAGCTGTATGTGTACTGGACTTGGCCAGATTTTCAAGTGCATCAGGAATCAGATCATGCTCACTAAGGCTTTCTGCAATGGCTGAACTAATCAGCTGCATCAGTTCACGTTCCTTTGAAAGACGAACTTCTTGCTTAGTGGGGTGGACATTGACATCTGCTAAGTAAGGATCGATCTGGATATCGATCACAGCAATCGGAAAGCGGCCAACCATAAGTTTAGAGCCATAACCTGACAAAATAGCGCGGTTAAGGAGAAAATTTCTGATATAGCGGCCATTGATAAGGATAGTGATATAATTGCGGTTGGCACGAGTCAGCTCCGGCAGGCTGACAAAACCGGATACTTCAAAATCCAAATCCGCATTCGAAATTTCCACCATCTTTTTAGCCGTATTCAGACCATAGATACCAGCGATAGCCTGACGCAGATCGCCTGCACCGGCCGTCTTAATCAGCTGTCGCCCGTCACTGATCAAAGTAAAAGCAATTTCCGGATGGGCCAGACTGAGACGGTTGATTACATCAACAATATGAGCCAGCTCCGCCTGTAAACTTTTCATATATTTAAGACGGGCCGGTGTATTGAAAAAGAGATTTTCAACAGTTACTTTTGTCCCTGCCGGTGTGGAGATGGGCTCTTCCTTTTCGATTTCACCGCCTTTAGCAACTAAAAGTGTGCCATGTTCTGCTGATGCAGTCGCTGTTTTCATAGTAAAAGTACTGATAGAGGCAATGGAAGGAATCGCTTCCCCCCGAAAACCCAGCGTCCGTATACGAAAAAGATCTGCCTGATTTTTAATTTTGCTGGTTGCATGGCGCTGCAGACTCAAAGCGACATCAGACTGCTCAATCCCTTCACCGTTGTCTGTCACTTGAATTTTTTTGAGGCCAGACTCTTCGATTTCAATAACAATCTGCGTGCTGCCAGCATCAATAGCATTCTCAGCTAATTCTTTAACAACACTGGCCGGCCTTTCAATCACTTCGCCGGCAGCAATTTGATTAGCTAAAATTTCTGGTAATTCTATAATTTTTGACATGTTTTTCCTCACTTAGTCAGTAGCCATAAAACCAGTTTCAGCAGATGAACTCCAGGCTGCAGAATTAAAACAACTCGAGGCTACAGCATTTTTTGCAGTTCAAAGAGAGCGTTCATAGCTTCCATTGGTGTAAGGTTGATAACATCAAGATTCTGCAATCTTTGAATAAGGTCTTGATGGGAATTTTCTTCTGCAAATAAGTTTAGCTGTCCTGCCTGTACCTGAGAAGACGGACTTTCATCAGACCCTTTTTCTGACAAAGGGATATGGGCTGCAGCAGCTTCCAGATTTGTTAAGATATTATCTGCTCTTTTTAATAAAGTTTGAGGCAGACCGGCAATTTTAGCAACATGAATGCCATAAGATTTATCAGCTGGGCCGGCAGCAATTTTATGCAAGAAAGTCACTTCGCCATCTCTCTCCAAAGTCGTAACATGGACATTAACAAGATGAGGCAGATCATCAGCCAGCTCTGTTAACTCATGGTAGTGAGTGGCAAACATTGTTTTAGCACCAATATTATGATGAATGTACTCAATAATAGACTGGGCTAAGGCCATCCCATCATAAGTTGCTGTTCCTCGTCCTAACTCATCAAAGAGGATCAGAGAATGTGCCGTTGCAGCTTTTAAGGCCTGGTTAGCTTCCATCATTTCCACCATGAAGGTTGATTGACCGGAAATAAGGTCGTCTGCCGCACCGATACGTGTATAGATTGCATCAAAAATCGGCAAGTCAGCCTTATCAGCAGCAACAAATGCTCCCAACTGAGCCATGATAACAGTCAAAGCCAGCTGGCGCATGTAAGTTGATTTCCCGCTCATATTCGGTCCCGTAATGAGCTGGATATGCGTTTCTCTATCAAGGTCGATGCTGTTTGGGATGTACTCCTGTGCTCCCATAACATTTTCAATTACTGCATGACGGCCGTTTTCAATAGCAATTGTTTGTTCATCATTAAAGCGCGGCCGCACATAATGATTATTTTCAGCAACAATTGCTAAACTTTGCAGAACGTCTACTGTCGCAAGAGCCCGAGCCAGACTTTGCAGCCGAGAGATATAGCTTTCAACCTGCCTGCGGATACGCATAAAAATCTCATATTCAAGATTAGCTGATTCTTCCCGCGCTTCCAGCATTTCCCCTTCAATTTTTGCCAGTTCAGCTGTCCCAAAACGCTCAGAATTTTTTAAGGTTGCTTTGCGAAAGAAATAGTCGGGTACTAAAGAGAGGTTGGAATTAGTAACATGGAAATAATAGCCATCTTTTCTGTTGTAATCAATCTTCAGGTTAGTGATACCGCTGGCTTGGCGTTCTTTGTTTTCAATATCAGCAATCCAGCCTGTACCTTCACGTATAACCTTACGGTATTTATCCAGTGTCTCATCAAAGCCAGTACGAATGATATTGCCTTCTGTAATGATGGCTGAAGCATCAGGGTCAATAGCTGAGCTGATAAGACTTTCTAATTCCGGCAGAGTGTCAACTTGCTTGACAATCTTGTCAACCTCCGGAGACTGAAAGCTTTCTAAAATCTTTTTTATCAAGGGGACTTGGGTTAAAGTGTGGCCCAGCTGCAGTAAATCTTTAGGATTAGCTTTCCCAAATGAAACACGGCTAGCTAGGCGCTCAATATCATAGACTCCTTTTAAACTGTCAGTCAGGTCACTCCGCTCAAAAAATGAATCCAGAAAGACCTGAATAATATTCTGCCTTTCTAAAATAGTTTCTCGGCTCACCAGCGGCCGGTCAATCCAGCTGCGCAGCAGACGCATCCCCATGGCTGTCTTTGTTTTATCTAAAAGCCAGTAAAGGCTGCCATGCTTTTTACCGGTTCTGGCGTTTTCTAAAAGGTCTAAGCTAGTCTTACTGGTGTAAGACATTTGCAGATAGTTTTTAAATTCATAATGGATTAGCTGCTGTAAATGGCTGAGCTCACGTTTTTGCGTCTGCTGGATATACTGAAGAAGTTTTTCTGCGGCAGAAATTTCAAGCGGTGACAGGTTAGCATCAATCAGATGAGGAGCTTGCAGTCTTGTCTCCTCCTGTGATAATAAAAGATTCATCTGCTGAGTCAGTATCTGTTCCTCATGCTCAGATAAATCATAGCCGATAACCAGTTCACGCGCTTTTAGATTCAGAATCTCACTGCGGACACTGAAAAAATCAGTCATCAGAGTGGCATAAAACTCACCTGTGGATAAATCCATGTAAGCTAGACCAAAATCAGCGCCATCTGAATCAAGGGCTACTAAAAAATTATTAGCGCTGTCCGGTTTGGCAGAATCGACGACTGTTCCCGGTGTGATGACCTGAACGACCTCCCGTTTCACAACACCAACCGCCTGCTTGGGATCCTCCATCTGTTCAGCTATAGCTACCTTGTGACCTCTCTCAACAAGGATGTCAATATATTGCTGGGCCGAATGATAGGGAACACCCGCCATAGGAATCGGCTGATCAGCATTCTTATTGCGGCTGGTCAGGCTGATTTCTAAGATTTGTGCGGCTTCGACAGCATCATCATAAAACAGCTCATAAAAATCTCCCATCCTAAAAAGCAAAAAAGCATCTGGATATTCTTGCTTAACATCCAAATACTGCTGCATACCTGGAGACAGTTTTTCACTTGTCATCAATTAACTCCTTGTTAATCTTTTCCTCTAAAGTCTTGGTAATATACTGCAGAAGGTCGCTGGCATCCTGCATTTTCTCCCGGTAATCCTGAACAACAGGCAAACGAGACAGCTCCTGTTCCAGCTCATCAGCTTTGTAGCCGGCTTGTGATGCGGCCTGGTCTTTTTCAATTTTTTGAAACAAAACAGCGTCTTGCTGGTAGGCCTTCATTTTATGGGCCAGACGCTCAAGCTCAGGCAGTTCTTTAACATGCTGTTCGGCTTTTTGAAAGGCCTGAACACTGTCGTGTTTGCGAACAGCTGCCAGCAATTTTTCTACAGATTCCTCAAATTGACGCATAGCCATCACTCACAAACCTGCCAGCAGATCCTGTTCAAAGGCTGCAGCCGCAGCACTGTCCCTGCAGATAAGAAGCAGCGTATCGGCTCCTGCAACCGTCCCCAGCAAATCAGAGAGCTGGGCGCTGTCAATAAGATTGGCCAAAACATCAGCCTCTCCTAAATTCGTATGCAGCACTAGTATAAACTCTGCACGCGCTACCTTTAGAATATAGGAGCGAATAACGGGGGTAAAGCGGCTGGCAGAGGAGCTTGACAAAGTATAATAGAGTTTTCCGTCAGCATCACGGCGTTTGAGAAGACCGATTTCACGTAAATCACGGGAAAGGGTGGCTTGAGTAACCCGTATTCCTTCAGCTTGCAGGGCTGTTTTTATCGCTTCTTGTGTACTGATGTGGCCTGTTTGAATAAGCTGTCTGATCTTAGCTTGTCTTTCTGTTTTATTCATTCATCTTCCTTTTAACTGTCTGTTTGTACTTAAAATTATAGCAAAAAACCCTGAATATTTCAGCTATCCTCTTTGCTCCTACCAAAGAGGGACAGAGAAGTTTTGTGCATGCTTCTTGATCTTCAGCCTGAGCAGGCGTTTAAGACTGAAAATGATTAAAAACCAGCATTTCCCTCAATATCAGTCCATACAATTTAGCAAGTGAGTCTCGTTTAATTTCAAGTTTTGTGTTAAAATAATGTGACTACTTATTTGAGGAGAAATGCTAGATGGATACAAAATATCTGATCGCCGAAAAAATTAAAGAGGCCGTTCCTGATTTAGAGCTGTCTGCTATCACAAATTTACTGGAGGTTCCAAAAAATTCCGATATGGGAGACTGGGCTTTCCCAGCCTTTACTTTAGCTAAAAGCTGGCGTAAAGCGCCCCAGATGATCGCTTCAGAGATTGCTGAAAAAATTGATTCCGAAGATTTTGAAAAAGTCGAAGCTGTAGGCCCTTATATCAATTTCTTTTTAAACAAAAACAAGCTTTCAGCGGATCTTATCGCACAGGTTATCTCACAAGGTTCTGATTATGGCCGGCAAGATCTCGGAGAAGGGGGCAGTGTGACAATCGATATGTCCAGCCCCAACATTGCCAAACCCTTTTCAATCGGACATCTGCGCTCTACGGTTATCGGAGATAGTCTGTCAATGATTTTTCAAAAGCTAGGCTACCAAACCATTAAAATCAATCATTTAGGTGACTGGGGCAAGCAGTTCGGACTGCTTATTTTAGCTTATAAAAAATGGGGACAGGAAGAGGCTGTCAAGGCCCATCCTATCAAAGAACTGCTTGAGCTCTATGTCCGTATCAATGCTGAAGTTCAAAACCATCCTGAGTTGGATGATCAGGCGCGTGAATGGTTCCGCAAACTGGAAGCCGGAGATGAAGAGGCCCTGGAACTTTGGCAGTGGTTCCGAGAAGAGAGCCTGCTTGAATTCAGCCATCTTTATGACCAGCTGGGAGTCACTTTTGACAGCTATAACGGTGAAGCTTTCTATAATGATAAAATGGCAGAAATCATTGACCTCCTGACAGCCAATGGACTGCTTCAAGAGTCCCAGGGAGCACAGGTCGTAAACCTTGAAAAATATGGGATGGAGCACCCTGCCCTTATTAAAAAATCTGATGGTGCCACACTCTACATCACGCGCGATTTAGCAACAGCCCTCTACCGCAAACGTCAGTACCAATTTGCTAAATCGATTTATGTAGTAGGAAATGAACAAGCTGCTCATTTCAAACAGCTCAAGGCCATTCTTAAAGAAATGGGCTATGACTGGTCTGATGATATTGTTTACGTTCCATTTGGTTTAGTGACTAAAGGCGGCAAAAAGCTGTCCACACGTAAAGGAAATATTATCCTTTTGGAACCAACCCTTGCTGAAGCCATTAAGCGGGCAGCAGACCAAATCAATGCTAAAAATCCTGATCTTGCTAATAAAGACGCTGTTGCTCATGCTGTTGGAGTAGGAGCCATTAAGTTTTATGATTTGAAATCCGACCGAATGAATGGCTATGATTTTGATTTGGAAGCAATGGTTTCCTTTGAAGGTGAAACCGGTCCTTATGTTCAGTATGCGCATGCCCGCATCCAATCTATCCTGCGGAAAGCCGCCTTTTCGCCAGATGCTGCTGCCACTTACAGCCTTAATGATAAAGAAAGCTGGGATATCATTAAACTGATTCAGGCTTTTCCTGATGTCATCAATCGGGCAGCAGATCGATTTGAGCCTTCCCTCATTGCTAAACATGCGATTCATTTAGCTCAAAGTTTCAATAAATACTATGCCCACACCCGTATTATTGCAGAAGATGCTGAACGTGACAGCCGGCTTGCTCTTTGCTATGCAACAGCCACTGTGCTCAAAGAAGCGCTACGTTTGCTTGGAGTTGAAGCGCCAAATGAGATGTAAATATAGGGATTTCCTTTTTGCTGCTGTTACATTAACAAACAGAGCAAAGCGTGATAATACGCTTTGCTCTGTTTTTTTTAACTCAAGACACTCTTATCGTTCATAACGCCGTCTTCGGATTTTAAAATCTGAACTGATCACCTCATCAACATCAATAATGGAAATAAAGGCATCCGGATCTAAACGTGCTAAGATGGCCCTAACACTTCTGACCTCCCCAGGGTTGAGAACCACATAAAGGACTTTTCGCTCCTGACCGGAGTATGCCCCCTGCCCCTGCAGATAGGTTACACCTCGGTTAATTTCCTGAAGAATAGCTTCTGCAGCCTCTGTAGATCGGCTGGTGATAATGATCATGCCGCGGACAGAATAACCGCCATTTTGGACGATGGTCAGCACCTGGCTGAAGACAAAACTGGCAATCAAAGTGTAAAGCATATGCTGCAAATCAATATAAACCAGAGAGGCAGTGAGAACTAGCGCGTCAATAAACAGTAAGGTCTGAGCGAGCTTAAATCCCATTTTTTCTTCGAGAAGACGCCCTATAATATCAGTCCCTCCAGTCGTGGCACCATAGCGAAAAACAAGCCCGCTCCCTGCTCCAGAGAATAAACCGGCAACAACCGCTACCAGCATCATATCGTGCTCCAGTACAATCTTCAAAGGGACCTGCTGCCAGAACCACATAAAAAAAGACATCAGCAGAGTCCCGTAAATGGTTAAAGTCAGTGCTTTTCTGCCTAAAACTCTGGTCCCAATAATAAAAAGCGGCAAATTGAAAAGGAATGCTGAGTAAGCTGGATTAATCCCCCATAAAGAGTGCACAATCAGTGTTACCCCAGCAACGCCCCCCTCTGCCAGTTGGTAGGCCATATTTAATTTGACAAACCCAAACGTATAAATAGCAACACCTAAAGCGATGGCAAATAAATTTCGAATTCTCTTCATACCCACCTCCTGCTCTATAATTTTGTCAACGGTTTTATAACAGCACAAAAACCAGCTCCTCTGTGAAGCTTAAGAGCTGGATAAGGCTGCTTTTCCCCAACTGCTCAAAAAAGTCTGGCAGTCTGCTGCTAAACTATTCTACCCGTCCTCATTTACAAAACTTAAATTTACCTGCTAATCGTCCACAAAACGCCCCATAATTTTAACATTTTCAGCAATAGAAACAAATGCATCAGGGTCGGCTTTGATCATAAGTTGTTTAAAATCCTGATATTCAGCCCGCGTAATAATGGTGATTAAAACGGCTTTTTTCTCATGATTATAGGTGCCTTCAGCATCATTGATACTGGTCACACCGCGATTGAGTCTGCGGTGGATTTTCTGAGTCACCTGCTTTGGCCGATTGGTAATAATCATGGCCTGCATTTTTTTCTGCTTGGTAAAAACGGCATCCGTAACACGGCTGGACACAAAAATCGTTACCATAGAGTACAGGGCGTACTGCCAGCCAAAAAGAAGACCGGCAAAAATCATAATCAGGCCATTGATTAATAAGGAGATACTCCCGACGTCCCGCCCCGTCTTTTTTCGAATCAGCAGGCTGACGATATCGGTTCCCCCGCTGGAAATATTAGTCCTCAGACCATAGCCCACTCCAAGGCCCATAATTAAGCCGCCAAAAACAGCATTAAGCAGAGGATCCTCCGTCAGAACAACAATGGGCATCAGCTGAATAAGCAAAGCACTAAAGGTTACCGTAAAAAAAGTAAAAACAGTAAATTTATGGCCAATCTTTCGCCAAGCTAATAAGAGGAGAGGGATATTAATAGCATAAAAACTGACAGCAACCGGAACAGCATAACCAGTCAGCCGCCCGCTTACAGCAGAAATAACCTGAGCCAGCCCAGTCGCCCCGCTGGAGTATACATGCCCGGGCTGAAAGAAAAAATTGACCGCAATACTGGAGAGCAGGCCATAAAGCAAGGCAGCGGAAAGCTTCTCGGTATATTTTTCCCGTGAAATACTCTGCAGCGTCCTAAAAATTCCGCCTTTTTTAGCCCATTTATTAATAAGGAAATGGAGCCTTTGCAAGTAAATCTTTTTATTCATCTTCATGGTGATTAATGTTTAGGGCAAGTTCTTTAAGCTGGTCTTCTGAAACAGAACTTGGAGCCTGTGTCAGGGGATCAGCAGCCCTGTTATTCTTAGGAAAGGCGATAACTTCGCGGATATTATCCTTACCTGCCAGCAACATGACAAAACGGTCGAGACCGATAGCCAGACCGCCATGCGGCGGAAAACCATAATCCATTGCTTCCAGCAGAAAACCGAACTGCTGTCTGAAGGATTCTTCTGAAAAACCAAGTGCTTTAAACATTCGTTCCTGCATATCTTTCTGGTTGATACGCAGACTTCCGCCGCCCAGCTCATAGCCGTTCAAAACAATATCATAGGCGACAGCACGTACTTTTGCCAGATCTCCTTCAAGTTCTTGGGCAGACTCTTCTGTCGGCAGGGTGAAAGGATGGTGTGCTGACATATAGCGCCCTTCTTCTTCTGACCACTCAAACATCGGCCAGTCTATGACCCAGAGAAAATTAAACTTAGATTTGTCAACCATGTCAAGTTCTTTAGCTATACGAACCCGCAAGGCACCGAGAGTATCATTGACAATATTGAGCTTATCAGCTACAAAAAGTACCAAATCGTTATCTGCAAGCTGTAAAGCTGCTGTCAACTTATCCTTAACTGGGCTTAAGAACTTAGCAATAGGGCCTATAAAGCTTCCATCTGCACTTTTTACCCAAGCAAGGCCCTTGGCTCCAAACTGCTTAGCAAAGCCTGTCAGCTTGTCAATATCTTTACGGGAATACTGATCTGCCTTATCTCTGACAACAATCGCCTTGATGGCAGGGGCTTCTGAGAATACTTTGAAATCAAGGCCTTTAACAAGTTCTGTCACGTCTTGTAAAAGCATATCAAAGCGTGTATCCGGCTTATCAGAGCCATATTGATTCATAGCGTCATCATAAGTCATACGCGGAAAGGGCAGCGCCACATCAATCCCCTTGACATCTTTCATGACTTTAGCAATCATTCCTTCAGTAATCTCCTGAATTTCCTCTTCAGTCAAAAATGATGTCTCTAAGTCCACCTGCGTAAACTCAGGCTGACGGTCCCCACGGAGATCCTCATCGCGGAAGCATTTGACAATTTGATAATAACGGTCAAAACCAGCATTCATCAGCAATTGTTTGATAATTTGCGGACTTTGCGGCAAAGCGTAGAAATGTCCCTGACTGACACGGCTCGGCACCAAGTAATCCCGTGCCCCCTCAGGCGTTGACCTTGTCAGCATCGGCGTCTCAACATCAAGAAATTCAAGACTGTCCAGATAATTCCTTATAGAATGTGTCACCCTTGCCCGCAGCTTAAAATTTTCCAGCATTTCAGGACGACGAAGGTCAAGATAGCGATAGCGCAGACGGTTATCATCGCTCACATCCACACCATCCTTGATTTCAAACGGTGTTGTTCGAGCTTCACTGAGGATGGTAAGAGCTTCTACCTTCAGTTCAACAGAGCCTGTCGGCAGATTGTCATTCGTCTGTTCCCGCGCTTCAACAGTACCAGTCACTTCAATGACAAATTCACTGCGGAGTTTTTCGGCTTCTGCAACCACTGCAGCAGGAGCTTCTTTAGGATTGACAACCAGCTGCATAAGGCCTTCACGGTCCCGCAGATCAATAAAAATCAGTCCTCCCAAATCGCGGCGGCGGTTAACCCAGCCTTTTAGGGTGATTTGACGGCCAATGTGCTTACTGCGAACACGGCCTGCATACATCGAACGTTCCATAGTTAATATCCCAGAGCGAACTTAACTGACCGACTTGTCAGAGCTCCATTCCTTTCATCGCTACATTTTTCACTTCTACTATTATAGCAGAATGCAGACAAAAACCCCACCCATGCAGGGGAGTTTTTTAAGTTTTTTGACAGTGGCAGGCTTAACTTTTCTCTTTCTGCAGCCGCAGCTTCTTTGAAAGCACCTGCCGCAGTTCCTCTTTATTATTCAAGATAGTGTTCAAGCGTTTATCACGATTATAGTTAGCCCAGAAATCCACCAGAGGAAGCAGCAGATAAACATAAACGCCTACCCGGCTGAAACAGCAGGCTAGCACTAATACTATAAGGTGTGATGCAAAAGTGAGAAGGAGGCGGCGATGATAAAAACGGTGGACCTTTTCAGAAAAATCTCCCCTGACCCAGTGATCCCCCAACTCAATAATCGGAATAGCATTTAAAAAACACATCACCAGCAGATTCACTACACCGAAAAACAAGACAGACAGCAAAGGATTAGCATAAGTAACCAACATTTTAATAGCCAGAGGGAAAAGGGTTAAAAGAGCATGCAGGCCAACATCTGCAACAAAAGCTTCCAGTTTGGTAATGGGAGAGATGAGTGTAAGCTTTGTCCTGCGGTACCAAACATTGATTAAAAGTATAAAGCTGATCAGATAGAGGCTGACTTCTTTCATAAAGCCGGGAAGTTCCTCCGCAGTCTCCGGCGCTGAAATCCCCAAAACCAAGATTGTCATAATGATAGCAATGATAGCATCACTAAGAGTGTCAAAGCGCTCATAAATTTTTTTCATGTTCTCCAAACCTTTCTTGAGTGCCCCTCTATTGTAGCATATAAAGGCCAAAACGTGCCCTCGAAAGAATGAGCATAAAACCTCAGCTCTTTTAGAACAGCAGAAAAGGGGGGCATGAAAAAAGAAAAAAGGGCCCAGGCCCTTTTCCCCTTAAGAGAGTACCTTTTCGAAAATAGCCGCAAAATCAGTGACTAGATCCTCAAAACTTGCTCTGACTTCTTTGCGTGTGGCATTGTTTTTAATTGTAATCTGTCCTGTCTCTACTTCAGTTTCCCCCAAAGTAATAACAGCCGCTGCCCTAAAGCTATCAGCCGACTTGAACTGCGCCTTAATCTTACGTCCCAGATAGTCACGTTCTGCTGAGAAACCCTGCCTGCGAAGAGCCTGAACCAATTCCAAAGCTTTGCCGTTAGCTTTTTTACCCAAAACTGCAATGTAAACATCTAAGTTTTCTTCAACAGGGAGCTCAGTGCCTTGTTTATCAAGAATAAGCAGTAAACGCTCCAGACCAAGACCAAAACCAAAACCAGCGGTTTTAGGTCCTCCAAAATAGTCAACCAAGCCATCATAACGCCCTCCGGCACAGATAGTCAGCTCAGATTTCCCGACTTTGGCCATAAACTCAAAAATCGTGTGATTGTAGTAATCAAGACCGCGTACCATATTCGTGTCAATCACATAAGAGATAGCAAGCCCTTCAAGCATTTCGCACACAGCAGCAAAATGCGCCTGCGACTCTTCATCAAGATAATCAAGAATGGAGGGCGCATGAGCAACTGCAGCCTGATCTTCTTCCTCCTTAGAATCCAGAACACGCAGCGGATTTTCCTCCAAGCGGCGCTGGCTGTCTTTTGACAAGCTGTCACGCATGGGCGTCAAATAATCAATCAAAGCCTGACGGTAAGCTGCACGGCTGGCAGTATTCCCAAGACTGTTAAGATGCAGGGTCACATCCTTAACCCCCAATGCGCTGAAAAGCTGGTAGGCCATAGCAATTGTTTCCACATCAGTTGCCGGATTTTTAGAGCCGAAGCACTCCACCCCGATTTGGTGAAATTCGCGCAGGCGGCCTGCCTGCGGACGTTCATAGCGGAACATCGGGCCCATATAATACATCTTGACCGGTTTTTGCACTTCCGGTGCAAAGAGCTTATTTTCCACATAAGAACGTACAACAGGCGCTGTCCCTTCCGGACGAAGCGTAATGTGGCGCTCTCCCTTATCATAGAAATCATACATCTCTTTGGTCACAATATCAGTTGTGTCGCCGACCGAACGGCTGATAACCTCATAATGTTCAAATATCGGTGTCCTAATTTCGCCATAATGATATTTTTTAAAGGTGTCACGCGCAACTGCCTCAACATACTGCCACTTAGCACTGTCTGCAGGCAGAATATCCTGTGTCCCCTTTGGTTTTTGTAACTGCATAATTAAATTCCTTTACTCCTAGTCCTCTCTATTTTAACATGTTTTTAGAAAATAGCGGAGCTATTTTTCTAAAAAATCTGTCAAGTAACTTTACTTTACAAAAAAGATGTGCTATTATATTAAAGTTGATGAAAATCAAAGAAACCATTTGAAAGGAAGAATAAAGAAAATGGCAGTACCTGCACGTCGCACATCAAAAGCGAAAAAAAATAAACGTCGGACACACTACAAACTGACAGCTCCAGTTGTAAAATTTGACGAAACAACCGGAGACTACTCACGTTCACACCGTGTATCCCTCAAGGGCTACTACAAAGGACGTCAAATCGCCAAAGCTAAAACAGCTGAATAAATAGAAAGGAAACCGTATGCGCGTCAATATAACACTTGAACACAAAGAATCCGGCGAACGCTTGTATCTGACTTCTAAAAACAAACGTAACACTCCGGACCGTCTTCAGCTGAAAAAATACTCACCAAAATTGCGCAAACACGTGATTTTTACTGAAGTGAAATAAAAGATAAAAAAAGCCTATGAAACTATTGTTTCTAGGCTTTTTTCTTAGCCTTAAGACCTGTTCGCTATCGCTGTTTTTAAATCATTTTTATCACTTTTTTATTAGAAATTGTGAATAGAGGCATTCAACATATGCTATAATGAAAAATAGAATTATAGATTTAGATTAGGAAGCCAGCCAAAGATGCAGTACACAGGTGAAACTAAATTTGAAAAACAGTTGATTGCTCAGCTCTCATCAGGTGAAAGTCCATGGACCTATCGGGGTGATTTGAAAACAGAAGCAATGCTTTGGGATAATTTTTTTGCCAAACTAGCGCAAAATAATGTTGCTGTTTTAAATGATGTTCCTCTGACCGAACAGGAAAAAGCTCAGATTAAAAATCAGCTCAACTTTGTCAATTATTATGAAGCCGCCAAATGGCTGGCAGGTGAAAACGGTATCGCCAAGGTTCAAGTCCAACGTGAAGACGTCAGCCTTGGTACGATACGCCTTTCAGTTATTTGGCGCGATAATATTGCAGGCGGAACTTCATCATATGAGATTGTCAATCAGGTGGAACGGCCTAAAATCTCTCCGGCCGACCAAGACAGGCGTTTAGATGTGACGCTCCTCATCAATGGTCTGCCTATGATTCAGATTGAACTCAAAAATCATCAACATCCCTTTATGGATGCCTTTCGCCAAATCGTTAAGTACGATCGAGAAGAAAAATTCCGCGGCATCTATGCCAGCCTGCAAATGTTTGTAGCATCAAACATAACTGAAACCCGCTATATTGCAGCTGCTAAGGAAAACAAGCTCAATGATCAATTTCTGACCAAGTGGGTGGACAAAGATAATCAGCCAGTCATTGACCTTTTCGCTTTTGCCGATCAAGTCCTAACCATCCCGCGTGCCCATCAAATGGTCATGCAATATTCAATTATCGACGATGCTAAGAAGGCCTTGATTCTGCTGCGGCCTTATCAGATTCATGCGATTGAAGCTATTCAAACAGCCAGCAAACGCCAACAATCAGGCTATGTCTGGCACACAACAGGTTCAGGCAAAACCCTGACCTCCTACAAAGTAGCCCGCAATCTTTTGCAGATCCCATCCATTCAAAAGACCATTTTTGTGGTGGACAGACGAGATCTTGACCAGCAAACTACATCAAGCTTTCTCTCCTATGCTGCTAACGATATCGTTGACATTGATGAAACGGACAATACCCAGCAATTAGTGAAACGCCTATCGGCTGATGATAGGCGTGTGGTGGTGACAACCATTCAAAAAATAAACACTATGTTGCGCAAAATAGAAGAAGGCAAATACAAGCGTGAAGCCAGTAAAATCAAACAGCTTCATGTTGCTTTTGTTGTGGATGAATGCCATCGCGCCGTCACCCCTCTGGCTCAAAAAACTATTTCCAAATTTTTTATCAACAGTCTTTGGTATGGCTTTACAGGAACACCGATTTTTGTAGAAAACAAACGCAGGCAACTCGGTGATTTGGCCCAAACAACGCAGCAGCAATACGGTTCACGGCTGCATGAATACACGGTCAAAGAAGCCATTCATGATAAAGCAGTTCTAGGCTTTCGTATTGACTATAAAAACACCTTGATTACCGACAGGCCAGAAGAAGATATTCCCGATGAGATCTATGAATCTGAAGACCACATGCTGACAGTCTTGGACGCTATCATCAATCAATCCCGAGGCCAACTGGGCTTTCAAAATGGTGTCGGAAAGACTTATGCTGCGATTTTGACAGTCAAATCCATTGCCATGGCGCAGAAATATTATGACCTCATTAAGCGGGTCAAGGAAGGGAAAACGTCCGTTACCATTTCAGAGCGTGTGAAACAGGTCCTGCCTGATTTTCCCAAGGTGACCATCACCTACTCTGTGACGGAAAATAATGAGGATTCGACCCTCAACCAAGACAAGATGAAGCTTGCCATTGATGATTATAACCAAAACTTTGGTACCCACTATACTATATCTGAACTTAGGGCCTTCAACAGCGATGTCAATGACCGCTTAGCCCGTAAGAAAGATAAGTACCTCTTTCGTGAGGAGCAGCTGGATCTGGTTATCGTGGTCAACCGTCTCTTAACAGGTTTTGATGCGCCTTGCCTCTCGACCATTTTCATCGACCGCAAACCCATGCAGCCTCAAGATTTAATACAGGCCTTTAGCCGAACCAATCGTATCTTTGATGGCCCCAAAAAGTACGGGCAAATCATCACCTTCCAGACACCTCATCTTTTCAAGGATGCTGTAGACAATGCCCTACGCCTGTATTCCAATGGCGGCGAAAATGATGTCCTGGCCCCTGAATGGCCGGAAGAGCGCGCTAACTTTGATGAAAAATTAGCCAATCTCCGAACTCATATCTCGGATGAACCCGATTTAGGTATCGATATCGCCAACGCCAGCACTGAGCTGCTCAAGAAATTTGCCAAAGCGTATCAGGAATTTGACAAATACTTTGCCTCCATCCAAGTTTATTCAGAATATAATCAAGAGCAAGTCTTTGCGGAAACAGGCCTGAATCAAGAGCTCATCGAAAGTTACACTGGCACTTACCAAAATGTCATTGACGAAATCAGGCGCCGCAGAGAAGACGGGGACAACGGGGATGAACCGATTGATGTTATGTATGAATTAGAATCTGTCCATGTCGATGATATCAATTACGAGTATATTATTTCTCTGATACAAGCCTTCATTCCTCAATCAGACGGGGAAAGCAAAGAGCTGAGCGCTAAGGATATTGAAACTGTGGACAGCTATATCGCTAATCTCTCCAAGACCAATTCAGGGCTGGCCCAAATCATTGCTAACCTTTGGTTGGAAATTCAGATGGACCCTGAAAGTTATCGCGGCAAATCTATTGCCAATATCCTAGACCAAATGATTGAATCAGTTATTGACAATGAGGTCCGCAAACTGGCTAAGAAATGGTATATGGGCTACGATCAGCTTCTCTATCTGGTTAAGCACTACCGCAAAGGATCCGATAAGCAGCTGGGAGAAAGCGAACTCAGCAACAGCCAGCGCTACAAAGATTACAAAACGGAAGTGGCCGAAGCACTCAACCCCCTCAAATACAAAATCCAAATCAAAAAAGACTACACCAAACTCATCGAAGAAGTCATCGAACCACTGAGAGGGAGAAGGTAACTCAAGGTACAAAGGCTACTCAAAGGGAAATAGGAAAGTTGACGCTGATGCAGCAGGCATCTAGGAGATATTATCTTTTTATACAGAGACGTAGGCCAGTTCGATTTTGAGCTACAAAGGGTGTAAAAAGCGATTAGGATTTCAGAAAGACAGCGACGTGTATTTGTACACAAGGTGTCTTGTCTAAACCTCGGGCTTTTAGGTTGTGTTCAGTTAATTGGTAAAATATTTTGAAAAACGATAATGAAGACGAATTGTATTTTGGAAGAAATTATCAATATAAAAGGGCTTTCTACTCATTAACCATTAGCAGAAACTAATCCGTGAAATATCTTATCGCAAGATAGTATAAAAGTACCTTCGTTTAAAACAGGAGATTGTATGAAAGATACAGTAGCAGTATTTGATATTAAAAATAGTGTTGAAAAAGTTGTGCTGGATAATGAAATGATTACAAATATCCATGAAATTTTTAAGTCTATCATTGGAACTTCAAATGGTGGAGGGAGCCATTCGTCCATTTGGGCTGAAATAGCAACTGAGGAGAGTATATTAAGTAGGTATAGTGAAAATCGTGCAGAATTTTTAGTTGAAAATTTTGCTGAAAGTTTGCTAACAGCAGAATCAAATCCTAAGAATGGAGATAGAAAGAAAAATATTAGGGATGGCTTTTTGTTTATTAAGGAATCATCTGACGCTTTATTACTATTGAAACTCGAAAAAACTGCGGTTGCTGATACTACGAAGTTTAAAGTTGTAGAGCAACTAGGAACGGAAAAAAATTATTATAAAGCATGTATTTTTCCTTTTGACTTTAATACAAGAAAGATAGAGGTAATAGATAAAAGTTATAGAATTGCTAACTTTTGGATTAGAGATTTTCTTGGATTACAAGAAGTAAGAAATAGTAAAGTTAATTCTCAAGATCTTGTTGAATTTATAGAAAATGACAGTTTGTTTACTGAGGAGATAAGATCACAAGAAAACTATTCGGAAATAAAAAAAGAATCTAAAAATTATATTTTTGAGCATGAAACTTTTGTAAAGAATGATTTTATAGATTTCCTCTCATCAAAGATGTTGATTGAAGTAGACGAAGGTGGTTCAAATTATGAAAAAAGAGTTTTTTCTGAGATAACTACTATACTTGATTATAATTTTATAATTGATCAAAAAGTATTGCGTGAAAGATACCATGGTTCAATTGAAATTTCAAAAGAAACAACTATTAAAACGGATAATTTACAAAAATTAGTAAATAGACAGGCTATCGAACTTGACGACAATAAATTAATTTTAACAGTTTCAGATGATTATGTTCCGAGGGTGAGAGAATTATTGGGTATAAATAATGGTTAAAGGAAATTGGAATGGAACTTCATACGAAATAATAAACGAAGAAGATACCAAGGATATTATTGAAAAACTAAGCCTAAATGGTATTGGTGATTATGATGATGAAGAAAAAATAAAATATATTATTTATAACAACAAAAGTGTTATGTTTTGTTTTTCTGACTATCTTGAGCAGCAGGAACATATTTCAAGTGCTTTGGAATATTTTAAAAATAAAGATTTTGAACAAGATGTTATAAATATTGAATTAACATGTGATTTTGATAGAGAAGAACTTTATTTTGGAAATGAAGTACTGGCTTTAGCTGAAGTTCTAAAAGATAATAGAATAACTGCAAGGAATGTTAACCTTAAGAATTTTTCAATAAATTATTTGTGTCACATTAAACAAACTGAGAAAGTGAAATATTTACGTAAACTTTTAATGCTATCAGTGTTCGCAAATTTAACAAATATAGAGGAAAACAAATTTTCTTTTTCATTTTTAACAAACAATGATTTTAATGACCTTATTGAACGTACCTATGATTATAGTTGTATTGATAATACTGAAATTGAGATAATGGATAGTATTTATTCTTGGATATTTAACCAAGATAATGAGAATAAAACTTGTTTCCAAAAAATAAATATTGTAAGAAATCTGATTGTTCGCAATGGTTTACTTGAATTTAAAGATACTTTTCTTGATTCTGCAAAAAGTATTTATAAGCGTATCATTAATCAAGATACAGATAAGTATTTTGAACAAGTTAATCAGTTGAAAAATGATTTTTTGACAATTGCTGAAAGAGAGAACACTATATATCAGTCGCTTCATCTAAAACTTATGGCTTGGTTAGCTGCATTAGGCATTACAATTTTCGATAAAATAAAAGATTATGAAGGACAAAACGTAATACAGAGGTTGATTGAATCAAATTCTCAAAAAACAATTTTGATTTTGGGACTTCTTGTGGGAGCCTTATTTTATATAGTTGCAATTTATTGTATTGAAGTTAGAAAAATGCAAGAGGAGTATTCTAAACTAAAACGCTTTTATACTGAAAGTTTGTTATTTGAAGATAATGATTTTGAAAACAAAGTATGCTTTCCTGTAGTTGCCCATCAATATATTCTAACAACAATATTATTGATGATTATTTTAATATTAAGGATATTTTTTATTAGATGTTGGTTTATTATTTTTACTGCTATCGTTTTAACAGTTTCTTTTTTATTTAGAAAATACTTAAAAATCTTAGTAAGTTTGATTAATAGAAAAGAGAGTGACTTATGACAAGACATAACTTACCAAACATAAAATTCAAGCAGTTTGAAGACGAGTGGGAATTAGTTAAATTAGACGATATTAAAGATGTACGTGATGGCACCCATAATTCACCAAAGTATGTTACTAAAGGATATCCATTAGTAACTTCAAAAAATCTAACTGACAATGGTATTGATTTATCAACCATTTCCTTAATTTCAGAGGAAGATTATAGTGAGATAAATAAGAGATCAAAAGTGGATAAAGGGGATATTCTACTTGGATTAATTGGAACAATTGGAAAGCCAGTATTAGTTAATAAAGAAGGATTTGCAATTAAAAATGTAGGCCTTATTAAATCTGGTGGAAGTTTATCAAACGAATTTTTAATTCAATTCTTGAAAGGAAATCAATTTAATAAGTATATTAATTTAGAGATGGCCGGAAATACACAGAAATTTCTAGGATTAAATATCCTTAGAAATACAAAGGTGCCTTTTCCAATCTTCCCCGAACAATCCGCCATCGGCACTCTCTTCCAAACGCTTGACGAGCTTTTATCTGCCTATAAGGATAATTTGACTAACTATCAAGCTTTTAAGGCGTCCATGTTGTCCAAGATGTTTCCAAAGGCAGGACAGACCACGCCTGAAATCCGCTTAGATGGATTTGATGGAGAGTGGGAAGAGAAGAAGTTAGGAGAATTATCTGAAATCGTTCGTGGTGCTTCTCCTAGACCTATCCAAGATCCAAAATGGTTTGATGGATCATCAGAGGTTGGCTGGTTGCGTATTTCTGATGTGACAAATCAAAATGGAAGAATTCACGATCTTGAGCAACGAATTTCAGAATTAGGTCAAGAGAAAACTAGAGTACTCAAAGAACCACATTTATTATTGAGTATAGCAGCATCTGTCGGAAAACCAGTAATCAATTATGTGCAAACTGGTGTACACGATGGCTTCCTAATTTTTCTTAATCCAATTTTTGATAAAGAATTCATGTTTCAATGGTTGGAAATGTTCAAGGATGGTTGGAATAAATATGGTCAACCTGGAAGTCAAGTAAACTTAAATAGTGATATTGTAAAGAATCATAAACTAAAAGTACCGACTCTTGACGAACAACGTGCCATCGGCACTTTCTTCGCCAATCTTGATGACTTAATCGCTTCCCACCAGAACAAAATCGCTGAGCTTGAAACCTTGAAGAAGAAACTCCTACAGGATATGTTTATCTAATCCGTCTTCCTCTTCCAATTTTCCCGAATAGTATAATAAGGTTCAATTATCTCAATTGGGATCTTTAATAGCTTAAAAGTCTTTACGTTTAATAACTTTTAAGTCATAACATGGTTGAAAGAGGTTGTTTTGTGCACGCTATTTATTTTTATAAAGATAAAAATGGTAACGAGCATGTTTTAGATTATATGCGAGAACTGGCCAGTCAGAAGGGCAAGGATAGTCGGATTAAGCTGACCAAGATTCAGGACTACATCAATATTCTAGAAACTAAAGGGATCAGGGCGGGCGGACCTTTTGTGAAACATCTTGAGAGCGGCATTTGGGAATTGCGCCCTCTGAGGGACAGGATTTTATTTGTTGCTTGGTTGGATGGTAGTTTTGTTCTCTTGCATTCATTTGTCAAAAAGACACAGAAAACACCTCGTCGTGAAATAGAACAAGCCAAACGTGAAGTTGAAGATTTAAGGAAAAGGGGCGTGGAAAAATGATGAAGAATACAGCTATCGGAAGTTCTTGGCAAGAGGTTCAACAAGACCTCTTTACGGCAGAAGAAAGACGAGAAAGCGACTTGAGAGTGGCTGTGATGCTAGAGCTAATCAAGGCCCGTCAAGAACAGGGCATCAGCCAAAAGAAACTAGAAGAACTCAGCGGCGTTAGCCAGCCTGTCATTGCTAGGATGGAGTCTGGAAAGACGAGTCCACAGCTGGATACGGTCTTAAAAGTCCTTGCCAGTCTTGGAAAAACATTAGCTGTCGTCCCTTTGGAACAAGAGTAAGCTTAGAAGTTTTGGTGAAGAAAGGAGCTTTTATGCAACCGTCCTATAGAATCACTGAAAAAATGTTGAATCAGGTCCAGCGGATATCCGAACTGACGACTCAGCTAGCTATTGAACGACGAGAATTACATCTTCATAAGGAAAGTCGAATCCGATCCATACAGTCCTCTTTAGCTATTGAAAATAACAGTTTAAGCATAGAGCAGGTGACGGCTGTTATTGAGGGCAAGCGTGTGCTTGGTCCGCCAAAGGATATTCATGAGGTGGAAAATGCTTATGAAGCTTATGAACGTGCCTTTCAACTAGATCCGTATAGCGTAGACGATTTCTTGACTGCTCATCGATTGTTGACAAAAGATTTGGTTACACATGCCGGACAATTCCGTACAGGAGATGTCGGTGTCTATGATAGTGCGGGGCAGGTCATACATGTTGGAGCTAGACCTCAGTTTGTTGCTGCTTTGGTACAGGAATTATTTGACTGGGCTAAAGCTAGCGATATTTCCGACTATGTCAAATCTTGTATTGTTCACTTTGAATTAGAGATTATTCACCCATTTGAAGATGGTAATGGACGCATGGGGCGTCTATGGCAAAGTGTGATTCTTAGCCACTGTAATCCTATCTTTGAGTGGCTACCTATTGAATCGGTCATTTACCATTATCAGCAAGGCTACTACGATGCACTTGCATTCAGTAATCAGTCTAATGATGCGACGGTATTTATTGAATTTATGCTGGATGCCATATTAGAAACCTTGAAAAATTATCAAGATACCCAACTCCAATCGCAAACTGTTCGACTAAATCCAAAAGAAGAAGCCGTTTGGGAAAAAATCAATGCTTATCTTCTTGAGCATACTAGCATTACCAATTCGATTGCTCAAGAGTTACTTGGTTTAAGTGAGTCAAGCACGCGGCGCTATTTAGCTTTATTCAGCAAAAATGGTTTCTTGATCGTTGAGGGAACGACACGTGACCGGCGGTACAGATTAGGTTAAAAATCCGCTCAAAATCCGCTCATTTTGTGAGCGGTGGTTAATGATTTTTAAATCAACAATAATTTACAAGAATTAGAAAGACATACACATGGAAGAAACACAAACCTCTGCAGCGCTCTATCAAGCGCTGTGGAACTCAGCGGATATTCTCCGCTCCAAAATGGATGCCAACGATTACAAGTCCTACCTGCTTGGGATGGTTTTTTATAAGTACTTGTCGGACAAGCTCCTTCTCTTTGTAGCAGAGACCATGGACGAGGAAACCGATGATCTGCAGGAGGCGCTTGCCACCTACAGCAAGTATTATGATGATGTCGATATGCACGAAGACTTGATTGAGGTCGTCAAAAATGAGCTCAGCTACGCGATTGAACCCCAGCTAACCTTCACAGCTCTGGTCAACCGTATCAATGACGGAAGCTTCCAGCTGGAAGAATTGGCACAAGGTTTCCGTAACATTGAGCAAGCCGACGAGCTCTTTGAAAATCTCTTTGAAGACATTGACCTTTACTCGAAAAAGCTAGGCGCAACGCCGCAGAAACAAAATCAAACTATCGCTTCGGTCATGAAAGCTTTGGCTGTTCTTGATGTAGCTGCGCATGCTGGTGATATGCTGGGGGATGCCTATGAGTACTTAATCGGCCAGTTTGCGACAGACTCAGGTAAAAAGGCAGGGGAGTTTTACACCCCTCAGCCCGTCGCTAAGCTCATGACCAGAATCGCCCTATTAGGACGCGAAGGCAAGAAAGGTTTCACCCTTTACGATGCCACCATGGGATCGGGATCGCTCCTGCTCAATGCCAAGAAATACAGCCATGAGCCGAATACCGTTTCTTATTATGGTCAGGAGCTCAATACTTCTACCTACAATCTGGCGCGCATGAATATGATTCTGCATGGGGTGCCAATTGAAAACCAGTATCTCCACAACGCTGATACTTTGGATGAAGACTGGCCAACGACAGAGCCGACCAACTTTGATGGCGTTCTGATGAATCCGCCCTACTCAGCTAAGTGGTCAGCAGACAGTGGTTTCTTGCAAGATCCCCGTTTTTCAGCTTTTGGAGCCTTGGCGCCTAAATCCAAAGCAGATTTTGCCTTTTTGCTGCACGGTTATTACCATCTGAAACAAGATGGGGGTGTCATGGCTATCGTCCTGCCGCACGGTGTTCTTTTCCGAGGCAATGCTGAAGGCAAAATCAGGAAGCACCTTTTGGAAGAAGGGGCCATTGATACGGTGATTGGCCTGCCGTCAAATATCTTTTTCAACACCAGCATTCCAACTACAGTCATTATTCTTAAGAAAAACCGCATCGACCGTGATGTTTTCTTCATCGATGCCTCCAAGGAATTTGACAAAGGAAAAAATCAAAATCTGATGACGGATGCTCACATCGAGAAGGTTTTAGAGGCTTACAAAAATCGCCAAAATATAGATAAGTTTGCCCATCTGGCCAGCTTTGAAGAGATTAAGGAAAATGATTTCAACCTCAACATCCCCCGTTATGTGGATACCTTTGAAGAGGAAGAAGTGGCACCGCTAGCTGAGATTGTGACCAATATCAACCGAACCAACCAAGAGATTGCGGAAAAGACCTCTGCACTGATGGATATGCTAGGCCTGCTTAAAGGGACCACACCAGAAGCCAAACAAGATCTCCAAGCGCTTCTCAATAACTTTAAAGGCTAAGAACAGATAAAAAGCAGCTGTCTCTGAACTACAGCGACAGATATCAGCTATAATCTGGAGGAAAGCAAATGACCTATTCTTATCAAAACCCATACATCCACTTATCAGGACAGCTCACAAATAAAAAACTAATTCAAGCAGGCTTTACTGAAAACACCTATGACACGGGGGAAGTTTTACTGAACTATATCGTCGGACCGAACAAGGGCCCCTGTTTGCTGCTGCTTCCTGCTCAAATGGGGACATGGGAGAGCTACAAAAAAGTCCTGCTGCCGCTGTCACAGCATTTTCATGTCTATGCTATGGACATCAGAGGACACGGAAAATCAACATGGACACCGGGACATTATTCGTGGAAAATTATAGGAGCCGATTTAAAAGCTTTCATTGAAAATGTTATTCAAGAAACTGTAATGATTAGCGGAAATTCTTCCGGCGGGATTTTAGCACTGTGGTGTGCAGCCAATATCCCTGACAAGGTGTCTTCCATTGTGCTGGAGGATGCTCCTGTTTTTTCGGCGGAAATGCCGCGTTTCAAAGAAGAGGACAGATTTGTCTATAACGGCTTGAAACATCTTGTTGAGCAGATTGGCACTATTGAAGACAGAGACTTGGCAGACTACTTTAAAGGTATGGAAATACCGGCCTCTGACAAACGGATAAAAAGAATCCCAGACTGGTTTGTCAACTGGCTTTCTAAGAAAATCAGACGTTTTCAGAATGCTCATCCCAATATGCCGGTAGAAGTTGCCTTTCCAGATAGTTTAAGATTACTGATCAAATCTCTATCCATGTTTGATCCGGATTTTGCCAGAGCTTTCGTAGACGGCCGCTTTTATGAGGGAATCAATCACGAAGAAGCCTTAAAACAGACCGCCTGCCCTATCCTTTTCTTACATGGAGACTGGAAAAGAGATGAACGTTACGGGCTGATTGGGGCATTAGATGAGCATGATGTCAAACACATTACAGACTTGGCACCACAAACTATTTATAAAAAAATTTCGGCCAATCATGTCATTCATTCTTTTAAGCCGAAAATATTTGTTAAAGAAGTGACTGCATTTTACAAAGGACAAAAAATTCAAACCAACTCAAAAAGCCTGTGAAACAACATTTCCAGGCTTTTTATACTGCTTATAGTGAGACTATTTCAGCCTATCAATCTCCTTTTCATAAAACGCAATCTTCTCCACCAGTTTCTCTCTGTTTTTCAGCAAGCTATCAATATTGCTGTCTAAAAGGTTTAAATGAGACTTTAACAGCTCTAATCTTTCAGAGTAGGTTACATCGCCTTTTAAACGCAAGTCAGAGTAGCGTCTAATCTCTTTGATAGGCATCCCCACTTTTTTTAAGCGCTGAATAAACTGCAGCCATCTATAATCACTTTGATTATAGATGCGTCTGTTTCCGTCATCGCGTTTTGGTGCTATAAGCCCTTCCTTTTCATAATATCGCAGTGTATGTATACTAAGTTTTGTCAGTTCTGACATTTTGCCAATTGAATAATGCATTTTTTCTCCTTTTAACTTGACCTAGAGTAAAGTCTAGATACTATAATTAGTATAGCTTAAAAAGGAGGAATTTAAAAATGCCAGTCACTTTAAAACAATATGTATGCATCACCGGAGCTAGCTCCGGCATCGGTTTGGAAGCCGCAAAAGCGTTCGCCGGTCTTGGCTTTCATCTAATCTTAGTCGCAAGACGCCAAAAACAGTTAGAAGAACTAAGAAAAGAATTGCTGCAGCAATACCCAGATTTGGACATTCTTGTAAAAAGCCTTGATTTATCAATCCCAGACAATGCTTATCAACTGTACAACAGCTTAAAAGGCTTTCATATCACTGTTTGGATTAACAATGCTGGATTTGGAAATTATGACAGCGTCGCTCATCAAAATTTAGAGAAAACTTCTGCAATGATTCATCTGAATATTGAGGCTTTAACTATATTATCCAGCCTTTATGTCAGAGATTACCAAGACATTGACAGCAGTCAGCTGATCAATATTTCTTCCCGAGGAGGCTATATGCTGGTAGATAATGCTGTCACTTACTGTGCAACAAAATTTTATGTCAGTGCCTTTACGGAAGGACTGGCATTAGAAATGAAGAACAACCGCCACAGCTTACAGGCCAAAGTGCTTGCTCCAGCTGCTACTCAAACAGAATTCGGCAAAGTTGCCAGTGATTCAAGCAGCTATAACTATGATGACCATTTCAAGCAGTATCACTCTGCTAAAGAAATGGCTGATTTCCTCATCCAGCTCTATAAAAGCGATAAAACTGTCGAGCTCGTCGATGTAAAAGATTTTAGCTTCCACCTCAGTCAGCAACTTTTCAACTATTAAGGTTGACAATTATACTGTTTCCATAATAAGGAAGAGTAGTTTTCATGATTTTTTGTAATAATATTTCAGATAAACCCATATACTGTATGTTAACAAAGGAATGCCTCCCAGCAATCCTATTGGAAGTGGGCCGAAAAGCAGGTCATTCATAAAAGCGGGTTTTAAAAAATACAGGCCAAATACTGCCGCATTAACTGAACCGTGCATGAGAGAGGGGGCCCATATACTTCCGGTTTTGGCAAAGATCCAGTCCAGCAGGACAGCAAAAGCTGTTGTAAAGACAAGAAAGAGCAGACAGCCAACTACAGGGTAGCCCCAGTAGTCTGTCCCGTATTCGTAGCCAAAAAACATAATCGGCCAGTGCCAAATGCCCCAAATCAAACCAGAATAAATAACCCCTTTTTTTAGACCGAACTTTTCTTTGAGGTAGCCGTGCATAAAGCCGCGCCAGCCAACTTCTTCCCCAAGTGCCAATAACATATTGACAAACGGTGCGAAGAGAGCAGCAGACAGTGAGGTCAGAAAGGCTAGAATAAAGGGTGTCAGCCCGCCTGCCTCTAAAGCTGTCAGCTGTTCTCTGCTGAATTGCGATGTAATATAAGGAGCTGTTGCATCAAAGGCCTGAGGTTTAACCGCAAAATACAGTATTGCCCCTAAAGCCGCTAAAAGCACTGGTAAAAACCATGCAGTCAGGAAAAACAGCCATTTTTTATTTCTTAAGGGAAGCCGCCACCCTATCTCTTTTAAGGGAACTTTAGCTGCCAGCACCCCTAAAAAGGGACAGTACATAGCCAACAGCAACAGAATGGTAAAAAACAGATGGCGTCCGTTTTGATAAAAAATCCCAGCACCAATCTGTAAAAGCCATGCCAGAACAAATGTTGAGAGGAGGTAGCGCTTGAATGTTTTTGTTTCAGTCATTTTCATTATTCACCTTCAAACGATTCAGCCTAAAAGAATAAACAGTCGGCACCAATATCATAACAGCTAATGCTGCAGTCAGTATATACGGGAAAAAAAGCTGCAGAAAACTTTCTGTAAAGATAATAAACCCGCAGATAACCCATATTTTCCCAGCCAGTCGATGTGTTTTATTCCAGTTTTCCTCATCATCTAAGGTCCATGGAAGTCTGATACCGATTGAATAGTTCTGCCTGATTTTTGGCATATAATTGCCAATACCTAAAGCTAGACCCCCTAGTAACAATCCGGACAGAAGCATCGGGTTAATCAGGAAACCTAAAGAGGAACTGTAAACAGCAGCCATCACAAAGAGTGAGGTCAGCGGAACAATCCAATAAATAAGCAAAGCCGGTTTAGAGCTGATATTTTTCGCTTTAGGGTCATAGGAGGTGAAATAAACCACAAAAAGATGTGTCCCTAAAAGCAGCAGAGGCAGACCGAAAACGGTAAATAATTTACTGTTAAAACCATTAGCTCTTCCTGTAAAATCAAAATGTGTGGCCATAGTATCAGGCAGTTTCGTCCAATAAATGATACCAACCGCAACTGGTAAAAGAATAATGAGTGAACTGAGAATTAACACTTTTCTATTAATTTTCATTATCGCTGTCCCCCTTTAAATCAATCAGCCATGTCATAATATCCTCTATTACTGACGTATTAAGTTCGTAGTAGATAAAATTTTTTTCCTTTGTCTCTCGTATCAAGTCGGCCTGCTTCAGCACACTGAGATGATGGGAGATAGTTGCGCCTGAAAGATCAAACTGAGCGGATATTTCCCCTGCTGGCAGGCTGCCGGCTTTTAAAATCTCCAGAATCTCTCGTCTGACAGGATTTGACAGGGCTTTAAAAGTTGTTGCAAAGCGCATCTTTTTCCCACTCCTTTTTTAATCTATTTAGAAAATATTCTAAATAGATTATAGTCTTTCTGTGCTATTTTGTCAATACTTAGTCCTCTAAATTTTAACTGAGACAGCCAAGAAAAGCGGCAGCTTTCTCAATAAAATAATACAGCGCCCCTAGAACAGACAAAAATCCATTCTTCGCGGCGCTGCATAAAGTTAGCTGCTTTTATATCTTATTTGTCAATATAGGTTCAGGAAGCTCTTGAGCAAGAGGACACAAATAGCCTTATCTTTTAAAAACTGCAAAAGCACGCATGTCGCAATATAAAGCAATAAGTATCGTTCCCCTTACTGTTTCTGCTAAATAAGCCACCCAGCTAGCTCCATAAACACCTTCCAGATAAAAGAAAATAGAGAGTAATCAGACCCAAAATTTTTTGCCATCAGCTTACTATTTTAATCCTGTAAAGGAGTCGGTCTTAACCTGTTTAGTATCAATCCCTTTGTCTTCAAGAAATCCCTTCATCGTTTCAAGATCATCGGGCTGGCCAGACAAGAGATAGATGGCTTTATTACCATATTGTTTTACTGCTTCTGTCGGCTTATTCTGACTTTGGGAAATAGTGGTGCTGGTTTCATAAGAAAAGGATTCTTCATGATTTGCCATCTTAGATAATTCTTTATCAAATACCGTTACTCCCTTGTCTAAATGGTTGAGAACAATCGAACGTTTGCTAATCCAGTCTTTAACGATAGGCCGCATAGCTGCAATACCAACATCAGACGCGAAACAAACCAGCGGCTCCCCACCATCTGAAATCGGCAGATGTGAGTCCATCCAGCTCATCTCGACCTTTGTACCGGCTGGCAAATTAGTTAAGGTTTCCTTATAGAGACTGCCGCTATTGTGCGTTAAAATAAGAATTTCGCTTTCATCACTATTAGAGGCAATTGTCAGCCAGCGACTTGCTTGTCCGCTTTCCTTAACTTCAGGTAATGCAAATTTAGCAAAAGAACCAGCTTCCCAAGCCATATCCTTAGGTTTTGTTAGGTGAATAAGATAAATATCTCCGCTGGGATTCTCAATGGATTTGACTGATAACGATTGGCTTCGTCCAAGAAAAGCCATAACGCCCCAAGTAATTAGACAGCCAACAAACCCTACAGAAAGAATGGATACGACAATAGTTATCATTTTAGAACGTCCTTTCATCATTTATTATCCCCTTTTACTACTTCCAAAATTTTATTGTCAGCCAAACCGCCAAAGCGAGGACAGGAACAAACCCAATCACTTTAACAATCAAGTCAGTATCCGGCAGACTATAAATATAAAGCATGACAGTTACTGCTGCCAGCCAAAGCCCAGCAATCTGACAGAAAAAGGGCAAATTAGAAATAAGACAAAGCCCTGTTGCAAACAAAATCAAACCGCCAGTCGCAAAGGACATGAAATCAGGACTTAAGATGTTAATGGGCTGTAAAGTACCTCCCCAAACTAGAACTAAAATTCCTATAACAACAAGCGAAAATCCTGTATTGGTCCATTTATCCATTGTTTCCTCCTTTAAATCAAGATACAAAGCCTGTTAAAAACGCAAAAGGAAAATAGGGAACTGACTGACGAATCGCCAGATTCTAAGTCAGGACATCTTTTTCCCGCAGCGTTTAGGGCGTGTTCAATTCGTCAAGATACAAAGCCCGTTAAAAACGCAAAAGGAAAATGACGGTAAGTCCGAAGTCTCTGATTTCGCAGACACATCTTTGTCAGGACGGCTAGAAAAAAGCAATAAAAGTCTATGCTTTCTAGCCGTCTCTGGACTGTTCAGCAAGATGCCAGTCACCTAGTGACACTTTACTTTATTTCCTTTCAAACTACTTGCTGGACTGCAACCGAACCTCAGATTATAGGGTTCTTTCACTCTCCAAGTTCGGTGTCAGGTCAGTTTTTTGTGAATGAATATTTTTGTGTGTTCATTCATTTTCTTTTAAAAAATAAAGAACGGATAGTCTTTATTTGAAAAAGCCTTTGACAAAATAAGTCGCTAACCTTTCGATTGTCTGACTGACATTGGGAAAATCTTTTTCAGTGATATGCGTGTCCATATAGTAGAAAAGCTGATAGACCTGCAGCACCTCCTGAATTTTCTCTGGCGGATAGCCTTCCGCCTGCATACGATTGGTAAAGGTTTCCACTAAAAATTGGTGAAAAGGGTAGTCAGACTTACCTTTTTCTGAAGCGTAATAGCTGTGCAGCTCGCCAGAAATAGCCGGGTTATACCACTCCGTCAAAATTTTATTGGAAGAAACAAAACTGCGCGCCCGCCCAAAAATTTGACCGATGACTTCAGCAGGAGCTTCTTCCCAATCAATTTCGTCTATCATAGCTTGACGCACGCGATTATTCTCCTCAATGTAAATATCCAAAAAAATAGCTTCCTTGGAATCATAATAATTATAAAACGATCCGGTGGCTACACCAGCCTGTTTAGCAATCTCAGAAATCCCTGCTGCCTTATAACCTTTCTTGGAAAAAATATCATAAGCTGCAGATTTCAAGTCTTGCTTTTTGTTGCCTGACATTTAGTAAGTCCCTTCGAAATGAATGAATATTTTTATTTGTTCATTCATATTCTATAATAGAAAATACCCTTTGTCAAGAAAAAATATGATTTATTTAGAAAATGCCTCTTAGTTATGAATCAGCCTTTTTTCAAGTATGGGAAACTGTTCGATAGCTGATATCTTCTCTTATCTTTCAAAAAAATCTGAAGCCTGCTGCCTCAGATTTTTTTGGGAAACTGATATACGTTTTAGAAAAGCAGTATGACACCCCTTTTTCTGTTAAAACGATTATTCTAGTGCCCCTTTCTTTTTTGCTGATGTTTCTTCTGCTTTAACTGATAGCGACGCTCTTTCTCCGCTAGACGCTGCTGTTTGCTGAAGGTCTTTTTCTCTTTTTTCAGGTTATCCTGCATTTTCTGCATAGCAGCTTGAGCTTTAGTTGAAACAGCAGGTTTGTTTTTTGCTTTGCTTATTTCTCTCTGCAGACGCTTAGGATTCTTTTTTCTTTCTGCTGCTTTAGAAATGGGGTTCTGTCCTTCAAGATGATCATAGCGATCCAGCAGTCTCCCTAGAGAGAAATAAATAAAATCAAGTACCTCTTCGTCCTTAGGTTCTTTGCCAAATACATAACGAAAAGCTTTGTAGCCTTTCTTATCAGAATATTCTACCAGCCCTGACCAAAAAACACCATCAAAATAGACTGTTAATTTCATACAGTCCCCTCCTTATATAAGGTACCAAGCTCGTGCAGACACAAAAGGAAAGTAAGAACCTACCAAAGAATCCTCAAAATTCTAGGTTGGCTCTCTTTTCCCCGCAGCGTTTACGCGCGGTTCAGTTCCTCAAGAAATTAGCAAGGGACGACCTGGAGGGAAGGTTACTGACGTTTTTTAACGCTTGCAGACTACCAACTGCAATGTGTTTTTATGCTGTCTATTATTATAGCACAATTTTAAGTTTGGACAGGTTTCATTTTATAGACTGACAGCAAATATTCGAGCACTCTGACTGCTGATGTTAACGAAGTATATCCTCCTAAAAAACAGGTTTAGCAATATTTCTCCATGAAAATGCTTTTCATAACGAGCTGGGACAACTAGTTAAAACTGCTGACTACTATTTCTCGCTGCTAAAATGGGTGTCATGTTTTTGTTTCCACTCTTTGATATAGTCCAGCCGCTGTTTGATTTTAGCCTCATTGCCTTCTTGTGTTGGTTTATAGTAAGTGTGATTGCTGATACTTTCAGGGCGTGTGGGCATCGTTGTCAGCTTGTCTTCGTAAAAATGAGCCAGTTGATAGCCCTTCCCATAACCGGCCTCTTTCATCAGTTTAGTGCTGGCATTTCGCAAATGCAGAGGAACTGGCTCATCAATCGTTTCCTTAATGTCTTTTTTGACAGCCCTTCTGGCTTTATAAACAGCATTGGATTTGGGTGCCAAGGAAAGATAAATCACACACTGCGTCAGATGAACATCACATTCCGGCAGACCGATATAGCGGCAGGCCTGAAATGTATTGACAGCCAGATTTAAGGCACTGTTGTCTGCTAAGCCGATATCTTCACTGGCAAAGCGGATCAAGCGGCGTGCAATATAGACCGGATCCTCACCGCCGTCAATCATTCGGCCCAGCCAATAAACAGCAGAATCCGGATCACTGTTGCGCATTGATTTATGGAGTGCTGAAATAATATTATAATGTTCTTCGCCGTCTTTATCATAATAAGCCGTCTTTTTATCCAGTAGCTCTTCAAGCAGGTCTTCCGAGACTGTAACCTGACGTCCTCTTTTATCACCATTAAGAACCAGCATCTCTAAGGTATTGAGAGCCGTTCTGGCATCTCCGTTAGAATAAACAGCAATTTGTTTTAATAAATGGGATTTTATGTCAATCTTAAGCTCCGGAAAGGCCTGTGGGGACTGTAAAACACTTTCCAGCAAATCGATGATATCTGCTTCTTCAAGCTGCTTTAAAATAAAAACACGTGTTCGCGACAGCAAAGCAGAGTTGACTTCAAAAGAAGGGTTTTCTGTTGTTGCACCAATCAAAATTATACTGCCTTTTTCAACATAGGGGAGGAAAGCATCCTGCTGCGCTTTATTGAAACGATGGATTTCATCGATAAAAACAATCGTTCGCTCCCCTAAGAGGCGATGTTCTTCTGCCTCGTTCATAATTTTACGGATTTCTTTGATACCGTGCATGACTGCGCTAAATGTGATAAACCTTGATTTTGTTTTTTTGGCAATAATTTCAGCTAAAGTAGTCTTACCCACACCGGGCGGCCCCCAGAAAATCATGGATGAAATCTGATCTTTATCAATCATTTCTCTCAAAAACTTTCCAGATCCGACAAGATGCTTTTGGCCGACAAAATGGTCTAAATCCTGCGGACGGACACGGCTGGCCAAAGGAGCGGCCATATCCATTTCTTCTTCAAAAAGTGATGATTCCTGCATTTCTTTCTCCTTGACATTCACAAACATATAAGTAAAGCTTTAGACAGCCACTATTTAAAAGCTACAGGCTTACCGAAACTGCTATCATAAAGGGCTTGCCACTGTTAAGGAAAGCGAATTACCTGTTCGTCAGCATCCACGTCTGCCATCAGTCCAAAGGGAATGATGCATCTGGGCGTGGCATGCCCGATATTGACATTATAAAGAATGGGAAGGGTTCTGTCAGCTACTGTATCAAGCAGAATCCGTTTATAATCTTCATAGTATAACTCATTTACTGGCTTTCCAACAATTAGCCCGCTGATTACAGAAAAGATTCCGGTCGTTTTCAGTTTCTCCAGCATTTTTTGATACATTATAAGGCTTGGCCGTTCCCCACTTGTCTCAAGAAGTAAAATTTTTCCCTGCCAGTCAGAAAGAGAAGGAAACAGCTGGTACTGCTGGCACAAATCAACTGTATCAGGATAGCGTGAACCATCAAATATATCATAAAGCGACTCTAAGCAGCCGCCTAAAATTTCCCCCTTAAATTTAGCAGCACCCTGCAGCAGCTCAAAACCCTGATTTTTATGAACTGTTCTTTCTGTGCCCAAAGCTTTTTCACTGTAATCCAAGCGTTCTTCGTACCAATACTTGCTGGGACGAATTTCTGATATACGGCCTGTTTCAATTAACTCTTTAAAATAATGGAAAGAATAAGGCAGCATATCATCGGCCAATTCACAGATATCCGCTAAAAAAGACTGCCCGTAAAAGGTTTTTATCCCCAATTTATGCAGCATAAGATGATTTATTGTTGTGTCAGAAAAGCCTAAAAAGGCTTTCTGTCTCACCGCCTGTGCCAGTTGATGATTCGAAAACAAATGCGGCAGCAAACGGTAAGTATCGTCCCCTCCGATAGCGCATAAAATCAAATCAATTCGATCATCTGTAAAGGCCCTGATGAGATCCTCCGCTCTTTTTTCCGGGTGATTTTTTAAATAAGCAGTGCCTTTTAGAGCGTGCGGCAGGATAGTAACGTCCAAACCAAGATTTTTTAACCGTTTTATCCCTAAAGCCAGCTCATGCTGAACTGATTTTTCGCCAAGCATGCCGCTTGACAAACTGACTAAACCGACTGTACGTATCATAACTCCTCCTTTTTTTGTATTACATTATATCACAATCAATCAGACAAAAGAGTTTTGCAGGCAGAAAAGACGGGAACATGTTTGATTGTACCTAAGAGACTAACAGACAAAAGAATAACACTGGTTCTTAAATTTTGGTAAAATAGTATTGGAGTGAAAAGGCGTCGAATGTTGCTGTCTGCCTGAGGACCAGTCAGGCCATTTGTCGGCTGATCATTTTTATAGACAGATGCATTAAACTTGTCCTAAATACTTGCGGAAATGAGGGAAATGATAATTTAAGAAGACTGTCCCGCTTCTTCTTATTTTGGCAGGAATGCCTATTTTTCTTTGCTCTTGTAATAGAAGGAGCTTTCTACTTTTTATAATGAGGGGGTAACCATGAAATCAGATAAAGAACTTAAAAATAAAGCATTGGAGCTTTTAAAAGAACGAGGAGTGAGCATTAAAGATATTGCAGAGCTTGTCCTCTTTTTACAGAATCCCTATATTAAAAACTTAAGTATTGAGGAATGTATTGACAGTGTTTACACTGTCTTAAACAAACGAGAAGTACAAAATACAATTATTACCGGCATTGAAATGGATAAGCTGGCTGAAGAAGGGAAGCTTTCTCAGCCTTTAAACGATATTCTGATGGAAGATGAGGGGCTTTACGGTATTGATGAAATTATGGCTCTTTCTATTGTCAATGTTTACGGGTCCATTGGTTTTACAAATTACGGTTATATCGATAAAATAAAACCGGGTATTATCAAGACGCTGGATAGTAAAAACAGCAGCCGCTGCCACACATTTTTAGATGATATTGTTGGTGCTCTAGCAGCTGCAGCCGCCAGTCGGATTGCCCATGCGGATCCCGGTAAAAGTGCTATCACAAATATGAATTAATCTAAAGAACCTACTAAGGCAAAGATAAAACAGCCAGAGACTTCAGTCTCTGGCTGTTTGTTTATCAAAAGGGGCTGTCTCTTCGTCTATAACAAAGATAGGACAAAGCACAAGGCCGCTGTCAGTGAAAAATTAAAATACTAAGCAAGGCCAAAAGAGCAGGCCCTCCCTGAGTCAAGAGAATTAGCTCAAGGCGCCGTAACTAGCAGCTCCAATCACAAAGAGCACTAAAAGTGTTACTGTTTCAAGATTTGAAGAAATAAAAAGTGCATAGAGGAGACAGAGAGCCAGCAGGCCATTATAAATTCCCTGATTTTTCAGGAGAACAGAAACGGACTGCCCGATAACTCAGACTCTGTCAAACCCAAAACACGGCTGGTTGTTGCCGACTGAGTAGCCACTGTTTCTAAATACATAATATAGAGATGTTCCAGAGCAACTACTGCAGTTAATAAAACGGTTATTATTGACATTATGATTTTCCTTTATTTATAGATAGAGTTATTCATACAGCCCTTATTAAAAAACAAAAAAGAAGAGCAGCAGCTCTTCTTTGGCTGATTTGACATTACAATTGTTTGTTGTAATATTCAACAATGAGCGCTTCGTTGATTTCTGGATTGATTTCATCACGCTCAGGCAGACGTGTCAGAGAACCTTCAAGGTTTTCACTGTCAAAACTTACAAAAGACGGACGTCCCAATGTGCTTTCAACAGCTTCCAGAATGGCTGGAACCTTAGCCGACTTTTCACGTACTGAAATAACTTGGCCTACCTCAACACGGTAGCTAGGAATATCTACACGTTTGCCATCAACAAGGATATGCCCGTGATTAACAAACTGACGAGCCTGGCGGCGTGTTCTTGCAAGCCCCAGACGATAAACAATATTATCAAGACGGCGTTCAAGAAGAAGCATAAAATTGAAACCGACAGTTCCTTCCTTGATCTTAGTAGCTTGAACAAACAAGTTTCGGAATTGTTTTTCACCTAAACCGTAAGAAAAACGAAGTTTTTGTTTTTCTGTCAACTGCAGACCATACTCTGATAATTTACTGCGGTTGTTAGGACCGTGCTGACCCGGCACATAATTGCGGCGAGCCAATTCTTTGCCCGTGCCTGTAAGAGATAGCCCTAAACGGCGTGATTTCTTCCAAGATGGTCCTGTATAACGTGACATAATAATGTCCTCCTCAAAAAAATTTTTTGCAGGAAATAACGTTTAAAAGAAAGTCCTGATTCGTGCAGTTACCCTTCGCCTCAACAGCAAAGGCTACTCTAACAAAATCTAGCTGTTCTTATTCCAATTGACAGGCACAGTCAACGGTAAAACCAGATTTTCCACTACAGAGCAACTGTTGACGAGCTTCATACTTTCTCTGCTGCTATTTCACACAAGGAACAGTATAACACAGAAAAAAAAGCTTGTAAAGGCCTATATCAAGAAAAACTTCTGGCCAACAAGCTACTTTCGGGCTGAATCCATCTTTTCCGCCAATTCAGCCCTTCTTTATCTTCTTCTGGCAATGTTTGTAATAAGCTGCCCAAAACCAGACGAACAGACCAAATCCGCATAATCTTATAATAACTCCCTCTTTACAGTCCTACTTAATCAAAATAATGAATTAGAGTTTTTTCAGTCAAGATATCAGAATAAGTATAAGACTCAACATAGGTATTTTCAATTTCGCCTGGAACTGTTGCCTCGTCCTTGTATTCAACAATAAACAAAGAAGAATAAACTTCAATCAGACGGCCAATTTTATTTTTTTCGCGTTTACGGCCGTTTTCAAGAGTCAGCTCAACGAGCTGACCTTCATGATTTTTTATGTCTTCCTTAATTTTTTTCATCTTTGCAACATCTGCAAATGCATCACTCATCAAATTTCTCCTTAATCAGGGAATAGGCTTATCCCCGCTATAATATTAATCTGGCTTCTCAAAAACAGCCTTTTGTTATTGCTCTTCAAACTGAGCTATACTAGAAAATTTATTATACTCTTTTTGAAATATTAACTTTACAGTCCCACGCGCACCGCTGCGGTTCTTTTCAAGAATAACTTCAATAGTATTATCCTCAAGTGTCTCCTCAGAAGCTTCACCTTCTTTACGGTAATAATCATCACGATAAAGAAAAGCTACGATATCCGCATCCTGCTCTATAGATCCGGACTCGCGGATATCAGACAAAACCGGTCTTTTATCCTGACGCTGCTCTACACCGCGCGACAGCTGACTGAGAGCAATAACAGGAACTTTCAACTCCTTAGCTAAAATTTTTAGCTGACGTGAAATTTCTGAGACTTCCTGCTGCCTGTTGTCAGGACGAGTGCCGGTAATTAACTGCAGGTAATCAATGACAATTAAACCCAGACCTCCTTCAAGCTCCTGAGACAGTTTGCGGGCACGAGCACGGATTTCAGTAACTTTAATATCAGATGTTTCATCAATATAAATCGGAGCTTCGGCCAAAGCCCCCTGTGCAATCGTCACATTATTCCAGTCCTGATCGGTCAGCTGCCCTGTCCGCAGTGCATGGGAATCAACCATTCCTTCAGCTGCCAGCATTCGGTCAACTAAACTCTCTGCCCCCATTTCCAGTGAAAAAATAGCAACAGGACGGTTTTGCTTTGTTCCAACATTTTGAGCAACGTTTAGTGCAAAGGCAGTTTTTCCAACACCAGGCCGTGCAGCTAAAATAATCAGCTGATCATCATGCAGACCGGTTGTAATCCGGTCTAAATCACGAAAACCTGTTGGCAGACCTGTAACATCCGTTGTCTGCTGGGAACGTATCTCAAGATTTTCATAATTAACTTTCAAAACCTCTGAAATTTTACGAAAACCGCTGCGGTGGCTGTGCTCATTGATTTCAACCAGAGCTTTCTCAGCGTCCGCAATAATATCCTCAGAAACCCGTGCCCCTTCATAAGCCAAATTGACAGTGTCCGTCAGCCGCGAAATAATATTGCGCAGCATAGCTTTCTCAGCTACTATTTTAGCATAATATTCTGCATTGGCACTGGTGGGCACACTGTTAACAAGTTCTACAATATAAGAAAGGCCGCCAATATTCTGGAGATCTCCCTGATCGTCCAAGACAGTTCTGACCGTCGTTGCATCGATGGCCTCATTGCGATCACTTAAAGTAATCATTGCCTGAAAAACAATTTTATGGGAATATTTATAAAAATCATCCGGTTCAACAAATTCCCTGATAGCAACCAGTTTTTCCGGAGAAATAAAAACAGATCCTAAAACAGATTGCTCTGCCAACAGATCCTGCGGCTGAACCCTTAATTCCGGTCCTTCTGCCAATATTGTCACCCCCTATAATCAAAACACAAAGTCCACTAAAAAAACAGAGCGAAAATGACGGTAAGCCAGAAATCTTTGATTTCGCAGACGCACCTCTGCCAGGACGATTGGAAAGGTGCAATAAAAGCTTGATCCTTCAAATCATTTCTAGCTGGTTCAATAAGATAAGATGCAATCTGCAGCTTTTCTTCAACAGCCGTGAATTTAATCATGCCCCTTTTCACTAGGATTTCAGCTGTTTCAATTCTCTGAAACTTAAAGTGTTCTTTGTATCAAAAATCTCTCGATTAGCCCAGAAAAGCAACTTTTATGCTTCTTTGATGGCTAATTTAATTTCAGCTCTGACCTCCTTATGCAGTCTTACAGGAACTTCAATTAAGCCGAGTGCACGAATAGGCTGCTCTAGTTCAATATGGCGCTTATCTACTTTAATTCCAAACTGCTTATCCAGCGCTTCTGCAATTTTTTTTGCTGTAATGGAACCAAAGGTACGGCCATCTGGACCAACTTTTTCCGAAAATTGAACACGAGTTTCTTCCTGACTGAGCCTCGTCTGAATCGCTTTTGCTTCTGCCAGCTGTTCTGCCTGAACCTTAGCTTCAGACCTTTGTTTCCCCTTTAGCTCGCTTATAGCTTGTTTTGTTGCTTCTTTTGCCAAGTTCTTTTTTAAGAGAAAATTTTGGGCATAGCCTGTTGGAACTTCTTTGACTTCACCTTTTTTCCCTTTACCTTTAACATCTGCTAGAAAGATAACTTTCATTCTTCTCCTGCCTCCTTATCTACTAATTCATTGTCAAGCACCTCAAGCAACTGTTCCCTTGCCTGACTGACTGTCAAATCCGGCAGCTGACAGGCTGCTAAATTAAAATGACCGCCACCGCCAAGGCTCTCCATAATCCGCTGAACATTTATCTGATTTTTGCTGCGAGCTGAAATAGAGGTTACTTGAGCAGTATTGCGTGTAATAACAAAAGTAGCCTCAATACCGGCCATTGAAAGCAGTAAATCTGCTGCCTTACTAGCAATAATATTGGTGTAAGCAGCCTGATCAGAACCAGTCGCCAGAAGAATATGGTCGCCGACTTTCTCACCTCTGAGAATCAGTTCATTAATCATTCGGTATTCTTCGAAATCAATAGCGGAAATATTCTGAATTTCTGCACTGTCACTGCCCAAGGTTCTTAAATAGCTGGCTACATCAAATGTACGGCTGGTTACGCGTGTTGAAAAATTCTTGGTATCCAGCATAATACCAGCCATTAAAACACTGGCTTGAATTTTATTCAGCCGCTTTTGAGCATTTTGAAATTGGATCAATTCTGTCACCAGTTCACTGGCACTGCTTGCTCCGCTTTCAACAAAAGAAAGGATGGCATTGTCAGGAAAATCTTCATCACGCCGGTGGTGATCAACAACAATAACATCTTTAAACTGCACATACAGCTCTTTTGATAATGTCAGTGACAGTTTGGAATGATCCACCATAATCAGTAAAGAATGGGGAGTAAGCATATCTAAAGCCTGCTCAATTGAAACCAGCTGACTTGTTCCCTCACTTTGCAGCCTTGCTACAGCTCTGGAAATATCTGGATTCATATCAAAAGGATCATACACTGTATAAGCATTTCCAGTAATATTGCTGGCAAAAAACTGCATGCCGACAGCAGAGCCTAATGCATCCATATCAAGATGCTTATGTCCGACGATAAACACGCTGTCAACTGTTTTAAGCCTGTCAGAAATGGCTGTCATCATAGCCCTCGTTCTCGTTCGGGAACGTTTGACTGTCGAAACAGAACCGCCGCCAAAATACATAGGCTGTTTTTGGTCATCGTTCTCTCGAATAACAATCTGATCCCCTCCTCTAACAAGAGCAATATTCAAATTCTGTAAAGCAACCTGACCGATTTTATCGTGTTCACTATCTCCGTAAGAAATGCCCATACTTAGTGTCAGCGGCAGCTGCCTTTCCTGAGCCTCTTTACGAAAGGCTTCTAAGACAGAAAATTTCGCTGCCATGAGATCGCTTAAAACAGAATAATCAGTGAAAAAGTAGAAACGATCCATATCAACACGGCGGTAAAAAATACTTTTTTCTTGAGTAAAATTGGAGATAAAATTAGCAATAAAACTGTTAATTTGTGAAACATCTGCATCAGATAAATCATCTGTTACATCATCATAGTTATCTATTGAAATAATGCCAATGACAGGGCGCAGCAAACTGACATCCCCAAGCTGCCTGTTGCCCATAGAAGCATCAAAAAAGTAAAAAATACCAATTGATTCATCTAAATAAGTAGAGTACTTATTGCCGCTTTTTTCAAAAGACTGACTGGCTGAGCCATTGCGCTTATTGGAAATGACCTCTTTAACAAACTGATATTCAAAATCGCCGTTTTCGGTGGTAAATATAAGTTCAGCATAAGGATTAAACCAAACAACTTCATTGCTGGTCAAATCAAATTGAATTACCCCAACAGGCATTTGCTCCAGCAAATTTTTCAAATTAAGTTCAGTTTGATCATTCAGCAGCTCTATCTGTTCCAATTCAGAAATTTCATATGTTTCCTTTTGGTAATACAGCAAAGCAACAACAAATACCAACGTAAGGAAAATAGCCGTTAAAACAGCTGTCTGACTTTGAAAAAGCCTAACACAGATAGCCAAAATACCAAAGAGTATCAGACCGATCATAATCAGATGAATAGTTGCAAAACGAAATCTTCTCATTTTAAACCTCTTAACTGATTTATTATAGCATAAATCAAGTCTAAAAAATAGAGCTGACCTGTCGATTTGTCACTGGTTTTTTAGGATTTAGAGCCTGCTTTTTGTTTTCCTTCAAGGTAAACCATCAAAATACTGATGTCTGAAGGATTAACTCCGGATATCCTGCTGGCCTGACCAATTGTTTCCGGATTAATTTTTTTGAATTTTTGCCGCGCTTCTGTTGCGATAGAATCGATAGCATCCCAATCAATATTTTTAGGAATCGGTTTTCCTTCCAGACGTTTCATTTTAGCAACCTGATCAAGAGCTTTATTGATATAACCCTCATATTTTATTTCTGTCTCCAGCAGCTCAATCACATTGTCATCCAAAGATTCATCAGCAGCTCCAATGAAACTTGTAACAAGATCATAATTAATACCTGGCCGCCGCATAAAATCTTTAGCTGTCAAGGCGTCTGTCAAGGGTTTAAAGCCCAACTCAGCAATTCGCTCATTGGTTTCGGTAACAGGTTTTAGTTTAGAGCTTGACAGTCTTGTCAATTCTTTGTCAAATTGCTCTTTACGTCTTTTGTAAACATAATAACGTTCATCGTCAACTAGACCAATCTTTCGGCCAAGTTCAGTCAGACGCATATCCGCATTGTCATGCCGTAAAATAAGACGGTATTCAGCACGGGAAGTCAAAAGCCGGTAAGGTTCCGCCGTACCTTTAGTAACTAGATCATCAATCATAACACCTATATAGGCGTCGCTCCGCTTCAAAATAAATTCCGGCTGACCTTGAACTTTCAAAGCTGCATTGATTCCTGCTATAAGACCTTGACCGGCGGCCTCTTCATAACCAGATGTCCCATTGGTTTGGCCAGCTGTAAAAAGACCTGAAACAAGCTTAGTTTCAAGAGTAGCCCGCAGCTGATGCGGCAGAACAACATCATATTCAATAGCGTAACCCGTCCGCATCAGCTCTGCTTTCTCCAGACCTTTGATCGAATGGAGAAGCTCTTTTTGAACATCTTCCGGCAGACTGGTTGACAGTCCCTGAACATACACTTCCTCTGTCTCACGGCCTTCTGGTTCTAAGAAAAGCTGATGGCGTTCTTTATCTGCAAAGCGGACAATCTTATCTTCAATTGAAGGACAGTACCTTGGCCCAACTCCCTTGACGATGCCTGAAAACATTGGAGCCCGGTGTAAATTTTTATGGATAATATCATGACTTTTTGGATTCGTATAAGTCAGCCAGCAAGGAATCTGCTCCTGTAAATAATCTGCATCATCCGATAAAAAAGAAAAGTGATTTGCCTTTTTATCCCCTGGCTGAATTTCTGTTTCAGCATAGTCGATTGAGGAAGCCTTAACTCTAGGCGGGGTCCCAGTTTTAAAACGCCCGATTTCAAGACCTAATTCTCGTAGGTTATCGGCAAGCCCGATAGAAGGCAGGCTATTGTTAGGTCCTGAAGAGTATTTAAGATCCCCTAAAATAATTTCCCCGCGTAAAGCTGTCCCTGTAGTTACAATTACGCTTTCAGCAGAAAATTTTTGATTGGTTGCCGTCCGTACACCCAGCACTTTACCATCTTCAACCAAGATTTCTTCAATCATTGTCTGCCGCAAAGTAAGGTTTTCCTGCTGCTCAACCGTATGCTTCATTGTTCTGGCATAAAGCGCTTTGTCAGCCTGAGCCCGTAAAGCACGCACTGCAGGGCCTTTTCCAGTATTCAGCATCCGCATCTGAATATAGGTTTTATCAATATTTTTTCCCATTTCACCGCCAAGCGCATCAATCTCTCGAACAACTATTCCCTTGGCTGAGCCACCTATAGACGGATTACATGGCATAAAAGCCAGCATTTCAAGATTTATAGTTGCTAGCAAAGTTTTACAGCCCATACGGCTAGAAGCTAAAGCAGCTTCAACTCCGGCATGCCCAGCACCAATCACAATAACATCATAATCTTCAACAAATTCTTGGGTCATTATTTCTCCTTTTTTACTTTCCAGTACGTGAAGTTGAAAAATTCTTCAGTGATAAATTATAAAAGGTATCAGCTAAAAACAGACAGCATTGCCGACTTAAATCTTCTATACCACTAAAATACCGCATAAAAATAGCCAAATCTCTAGAAAATTGTACGTCAAAAACGCACAACCCTCATGAGCTTTGACCATCATGATTATTGCTAAAAACAGTGTAGCAAAATTTACTGGAAAATTCAATTTTATTCAAAATAAAATTGGATAAAAGACTTTTGTTTACTCTGCTGTCACTATACAAACTTTACACAACTATCAACTATACATATTGACAAATTTGCTCTTCTTTGTAAACCACATCAATTATTCCGCCGCCCAAACATTCTTGGCCATCATAAAAAACAACAGCTTGACCAGGGGTAACAGCACGCTGCGGTTCAGCAAAGAGCACTTCTGCTTTATCACCCTTAACTTTGACAGTAACTTGACTATCAGGTTGACGATATCGAAATTTTGCTGTACATTCTATTGTAAACTCTTCAGGTCTGTCGCCTGTAAAGTGAATCATAGAAGCGTCAAGCGAAGTTGACATGAGGGCTTCATGGTGAAAACCTTGACCTACATAAAGAATATTTTTTGAAAGATCTTTTCCAACAACAAACCAAGGGGCGTTATCTCCGCCACGCTGACCGCCAATACCTAGACCGCCGCGCTGGCCGATGGTATAGTACATAAGCCCAGCATGTTCTCCCATATCACGGCCATCAATGGTCAGCATCCGTCCTTTCTGTGCTGGTAAATACTGGCTGAGAAATTCTTTGAAATTTTTCTCACCAATAAAACAAATTCCTGTAGAGTCTTTCTTTTTAGCGGTCGCTAAACCAGCTCGTTCAGCAATTTTACGCACCTCAGACTTTTGCAGATGTCCTAGCGGAAACATCACTTTCTGCAGCTGCTGCTGTGACAGCTGGCTTAAAAAATATGTCTGATCTTTATTATTATCAGCACCCCGCAGCATATGGACTCTGCCGGTATCATCACGGAATACTTGAGCATAATGCCCGGTTGCTACATAATCAGCTCCTAAAGTCAAAGCATAATCAAGAAAAGCCTTAAATTTTATCTCTTTATTACACATAACATCTGGATTTGGAGTACGTCCGGCACGATATTCCGCTAAAAAGTATTCAAATACTCTGTCCCAGTATTCTTTTTCAAAATTAACAGAATAGTAAGGAATGCCAATCTGATCAGCTACCGCAGCGACATCTTTGTAATCCTCCGTCGCCGTACAAACACCAAATTCATCAGTGTCGTCCCAATTTTTCATGAAGACGCCAATAACATCGTAGCCTTGCTCTTTTAGAAGTAAAGCCGTTACCGACGAATCGACACCGCCGCTCATCCCAACAACAACACGAATTTTTGAATTATCCATAGATAACTCCTCCCATCAAATAAGATACAAAGAACCAGAAAGAAAAAATGGGAAAATTCCAACCGAACAAACTTCTGTCTGCAAATTCTATTACCGAAGAAGGTTTTAAAAGAAAATCCAAGTGCATCTTTTGGTCTTTGATTTTTCAACATAGACTTGAAGGGTCTAGCTGTCCAAAAGTCGATTTGAAGGTCGATTTTGAATGCACTAAATAAAGTGCCTAACTATTATAACATGAAATAGATAAGCATCAAACTATTATTTTTTGAAGACTAACTCCATTGTTTAAACAGCAAGCACATATTTTTGCTATACTGATAAAGGTAGTCAGCTAGTTGAAGTGCTTTACAGCTTAAACAGCCTCACTTCTTTTATACTTGACTTCATATTTACATTATCTTTACAGGAGATTGCCATGAAATCTATTTTATTTGATTTAGACGGAACCTTAGTCAATTCAAGTTCAGGGATAAAATCCAGTTTTCGCTACACTTTTGAACAACTAAATCTTGCTGTCCCTGATGACAATATTCTGTCAACTTTTATTGGTCCGCCGCTTGAAACAACTTTTTCTAACTTATTTAAATCAGAAGAATTAGTGAAAAAAGCTATTGCCTATTTTCGATTATATTATAAAGAAAAAGGTGTTCACGATGTCTTTGTTTACCAAGGAATCTATGAAGCGCTGACAGACCTTAAAGCAGCAAATTATGAACTGTATGTGACAACCAGCAAAAATGAACCAATGGCCCAGCTTATGCTAGATGAATTGGGACTGTCTAAATTTTTTAAAGCTGTTTATGGTGCTACTCCCCACCGTTTTAAAAAAGATGATGTCATCCGAGCATGTCTATCATCTGAAAATATCAATCAGAACGAAGCTCTTATCATAGGCGATACAAAGTTTGATATTATCGGAGGAATTTCTGCTGGTATTAAAACATTGGGTATCACTTGGGGAATTGGACAGGAGGCTGATTTACTTAACAGCGGTGCTGATAAAATTTGCCATTCTCCTGACAATATAAAAAAAGCACTGACTTTTTAATGTCAGTACTTTTTTACTAGTAGCCCCAGGCCGATAAGCCCTGAGCATTATAAGCATTAATGGCTGAGTTAATTTGATCTTGAACCGTTGCAGTTGAACCCCAGCCCGGCATAGTCTGGAAGAGACCTGAAGCACCCGATGTGTTTGAGGCTGTGTAATCACCGTTTGACTCACGGGCAATGATATATTCCCATGTTGATTGTGGAACACCTGTAGCAGCAGCCATTTGTGCTGCTGCTTCACTGCCTACTGCACCGGCTGTATTCCCATTTGTTACACTTGTTGAGGGTGCTGATACAGTATTAACCGGAACAGCTTCAGTAACAGCATTTTCTGTTTCCGATATCGCTTCAGCTACAGCCTCCTCTTCTGCAGGAGCTGTATCTTGGTTCTGATTGTCCAAAGCTTCTTCTAATTCTGATGTTTCTTGGATTTCTTCTGCGGATGCTGTTGTAACCAGAGATTCACTGCCGATTGCGCCAACAATATTTTTTTGAGACTCAGTAACTATATAAGCACTCTCTGTTTTTGTAAGAGCAAAGGCTGTTCCTGCAACACTCGCAGCAATGAGCAAGGCTCCTAAAATAGTATATCTTTTTTTCTGACGTTTTGCTTTTGCAAGCCTACTATACATATATGTGTACCTCTTTCATTTTTCCAAATTTCATACTATAATTTAATTGTTACCCTTTAATTTTATTTATATTAAAAATATTACAATTTTATTGTTTTAAGAAAACAAAAAAGAATAAAGCCCATTTAGCCATTAAAAATGACTTTGCTTTATTCTTTTATAACTGTTTTTACAGCGGAAGTTATTGGCTTTTCGACTTTTTATCAGTACCAGCCATTAGCGTTCCAAAATGCAAGTGCAGCTGACCAAGAGCCATAACGCTCGGAAACATATGCATCGGCTACCCGCTCTTGATTTTCTGCTGATAAATCGCCGTTCAGGTAAGAAATACTCAGTTGATAACGGCCATAATACTGTCCGTTTTCTGCTGTGTAATTACCGCTAGACTCATGCTGAGCAATCTCTTCTTTAGCTGCAGCATCTTCAGCACTCAAGGCTGTATCTGAAGCTGAAGTGTCGGTATTTTCTTCCGGTGCCGCACTATCTTCTGAATCATCAACTGATAAGGTCTGCCCCACACTGATTGCATTGGCATCCGTAATGCCATTTTTTGCAGCTAATTCATCTACAGTTGTTCTGTGGGCTGCAGCAATAGCTGATAGTGTATCACCCGACTGAACAGTATAAGAATCCGCACTGATAATAATTGGTACAGCAAGTGTGGCAGCAGCCATCACTCCTGTCAAACTTAAGGTTACTGACTTTCTTTTATTTTCTAAAATTGTTTTTAGTTGCATCATTAACTCCTTTTCTTACTGAGGGTTATTACCATCATATCCTTTTAATGTTACTGTCTTTTTGGACTTTAATTAAAATTATTACATTTTGATTGATAAAAAATAAAGAAAACGCCTACAGACGTTTTCTTCGGTCATTTGACATATTCTAAAATAACAATTTCTATTTACATAAGAGGTCTAGCCTGTTTTTAAGATAAACAATAACAGACCTAAAACCAGCAAAGTGAGCAATGCAATGCTGTCTTTCAGCTGCCAGTGCAAAAGACGGTACTTGCTTCGCCCTTCTCCGCCTTGATAGCCACGCGCCTCCATAGCAACAGCTAAGGCATCAGCACGCTTAAAACTGGAAGCAAAAAGAGGAATCAAAATCGGGATAATTGATTTAACTTTTTGAAAAATGTTCCCTTCACCAAAATCAACCCCCCGAGCTCTTTGCGCATTCATAATACGTACCGTATCATCCATCAATGTCGGTACAAAGCGTAAACTCAAAGACAGCATTAGCCCAATCTCATGAGCTGGGACTTTGAATTTAGCAAATGGCTGCAATAATGATTCTACCGCATCAGCAAGACTGAGCGGTGTTGTCGTCAAAGTGATGAGTGTTGAGAAAATAATAATAAGGACAAATCGCATAAAAATTAGTGCAGCCTGACTCAAACCATCAGAGGAAATCTTTAGAAACCAAAATTGAAAAAGCGTCCTACCTCCCTGTGTAAAAAAAATCTGAAAAATAGTCGTAAAAAGAATAATACCAACCATAGGCTTTATGCCATTGAGAAAAAAACGCAGTTTCACCTGTGACAACAAGATTGTCAACAAAGTAAAAATAAAAATTAAAAGATTCGTCAAAAAATTATTGGCCCAAAAAACAATAATGATATAGATTATCATGGCCAAAAGTTTACTTCTGGGATCCAGACGATGTATAATTGAATCTCCGGGAATATAACGGCCAATAATCAGTCTATCCATGCTTAAGCACCTCTTTAAACTCATCAATTGTGATTGGCAGTGTTTCCATAGGTAAGCCGCGGTGAGCCAATGATTGGGCAAACTTTGTTATTTTTGGCACCCCCAATTGTTTACTCTCTAACAAACTGACTTTTTGGAAAAGATTTTTCGGGCTGCCTGAAAGGACCAGCTTCCCTGCCTCCAAAACATAAACATAATCAGCATAATCAGCAACATCATCCATTAAGTGAGTCACTAAAACAACGGTCATTCCTGATTGATACAAGCGATAAAAAAGCTTCATCAACTCACGGCGTCCTCTGGGATCGAGCCCTGCTGTCGGTTCATCCAGAACTAGTATTTTGGGTTCCATAGCCAGAATGCCGGCAATAGCCACTCGTCGCATCTGCCCGCCAGATAATTCAAACGGGTTTTTATCAAACAGTTCTTCTGCTATTCCTACTAAAGCTAACTTTTCCTTAGCTAAGGACTCTGCTTCCTGCAATGAAACTCCGAAGTTTTGGGGACCGAATGCCACATCTTTCAAGACAGTCTCAGCAAACAGCTGGCTCTCCGGAAATTGAAAAACCAGCCCCACCGTTTTCCGAACAGACTTGATATCCTTGTTTTTAGAATCAGGTGTGATAGTCATTCCGTCAATCGTGACCGAACCTTCAGTCGGAACAGCCAAGCCGTTCAGCAGCTGCATAACAGTTGATTTACCGGAGCCCGTATGACCAATAAAAGCAGTGTAGGAACCATCTCTAATTTCAAGATTAATGTCAAAAAGGGCACGCCCTTCAAAAGGGGTCCCTGCCTGATAAGTATAACTTACATTTTTGAGAGTAATTCCCATAGCCTATTTTCTAATTCCTTTTCTGTCAAATAAGTATCGCCAAAAGTATATGACTCTGATTCCAATGCTTTTATCACATTTGAGGTAAAAGGAACATCTAAACCGAGCGTTAAGAGTTCTTCACCGCGTGCAAATAATTCTTTCGGAGTAGAGATTGATTCAATCTGACCGTTTTGCATAACCAAAACACGGTCGCTCAGTGCCACTTCATCTAAGTCATGGGTGATAGAAATAACAGTCATATCATATTGTTTTCGGATAGATTTTATCGTTTTAATAAGCTCTGTACGTCCTTCTGGATCAAGCATACTGGTTGCTTCATCTAAAATAATAATTTTCGGCTGCATAGCAACCGCGCTGGCAATAGCAACACGCTGCTTCTGCCCGCCGGAAAGCCGCGCAGGTTCACGAGACATATAAGCTGTTATCCCCACTAATTCCAAGGCCTGTTTGACACGCTCTTTCATGATTTCATAAGGAATCCCTTTATTTTCAAGACCAAAAGCCACATCATCTTCCACTGTCGCACCTACAAACTGGTTATCCGGATTTTGGAAAACCATACCGATTTTATGGCGAATATCCCAAACATTTTCTGAATTTAACTGTTCACCGTCAACAAAAATCTCACCGGATTCAGCTTCCAAAAGACCCGTAAGCAGCCGTACAGCAGTTGATTTACCAGAACCGTTATGTCCAATGACAGACAGCCACTCTTGAGGTTTCACGTGAAACGATAAATCTGTTAGTGTATAATCTTTTTGTTCATCAGTATATTTAAAGTAAAGATTGTTAACTTCAATAATATTGTTTGTCATTTTTACTGAAAGGTATCCTTAAAAAGAAAGCTCGCCCCTTTAAAATAGTCATAACCAGAATAAATTGTAAAAACTAAAGCGATATATAGGGTTATCGTACCTAATAAAGTCCAATGGCATAATAAAAAAATAATGGAGAACATCTGAGAAAAAGTTTTAATTTTTCCAGGGAGAGCCGCAGCAAGCACTGTTCCGCCGTTTTCTACAAGCAGCAGACGCAGGCCAGTCACCGCAAGCTCGCGACAGACAATGACAGCAGCAATCCAGGCAGGTAGTAAATTTAATTCAATCAACATGATAAAAGCACTCATAACCAGCATTTTATCAGCCAAAGGATCAGCAAATTTACCAAAATTAGTAACAACTTGCCATTTGCGGGCTAAATAACCATCAAGATAGTCTGTAGCACTGGCCAAAGCAAAAATTAAGGCTGCTATAAAGTGACCTGTCAGAGTATGTGAAAAACAAAGGATTAAAATAAACACCGGAATCATAAAGATTCGTCCAATAGTAAGCAGATTGGGAATGTTTTCTTTTTTCATTTCTTCACCTTATTGGATATTTAATGTAATATAGCTTAAATCTGAGCCCGTCAAAGCGGAAGTATCAAGGGCTTGACCATCAACAGTGATTGTTACACCTTGGACAACACTGAGAGTGATGGTTGCAGTAGCTGTGGAAGCGGGTAAACTTACTGTATAAGAAGGTGTTGCCGAGTTTAATGTTACCCCATCTTCACTCATATCTGAATTGCTGACATAAAACCAACCACTTTCTGCTCCTGACAGTGAAACAACAATTTCGACAGGATCGCTGGCATTGCTCAAATAAGCTGTAAGAGCTCTGCCGCTTCCTTCTACACTTAAAGTGGCTTGACTATCTGTCGAAACAGAAGTCGTTTCTTGTTCAGTTGAGCTGCTGACGGACCAATACTGAGAAGCCTGTGAAGTTTGACGATTGCCTTGAAGCTGATGCCAAACAGTGTAACCAACAAAAAGCAATATTAAAATAGCCACCAAACTTAAAATAATAATCGGCCAGCGGGACGGTTCATCGTAAGATTCATCATCATAGTCATAACGGCGGCTTCTGTTAGCAAAACTAGTCTTTGTTTCAGTCCCAGTCGATAATTCCGGTTCTTTATCAGTGTTAGATATCACAGGTTCTGCTATCTGACTATCACTCTCCGCTATTTCTTCTATTTCTTTTGGGACTGCTTCTTCGGCATTAAGAGCATCTTTTAAAACAGCCGGCTCTGCAAAATGATCAGTTTCAGATTCCTGATGCTGAATTTGCTCACGGTATTGCTGTTTTAAAGCAATAGGATGTAAATCAACTGTTTCCCCATATCTTTGAATATAGTTCAGAGTTTTTTCATCCGGAATTAAATCAAACTGATCTAATTCCAAAGCCAGCAAATGATGAGAAGGGATATCCGTTTTGGCTTCAACATCTTCTAAAGAGAGGCCCTGCCTGATGCGGGCATCTTTTAAAATTTCTCCAATCGTTTTATTACTCATACTAACCCTCTTATATTAAAATTGCAGTAATTACCTTTTATTATACCAAATTTTTATCTAGTACACGATTATTTTGGAAATATTGTAAAATCAGACGCCTGTGCTCCTGACAAAAAATTTTCACCAATAGCCATTACTGTCTTTAAATCCAATCTGTTTAAAATATCAGGAATGCTGAGGTAATTTTCTTTTAACGACTGCAGCGGCAGTTCGGCTGCAAAACGATCTGATAAAGAAGCAGGTGAGTCTAAACTCTTTAGGAACTCGCCGTATAACTCTCTCTTAACAAGCCCCAGGTGGCTTTCTGAAAAGTCAGTCTCCTGTTTAAATTGTTTTATTTTCTGTCTGATTTTATTCGACATAGCGATTGGTTCCTTCGTATCGAGCGTTAACAGAACAAATTGGAATTCTGGATGCATTTCAACCTCGATTATGAACGAATCATCAATACGCCCTTCTTCATACCAGCTTTGATAGGTCGAAGATGTCAAGCCAAACAGCATAGTAAAAAATAACCTCAAAGCTATTTTTTGATGTAATAAAGAAGGGTTTATTGCAGGTTTTCTTCCCCTATACCCTACTGCCAATTTAGGTACAGAAAGGTTCATTGTTACAGATTTCGTTTTTATCACCGGATAATAAGACAGCTGAGATTTAAAAACAAGCGGCTGACGCTTCAATGGCAGATGCTCTTGATTTTCTTGAATGCTGTTAAATATACGGTAAGGCTTAAAATCACCTACCGCAACTAAAGCCATATTACGAGGATGGTAAAAAATAGAATGGAGTTCTTTCAAATTTTTCACCGAAATTTGGTTAAGGCTTTCTTTCGTTCCGACGATATCACTGGCAAGAGGAGTTTTAGGATAAAGATTTTGCAAGATACCTTGATAAAGTCTGTAATCTGCATCATCCTGATACATTGTGATTTCCTGAAGGATGATATCCCTTTCTTTTTTTATTGACTGTTCTGTAAAGGAAGTTGACAAGGTGAATGTTTGCAGCAATTGTAAATTTTTTTCTAAAAAATCAGCTGTTGAAAAATAAAAACATGTTTTGTCAAAGGTTGTAAAAGCATTACTGTAAGCCCCATTTTTTGAAAAGGTCAAAGCAGTATCTTTTCCTTGCTCATCTTCAAATAACTTATGCTCTAAAAAATGAGCAGCTCCTTCAGGATACCTTTTCATTCGCCCAGAAACTGTCAACTTTGTGTCAAGCGAACCAAAAAAGCTTACTAATGTACAGCTGGACTCTTTAAAATCTTTTTTAGGCAGCAAAAAAACCTGTAATCCATTTGTCAACTTTGCTGTATAAAGCAGCTCATTACTGTTGGAGTAGGTCCATTTTCTTAAGGTGACCAACTTTACTGTCCTCCTTCTAAAAAATAAACTGCCTGTAACCTAATTTGGCTTGCAGCATTTACAATATCTTCTTTGCTAACAGACTCAAACTTACTGATCCAGTATTCAGCCTGTTTATTTATATTTAAATAATGCTGGTTATAAGTTCTTTCAATAATGGCATTTGTATCATCTTCAGACAGCTTGACACTTTCTGTCAACATTAATTTAGTCTGCTGGATTAAAGAGCTGGAAAAACTCCCTATTTTAAGATCGGCAAATTGTTTATTAATAATTTTAAGTACCTGATTTCGGTTGTTTTTGTCAATTCCAGTGTAAACATTAAGCAATCCCGTGTAAATATCTAATTGACAGCCAATTGTATAAGCCAAACCAGCTTTCTCACGTACTGCCGTAAAAAGTTTAGAATGATCAAAACCTCCAATCATTCCTTCCAAAACAAGGAGTGAAAAATAATTAGGATCATCATACTGAATAGGAATATGATAGCCTAATTGCAGAACCGACTGCTCAACAGGACGCCTTTCAATCTTTTCCTGTGTAATGCTTTTATAAACTTGTCGATAGCTAAACTGTAAATCTTTCTGTCTATTCTCTAAAGGAAACTTTGTGATTAGCTGAAGCATGCGATAATCATCAAATTCACCAACAATAAAGATATCCAGCAAATCTTCTTTAATCATTTTTTGAAATTCCTGATAGGCCGTAAAGGCAGTTTCACTATTGAACAAATCTGGGTAGCCATACGGAGAGAGTTTTAAATCTGGCTGATTAAAAAATAATTTCTTTAAAGCTAAAAAACTGCGGCTGAAAGAATCCTCATCATCAGCTTCTAAATAGTGGAGCATATTCTTTTTCTCAACATCAAATATCTTGCTTTGATACTGGGCTACAGATACAAGCGGAGCAAAGAGGACAGCCCCTAAAAAATTCAGCATTTCCTCCAAGACAGATGTTTTTGTCAAACTGTAGGAGTCCTTGATAAAAACAAGATCGATATCTACAATATGGACAAGCCCTTTAGTTGACACCTTAGTTGACAGATCAGCTCCATACAAATCAGCTAATCTTTCACGGAATTTTTGAACCGTTGGGTAGACCGCGTTGGCAGCTGCCAGCATCTGCGCTACTAATACACGCCGTGCTACTGTTTTTTCCTCCAGTTTACCAGAAAATCGGAAAGTGATATGGTTAGTTTTAAATTTACGATTTTTAAGAAGATGTAAATGGACACCCTGAGCTATTTTCATATTATTTCCTTAATAAAAAACTTTACTAGCTAAAATTATATCATTTTTATGCTATAATTACTTGGATTAGAAAATGGGAAGGCATACTATGGAATACAAACTTTTTACAGATTATATCACCTTGCAGGCACTTTTAAAAAAAGCAGGTCTTATTCAAAGTGGAGGTGCTGTAAAACTTTTTTTAGAGGAAACAACTGTTCTTTTTAACGGTCAAATTGAGAAACGCCGCGGTAAAAAGATCCGTGTAGGTGATGTGGTTACTATCCCGCAAGACAATATCACAATTACAATTGCTGAACCAGATGAAGCAGAAAAAATCAAATATGAAAAGGAGCAGGAAGAAAAGAAACGTGTGGCTGATTTAGTTAAGACACTTAACCAAAAAAATAAACGAAGACAAAAAAACACTCACAAAGCTGCAAACAAAAAGGCGACATCTGCCAACAGCGATAAACCTGTCCGCTTTCCGGGAATGTAAACATGTGGATTAAAGAATTAAAACTTAAAAACTACCGAAATTATCGGGATACTAAAGCCCAATTTTCCTCTGGTCTGAATATCTTTATCGGAAAAAATGCTCAAGGAAAAACAAATTTTTTGGAAGCTATTTATTTTTTATCACTAACTCGCAGCCATCGAACACGCTTTGATAAAGAGCTCATCTATTTCAATGAAAAAGAAGCCCTCATTTCAGGTAATATTCAACGGATTGATGGACAAATTCCTCTGGAAATCAGTCTGTCTGATAAAGGACGGGTGACTAAAGTCAATCATCTCAAGCAAGCCAAACTTTCCGATTATGTGGGAACAATGACTGTGGTCTTATTTGCACCTGAAGATTTACAGTTGGTTAAGGGGGCACCCAGTCTGCGGCGTAAATTTATGGATATTGATTTAGGTCAGATAAAACCTGTCTATTTATCTGACTTATCGCATTATAACTATGTCCTGAAGCAAAGAAATACTTATCTAAAAACTGCAGAGACAATTGATTATGATTTTTTGACAGTTCTCAATGAGCAATTAGCTGATTATGGCAGCCGAGTTATGAATCATCGTTCTGATTTTATCAACGATTTAGAAAAAGAAGCGGACAAGCATCATCAGATTATTTCTGATGGCCTAGAGCGTTTACGCATTAAGTATGCATCTTCTTTCCCTTTTAGTAATTATTCTGAGACTTATACAGCATTTGTCAAACATCTGCAAAAAAATCAGACACGGGATATTGCTAAAAGAAATACCAGCATCGGCCCGCATCGCGATGATTTAGAGTTTTTTATCAATGATATGAATGCTGATTTTGGAAGTCAGGGACAGCACCGAAGTCTTATTTTATCGCTTAAAATGGCAGAAATTGAACTTATAAAAGCTGTTAGAGGAGACAACCCAATACTACTCCTTGATGATGTTATGAGTGAATTAGATAATCAGCGCCAGATGAAATTACTTCAGGGAATAAAAGAAAATGTCCAAACCTTTATTACTACAACCAGCTTAGAGCATCTAACAAGTCTGCCCGATAATTTGAAACTATTTATGATTGAAGAGGGACAGATAAAAGAAGAAAAGGACAGAAGTCCTAAGCAATAATTTTTAAGGGGCCAAAGCATATGCTTTAGCCCCTTAACTTATCAGTAAACATTGTGTAAAATTTATTGACAGTTTCATTTACAAGAATTTACAATTTTACTCCATTATAATAAAGGATTATCAAAAAAACAGTAAACTCTTTTTGCAACTCTTGTTAAGTATCTTGACAGAATTGTAAAGAATCAATATGATTTTACAATACCAAGCAAAACAGCACCTGAGATAAAACAGAAAAGACCAATCAAAAGCCAATGCAGCTCCTTTTGTGTTTTTGTTTCTCCCAAAAAAAGGATACCCCCTGCAATTGAAATGACAATGCCAAGTTGAGAAAAACTAAAGGCTATGGCGAGACCTGCCTTAGCTGCAGCAAAAAGCATAAAGATATTTCCTAGTCCCCATAGAATCCCAACTAAGCTGTTTTTTAAAACAGCAGGTGTCAGTTTTACCTGAAATTTCATTAAAGCGAGTGCTCCCACAAGCATTCCGACAGCCATCGGGAAGATAACAGAGAGAACCGGAAAAGCCATAATATTATTAAAAAGAACTGTATAAGATAAATAGCCGACTGTTGAATAGGCCAAAGCCCTGAACCCTTTTGAAAAATCACTTAATTGTCCCTGTTCTTGCTGCATCAATGGATTTTCGGCGTCGCGTTTACTAGAAAAATAAAAACCAACAAGAAGTAAAGTAAGGGCAATTGCCCCCAGTACAAACTGCACAGGTTCAGTCCACTCATTGAAAACGAAAGCACCAATTAAACTGCCAATGACCAGCTGAGAACCGCTTGATAATGGGTTAGCTACAGAAACACCCATATACTGCATCGCATGAAACTGCCCGCTCTGACCGACTGCCCATAAAAGACCTCCTAAAATTCCAAAAAACCATAGAGTTAATGTCAACTGCGGCTGTACAACCAGCCAGACACCAAAAGCAAAAATTAGGGCACCGATAGTCATTCCAAAAGTTTGCTGGCTAGGGCTTCCGCCAATCTTATTACTAATAAATCCAATACTTCCCCAAGCAATCATAGGGACTAAAGCATAAAAAATTCCTTGCACCTTTCTCCTTCTTACTTTACATTTCCAAAAACTTTGTCAAGTTTTTTACTTATTCTGTCAACCTGCTGTAAAGAAAAGCTTTAAAAACTGCTTTAGCAAAGTTTTTAAAACAATGCAATGTTACTATATAAATTGTTTCATACCTTTTCTATAATATCATCTTTTTCATTTTTAAAAAAGGTCTAATTACGTTTACAGTAAATCCATAAAGGAACAAAATTTTTGAAAAAATACTATTCCTAAGGGTGTCTTCTTGATGAGCTCTAAAACAGTATCCCAATTAAAAAAGTGATGTAATAACATTTATTTAATTTTTTATTAGAAATTGATTGAGCCAGTTAATCGACAAAAGTAACTATGACAAAATTTGGGAGAAACAGAACAGCTCCTCTCTGCTCTAACGTAAAAGCCTCCATTCTGTTTTATCAGCAGAATGGAGGCTTTTATAAATTTTTCTGAGTGTGCTGTTAAACAATCAGTGGACAGAATAATTGGGAGCTTCATTAGTAATTTGAACATCATGTGGGTGACTTTCAATCAAACCAGCACCTGACATTTCTATGAACTGAGCATTTTCATGCAGAGCTTTAATATCTGCTGCACCAACATATCCCATACCTGAACGAATACCGCCAAGCATTTGAAAAACGATATCTGCTGCCGCACCCTTATAAGCTACACGGCCCTCAATTCCTTCCGGAACAAGCTTGTTTGCTTCATTGACAGATCCTTGGAAATAGCGGTCGCTCGAACCTTTTTTCATTGCTGCAATCGATCCCATTCCGCGGTAAGTTTTAAACTTACGTCCTTGGAAAATTTCTGTTTCGCCTGGGGCTTCATCAGTTCCTGCAAACATTGACCCAAGCATGACAGCATTACCGCCGGCTGCGAGTGCCTTGACAATATCTCCGGAATATTTAATCCCGCCGTCTGCAATAATTGTCCTACCATATTCACGCGCAACAGCAGCCGCATCATAAATAGCTGTTATCTGAGGAACACCGACACCAGCAACTACCCGTGTTGTACAAATTGAACCAGGACCGATACCTACCTTAACAACATCAACTCCGGCTTCATACAGCGCACGGGCTCCATCAGCAGTAGCAATATTTCCTGCTATTAAAGTTTTATCAGGGAAGGTTGTACGAATTTCAGCAATTTTACGAAGCACACCAGCCGAATGCCCGTGGGCTGTATCAATTACAATCGCATCAGCACCGGCTTCAAACAAGGCCTCTGCTCTTTCAAAAGTATCAGAAGTGACGCCCACCGCTCCAGCAACCAAAAGTCGGCCGAATTCATCTTTAGCAGCATGCGGAAATTCTATAACTTTTTCGATATCTTTAATAGTAATCAAGCCTGATAAGCGACCATTTTCATCAACCAAAGGCAGTTTTTCAATCCGGTGTTCATGAAGAATACGCTCTGCTGTTTCAAGATCAGTCCCTACTGGTGCAGTAACGAGCGCTTCACTTGTCATATGTTGCGAGATTAGTTGTGCATAATCAGAAATAAAACGCATGTCACGATTGGTAATGATACCAACCAATTTACGATTTTCAAGCGTTTCAACTATCGGAACACCGCTGATACGGTAACGCTGCATGAGTTCTTCAGCTTCAGCAACCGTATTGTCAGGAGTCAAAAAGAAAGGATCAATAATAACACCGTTTTCTGAGCGCTTAACCTTTCGTATTTCCTCTGCTTGCTGCTCAACAGACATATTTTTATGAATAACGCCAAGACCTCCGGCACGAGCAATAGCAATAGCCATTTTGCTATCAGTGACTGTGTCCATGGCTGCTGTGATAATAGGAATATTTAATGTCAAATTATCTGCAAGCTGGGTCTGCAGGCTGACTTCATTTGGAAGAACATGGCTTTCAGCCGGAATGAGCAAAACATCATCAAATGTATACCCTTTTTTTAAAAATTTTGTGTCCCAATTTGACATTTAACAATCCTCTTTTCTTCTGTATTTAGGCTAGAACAGCCTTTTTATTGCTACTATCATAACACGCTAAAATGATTTGTCAACACTTTTTAAAGATATAATCAAATTCTTCAAAAAGGGGGCAATTGTCCCTGTATAATAACTAAAAGACCTGATAAAAAGATATCCAAACTTTTTCAATATATTAACCATAGTGTTAAACTGGTCACCTTCAATTTTTACTGTACAGACAGCAGCGAACTTTTATAAAAATAATCCAGTAAATTTTTCATTCCAAATCTGAACCTGAAAATAAAAAAGGCCGAAAATCAGTTTCTCATATCTACCGATTTTTAGCCTCATCCCATTAAAAAACTGTTTTTAAAAATAATTGATTCCCATTGCCGCTTTCACTTCAGATAAAGTCTGACCTGCAACGGACCGAGCTTTTTCACTTCCTTTTTTAAGCATATTAAAAACTTCTCCCATATCTTTAGCATAATCCAAACGGCGTTTACGTATAGGAGTCAGCTCGGCTTCTAAAATTTCAAGCAGATAGCGTTTTGTCTTAACATCACCGAGTCCCCCTCTTTGGTAATGTTCTTTCATTGATTCAACTTCTGCTTTATTTTCCTCTGGGGCAAAAATATCCAAATAGTGAAAAACCATATTTCCTTCAATTTTTCCAGGATCTTCAACATGAATATGCTGAGGATCAGTATACATACTCATCACTTTTTTCCTAAGGGTATCCGCATCATCGCTAAGATAAATCCCATTTCCCAGCGATTTAGACATCTTAGCATTACCATCAAGGCCAGGCAAACGGCCAGCAGATTCATTTTTAGGGAAAATACCTTCTGGTTCAATCAAAACATCAGTTTGATAAGTATGGTTAAAGCTGCGTACAATTTCACGTGTTTGCTCAATCATTGGTTTCTGATCATTTCCAACAGGAACATAATTTGCTTTAAAAGCAGTGATATCTGCTGCTTGAGAGATAGGATAAACCAAAAAACCTGTCGGAATAGATTCACCAAAACCTTTTTGCGCTATTTCAGATTTTACTGTCGGATTACGTTCCAGCCGCGCTAATGAAACCAGATTCATATAGTACATCGTTAATTCAGCTAATTCTGGTATTTGGCTCTGGATAAAAATCGTCGATTTATCCGGATCAAGACCGACAGATAAATAGTCTAAAGCAACACTGCCAATAGATTCTCGAATCTTTTCTGCGGTTTTTGCATGATCCGTCAAAGCCTGCTGATCAGCTAAAAAAACAAACATCTCATATTTATCTTCATTTTGCAAAAGCACGCGATTTTTAAGACTGCCAACATAATGGCCCAAATGTAATTTCCCTGTTGGGCGGTCCCCCGTAAGAATAATAGGTTTTGTCATGATTATACTCCTAAGCTCTAATAGTAATATTATAACATAACCTGACTGAGATGTTAGATCAACATCTATAAAACAGAGGAAGCCAGCAAATAGTTAAGTTTGTAAACATAGATATAACAAAAACTCGGAAATCTTGAAAAAGCTAATCTTTTTCTGTAGAATGGATAAGATAAAAGAAACTAAGGGGTGGAAAATTGTTAGCAGTATCAAATGTGTCACTGCGATTCAGTGACAGAACATTATTCGATAAGGTCAATATTAACTTTAAAGCGGGGAATACTTACGGACTGATTGGTGCTAATGGAGCCGGAAAATCAACCTTTTTAAAGATTTTAGCCGGAGATGTTGAACCAACAACCGGGCAAGTTATACTGGATCCCGACGAGCGGCTGTCTGTACTTCGACAAAATCATTTTGACTATGAAGACGAACGCGTAATTGATGTTGTCATTATGGGAAATGAGCAGCTTTATCAAATTATGAAAGAAAAAGATGCTATCTATCTAAAAGATGATTTTTCTGAAGAAGATGGCGTCCGTGCAGCTGAGTTAGAGGAACAGTTTGCAGAAGCCGGCGGCTGGGAAGCTGAAAATGAAGCTGCTCAGCTTTTACAAAATCTTAATATTAAAGAAGAGTTGCATTATCAAAATATGAGTGAACTTTCAAACAGCGATAAAGTAAAAGTATTGCTGGCAAAAGCTCTTTTTGGCAAACCTGATGTGCTGTTGCTTGACGAACCTACAAACGGGCTCGATATTCAATCTATCACTTGGTTGGAAGATTTTCTTATTGATTTTGAAAATACCGTTATTGTCGTATCCCATGATCGCCATTTTCTCAACAAAGTTTGTACACATATGGCTGATCTCGATTTTGGAAAAATTCAAATTTTTGTCGGTAACTATGATTTCTGGAAAGAGTCTTCAGAACTTGCTGCTCGCCTTCAGGCTGACCGTAACGCAAAAGCAGAAGAAAAAATTAAAGAGCTGCAGGAATTTATTGCACGTTTTTCTGCTAATGCGTCAAAATCCAAGCAAGCGACATCCCGTAAAAAGATGCTGGATAAAATTGAACTGGAAGAAATTCTGCCTTCAAGTCGACAATACCCATTTATTAAATTCCGATCTGAACGTGAAATAGGCAATGATTTACTGACTGTTGAAAACCTTTCTGTCAAAATGGATGGTGAAACAGTCATCGATAATATCAGTTTTATTCTTCGGCCCGGAGACAAAACAGCTATAATTGGCCAAAATGACATACAAACTACAGCCCTTCTGCGTGCTTTAATGGACGATATTGACTATGAAGGAACTGTAAAGTGGGGGATTACGACCAGCCGCTCCTATTTACCAAAAGATAATTCAAAAATTTTTGCTTCTGATGAAACCATTCTTGAGTGGCTTCGGCAATTTGCTGACAAAGAAGAGAATGATAACACTTTTCTTCGTGGTTTTTTGGGACGCATGCTTTTTTCTGGAGATGAAGTTAACAAATCTGTCAATGTCCTTTCAGGGGGAGAAAAAGTGCGCGTGATGCTGGCAAAATTAATGCTTCTAAAAGCTAATGTTCTTGTTCTTGATGACCCAACAAACCATTTAGATTTGGAATCTATTTCGAGCCTCAATGATGGTCTCAAAGATTTTAAAGAATCCATTATTTTTACCAGCCATGACCATGAGTTCATTCAAACCTTAGCTAACCATATCGTCGTTATTTCTAAAAACGGCAGCATAGACCGTGTTGATGAAAGTTATGACGAATTTCTTGAAAACACTGAGCTGCAAAATAGAGTAAAGACGCTTTGGCAGTAAGAATTATTTCCTTCTGTAATTAAAAAATACAGTCTTTGGTCGCAAACAGTCAGCCTGATTCATCAAATAGAAGCAAGAGCATTTCTTCTAAAATCGCAGTAATGTAGGATAAGGAAAGGATATAATGACTATTTTAAAAAAACACAGCACTGTTCTTTATTATTCAGCCAGTTTCTTACTTCCTTTTTCCATTATGATTTTGGTTCTGCTCAGTCAAAATATTTTTTGGGGGAGTGAGACAACTATTTTAGCAAGCGATGGCTTTCACCAATATGTTATTTTTGCTCAGAATCTGCGAAACATTTTGCATGGAAAAGACAGTATTTTTTATACTTTTACCAGTGGTTTGGGGCTTAACTTTTATGCTTTGATGAGTTATTATTTAGGCAGTTTTCTGTCTCCCTTTGTTTATTTCTTTAATTTAGAAAATATGGCAGATGCCATTTACCTTTTTACTATCATTAAATTTGGCCTAATCGGTTTAAGTACCTACTTTAGCTTAATCAGACTTTACCCTAAAAATAAAAAAATCATCACCTTAATTTTATCCACTTCTTATGCCTTAATGAGTTTTGCTGTCAGTCAGACTGAGATTAACATGTGGCTGGATGTTTTTATGCTGCTGCCGCTTATTATTCTCGGACTGAATCGTTTGATGGAAAAAAGAAAATGTCTTCTTTACTATGTCAGTCTGACCATTTTATTTATTCAAAATTACTATTTTGGCTATATGGTCGCTATCTTTCTGACTCTCTATTTTTTAGTTCAGCTGACTTGGCAGCTTCAAGCAAAACTTGTCCTAAGAAAAATCAGAGACTTTACAGTTGTGTCAATCTTGTCAGCTTTGTCAAGTTCATTAATGCTGCTGCCTACCTATTTAGACCTGTCAACGCATGGTGAAGAGTACAGCAGCTTGACAAAATGGTTGACAGATAATTCTTGGTATTTGGACTTCTTTGCTAAAAATACTGTTGGGGCCTACGATACAACTAAATTTGGAGCTATCCCTATGATTTATGTAGGGCTATTTCCACTCATATTTGCTCTTCTCTTTTTTACCATAAAATCTATCAAAAAATCAGTACGAGTAGCCTATGCTGCTTTATTCTTCTTTTTTATCAGCAGCTTTTATTTAGAACCTTTAGATTTACTATGGCAGGGAATGCATGCTCCTAATATGTTTTTACATCGGTATGCTTGGCTGTTATCGTTTTTTATTGTTATATTGGCAGCAGAAAGTCTTTCCAGAATTTCTGAAATTACCTTTAAACAGTATCTTTTTCCTTTCGCTTTTTTAGTATCTGGTTTTGGAGTAACTCTTTTTTTCAGCAGTCGTTACGATTTTTTACAGCCTATTCATTTCATTTTAACCTTAGCCTTTCTCACAGCTTATGCTATTATTTTGATAAGCTTTTCAAAAAAACAGCTCCCTTACTCCTTAATGCTCAGCTTTACACTTTTGTTTACAATTTTTGAAATTTCTTTAAACACTTACTATCAAATTGATGCTTTAGGAAATGAATGGGTATTTCCCTCACGTGAAGGCTATCAAAAAAATTGGTCTGGCATTGACAGCCTTGTAAACTATACTGAAGGGCAAAACAGCACTTTCTTCCGTATGGAAAGACTTCTTCCTCAAACTGGAAATGACAGTATGAAGTTCAATTATAACGGGATCTCACAATTTTCTTCTATCCGCAACCGAGCTTCCAGTTCAACCTTGGACCGCTTAGGTTATAAATCTGATGGAACCAATCTTAACCTTCGCTACCAAAATAACACATTGATTATGGACAGTCTTTTAGGTGTTAAGTATAACCTTTCTGAAAATCTTATTAACAAATTTGGATTTGCGTTACTGACTGAAAAAGACGGGATGTTTTTATATGAAAATACATTTGCAGCTCAGCTGGCCTTTTTAACGCAGGAACCTTATAAGGATGTTTCTTTTACTGTCAATACCTTAGACAATCAAACAAAACTCCTCAATCGCCTTACTGGCCTTTCTTACCATTATTTCAACCGGCTTCCGGCACAAATAATGGGACAGGAAAACAATCTTGGAAACAGAATAACCGTTTCTGGTGAAAATCAAATGACAACTGTTACCTACAGAGTCAATGTTCCTGAACAGAGTCAGCTTTATGTCAGCATGCCCAATATTGATTTTGTAAATAGCAGCAGTGATACTGTGATAATTAATGTTAATGATGCGTCTTATTCTTATACAACCGACAATGCTTACAGTTTTTTCGATATCGGAGCCTTTACAAATGGACAAAGTGTAGACATCAGCTTTACTTTCCCGGAAAATAAGCAGGTTTCTTTTGATTATCCTAACTTTTACGCCTTAAATCTTAATAATTATCAAGAGGCAATGGCTGTTATCAATAAACAAAAAACTTATGTTACAACAAAAGCAAATAAAGTTACAGCAAAATATTCAGCAAATCAGGACAGCTCATTGTTTTTTACTATTCCTTATGACAAAGGCTGGACTGCCGTCCAAAACGGGAAAAAAATAAAACTTTCCAAAGCACAAAATGGTTTTATGAAAGTTAATGTTTCAAAAGGACAAGGGACTGTAACCTTATCCTTTATTCCAAATGGTTTTAAAGAAGGACTGGGACTTTCTTGCCTTGGTTTAATAGGATTTGTGCTGTATGCGTTCCTAATCAAAAAGCACAATCGCACAGGACCTAAAAACGGTTCTTAAGTATGATTTTACAAATGAGCTACAACAAGCATTCAGCCCCTTTTAACGAAAGCAGATTTCTATTTGCTTTATTTCTTAACAGTATTTATGTTTAAAAAAAGAGTTAGGTGAAATCAATCACCTAACTCTTTTATATAAAACCAGTAATTACTACTTGGCTTGTCTTATCACTCCGGCAGTAGGACTCGAACCTACGACATCATGATTAACAGTCATGCGCTACTACCAACTGAGCTATGCCGGATAAGGAAAAACTGCCCTGCAGCATTCTTTCAATAGTCCGTACGGGATTCGAACCCGTGTTACCGCCGTGAAAAGGCGGTGTCTTAACCCCTTGACCAACGGACCATATGTTTAAACGTGTTTTTCCTCAACACTCTTACTATTATATCAAAATAAAATGATTTGTCTATACTTTTTATAAATTTTTTCTTTTTGTTGACACAGGAGCTGATAGTTTGATAAAATATACAAGCTGAGGGTCTCATAGCTCAGCTGGATAGAGCATTCGCCTTCTAAGCGAACGGTCGCAGGTTCGAATCCTGCTGAGATCAAAAAAAGGTTCGGAACTCATGTTCCGAACCTTTTGGTTTTTAAATCCCCAGTAGATTATGTCCTGTTTAATTGTAAAAATCTGCTTAGATCGTGCGGCAACCATGATATACTTATTCAGCTAAGGCTTAAGAATCGGGAAAAAGAGAAAGTCATTAACTATAAATTTGCTTTTTGCGGTTCTATTTTACAGCATAAAAAATGTTTCACGTGAAACATTTTTTGCTATTTGTGATAAGGACTTCCCTGCTGAATCATAAAAGCACGATAAATTTGTTCTGTCAGTACCAACCGCATCAGCTGGTGCGGCAAAGTGAGCAAGCCGAAACTCATTAAAAAATCAGCTCTTTTCTTAATAACAGGAGCTAAACCTAAACTGCCGCCGATAATAAAAGTAATATCTGAATAACCTTTAAAAGCAATATCTTTAAAAAGCTGACTGAAATCCTCAGAAGAAAGCTCTTGACCTTCTATAGCCAGAGCGATGACATAATCACGCGCACCTAGTTTTAAAATAATTCTTTCTGCTTCCTTTTCTAAAATCTTTTGTTTTTCAGCCGGACTGGTTTTATTGCCAATCGGTTCATCAGGCAGTTCTATTATTTCAACTTTGGTATGGGACTTTAAGCGTTTCAGGTACTCAGCTATTCCATCTTTTAGATAAGTTTCTTTTAACTTGCCAATGGTAATCAATTTTATTTTCATGAGTCTATTTTAGCATACTGCTGAACTTTTCACATCTTATCCACACTGCATAATGTGCCGACTGGGATTTGTTTTGTTTATTTTATCGCTAAAAATTAACACTAATAAAAAGTTATCCACAACTTGTGGATACTTTCTTTTTTCGCTTTTTTAAGGTATAATTAAGCCAGTTTTGATATTTTTTAAGTCCATATTAGAAAGGCGGAGGTATAAAAGTGAAAAAAATAAAGTTCTGGTTGCTTCCATTACTGATTATAATAGCCGGAATTATTGGTGGAATTTTAGGAGCAACTGTTACAAATTATCTCAATAATCACCCGGAAAACACTACAACAAAAACAAGCAATGTGACTTACAATAATACTACTGACACAACAGAGGCAGTTAAAACAATCCAAAATGCTGTGGTTTCTGTCGTTAACTACCAAAAAGCATCTTCTTCAGATATGTACAGTGATATATTTGGCGGAGACAGCAGCTCAGCATCAGACAGTGATTCAGATTTGCAAGTTGCCAGTCAAGGGTCTGGTGTTATTTATAAAAAAGAAGGAGATTCTGCTTACGTTGTTACCAATAATCACGTTATTGACGGAGCTGAGCAGATTGAAATTCTTTTGGCTGATGGAACAAAAGTGGTTGGAAAACTAGTTGGTGCAGATACTTACTCCGATTTAGCTGTTGTCCAAATCCCATCTGAAAACGTAAAAACTGTAGCCGAATTTGCTGACTCTTCTAAAATTAATGTCGGAGAAATTGCCATTGCTATTGGAAGCCCATTAGGTACAGATTATGCCAATTCTGTTACCCAAGGAATTGTGTCCAGTCTCAGCCGTACTGTAACACTTACAAACAATAACGGTGAAACAATTTCGACAAATGCTATTCAGACAGATGCAGCAATTAATCCTGGTAATTCCGGTGGTGCTTTGATTAATATTGAAGGACAGGTTATCGGTATCAATTCAAGCAAGATCTCTTCAACATCAAACAGTGAATCTGTAGAAGGGATGGGATTTGCTATTCCTTCCAATGATGTTGTAAAAATTATCAATCAACTTGAAGAAAACGGTGAAGTTGTTCGTCCGGCTTTGGGTATTTCTATGGCTAATCTAAGTGATTTATCAACTAGTGTTATTAATAAGCTGAATATTCCTGAAAGTGTAACAAACGGCATTGTGGTTGGTTCTGTACAATCTGACATGCCGGCCAGCGGTAAATTAGAGCAGTACGATGTTATCACTGAAATTGACGGACAAGAAGTTACTTCTACCAGTGATCTTCAAAGTATTCTTTACGATCATGAGATTGGTGATTCTGTCAAAGTAACCTTCTATCGCGGAAACGATAAGAAGACTGTAACAATTGACCTGACAAAGACCACTCAGGATTTGTCATAATTAAGAGAAAACTTTGCGATAGAATGCGGTTCATTTTAATTAAAAATAAACAGTAATTGTGAGTGGGAAGAAGTCATTGTTTACATTGCTTCAGCTTCCCACTTTTTTATTTGATATTAAGGAGTGCTATGACTGAAAAGTTAGAATGGGTTGCTATTGATGATATTATCCCAAATCCGTATCAACCAAGGATTTATTTCGATGAAAAAGAATTACTGGAACTTTCAGCTTCTATAAAAGCAAATGGGCTTATCCAGCCTCTTATTGTTCGAAAATCAAAGATATTCGGTTATGAACTGATTGCTGGGGAGCGGCGACTGAAAGCTGCTAAATTAGCACATTTATCAAAAGTTCCGGTAATTGTGAAAACAATTTCTGATAATGAAAGCATGCAGCAGGCTGTTATTGAAAATCTACAGCGTTCCGATCTTAATCCAATCGAAGAAGCTAAGGCCTATCAGCAATTAATCGAAAAAGATGGAATGACCCACGATGAATTGGCTCGTTTAATGGGAAAATCACGGCCCTATATTACTAATACAATTCGATTGTTAAATCTTCCTGAACAGATAATTGAGGCTGTAGAAAAGAAAGAATTATCTCAGGGGCATGCCAGAGTCTTGTTAACAGTCGAAAATGCTGAATTACAAAATGAGTGGTTTGAGAAAATTATCAAACAAGGCTTAAGTGTCAGACAAATCGAAAAGGCACTTAAATCTACAAAAAAACAAAAAAAAGTTGAAAAAGACCTTTTTATAAAAAATAAGGAAGAAGAACTGTCTCAATTACTGGGAACAAAGGTCTCACTCTCAATGCAAAAAAAAGAAGCAGGTGTTTTAAAAATCTATTTTCAGTCAGAAGAAGAATTCAACAGAATTATAGACAGCCTTTCTTAGTGTGTGAATAGAGGAAGCTATAATTGCAGAACTATCCACAGTATAGCAATCCTTTAAATACTTTTATCACCTGATATCAGCTCCTTTTCCACACTCTGTGGATAACTTTTATTGACATTGTGCATTCTTTTTTAGCAGCTTGTGGAAAACTTTATTTTTTTGTGATAGAATGAAGAGAGAATGAGTCGCAAGAGGAACCTATAATGACTGAAAATGAACAAATTTTTTGGAATAGGATCTTAGAACTGGCTAAAAGCCAATTAAAACAGGCAACTTATGAATTTTTTGTTTTGGACGCTAAGTTAATTAAAATTGAAAATCAAGTTGCCATTATTTATCTTGACCGCATGAAAGAGCTATTTTGGGAAAAAAATCTCAAACCTGTTATTTTAACAGCCGGTTTTGAAATTTTTAACGCTGAAATCTCGGTCGAATATATTTACGATGAACAAGCAGCCATTCAAGAAGAACAGCCTGTTTCAGAGCAGAGCAGAAATTATACTGCGCCAGCTACTTTAGCACCTATCCAATCAGACTTAAATCCAAAATATACATTTGACAATTTTATTCAGGGAGATGAAAACCGCTGGGCAGTGGCTGCTTCGATTGCTGTCGCCAACACTCCGGGAACAACCTATAACCCTCTCTTTATATGGGGAGGGCCGGGTCTTGGGAAAACCCATCTGCTGAATGCGATTGGAAATTCTGTTTTGCAGGATAAGCCGAATGCCCGCATAAAATATATTACAGCGGAAAATTTTATCAATGAATTTGTTGTTCATATTCGTTTGGACACAATGGATGAATTAAAAGAAAAATTTCGAAATCTTGATATCCTTTTGATTGATGATATTCAGTCACTGGCCAAAAAAACATTATCAGGAACACAGGAAGAATTCTTTAATACCTTTAATACTCTTCATAACCATAATAAGCAAATCGTTCTGACAAGCGACCGCACACCTGATCACCTCAATGATTTGGAACAGAGGCTTGTCACGCGCTTTAAATGGGGACTGACAGTGAATATCACTCCTCCTGATTTTGAAACGCGTGTAGCTATTCTAACTAATAAAATTCAAGAATATAATTTCATATTTCCTCAAGATACTATCGAATATTTGGCAGGACAGTTCGATTCCAATGTTCGAGATTTGGAAGGTGCCCTCAAGGATATCAGTCTAGTAGCAAACTTTAAACAGATTGATACAATAACTGTTGATATTGCTGCAGAAGCCATCAGAGCACGTAAACAGGACAGCCCTAACAGAATCACTGTCATACCGATTGAAGAAATCCAAAGCCAAGTTGGGAAATTTTATGGGGTTACTGTAAAAGAAATTAAAGCAACGAAACGGACTCAGGATATTGTCTTAGCCCGTCAGGTAGCTATGTTTCTTGCCCGTGAGATGACTGACAACAGCCTTCCGAAAATTGGCAAAGAGTTTGGCGGACGGGATCACTCAACTGTGCTCCATGCCTATAACAAAATAAAAAATATGATTTCCCAAGACGATGGCCTGCGCATTGAGATTGAAACGATAAAGAACAAAATAAAGTAGCAGTGGATAAAGGACTTGCTTCTGCTTGTTTTTTCCACAAGTTGTGAACAAGTTTTATCCTTAGAAACAACTCTATCTGCCTGCTTTATGCACTATATACACAGGACCTACTACTACTACTAAATTAATACTTATAAAATAAAGGAGTTCTCATGATAAATTTCTCAATAAATAAAACTCTTTTTCTTCAAGCTCTAAATGCTACAAAAAGAGCTATAGCCTCAAAAAATGCTATTCCTATCCTCTCTACTGTAAAAATTGAAGTCAATGCTCACGATATCACGTTAACAGGCTCAAATGGACAAATCTCAATTGAAAATACTATTCCAGTTTCAGATGAGAATGCTGGTCTGTTAATTACTTCACCAGGAGCTGTCCTCTTAGAGGCAAACTTTTTTATTAACATTATTTCAAGCTTGCCGGATCTGACTTTAGAATTTAGAGAAATTGACCACCATCAGGTTGTTCTGACCAGCGGAAAATCAGAAATTACACTCAAAGGGAAAGATGTGGAGCAATATCCGCGCCTTCAAGAAATAGCTACTGACAATCCTCTTGTTTTAGAGACAAAATTGCTGAAGTCAATTATTTCTGAAACAGCTTTTGCAGCCAGTCTGCAGGAAAGCCGGCCTATTTTAACCGGTGTGCATATAACGCTCAATAATAAAGTATTTAAAGCTGTTGCTACAGATTCGCATCGTATGAGTCAGCGTCAAGTGACGTTAGATAATGCAGCCAGTGATTTTGATGTCGTTATCCCAAGTAAGTCATTACGTGAGTTTGCTGGAGTTTTCACTGATGATATTGAAACTGTAGAAGTTTTCTTTTCAGCCAGTCAGATGCTTTTCAGAAGTGAACATATCAGTTTTTATACACGTCTGCTTGAAGGAAATTACCCAGATACTGACCGGCTGTTAGTAAAAACATTTGAAACAGAAGTTATTTTTAATACCGCTGATTTGCGTTCTGCTATGGAACGGGCCCATCTTATTTCAAATGCTACTCAAAATGGAACAGTAAAACTTGAAATCGTGGATAACAGCGTTTCAGCCCATGTAAATTCGCCTGAAGTCGGTAAGGTCAATGAAGAGTTAGATACTGTCAGCCAGTCAGGAAGTGATTTGACAATCAGCTTTAATCCAACTTACTTAATTGAAGCATTAAAAGCCCTTAAAAGTGAAGAAGTTCTTATTCGCTTTATCTCTCCTGTCCGTCCTTTTACCTTAACCCCTACAGATAACAAAGAAGATTTTGTTCAGCTGATTACGCCTGTGCGTACAAATTAAGAGGCTCCCTAATGGGAGTTTTTTTGTTATAATAACAATTATTATGACAATCTATATTATTGCTAATCCTCATGCAGGCCGCCATCAGGCCAGATTAATTGTTGAGCGGATTAAGGAGCTGTCATCAGCGCAAGATATAAAAAGTTTTTATACACGCTATAAAGATGATGAGCGCAGACAGGTAAACACAATTCTTCAAGAGTTTCAGGAAAAAGACTTCCTTTTGATTATTGGGGGAGATGGGACACTTTCAAAGGTGCTTTACTATTTGCCTGAGAATATCCCCTTTGCTTATTATCCAACTGGATCAGGAAATGATTTTGCGCGTGCCTTAGCTATACCATCTAATTTAAATTCTATACTTACCTTAATTCAAAGTAGAAGCGTCAAAGAGATGACAGTATTTGTATATGAAAAGGGTCTTTTGTTAAATAGTCTGGATGTCGGTTTTGCAGCCTGGATTATCCAAAAAGCTGAAGGATCAGCATTAAAAACAATTCTTAATAAATACCATTTAGGCAGATTAACTTACCTTGCTGTGGCAGCAAAATCACTATTCAGCAATCCTACAGCTGATATAACAGTTAAGAGCAAAGATGGCAGCATTAAGCATTATAATAAAAGTTTTTTCTTCTCGCTGGCTAACAACACTTACTTTGGCGGGGGAATTATGATTTGGCCGACTGCCAGTGTTTTTGACAAAAAATTGGATTTTATTTATGCTAGAGGTGAGACTTTTAGCCGACGTATCCGAATTTTGTTAGCGCTTATTTTGAAAAAACATCAAAAATCCCCTTATCTTCATCATGAAAAAATAGAAGAAGTGTCTTTAAAGATGCCAAAAGATACCTTGATTGAAATTGATGGCGAAATAGTCACTACCGAAAAAATAACTTTAAAAGCTCAAAAACGCTATATTTATTTATAAAAGGTAAAGAGAGTTCTGTCTTTTGCCTTATTTTGACCTGAGTCAATCTTAATGAAGGAGTAAAATAAATGTCTAGCTACGAAATTGGCAGTTTAGTTGAAATGAAAAAGCCCCATGCCTGTACAGTGAAAGCAACTGGGAAAAAGGCAAATAAATGGGAAATCATACGAATCGGAGCCGATATAAAAATCAAATGCACTAATTGTGAACATGTTGTTATGATGAGCCGGCATAATTTTGAGTATAAATTAAAGAAAGTTCTTTCGCAACCCTAAGAATGTTGATAAATTAACGTTTTTACAATAATAGGCAACTGCTAGTAGCCTAAATTTTACTTGTCCTGCTTTATATTTGCTGGCAGATAGTCAATTTTTTTCCTAAAATATTGTTAAAAAAGGAGGGAAAAATGTCATCATTTTCAAAACAGCTTAAAAAATATCGAACAGAGCGTTCTTTATCACAAGAAGAGCTGGCACATAAACTCTTTATATCACGGCAGGCAGTTTCAAAGTGGGAAAAAGGTGAGGCTAGACCTGATTTAGATAATGTTATTAAATTAGCAGAGATTTTCGATGTTAGTTTAGATGAGCTTATCTTAGGGAAAGAAGGTGACAGTCAGTCGATTCATGAAGTAGAATTCATCTATAATCCTAATACTGGCACTTATGACAAGCAAAAAAAGCGTAAAATAGAAAATTTTTATGATTTTGCAGCTCGATTTTGGCCGCTGTTACTGATTATTTTTTGGGGAATGTCTTACTTTATCTATAAAATTATTGAATTGTTTATGGTGGGGGAATAGCTATGGTAGCAGCAAATAATGATATCTCATTAAAATCCCGTATCAAAGAGCTGTTTGTTGACTATCTGCTGATTATTTCTTATCTTGTTATTTTACTTCTACTGTCGCTTAGTTTTTATGTCTTTATTTTCGGCAAAATTCCCTCCTTCACTTTGCTTCAGTCGCAGCTAATAGCTGGATTAACTTCTGTTGTACCAGTTGTCATAGGTTTTTCCTGGTTGGATTATTGTGGCGGTAGTTTCGGGAAAAGAAAGGCAGGACTCAGACTTTCCTATCAGAAGAAGACGTTTTTGGCTGCTTCAATTCGTAACATCATTAAATTTTTTCCTTGGCAGTTAGGGCATATGGGAACGATTGATGGCATTTATACAGATTATACCAGTTTATTTGGTCATATTTGCACTTCTGCTAGTTTGATTTTACTGTTTATTTTGCTATGGATGGGACTTTTTAGGAAGGATAAGCGTCATTTGGGAGATTTGTTAGCAGGAACTCAAGTTGTGAAAAAAGAGTCTGAGGCAAAAACCTCAAACTCTTACCTGTCCATTTAATTTCAGTGATTTTTTATTTTAAACCAAAAACGAATTTGATAAAATAATACAAATAAGGTGGAAATTAAAAATCCCAGCATAAAAATTTTTTCTTTCCAAGCAAAAAAAGCAATATAAATAAGAATAGCTAAGAGATAAAAAACAATTAAATAATGCTGTCTTTGGATTTGTTTATTAACATAGTCTGACATCAGCAGCTCCTCCTTTTTATTTATTATAACTTTTGATATTTTGTCTGAAAAGAAATATGGAATGGCAGTAAGGCTATTTAACGTAGCATAAGCTGACACAAGGAATGATTTATTTTAAAATAAAAGTAGGTTGACAGTCTTGTAAATATTTTGTCAAGGTTTATGTCATTCTTTATCTCTACAGCACAGAAAAGGAGAAATATGATGCAAAAAAGCAGAACAGCTGCCCCAGTTCACAGCTTAGGTGAAAAAATAAAAACTCAGCATAAATATCTAGGCTTATCTCAGGAAGAATTAGCAGAGAAACTTCATGTATCTCGTCAAGCAATAACAAAGTGGGAAAATAACAGAGGTATTCCAGAAATTGGGAATCTGATAGCTATCTGTGATTTTTTTAATTGGGAGTTGGATAGCCTTATTAAGGATAATCAGCTGGTCAAAGAAAAATTAATCGCAGACAGTGCTTCAAAAAAGTGGCACTTACTTGTCATTATATATTTACTTGCTGTCATCGCTTATATTATAGTAATGACCTTTACAGCAAGACTATTCATGGTTGGTCTGTTGGTTGCGACAGTTTTTATGCTTTTTTATGAGTTAAGAATTTTCGTTAAAGAAAAAATTTATCAGCAGCAATTACCCAAAGATTAATATGCGCTTGAGCACCATATAAAATTTTGCCAAGAAAAAATAATATCAGATTTAGCATATTGTTTACTAATCAAACCTTGTTTTAAACTGATGGCAAAGTTTTATAAATGTTTGGATAATTGTTAAGCTTTTTTCTTGAGTTTCTGTTATAATAATCAGTGTTGAAATTTTGATAACGGAGAAATTTAAAATGGCTTTAACAGCAGGTATTGTTGGTCTTCCCAATGTTGGTAAATCAACCTTATTTAATGCAATCACAAAGGCAGGGGCAGAGGCTGCCAACTATCCTTTTGCAACGATTGATCCAAATGTCGGAACAGTAGAAGTACCGGATGAACGGCTGCAGCGACTGACAGATTTAATTAGACCCAAAAAAACGATTCCGACAACATTTGAATTTACGGATATTGCAGGTATTGTCAAAGGTGCTTCAAAAGGTGAAGGTCTCGGTAATAAATTTCTTGCCAACATACGTGAAGTTGATGCTATTATTCATGTAGTGCGGGCATTTGATGATGAGAATGTGATGCGGGAACAAGGACGCGAATCTGATTTTGTTGATCCAGTAGCCGATATTGAAACCATAAACCTTGAATTGATTTTAGCTGATTTAGAGTCAGTAAATAAACGTTACACACGTGTTGAGAAGATAGCTCGTACACAAAAAGATAAGGACTCTGTCGCAGAATTAGCCGTTCTTCAAAAACTAAAACCTGTTCTTGAAGACGGAAAATCAGCTCGCTCAATAGAATTCACAGATGATGAACAAAAAATTGTCAAACAGCTGTTTTTATTAACAACAAAACCGGTTCTCTATGTAGCAAATGTTGATGAAGATAAGGTAGCTGATCCAGACAAACTTACATATGTGCAGGATATTCGAACATTTGCAGCAAGTGAAAATGCTGAAGTTGTTGTGATATCAGCGCGTGCTGAGGAGGAAATTTCAGAACTGGACGATGAAGATAAATTACTTTTTCTCGAAGATTTAGGCTTGCATGAATCCGGTATTGATAAATTAACACGTGCTGCCTATCATTTATTAGGTCTGGCCACTTATTTTACAGCTGGTGAAAAAGAGGTACACGCTTGGACTTTCAAAAGAGGGATAAAAGCTCCGCAAGCTGCAGGGATTATCCACTCAGATTTTGAAAAAGGGTTTATCCGCGCTGTAACGATGTCTTATGATGATTTGCTTAAGTATGGCAGCGAAAAAGCTGTTAGAGAAGCAGGACGCCTGCGTGAAGAAGGCAAAGATTATATTGTTCAAGACGGTGATATTATGGAGTTTCGCTTTAATGTATAGTGATATATATATGCACTATGCTGACTTAATTGACAGTTTTGAAACCTGAATAATGTATAACGGTCTTGTTTGAGCAGAAATTAAAAAGAGTTGAGACAGGCTGTCCCAGCTCTATTTTTGGCGGAAAGGAAAATGAATGGTAAAAATGATTGCTGGATTAGGTAATCCAGGTTCAAAATATAAAGACACACGTCATAATATTGGCTTTATGGCCATTGACAAAATTGTAAAAGAACTTGACACAACCTTTACAGAAGATAAAACGTTTAAAGCTGAAATTGGTTCTGCGTTTCTTAAGGGTGAGAAAATTTATTTTGTGAAACCAACTACTTTTATGAATAATAGCGGTATTGCTATTAGGGCTTTGCTGACTTACTATAATATTTCATTGAGAGATTTTATTGTTATCTATGATGATTTAGATATGAAAACAGGTAAAGTCCGTTTCCGCCAAAAAGGATCTGCCGGTGGTCACAATGGAATAAAATCCCTTATTGCTCAGTTAAAGACACAAGAATTTAATCGTATTAAAATTGGTATTGGGCGGCCTAAAGACAGCAGAACTGTTATTGATTATGTACTCAGTAAATTTACTGAAGAAGAGCTTGATACAATCCATACTGCACTTAATAAAGTTGACAAGGCTGTCAAGTTTTATTTACAAGATGATGATTTTGAAAAAGTTGTGCATCGATTTAATGGGTAAGTTATGAATATAGTAGATTTATTTAGCCAAAATAAAAAAATTCAAAGCTGGCATGCAGGTATATTGACTGCAAAACGCCAGCTTCTTATGGGACTCTCTGGCTCAAGCAAGGCTGCTGTTATTGCATCTGCTTACCATAGTGCAGCTGATAAATTGGTTGTTGTCACTTCAACTCAAAATGAAGCTGAAAAACTGGCTAATGATTTGGGCAGTTTGATTAGCGGAGAAAATGTTTATTCATTTTTTGCTGACGACGCAGCTGCAGCAGAATTTGTTTTTGCCTCATTTGATAGGGCTGTTTCCCGATTGGCGGCTCTTCATTTTTTAAGTTCTGAAAACGAAAAAGGAATCTTAATTACTAATACAGCTGGAATGCGTATTCTTTTACCAAGTCCTAAAACCTATCAAGAAAGCTATTTATCCTTTGAAGTAGGAAAAGAGTACAGGCTTGACAAAATTGTAAAGAAATTATCGAATATCGGCTATAAAAAAGTAAAACAAGTATCTCATTCAGGAGAATTCAGTCAACGAGGAGCTATTTTAGATATATACGATATTAATGCAAGTCTGCCTTATCGATTTGAATTTTTTGGAGACGAAATTGACAGTATCCGACAATTTGATAGTGAGACTCAAAAATCTTTAAATCGTATAAAAAAAGTAATTGTCTCACCTGCAGATGATGTTATACTATCCGATCAAGACTTTGACAGATTTACTTCTGTTTTAAAAGAACAAATGGCAGTTGTAAAAGATGAAATTTTGCATTCCTATTTGAATGAATTGCTGTATGCCAGTCAAAGCTATTTTAGACATAAGGATATTCGTAAGTTTTTGAATCTTGTTTACGAAAATGAATGGACTTTACTAGATTATATCCCCAAAGGAACACCATTAATTTTTGATGATTTTCAAAAAATAACAGATTTTAATAATCGATTTGATACGGAAGTTGCTGGTATCTTGACAGATGATTTACAAAGCAGTAAAGCATTGTCAACTTCAAATTACTTTTCTGATGTTTACAAAAAGTTACAAAGTTATCAACCAGCCAGCTTTTTTTCAAATTTTCATAAAGGTTTGGGACGAATAAAATTTGATGAAAGTTATCAATTTACACAGTACGCAATGCAGGATTTTTTCAATCAATTTTCTATATTAATTGATGAGATAAAACGTTATCAGAAAACACAAAATACAGTTTTGATACAAGCAAGTTCACAGCACAGTCTGGAACGTTTGCAGGAATCATTGAAAGAGTACGATTTTGACGTTCCTGTAAGCACAATAGATGATATTCAAAGCAAAAAAGTTCAAATGATTGTGGGGGATTTATCAAACGGATTTTATTTTGCTGATGAAAAACTTGTTTTAATCACAGAACATGAGATTTACCATAAGCGATCGAAAGGGAGAGTGCGACGTTCACAGCATATTACCAATGCTGAGCGTTTAAAAGATTATAACGAGTTAGTCAAGGGAGATTATATTGTTCATAATGTTCATGGAATCGGGCGTTTCTTAGGAATTGAAACGATTGAAGTAGGAGGCGTTCATCGTGATTACATAACCATTCAATATCAGAATTCAGATCGCGTCTCTATTCCTGTTGAGCAAATTGAAACACTGTCTAAATATTTATCAGCTGACGGCAAAGAACCCAAAATCAACAAGCTCAATGATGGACGCTTTCAAAGAACTAAACAAAAAGTCACACAGCAGGTTGAAAATATTGCTGACAGTCTTATAAGCCTGTATGCTGAACGCAGTCAGTTAGAGGGATTTCCTTTCTCGCCTGATGATGATTTACAACGCGCATTTGATGGCGATTTTGCTTATGTTGAAACAGAAGATCAGTTGCGTTCTATCAAAGAAGTAAAAGCAGATATGGAAAAAGCCAAGCCTATGGACCGTCTTTTAGTAGGAGACGTCGGATTTGGCAAAACAGAAGTTGCTATGCGAGCTGCTTTTAAAGCTGTTAATAATCATAAACAAGTCGCTGTTCTCGTTCCAACTACTGTTCTTGCCCAGCAGCATTACAGCAATTTTAGAGAACGTTTTGAAAATTACCCGATTAATGTTGATGTTCTTAGCCGTTTCAGAAGTAAAAAAGAGCAGCAAAATACACTTGAACAATTAAAAAAAGGGCAAATTGATATTATTATCGGGACACATCGTTTATTATCAAAAGATGTTGCCTTTGCAGACTTAGGCTTGATTGTCATTGATGAAGAGCAGCGCTTTGGAGTAAAGCACAAAGAAAGACTCAAGGCATTGAAAACCAAAGTTGATGTCCTGACTTTAACAGCTACCCCGATTCCGCGAACACTTCATATGTCGATGCTGGGAATTCGTGATTTGTCTGTTATTGAAACTCCGCCCACCAATCGTTATCCTGTACAAACTTATGTTTTGGAAAATAATCCAGATATAATCCGTGAAGCCATTATTCGAGAAATAGAAAGAGAAGGCCAGATTTTTTATATTTACAATAAAGTTGACACAATTGACAAAAAAGTTTACGAACTGCAGCAGTTGGTTCCAGAAGCCAGTATTGGATTTGTACATGGTCAAATGAGTGAAATTCAGTTGGAAAATACGCTCATCGATTTTATTAATGGCGATTACGATGTATTGGTTGCTACAACAATTATCGAAACTGGAATTGATATCTCTAATGTCAACACATTATTTATTGAAGATGCTGACCGGATGGGATTGTCAACCCTATATCAACTTCGAGGGCGAGTGGGACGTTCCAACAGGATTGCTTATGCTTACTTGATGTATCATCCGACTAAGATTTTATCAGAGGTTTCTGAAAAACGTTTAGATGCAGTCAAAGGCTTCACAGAATTAGGATCAGGTTTTAAAATTGCTATGCGTGACTTGGCTATTCGCGGAGCAGGAAACATTCTAGGATCCTCGCAAAGCGGCTTTATTGATTCTGTTGGCTATGAAATGTACACACAGCTTTTAGAAGAAGCTCTTGCTGTTAAACAAGGAAAGTCTAAAATAAGACAGAAGGGCAACGCCGAAATCAATTTGCAAATTGATGCCTATCTTCCAACAGAGTATATAGAAGATGAGCGGCAGAAAATAGAAATATACAAGCGTATTCGACAGATTGAAAATCGTCAGGACTATGAAAATTTACAAGATGAACTAATTGACCGTTTCGGAGATTATCCGGATCAGGTAGCTTATTTACTTGAAATTGGCTTACTTAAAGCTTATATGGATTTTGCTTTTGCGGAATTTGTTGAACGTAAGCAAGATAGCATAAAAATAAGGTTTGAAAAAACTTCCTTGAAATTTTACTTGACACAAGACTATTTTGAAGCTCTGGCAAAAACTGATCTAAAAGCAAGCATCGGTGAATATGATGGGAAGATAGAAATTATTTTTAATGTAAAAAACAAAAAAAATTATGAGATTTTGGAAGAACTGATGAAATTTGGTCAAGCACTGAGCACAATTAAGGACAGAAAAAACTGAGTTTTAAAAAATACAGAAATGCTCTAATTTTTAAATCAGATATGAAACGATTAAACAAGCAGTTCTTAAAAATTTTTTCTTAGCCGCTTGGTAACTGCAGTCTTTTTCTGTTAATTAAACAAGAAAAATGATAAAATAAATGGATAATGGGGGGAGACCAAATGCGACTTGACAAATTTTTAAAAGTATCACGTATTATCAAGCGCCGTCCTGTAGCTAAAGAGGTAGCTGATAAAGGCCGTATTAAAGTTAATGGTATTTTGGCTAAGAGTTCAACGGATTTAAAAATTAATGATGAAATAGAAGTCCGTTTCGGTCATAAATTATTGACGGTGCGTGTTTTAGAAATGAAAGACAGTACAAAAAAAGAAGATGCAGCTAAAATGTATGAAATAATAAGTGAGACAAGGATCGAAACAAATGAAGAAACCTAATGTTGTCCAACTTAACAATCAGTATATTAACGATGAAAATTTAAGAAAGCGTTATGAAGAAGAAGAAACACGCCGCCGTAACCGCTTTATGGGATGGATTTTAATTTTTATTATGCTGCTTTTTATTTTACCGACCTACAATCTTGTAAAAAGTTATATGACCTTGCAAGAACGTAAGGAACAAGTTGTAAAATTGGAAAAAGAGTATGATGAGCTAGCGGAAGAAACGGAAGCAGAAAAGCTTTTAGCTGAGCGTTTGAAAGATAATGATTATGTTGAAAAGTATGCACGCGCCAAATATTATCTTTCCCGTGAAGGAGAAATTATTTATCCGGTGCCAAGTCTACTGCCAAAATAAAGAATATGGAAGATTTAATTGGAACTATTGAAAAATTTTTAGCCTATTCTGATGAGAAATTAGAAGAATTGGCGATAAAAAATCAACAACTGAGAGAAGACAGTCTGTCAAAATCTGTTGAAAGGAGGAGTCGATGAAACAGTTATTAGCCTTTATGTTAATACCTTTTTGTTTGGCTCCTCTTCTTCTGTACAGTTCAGAAAAAAGTGAATGGTCAAATGAAATGCAGTACAGTCTAATCTCTAATGTAGCAACAGATGCTTTTTATTTTGATAAGATCCCGAACAATCCTAACCTTTATCACTCAGCTTCCTCCTATAAAGACAGCAATTTGACTGCCGTGTCTCATACAATTAAACCAAACAGCAAGATAACAATTACTGGGATGATTATCAATGATAATTTGATTCCGGTTTTTGTACTGTCAGATGGTACTTATATTGAGGCCAGCCATCAAATTATTTATGATGATATTGTCTACAGTCAGGAAAAAGTTGATTTAGACTACTGGCTTGAAGAAGATTTTAAAGTTTATAATCAGCCTCTTGTGTACGGAAGCAAAGAAGTCAAAAGCTCTTTAACGTCCTATACTCAAATACACCTGACAGAAAAAGCAGTGACTGAACAGGGAGTTTACTATAAAGTTTCTGGTAAAGGCTGGATCAGTGAGGATTATCTATCAGTTACGGATAATCGTATGAAAAAAATTCAAAATCTTTTGACGCAAAAATATAATCAGCCCAATTACTCTATATTTGTTAAACAATTAAATACTCAAAAAAGTGCCGGTATTAATGAAAATACAAAAATGTATGCAGCCAGTGTTGCTAAGCTGGCAACACTTTACTATACACAGGAACAGATTCAGGATGGGAAACTTAAATTCACTGATAAGCTGAAATATATCAGTGAAGTGAATAATTTTAAAGAAGCTTATAATCCGAGCGGCAGTGGAAAAATCAGCAAAACCGCTGATAATAAGGAATACAATGTGGAAAACCTGTTGAAAGCTGTTGCTCAGAATTCTGATAATGTTGCTACTAATATTCTGGGCTATTATGTGGCCGAACAGTATGATAAAGACTTTCAAGATGAAATTGATGCCTTATCTGGAATGAAATGGGACATGAAGGAAAGGAATATTTCTGCTGAAGCAGCGGCCAATATGATGGAAGCAATTTACTATCAGGACGGAAAAATTATAGAATATTTATCTTCAACTGATTACGATGACAGCAGAATTGCAAAAGATATTTCTGTGCAGGTTTCACATAAAATCGGAGATGCTTATGATTATAAGCATGATGTTGCTATTATTTACGCAGAGGAACCGTATATTGTTTCCATTTTTACGGATAAAGCTTCTTATGATGATATCACCAGAATTGCTGATGATATCTATGCTGTTTTAAAATAAAATGAATCAAAAAATTTTAACTCATATTCAGGAAAAAGCTTATTTTACAAAACACCATAAAGTTTTAATCGCTGTATCTGGCGGGGCTGATTCAATGAATTTACTGCATTTTTTATATGCTCATCGAAAAGAGCTGGCTATCAAAATTGGAATTGCTCATGTTAATTATAAGCAACGTCCGGAAGCAGATGATGAAGAAGCTTATCTAAAGAAGTGGGCATTCAATCATAGTGTTCCTATTTTTACGCGTGACTTCTCTGGCTCTTTTTCAGAGAATGCGGCCCGCCGGTTCCGTTATTTCTTTTTTAAGGAAGTGATGTCTTCAGAACATTATACTGCTGTGGTTACTGCTCACCATGCTGATGATCAAGCTGAGACTATTTTTATGCGGCTGATTCGTGGGAGTCGGCTGCGCCATTTATCTGGTATTGCAGACCGTCAAACATTTGGTACCGGCGAGCTTATTCGACCCTTTCTACCTTTTCCTAAAGAGGATTGGCCGGATATTTTCCATTTTGAGGATGCTTCTAACCACACATCAGCTTTTTTAAGAAACCGTGTCCGCAATCACTATTTGCCGGCTTTAGGAGCAGAAAATCCGAAGATTAAGGAGTCTCTCCAAAGTTTAGGAGCAGAGAGTCGATTTATTTTTCAGGCTTTAAAAGACTTGACAGCTCGTATTAAGACAACTGACTGCCATGAATTTTTACAGCAGACCGAACCGGTACAAATGGTTTTACTGCAGGATTATTTGGAAGAATTTCCTGATTTACAGGTAAGTAAGGGACAGTTTAATGAGATAATGCATCTTATTCAAACGCGTGCTAATTGTACCTATGCTATCAAAAAAGGCTATTACCTGCTTAAAAGTTATGACTCATTTGAAATTAAAAAAATCAGCCCTGAGACCTATAGGCTGCCTAAAGAAAAAGTGGTAGAATGTGACAGTATAGTCAAATATGGTCAGTACCGATTTTCTTTCAAACAGTGTCCAGATAATAAGGAAACAGAGATTCCGATTTTTAGTTTAAGTCCGATTTTACTGCGGGAAAAACGAGATGGTGATCGTATTCATTTTGGAAAATTCACAAAAAAACTAAGCCGGCTTTTTATTGATGAAAAATTCTCTTTTCAGGAAAGGGCAAGTGCTGTTATTGGAGAGCAGGAAGGCGACATCATTTTTGTTCTGGCTGCCGGTAAAACTTATTTGAGAAAAGCGTCTAATCGTGATATAATGGAAGCCACATTGCATATTGAGAAATTAGAAGACAGGTGAAGTCATGCTTGAACAGGACATTGAAAGAATCCTTTATTCAGAAAAAGAAATTATTGATAAAACAAAAGAGCTTGGAAGGCAGCTGACAAAAGACTATCATGGTAAAAACCCGCTTTTAGTAGGTGTTTTAAAAGGTTCGGTCCCCTTTATGGCTGAATTAATGAAACATATCGATACTCAGGTCGAAATTGATTTTATGGTCGTGTCAAGTTACCACGGTGGAACAAGGAGCAGCGGCGAAGTTAAAATCCTTAAGGATGTAGACACTAATGTTGAAGGGCGAGATGTTATTTTTATTGAAGATATTATTGATACAGGGCGCACTTTAAAGTATCTGCGTGATATGTTTAAATACCGACAAGCTAAATCTGTAAAGATTGCTACTTTGTTTGATAAACCAGAAGGTCGTGTGGTAGATATTGATGCAGATTATATTTGTTATAATGTTCCAAATGAATTTATTGTAGGTTTTGGCTTGGATTATGCTGAAAAATACCGTAATCTCCCATATGTTGGTGTTTTAAAAGAGAAGGTTTATTCAGAATAACTATATAATATATTTATACGTAGAAAAGGGTCGTTTATTACTTTATGAAAAATAATAATAATGGTTTTGTACGGAACTCTTTTGTTTATATATTACTGATTGTCTTAGTTGTGACAGGATTACAGTATTATTTAAGAGGAACAAGTACACAGAGTCAGCAAATTAGCTACTCTAAATTAATCAAGCAAATAGAAGATGGTAATATCAAGTCTATTACTTACCAGCCTAATGACAGCATCATTGAAGTTACAGGTAAATATAAGGAAGCACAGGAAGTAAAGACAGATACTAATTTGTCATTTCTTGGTTCAACTACAACAACTGTAACCGATTTTACCTCTATCGTGCTTGCAAATGACAGTTCAATAGAAAAAATAACTGCAGCAGCAGAAGAATCAGGAACCAGTCTCAGAGTCAAAAGGGAAAGCTCCAGCGGTGCTTGGATTTCACTTTTAATCAGCTTTTTGCCGCTTATAGTTGTCATTGTTTTTTTTATGATGATGATGAATCAAAATGGTGGTGGAGCCCGTGGAGCGATGAGCTTTGGTAAAAATAGAGCTAAATCCCAAAGCCAAAGTCATATAAAAGTCCGTTTTTCGGATGTAGCCGGTGCTGAAGAAGAGAAGCAGGAACTAATTGAAGTTGTTGATTTTCTTAAAAATCCAAAAAGGTACAAGTTGCTTGGAGCCCGTATTCCGGCCGGTGTTTTGCTTGAGGGCCCTCCGGGGACCGGTAAAACCCTTCTTGCAAAAGCAGTCGCTGGCGAAGCAGGTGTGCCGTTCTTTAGCATCTCTGGTTCAGATTTTGTTGAAATGTTTGTCGGTGTAGGGGCAAGCCGTGTTCGTTCTTTGTTTGAAGATGCAAAGAAAGCAGAGCGTGCTATCATTTTTATTGATGAAATAGATGCGGTCGGACGGCGTCGCGGTGCCGGAATGGGCGGCGGAAATGATGAACGGGAGCAAACACTTAACCAACTGTTGATTGAAATGGATGGTTTTGAAGGCAATGAGAGTATCATTGTTATTGCAGCAACAAACCGGAGCGATGTTCTTGACCCAGCTCTTCTTCGTCCGGGACGCTTTGACCGAAAGGTTTTAGTAGGCAGTCCTGATGTTAAGGGACGTGAAGCTATTTTACGAGTTCATGCCAAGAACAAACCATTAGCTGATGATGTTGATCTTAAAGTTGTGGCTCAACAAACACCTGGTTTTGTTGGTGCCGATCTTGAAAATGTCTTAAATGAAGCTGCTCTTGTCGCTGCTCGCCGAAATAAAAAGTTAATCGATGCCAGTGACATTGATGAGGCTGAGGATCGTGTTATTGCAGGACCATCGAAAAAAGATAAGACCGTTTCACAGAAAGAACGTGAAATGGTTGCTTACCACGAAGCTGGCCATACCATTGTCGGGCTGGTGCTTTCAAATGCTCGTGTTGTACATAAAGTAACTATTGTACCGCGCGGCAGAGCTGGTGGTTACATGATTGCTCTTCCTAAAGAAGATCAAATGCTGCTTTCTAAAAGCGATATGAAGGAACAGTTAGCGGGTCTTATGGGGGGCCGTGTTGCTGAAGAAATTATTTTCAATGCTCAGACAACAGGTGCTTCAAATGACTTTGAACAGGCAACTCAAATGGCGCGTGCTATGGTTACAGAGTATGGAATGAGTGATAAATTAGGTCCGGTGCAGTATGAAGGAGATCATTCTGTTATGCTTGGTCAAATAAGTCCTGAAAAATCATACTCAGCGCAGACGGCACAAATGATTGATGATGAAGTCCGTGACTTACTAAATGAAGCGCGCAATAAAGCAGCTGAAATTATTCAAGAAAACCGTGAAACACATAAATTAATTGCTGAAGCCCTGCTTAAGTACGAAACATTAGATGCTTCGCAAATTAAATCAATTTATGAAACGGGGAAAATGCCGCAAGAAACTGACAAAGAAGGTGAAGCTCACGCCTTGTCTTACGATGAAATTAAAGAAAAACTGTCAGAACAAGAACAGGACTAAAAATAAACCGCTATTTAAAACGTTAATTCGAAAGAAAATGATATGCTTAGGAACACTTTTTAAGGTGTTCCTTTTTTAGGAATGAAATAAGTCAGACTGTTTTTCGGTTATTTTCTTTAGGAATAGAAGAAATTTAGAACAAAACAGCTATAAGCAGATTAATTCAAATGTCTGTGTGTCCACCCGCATCGCTGAGCACTAAGCAAAAACTGTAATGGCAATCGAAAAAAAGTGAGCTCCCCCCTTGACAACAGCTTGTAAGAGATGCTATACTAATTGAGCTGTCAGAGAGAGCTCTGGGCAGAGTTTAAGGTTGAGGAAAAAGGGAAAAAAGTCCTTGACAGCTTTGTTCTGATTTGCTAGAATAAAGGAGTTGTCTGAAAAGTGGCAGCGTTGACCTTTGAGAACTGAATAAGACCAAGACGTGCGGGTTAAGGAATTAACCTGTCAAAATAAAAAACTGTCAGCGACAGACAAAGAACGAGTAACGTTCAAATTCGAATGAGAGTTTGATCCTGGCTCAGGACGAACGCTGGCGGCGTGCCTAATACATGCAAGTGGAACGCACAGTTTGTTGATTAACGTGTTAATGGACAGATTAGTGAGTCGCGAACGGGTGAGTAACGCGTAGGTAACCTTTCTCTCAGCGGGGGATAACTATTGGAAACGATAGCTAATACCGCATAAGATTTTTTAACGCCTGTTAGAGGATTAAAAGGAGCACTAGCATCACTGAGAGATGGACCTGCGTTGTATTAGCTAGTTGGTAGGGTAGAGGCCTACCAAGGCGATGATACATAGCCGGCCTGAGAGGGTGAACGGCCACACTGGGACTGAGACACGGCCCAGACTCCTACGGGAGGCAGCAGTAGGGAATCTTCGGCAATGGGGGGAACCCTGACCGAGCAACGCCGCGTGAGTGAAGAAGGAATTCGTTTCGTAAAGCTCTGTTGTATGAGAAGAACGGGTGTGAGAGTGGAAAGTTCACACTGTGACGGTATCATACGAGGAAGGGACGGCTAACTACGTGCCAGCAGCCGCGGTAATACGTAGGTCCCGAGCGTTGTCCGGATTTATTGGGCGTAAAGGGAGCGCAGGCGGTTTCGTAAGTCAGAAGTCAAAGGCATTGGCTTAACCAATGTATGCTTTTGAAACTGCGGGACTTGAGTACAGAAGGGGAGAGTGGAATTCCATGTGTAGCGGTGAAATGCGTAGATATATGGAGGAACACCGGCGGCGAAAGCGGCTCTCTGGTCTGTTACTGACGCTGAGGCTCGAAAGCGTGGGGAGCAAACAGGATTAGATACCCTGGTAGTCCACGCCGTAAACGCTGAGTGCTAGGTGTTAGGCCCTATCCGGGGCTTAGTGCCGGAGCTAACGCAATAAGCACTCCGCCTGGGGAGTACGACCGCAAGGTTGAAACTCAAAGGAATTGACGGGGGCCCGCACAAGCGGTGGAGCATGTGGTTTAATTCGAAGCAACGCGAAGAACCTTACCAGGTCTTGACATCCCTCTGACAGGACTAGAGATAGTTTTTTCTTTCGGGACAGAGGAGACAGGTGGTGCATGGTTGTCGTCAGCTCGTGTCGTGAGATGTTGGGTTAAGTCCCGCAACGAGCGCAACCCTTATGGTTAGTTACCATCATTAAGTTGGGGACTCTAGCCAGACTGCCGGTAATAAACCGGAGGAAGGTGGGGATGACGTCAAATCATCATGCCCCTTATGACCTGGGCTACACACGTGCTACAATGGTTGGTACAACGAGTTGCGAGTCGGTGACGGCCAGCTAATCTCTGAAAGCCAATCTCAGTTCGGATTGGAGGCTGCAACTCGCCTCCATGAAGTCGGAATCGCTAGTAATCGCGGATCAGCACGCCGCGGTGAATACGTTCCCGGGCCTTGTACACACCGCCCGTCACACCACGAGAGTTTGTAACACCCGAAGTCGGTGAGGTAACCTAATGGAGCCAGCCGCCGAAGGTGGGATAGATGATTGGGGTGAAGTCGTAACAAGGTAGCCGTATCGGAAGGTGCGGCTGGATCACCTCCTTTCTAAGGAAATGGATGCACGTTGCGGTCTTATTTAGTTTTGAGAGGTCAAGGGGGCCTTAGCTCAGCTGGGAGAGCGCCTGCTTTGCACGCAGGAGGTCAGCGGTTCGATCCCGCTAGGCTCCATAATCTAGGGGATTGAGTGATGAGGGTTAGCGCGAGTAAGCCGTTAGTCATGAGATGCGCCTAGATGAATCACCTAGATAAATCGCTGTGCGGTTTATCGACTAGTCCATTGAAAATTGAATACCTCAACCCATTTATGATGGTTTAGACCATGATAGATGGCAAGAAAAGAAACCGAAACGCTGAAAAAAACCGAGAAACGAGAATAAGGTTAAGTTAGTAAGGGCGCACGGTGGATGCCTAGGCACTAGGAGCCGAAGAAGGACGTGACGAACGACGAAATGCTTTGGGGAGCTGTAAGTAAGCGAAGATCCAGAGATGTCCGAATGGGGGAACCCGTCAGGTACAGCCTGACATCCCTGCCTGTTAAGGGCAGAGGAAGGAAGACGCGGTGAACTGAAACATCTCAGTAGCTGCAGGAAGAGAAAGCAAAAGCGATTGCCTGAGTAGCGGCGAGCGAAAGGGCAGGAGGGCAAACCGGAGTGTTTACACTTCGGGGTTGAAGGACTGCAGAGTGGTTTTAATGATGATAGAAGAATGATCTGGGAAGGTCAGCCAGAGAGAGTAAGAGCCTCGTATTTGAAATGATGATTAAGACCAAGCAGAATCCTGAGTACGGCGAGACACGAGGAATCTCGTCGGAATCTGGGAGGCCCATCTCCCAACCCTAAATACTCCCTAGTGACCGATAGTGAACCAGTACCGTGAGGGAAAGGTGAAAAGAACCCCGGAAGGGGAGTGAAAGAGCCCCTGAAACCGTGTGCTTACAAGAAGTTCGAGCCCGTTAATGGGTGAGAGCGTGCCTTTTGTAGAATGAACCGGCGAGTGACGTTTAGATGCGAGGTTAAGTTGAAGAGACGGAGCCGTAGGGAAACCGAGTCTGAAAAGGGCGAGAAGTATCTGGATGTCGACCCGAAACCAAGTGACCTACCCATGAGCAGGGTGAAGGTGCGGTAAAGCGCACTGGAGGCCCGCACCAGGGCACGTTGAAAAGTGCTTGGATGACTTGTGGGTAGCGGAGAAATTCCAAACGAACTTGGAGATAGCTGGTTCTCTCCGAAATAGCTTTAGGGCTAGCGTCGGGCGAAGAATGATGGAGGTAGAGCACTGTTTGGGTAAGGGGTCCTTCTCGGATTACCAAACTCAGATAAACTCCGAATGCCATAGATTTATGCCCGGCAGTCAGACTGCGAGTGCTAAGATCCGTAGTCGAAAGGGAAACAGCCCAGACCACCAGCTAAGGTCCCCAAATAACTATTAAGTGGAAAAGGATGTGGGGGTGCAGAGACAACTAGGATGTTAGCTTAGAAGCAGCTATTCATTCAAAGAGTGCGTAATAGCTCACTAGTCGAGTGCCCCTGCGCCGAAAATGTACCGGGGCTGAAATAGTTTACCGAAGCTGTGGATACCTTTTAGAAGGTATGGTAGGAGAGCGTTCTATAGGCGGCGAAGGTGTACCGTGAGGAGCACTGGAGCGTATAGAAGTGAGAATGCCGGTATGAGTAGCGCAAGACAGGTGAGAATCCTGTCCACCGTAAGACTAAGGCTTCCAGGGGAAGGTTCGTCCGCCCTGGGTTAGTCGGGACCTAAGGAGAGACCGACAGGTGTATCCGATGGGCAACAGGTTGATATTCCTGTACTGGTATCAGGAGTGAAGGAGGGACGCAGGAGGCTAGCTCAACCGGACGACTGGAAGAGTCCGGCCAAGCAGTAAGATGAGATAGGAGTCAAATGCTTCTATCGGGAACATTGAGCTGTTAAGGGGAGCGAAGATTAGTAGCGAAGTGAGTGATGTCCCACTGCCAAGAAAAGCTTCTAGCGGCGAATGATACCACCCGTACCGCAAACCGACACAGGTAGTCGAGGCGAGTAGCCTCAGGTGAGCGAGCGAACTCTCGTTAAGGAACTCGGCAAAATGACCCCGTAACTTCGGGAGAAGGGGTGCTGACTGAGAGGTCAGCCGCAGTGAAGAGGCCCAAGCAACTGTTTATCAAAAACACAGCTCTCTGCGAAATCGCAAGATGAAGTATAGGGGGTGACGCCTGCCCGGTGCTGGAAGGTTAAGAGGAGCGCTTAGGAGTAGTCCGAAGGTGTGAATTGAAGCCCCAGTAAACGGCGGCCGTAACTATAACGGTCCTAAGGTAGCGAAATTCCTTGTCGGGTAAGTTCCGACCCGCACGAAAGGCGTAATGATTTGGGCGCTGTCTCAACGAGAGACTCGGTGAAATTTTAGTACCTGTGAAGATGCAGGTTACCCGCGACAGGACGGAAAGACCCCATGGAGCTTTACTGCAGTTTGATATTGCGTATCTGTAAGACATGTACAGGATAGGTAGGAGCCAAAGAAGGAGGGACGCTAGTTTCTCTGGAGGCGTTGTTGGGATACTACCCTTGTGTTATGGCTACTCTAACCCGGTAGGTTAATCATCTACGGAGACAGTGTCTGACGGGCAGTTTGACTGGGGCGGTCGCCTCCTAAAAGGTAACGGAGGCGCCCAAAGGTTCCCTCAGATTGGATGGAAATCAATCGCAGAGTGTAAAGGCAGAAGGGAGCTTGACTGCGAGAGCTACAACTCGAGCAGGGACGAAAGTCGGGCTTAGTGATCCGGTGGCACCGCATGGAAGGGCCATCGCTCAACGGATAAAAGCTACCCTGGGGATAACAGGCTTATCTCCCCCAAGAGTTCACATCGACGGGGAGGTTTGGCACCTCGATGTCGGCTCGTCGCATCCTGGGGCTGAAGTCGGTCCCAAGGGTTGGGCTGTTCGCCCATTAAAGCGGCACGCGAGCTGGGTTCAGAACGTCGTGAGACAGTTCGGTCCCTATCCGTCGCGGGCGTAGGAAATTTGCGAGGGGCTGCTCCTAGTACGAGAGGACCGGAGTGGACTTACCGCTGGTGTACCAGTTGTTCTGCCAAGGGCACAGCTGGGTAGCTAAGTAGGGGAAGGATAAACGCTGAAAGCATCTAAGTGTGAAGCCTGCCTCAAGATGAGATTTCCCATAACGTTAGTTAATAAGAGCCCTGAGAGACGAACAGGTAGATAGGCTGGGAGTGTAATTAGTGTGAGCTATTGAGCGGACCAGTACTAATAGCTCGAGGACTTAACCGAGAGGTTAGGAGCGGACGGTTTTAGGAGGTATTCAATTTTGAATGGACTAGTTTTTTAGTTCAGACCGAGTTAAGTGACGCTAGCCTAGGGGATACACCTGTACCCATGCCGACCACAGTCGTTAAGCCCTAGTACGCCGGAAGTAGTTGGGGGTTTCCCCCTGCGAGATAAGGGAGTTGCTTAGCTAGGGGGGAGTTTAGCTCAGCTAAGTCGAACAGTGTTCGGCTTTGTCGCAGCGATTAGCGCACGACAGGGGCCCAGGTTGAGCTAAACTCTCATTCAAGGGAGTTTAGCTCAGCTGGGAGAGCATCTGCCTTACAAGCAGAGGGTCAGCGGTTCGATCCCGTTAACTCCCATAGGAGGTCCCGTGGTGTAGCGGTTATCACGTCGCCCTGTCACGGCGAAGATCGCGGGTTCAATTCCCGTCGGGACCGTTGGAATAGGAAAAGTCCAAAGAGAGAGAAGGACTCGTTAGCTCAGTTGGTAGAGCATCTGACTTTTAATCAGAGGGTCACTGGTTCGAGCCCAGTACGGGTCATAGAGACAGCGGGTGTGGCGGAATTGGCAGACGCACCAGATTTAGGATCTGGCGCTTAGGAAGCGTGGGGGTTCAAGTCCCTTCACCCGCATGAAAGGCCGGCTTAGCTCAGTTGGTAGAGCATCTGATTTGTAATCAGAGGGTCGCGTGTTCAAGTCATGTAGCCGGCATAGCGAACGTAGTTCAGAGGTAGAACATCACCTTGCCAAGGTGGGGGTCGCGGGTTCGAATCCCGTCGTTCGCTTTCTTTAAGATGGCCGGGGTGGCGGAACTGGCAGACGCACAGGACTTAAAATCCTGGGATGTAGTGACATCGTACCGGTTCGATTCCGGTCCTCGGCATATTAAAGAGAAGGCACCCTTGGCTCAACTGGATAGAGTACCTGACTACGAATCAGGCGGTTGCAGGTTCGAATCCTGCAGGGTGCATACGGGAAGTAGCTCAGCTTGGTAGAGCACTTGGTTTGGGACCAAGGGGCCGCAGGTTCGAATCCTGTCTTCCCGATGTTTTTTGGCGGTGTAGCTCAGCTGGCTAGAGCGTCCGGTTCATACCCGGGAGGTCGGGGGTTCGATCCCCTTCGCCGCTATTATTATTTATATTGATGGTTTGGGACCTTTAGCTCAGCTGGTTAGAGCACTCGGCTCATAACCGAGCGGTCGTAGGTTCGAGTCCTACAAGGTCCATAGTACTGCTGGAGGATTACCCAAGTCCGGCTGAAGGGAACGGTCTTGAAAACCGTCAGGCGTTTAACAGCGTGCGTGGGTTCGAATCCCACATCCTCCTTAAGTAATCATCTAGTAGTTTTAGAAGTATTAGAAGATTATAGGTTATTTGCTTTGGCAGATTATATTAAGATTATATTTTATCGCGGGATGGAGCAGTTAGGTAGCTCGTCGGGCTCATAACCCGAAGGTCGCAGGTTCAAATCCTGCTCCCGCAATTGGACATTCTTTTTGGCTCGGTAGCTCAGTTGGTAGAGCAATGGATTGAAGCTCCATGTGTCGGCGGTTCGATTCCGTCCCGCGCCATGATTATGCGGGTGTAGTTTAGTGGTAAAACTACAGCCTTCCAAGCTGTTGTCGCGAGTTCGATTCTCGTCACCCGCTTTTTATGATTTTGGTCCCCCAAGTTTTTCTTGGGCGCGTAGCTCAGCTGGTTAGAGCGCACGCCTGATAAGCGTGAGGTCGGTGGTTCAAGTCCACTCGTGCCCATTATATAGTTGTAGATGGAGAATTACTCAAGAGGCTGAAGAGGACGGTTTGCTAAATCGTTAGGTCGGGTAACCGGCGCAAGGGTTCGAATCCCTTATTCTCCGTACTGTTTTAAACGAGATTATCTTTATGATATCTCGTTTTCTTTATTTTTTGAGCTTGGTAAGGGATTGTTTGAGGGTTAGAATGAAAAAGTTGCGGTTGTCTCGGTTTATTCTTTTTTGTGTAGTTAGCGTGCTTATTTTTTTTACATTTCTTTTCTTTATTTTGAGGAATTCTTCGGTTATTTCCGAAATTTCCAAACCTGTCAATTCAGTGGTTTCAAAGGTTGATTATGTTGTTGCTGTACCTTTTCGGTATGTTAATGCTTTAGGTGAAAATATTTCTTCCCTACTAGACACTTATTCTGAAAATGAAGCTTTAAAAAAACGGATAGACGAGCTGACAGATCAGCAAAAGCTTGTTGACGATTTGACAGAAGAAAACGCTGAATTAAAGAAAGTATTAGAGAATACGAGTGATCTTCCATCACCGTCTATTTCTGCTCAAGTGATTGTCCGCAGCCCTGTTTCCTGGTATGATTCTCTGACTATAAATGCTGGGAAAAAATCCGGTGTGGAAAACGGCATGCTGGTTGCTGCTGATAACGGGCTCATCGGAAAAGTGGCCAGTACAAGTCAGACAACAGCAAGTGTTAATCTATTTTCCAGCGGCTCAAACCTGGACATTCCTGTAAAAATTTCAACTTCAAGCGGCAATGTTTATGGCATACTCATGTCCTATGACTCTGAGGAAAATTTATTCTTAGTCTCCGAATTAAATTCTTCGGAAAAAATTGATACAGGCAGTCAAGTTGCTACTAGTGGATTAGATGGCAAAACGACAGCTAACATATCAGTTGGAACTGTCGGTGAAGTTGAGGACGCTAAAGACAGTTTAAACAGAAAACTTTATATTATTCCAGCAGCAGACTTTTCTGATATAGCATATGTAACTGTTGTAGGTGAAAAATGATATCTTGGGTTAAAAATAAATATTGTTTAGTCTTCTTGATTTTTATATTATTACTGGTCGACGGCCAATTTTCCTATTTACTTAATTCACTCTTTAACTATTATGTTATTATATCCAGCCAGCTTTTTCTGGCTGCTCTGCTCTTTACTTATCATAATAACAGTACAGCATTTATTTTTTTTGAGTCAACCGTTATTGGACTGCTGTTTGATTTTTATTATCTTAATCATATTGGTGTTGTCACACTTGTTTTGCCTTTTCTCGCTTTTTTCATAGGCAAGTTGGACAGCAGACAGATGACCGGTCTTTTCAGCAGTTTAGTAATTTATCTGATTTTTATTTTCTTTTTTAATATTTTAAGCTATTTTCTTTCCCTTTTGTATGGTTTTACGGATGTCTCTTTGTCATTTTTCATTACTTATAACCTTGCTCCGACTTTGGTATTTAATATTCTTGCCTTTTTTATATGTCAAAAACCCTTGCGAAAATTGTTTTTAGATTAAATTAAAATTTAAACATAATTGTAACAATCGCGTAATATAAACCATCTGTTTTTTTGGTACAATAATAAAGTCTTATCAAAAAGGAGTAGTTATTTAAATATGAAGAAAAGAATTTTATCTGCAGTTCTTGTCAGCGGTGTAACTTTAGGGACAGCTGCTACCCAAGTAAATGCTGAAGACTATGATTCACAGATAGCAGCACAAGATGCCGTCATCAGCAATCTTACAGCTGAACAAGCAGAAACGCAAAGTAAAGTCAGTGCCCTTCAGACAGAGGTCAGCACACTTCAAAGTCAGCAGGCTGAATTAGAAGCGCAGAATGCTGAGCTTGAGGCACAGTCACAAACTTTAAACGAAGAAATTCAAACACTTTCAAGTAAAATTGTTGCTCGCAATGAAGCATTAAGAAAGCAAGCACGCAGTGCACAAAAAGGTAACAGCGTGACAAGCTATATTAATACTGTTCTTAATTCAAAATCTATTTCAGATGCAATCAATCGTGTGGTTGCTATCCGTGAAGTAGTTTCTGCAAACGAAAAGATGGTAGAACAGCAAGAAGCGGATAAAGCAGAGTTAGAAGCTAAGCAAATTGAAAATCAAGAGGCTATTAATACTGTTGCAGCCAACAAGGCTGTTATCGAAGAAAACTCTGCCTCTTTAGCTACTCAGCAGGCTCAATTAGAAGCTGCTCAGTTAGATTTGGCTTCTCAATTGGCAACAGCTGAAGGCGAAAAAGCTTCTCTTGAAGCAGAAAAAGTTGCTGCTGAACAAGCTGCTGCTGAGGCTGCTGCTGCACAAGCTGCCGCTGAAGCACAGGCTGCTGCTGAAGCACAAGCGCAAGCAGAATCTGTTGCGGCTGCCCAGCAAGCAATCGAAAATGCTACTGCTACTACTGACACAGTGACAGAAACAACTGATTCTACAGAATCACTTGCTTCATCAGAAGTAACGTCGGAAACAGTTAGTGAAACTGTAGTTGCTGAATCAGAAACAGCTGAAGCTGTTGAGGCGCCTGCAGAAACAGTATCAGAAACAGAAGCTGTTCAATCAGAAGAAGCTGCAGCTCCTCAGTCTGAAGCACCTGCTGCTGAAGCAGCTCCTGCAGAAGAACAAGCACAGCCTGCTGAAAGCGCGACATCAAGTTCAAATGCTGCTACAGCTGCAGCAAATGCATCTTCAGCTAATACATATCCTGTTGGACAATGTACTTGGGGAGCTAAATCTTTGGCAAGCTGGGTAGGTAACTATTGGGGCAATGCTAACCAATGGATTTCCAGTGCACAGGCAGCCGGCTTCTCAGTTGGTACAACACCAGTTGCTGGTGCAGTTGCTGTATGGCCGAATGATGGCGGTGGCTATGGTCACGTTGCTGTAGTTGTTTCGGCATCAGGAACAAATTCTATCCAAGTTATGGAATCTAACTATGCTGGTAATTCAAGTATCGGTAACTACCGTGGAAGCTTTGATCCTACTGCTTCAACATGGGGTGGATCTGTATACTATATTTACCCATAAACATATAATTAACATTAAGACAAGGTGTTTCGCCTTGTCTTTTTTGTTTAGAAACACAGAATTGCTCAGTATAAAGATAAAGCACATAGACTTTTTTGCCAAATTCAATAAGATTATAAGTTTCGTGCTAAGCTCGATGATTCTGCCTAAGAAATACAATGTATATTTGTGCTTTGAATACTGAAAAACGGGAACAAATCTTGTTCTCGCTTGGGTTAAAAATTTTTAAATCTTGGTCTTCAAAGCTGGTTTGACCGTATTTTTATTATATTATCGCTTAGATTTGTTATAAAAGAAGAGGTATTATACCGATAAGATTGTTTAGAAAATGAATCATAAAAGCGTGTTCTATTTTTCCGGTGCGTTTGTAAACTAATCCTAATACTAAGCCCATACCGCCGTAAATAATCCAACTGCCAAAATTTGTCGGAAAATGCAAAAGACCAAATAAGAAGCTGCTTACAATGATACCGACATAAGAAAAGTGAAAAGTTTTATTTAAAAGCAATCCGCGAAAAACGATTTCTTCCACAATTGGGGCTACAATAACGATTATAGTAAATAGTAATAGAGGATTTGCAGAAAGTTCCTCCAAAGCCGATTGGTTAGCTGTGGAATTGCCACCATTTTCAATGGTTAGAACAATACCGCCTACTATTTGTACCGAGAACAAAATTAGAAGCCCTATAATGGTGATTTTCCAGCTTCGCCACTGTCTTAAGACAGCTTGTGAGCTGATAATATTCAAATGTTTACCAAGTTTTACTGTTCCAAAACTAATAAGTAAAAAAAGAAAGATCAGAAGTCCTGCTTGCCACAAGGGTTGTTTGGGTTTCAGAAAAAATGTGGGTGCTTGTTCAACACAAATTAACCCAAGTGCTAATAAGACATATTTCATACCTTGTATTTTTTTCATCATTTTACCCCTTCCATCAAGATACAAAGGTCGTTTAAAAATCCGTATGAAAATAGGGGATGACAAGTGATCTTGCATCACGCTGACAGCCACCTTTTTCACTGGGATTTTAAGTCATGGATGTTTTAAATAATTTTACTGATAAGCCAATGTAAAAAGACAAAACCAAAAGTCAGCAGGTATACTAGCGTAATAAGCAAAATATCATAAGTTAATTTAATATCTGCAAATGTTGATAAAATAAGCAAAACAAAGATTATCAAGGTTAGCAGCTGTAAAGTTAAGTGAGCAGTAATGCTGGTAATGGTTATATTACGTTCATCAAAAGCGTCAATATACATGCGGTGCAGTTTCTGCGGATGGTGATAAATCCATTGAAAATTTAAGCCTATAATGAAACTGCTAACAATTATTCCAACAACCATGCCCTTGGCAAAACTGCTGCTTAAATTGGCATGCCTGAGAAAAAGAATTCCTAAAAAGCTCAGACTTAATGAAGCAAAGCTGATCCTGAAAATGTTTTTTCTGAAATCATTTTCAGTTATTTTTTTACCTAATCTATTTGTTATCATCAATTTTAGCAACATTCTTATATCTCCTTCTAATCTACTGTGCAGAAATGGGATAGCAAAAGTACTTCTTATAAAGTAACTGTTTTTGCTCCCAGATTGTTTCTTATTGTCAATATCTTTTTGGAGGGCAAAGTCATCATTAAGCGTAACTGTTATTTTTCATTTGGAATTAGATTTTTGCCTTAAAAAGTTTTTATAGAGCTCTTTCTATATTTATTCTTCAAATAGAAAGACTTCTTCAATTGTTTTTCCGAAAAATCGTGCAATTTTATAGGCTAATTCTAAAGAAGCATTGTAGCGCTCTTTCTCCAAAGAAATAATGGTTTGTCTGGTGACTTCAACAGCATCAGCTAATTCCGCTTGGCTAATTTTGCCGGCTTTGCGCAGCTCTTGAATTTTTGTCTTCATTTTTCTCCTTTCAATAAGATACAAAGCCCGTATAAAACGCAAAGTAAAAATAGGAGACTGACTGCTGAGTTATCAAAGACTCAAAGGAAGTCTATCTTTTTTACACAGCGTTTAGGGCGTGTTCAATTAATAAGATACAAAGCCCGTATAAAGCTTACAGCAAAAACAGAAAAATTAAGGAAGAATCATAAGACTCGTAAATCGTCGGTGTTTCCTACGATTGTGTCTAAAGAGTTTAGAGGTGATTCATTCTAACAGCTCTTATTATTAGTTTAGACTAAATGTCAGGTTTCCTTTACATTTTAAGTATAGTTTACTTTACATTTATTGTCAAGTAAACTTTACAAAAAAAGTATATTTTTTAAGGCAGTTGACTATTGAAAAAAAGATTTAAATACTGATTTTTGCTGATAAATAAAATGACTGTCCGGTGAGCGAATGTTATTGGAATCTTATTATTGCTTTTTAGTTTCATTTGAAAAAATGGTTAAAAAACGTTAGAATGATAAGGGATAAATTTTTTGGGAGGAAACCATGTCTTACTCTGATTTAAAATTGTTTGCACTGTCGTCAAATAAAGAATTAGCAGAAAAAGTTGCTTCGACAATCGGGATTGAACTTGGGAAATCAACGGTTCGCCAGTTTTCAGATGGTGAAATTCAAGTGAATATAGAAGAGTCTATCCGCGGTCATCATGTTTTTGTTTTACAGTCAACAAGTTCTCCTGTTAACAACCATTTAATGGAAATTTTGATTATGGTTGATGCGCTCAAGAGGGCCAGTGCAGAGACAATCAGTGTAGTAATGCCCTATTACGGTTATGCCCGTCAGGACCGCAAAGCCCGTTCACGTGAACCGATCACATCTAAATTGGTCGCTAATATGTTAGAAGTTGCTGGTGTTGACCGCTTGCTGACAGTCGATCTGCATGCTGCGCAAATTCAAGGTTTTTTCGATATTCCGGTTGATCATCTAATGGGAGCTCCTCTAATTGCGGACTATTTTAATCGTAACGGGCTGACTGGAAAAGATGTTGTTGTTGTCAGTCCGGATCATGGCGGTGTGACACGCGCCCGCAAATTAGCCCAATTTCTCCAAACACCGATTGCTATTATTGATAAACGCCGCAGTGTTACAAAAATGAATACCAGTGAAGTCATGCATATCATTGGAAAGGTTGAGGGTAAGACTTGTATACTTATTGATGATATGATTGACACAGCAGGAACTATCTGCCATGCGGCAGATGCGCTTGCTGAAGCTGGAGCAACACATGTCTATGCATCATGTACTCATCCGGTGTTGTCAGGCCCGGCTCTTACAAATATTCAAAATTCATCTATTGAAAAACTGATAGTTTTGGATACTATCTATTTGCCTCAAGAGCGTTTAATTGATAAAATTGAGCAAATTTCGATTGCTGATTTGATTGCAGAGGCTATTATCCGTATCCATGAAAAACGTCCTCTCTCTCCTTTATTTGAAATGGATAATCTGAGATAAGGGCAAAAAACAACCCTTTCGGGGGTTGTTTTTATATGCGGCCTGAATTGCTATTGTTATGGCTGGTAATCAATATTTAAAATAAGCTGGACTCATTCAGCTGGGAATGCAAATTTTCAGAATTTTTTGTATAATAGAGATACTTATACTGATGAGGTGAGAAACATGGACTTAACAAAACGATTTAATAAAAATTTAGATAAAATAGAGGTCTCGCTGATTCGTCAATTTGACCAATCCATTTCTGATATTCCCGGAATGATGAAATTAACTTTGGGAGAACCTGATTTTACAACGCCGGAACATGTTAAAGCAGCAGCTAAAAAAGCTATTGACGCTAACCAGTCACATTATACTGGGATGAGCGGTTTGCCTGAACTTCGTCAAGCGGCAGCTGACTTTGTTGAGGAAAAATACCATCTGCATTACAAGCCTGAAGATGAGGTTTTAGTAACAGTCGGAGCAACTGAAGCTTTATCTGCAGCTCTGACTGCTATTTTAGAGCCTGGTGACAGTGTTTTGCTTCCTGCTCCTGCTTATCCTGGCTATGAACCTATTGTTAATCTTGTAGGTGCTGAAATTGTCGAAATTGATACGACAGCTAATGACTTTGTTTTGACACCGGAAATGCTGGAAGAAGCCATTGTAGAACAGGGTGACAGACTTAAAGCTGTTTTATTGAACTATCCTACTAACCCTACCGGTGTCACTTATTCGCGTGAGCAGATAAAGGCTTTAGCAGATGTTCTGAGAAAATATGACATTTTTGTAGTCAGTGATGAAGTTTATTCGGAATTGACCTATCATAAAGAAGCGCATGTCTCAATAGCAGAGTATCTGCCGGAACAAACGATTCTTATTAACGGTTTATCCAAATCACATGCTATGACAGGCTGGCGTATCGGCTTTATTTTTGCACCGGCTCTTTTAACAGCACAGTTGATTAAGAGCCATCAGTATTTGGTGACCGCTGCGGCAACTATGGCGCAGTTTGCGGCTATTGAAGCCTTAACTGTTGGTAAAAATGATACCCTTATCATGAAGGAAGAATATATTAAACGGCGCGATTATATTATTGAAAAGATGTCAGCTCTCGGTTTTAAAATCATAAAACCAGACGGTGCCTTCTATATTTTTGCCAAAATTCCTGCAGGATATGAACAGGATTCCTTTAAGTTTTGCCAAGATTTTGCGCGTGAAAAGGCAGTTGCCTTTATTCCTGGGGTTGCTTTTGGGAAATACGGTCAAGGCTATGTGCGTCTGTCTTATGCGGCCAGTATGGAGACGATCAGTAGAGCTATGGAGCGTTTGAAAGAATTTATGGAAAATCATGCAGACTAAAGAAACCAAGGGGTTGGTCCTTTACAATCGTAATTATCGTGAAGATGATAAACTGGTTAAGATTTTTACGGAGACAGATGGGAAGCGTATGTTTTTTGTCAGACATGCCGGACGGTCTAAACTGAATTCAGTTATTCAGCCTTTGACAGTTGCCGATTTTATTATAAAGATTAATAATAACGGCCTGTCCTATATCGAAGATTATAAAGAAGTAAGGCTTTATAAGGCAATTCATGATGATTTATTTATTCTTTCTTATGCTTCTTATCTGTCTGCTTTAGCTGATGCAGCTATTGCTGATAATACTGCTGATCCACAGCTCTTTGCCTTTTTGAAAAAAACGCTGGAGTTAATGGATAATGGTCTGGATTACGAAATTCTAACTCATATTTTTGAAGTTCAGATTTTGGATCGCTTTGGGGTAGGTTTAAATTTCCATGAGTGTGCTGTCTGTCACAGAGTGGGTCTGCCCTTTGATTTTTCTTATAAATTTTCTGGTTTGCTTTGTCCGGAGCATTACCATGAAGATATTCACCGTAAACATTTAGATCCTAATGTTCCTTATCTTTTAGATCGTTTCCAGAATGTTTCTTTTGAAGAGCTGCAAAGTATCTCGGTTAAGCCGGAGATGAAACAAAAAATCCGGCTTTTCTTAGATGATATTTATGACAATTATGTAGGGATTCATCTTAAGAGTAAGAAATTTATTGATGATTTGGATAAATGGGGCGGCTTGATGAAGGACAGTTTCCAGTAAAAGGACAGTTGTTAAGTTTGTTTCTGAATTTTAAACTATGGCTTTTTAAAAGAGTCTGAGGTCTGTTTTAGGTGCAGCACTAGCATTCAGACAGACTTCTGGAATTTTTTTAAAATCGTGCTATAATAAAAAAATATTAAAATGGGTGTGTGAGAGGATATTATAATGAAAAAAATAGCTGTAGATGCTATGGGCGGTGATAATGCCCCTCAGGCTATTGTCGAAGGAGTCAATCGGGCTCTGGCGGAATTTAAGGATATTGAAATTGAGCTTTACGGCGACGAAGCGAAAATTAAAGATTATTTAACAGCAACTGAACGAGTGACTATTCAACATACGGACGAAAAAATTGACTCTGATGATGAACCGGCGAAGGCTGTACGGCGTAAAAAAAAGGCCAGTATGGTAGTTGGTGCGCAAGCAGTTAAAGAAAAAAAGGTTCAGGCTCTTATTTCTGCCGGCAATACAGGGGCATTGCTGGCAGCCGGTCTTTTTGTAGTGGGACGGATAAAAGGGATTGACCGGCCGGGGCTTTTATCAACCCTGCCAACAGCTGATGGCCGGGGCGTTGATATGCTGGATTTGGGAGCTAATGCGGAAAATACAGCTCATCATCTGCACCAATATGCTGTTCTTGGCTCTTTCTATGCTGAAAACGTCCGATCTGTTGTTAAGCCCCGTGTTGGTTTGCTTAATAACGGGACAGAAAGTACAAAGGGTGATCCCATTAGGAAGGAAGCCTACAGCCTTTTATCAGCAGATAAGACGCTTAATTTTATCGGGAATATTGAAGCCAGAGAATTGATGAACGGTGTTGCTGATGTGGTCGTAGCAGACGGCTTTACAGGCAATGCTGTCCTTAAAACCATGGAAGGTACTGGGCTGAGTATTATGGGAGTTCTGAAAGAGGCCGTTAAAACCGGCGGTTTTAAGGCAAAATTAGGTGCCTTTTTCCTAAAAGACAGCCTTTATCACTTACGTGACCTTATGGATTATTCTGCTGCAGGAGGAGCTGTTCTTTTCGGACTGAAAGCCCCTGTCGTCAAATGCCATGGATCCAGTGATGCCAAGTCAGTTTATTATACTATTAAACAGGTACGTACGATGTTAGAAACTGATGTTGTCAGTCAATTGACAGAAGTGTTTACATCAAAAGAAGATTAGAGAAGAGAGGGAAACTGTGGCTGTAATGACTAAAGAAGAGATTTTTGAAAGAATCAGCAATATGATTGCAGAACAGATGCATCGAGGAGATTTGGATATCACACCTTCAACGACTCTTCAGGATGATTTAGGAGTGGATTCCATCGGTTTTATGGAGTTTGTTGTTAATCTTGAAGATGAGTTTCATTTAGATATTCCTGATGAAGCGGTTGATCAGATAGATTCAATGGGAGAGATGACGGATTATCTTTACCAAAAACTCAGCTAATTCAAAACGTTCGCAAAAAGCGGACGTTTTTGTTTTTTGTTCATCACAAAGTATGTGAAAAGTTGAAAAAGACTTTTTCTTATGTTAAAATTTAGTGGAACAAATAGGAAAGGCGAACAAAAGAATGTCACGCGAATTGATTTATCAGGGAAAAGCCAAAGATCTCTATACCAATCCGGAAGATGAGGATTTGATTGTTACGGTTTATAAAGACCAAGCCACCATGCTTAACGGTGCCCGCAAGGAAATTCTTGCAGGAAAAGGGGCTTTAAACAATCAAATCTCATCTTTAATTTTTGAAAAGCTAAATGCCGCAGGGATTCGGACGCATTTTATTAAACAGCTGTCAAAAACTGAGCAGTTAAATAAAAAAGTTGCCATTCTGCCTTTAGAAGTTGTTTTGCGTAATGTTGCTGCAGGATCCTTTTCAAAACGTTTTGGAATAGAGGAAGGACTTGTGCTTAAAAGACCGATTGTTGAGTTTTATTATAAAAACGATGAGCTTGATGATCCCTTTATCAATGATGAGCATGTGATGTTTTTGAATATTGCTGATGGCAATGATATTGCTTTTCTAAAAGAGGAAACACGCCGCATCAATAATTTATTGAAAAAATGGTTTGACCAAATTGGTCTTCAATTAATTGATTTCAAACTTGAATTTGGCAGAGATGCTGATGGAAATATTATTTTAGCTGATGAATTTTCTCCTGATAATTGCCGACTTTGGGATGCTGCGGGCAACCATCTTGATAAAGACGTCTTCCGACGGAACCTTGGTAGTCTTACGGCAGTCTACGAGGAGGTGCTTGAGCGTCTGCAAGGTTTAGTCTAGTTTACGGTGTTATATGCCTGCTGTGGTTTTATTTTTGGTTTTAAAAAAAGTATAAGATAGCTTTGCTGTTATCTGCGTTTTTTGGCAAATAGAAAAGCAGCGTTAATGAATCGGTTGTAAAAGGATTTGAAATGAATGAACGTATTTTTGTTGAGAAAAAGTCCCATTTTCAGGTGAAGTCACAGTCACTTGCTAAAGAATTAAGGCATAATCTGCAGCTGGAAAGTTTGACAGAATTGCGGCTTGTGCAGGTTTATGATGTTTTCAATTTATCGCAGGAATTAGCGGCAGCTGCTCAAAAACATGTTTTTTCGGAACAGGTGACGGATAATATTTTAACAGAGAAAGCGGTTAAAGAGCTGTTTGAAAGCTATGTTTTCTTTGCAATAGAATCGCTTCCCGGCCAATTTGACCAGCGGGCTGCTTCGGCTCAGGAAGCTCTGCTGCTGCTTGGAAGTTCAGATGCGGTAACCGTCAATACTGCTCAGCTTTATCTTGTCAATCAAGATATTGCTGCAAAGGAATTGACAGCCATTAAAAATTATCTGTTAAATCCGGTGGATTCGCGCTTTAAGGATATTTCAGCCGGCATGGCTTATCCTGATTTTTCAAAATCCGATGAGACAGTTGCCTATCTGGATTTTTTTGCTGACTATACTGCTGAGGATTTTGCTAAATACAAGGCCGATCAGGGATTGGCAATGGAGGTTGAGGACCTTCTTTTTATTCAGGATTATTTCAAGGCTATCGGACGTGTGCCGACTGAAACGGAACTGAAAGTACTGGATACTTACTGGTCTGATCACTGCCGTCATACAACATTTGAAACAGAACTTAAAGCTATTGATTTTTCGGCGTCTTCTTTTGAACAGCAATTGCAGGCAACTTATGAGAAATACCTTGCTATGCGTGCGGAATTGGGTCGCTCAGATAAGCCTCAGACCTTGATGGATATGGCAACGATTTTTGGCCGTTACGAGCGTGCTAACGGGCGTTTGGATGACATGGAAGTGTCTGATGAAATCAATGCCTGTTCGATTGAAATAGAAGTAGATGTCAATGGTGTCAAGGAACCTTGGTTGCTTATGTTTAAGAACGAAACACATAATCATCCGACAGAAATTGAGCCTTTTGGCGGTGCCGCAACCTGTATTGGCGGTGCCATCCGTGATCCTTTGTCCGGGCGCTCTTATGTCTATCAGGCGATGCGGATTTCCGGTGCTGGTGATATTACAAGACCAATCTCCTCAACTCGGCCCGGTAAATTGCCGCAGCAGGTCATCTCAAAGACAGCAGCTCAAGGTTATTCTTCTTACGGTAATCAAATCGGTCTGGCTACAACTTATGTTAAAGAATATTTCCATCCAGGGTTTGTCGCTAAGCGAATGGAACTTGGTGCCGTAGTTGGTGCTGCTCCTAAGAAAAACGTTGTCCGTGAAAAGCCCCAAGCAGGAGATCTTGTTATACTTTTGGGGGGCAAAACAGGGCGCGATGGCATAGGCGGCGCTACAGGGTCTTCCAAGGTTCAAACCGTTCAGTCTGTGGAAACAGCGGGTGCTGAAGTTCAAAAGGGGAATGCTATTGAAGAGCGTAAAATTCAGCGTCTTTTCAGAAAAGGCCGAGTCACCCGTCTCATTAAGAAATCTAATGATTTTGGTGCTGGCGGGGTTTGTGTTGCAATTGGTGAACTGGCTGACGGCCTTGAAATTGATCTCAATAAAATCCCTCTCAAGTACCAAGGACTTAACGGGACTGAAATTGCTATTTCTGAGTCTCAGGAACGTATGTCTGTTGTTGTCAGACCTGAGCATACAGATCTCTTTATTGCTGAATGTGCGCGTGAGAATATTGAAGCGGTTGCTGTAGGAGTTGTAACTGAGAAACCGCATCTGGTTATGACTTGGAATGGGCAGACTATCGTTGATCTTGAGCGGAGCTTTCTGGATACGAATGGTGTCCGCGTGGCTGTTGATGCTAAAGTGGTGGACAGTGCTGCTGATTTGCCGGAACAGCGAATAACATCAGCTGCTACTCTTGAAAAAGATGCTGTAAATGTCTTGTCTGACCTCAACCATGCTTCACAAAAAGGCTTGCAAACGATTTTTGATTCTTCTGTCGGCCGTTCAACGGTTAATCATCCAATTGGCGGCCGTTATCAGGTGACACCTGCTGAAAGTTCTGTTCAAAAACTTCCGGTTCAAAATGGGGAGACCCGCACAGCTTCAGTAATGGCACAAGGCTTTAATCCCTATATTGCTGAATGGTCGCCTTATCATGGTGGAGCCTATGCTGTTATTGAAGCAGCAGCTCGTTTGGCAGCAACAGGAGGCAACTGGTCTAAGGCTCGCTTTTCTTATCAAGAATATTTCCAACGTATGGATAAACAAGCGGAGCGCTTCGGGCAGCCGGTTGCAGCTTTGCTGGGCTCTATTGAGGCGCAGATACAGCTGGGACTGCCTTCAATCGGCGGTAAAGATTCGATGTCAGGAACCTTTGAAGAACTGACAGTACCGCCGACTTTGGTTGCTTTTGGAGTAACAACAGCTGATGTTGACAAGGTACTGTCACCAGAATTTAAGGCTGCCGGGGAAACAATTTACTACATAGCCGGTCAGGTGCTTTCTGAGAATATTGATTTTACCCTTATCAAGGAAAATTTGGATAAGTTTGCGGCTATTCAGGCAAAATACAAAATTAGTTCTGCTTCAGCGGTTAAGTATGGCGGTGTGCTTGAGAGCCTCGCTTTAGCATCTTTTGGCAATCATATCGGTGCCTCGGTGGAAATAGAGGAGTTAGAGCACAGTTTGACAGCACAGCTTGGCGGTTTTATCTTTACATCCGGTGAAGACATTGCGGAGGCTGTTAAAATCGGTGAAACGACTGCTGATTTTAGGCTGGATGTCAATGGTGTTCATCTGTCAGGAACAAGTCTGCTTAAGGCCTTTGAACAGCCTTTAGAAGGAGTCTATCCGACAGAATTTACACAAACTGCTCAGGTGGAAGATTTACCAATTATTCCTTCAAACAATACTGTTCAAGCTAAAGAAAAGGTTGAACGGCCTCTTGTTTATATTCCGGTTTTTCCGGGGACCAATTCAGAATATGATTCAGCTAAAGCCTTTGAAAAAGAAGGAGGAGAGGTCCGTTTGGTGCCTTTTGTAACGCTTAATGAAGCTGCTATTAAAGAGTCGGTTGCTGTTATGGTTGACCAAATTAATCAGGCCAATATTCTTTTCTTAGCTGGGGGCTTTTCAGCAGCAGATGAGCCTGATGGATCAGCAAAATTTATTGTTAATATTCTGCTAAATAGGGACGTTCGGCAGGCTATTGATAAATTCATTGAGCGGGGCGGACTTATCATCGGTATCTGTAATGGTTTTCAGGCTCTGGTTAAATCAGGGCTGCTGCCTTACGGCGATTTTGAGGCAGCGCAAAAAGACAGCCCTACCCTTTTTTATAACGATGCTAATCAGCATGTGGCTAAGATGGTTGAAACACGGATTGCTAACACTAACTCGCCTTGGCTGGCCGGTGTCGAGGTTGGCGATATTCATACCATTCCTGTCTCACATGGAGAAGGAAAATTTGTGGTCAGTGCTTGGGAATTTGCCCAGCTCCGCGATAAGGGACAGATTTTCAGCCAATATGTTGATTTTGCCGGCAAACCAAGTATGGACAGTCGCTATAATCCTAATGGTTCCTATTATGCTATCGAAGGAATCACCAGTGAGAATGGTCAAATTATTGGCAAAATGGGACATTCTGAACGTTATGAGGAAGGTCTTTTCCAGAATATTCCGGGAAATAAAGAACAGCTGCTCTTTCGCAGTGCGGTTGAATATTTCACCAAATCATGAAGATTTCAATTTTCAGCGAGCTGCTGCTGTTTTTGAAAGCAGTGCTGAAATCCTGCAGTTAAAACGTTTTGATATTTTTATCAAAAGTTAGTTTGCTTATGGCTAATCTGAGGGGAACGACTAAGCAGTTAAAGGTGTGAACATGTACGAAGTAAAATCTCTTAATGAGGAATGCGGTATTTTTGGAATTTGGGGACATCCCCAAGCAGCTCAAATCACTTATTTTGGGCTTCATTCATTGCAGCACCGCGGTCAAGAGGGTGCAGGGATTCTCTCAAATAATCAGGGTAAATTAATAGGACACCGAGACATAGGCTTGGTCTCAGAAGTCTTTCGCAACCCTGGAGATCTGGAGAAATTGAAGGGCACTGCCGCAATCGGACACGTCCGCTATGCGACAGCGGGTGAGGCTTCTATTGACAATATTCAGCCCTTCCATTTTAAATTTCAGGATATGCAGTTTGGGCTGGCTCACAACGGCAATTTGACAAATGCTGTCAGTCTTCGGCGCCAGTTAGAAAACAAGGGGGCTATTTTTTCATCCACATCTGATACAGAAATTCTGGCTCATCTTATCCGTCACAGCAAGCAGAAAGATTTTATGGGAAAGCTCAAAGAAGCTCTTAATGCCGTTAAAGGCGGTTTTGCCTATCTGCTCATGCTTGAAGATAAAATGATTGCTGCTTTGGATCCTAATGGCTTTAGACCGGTTTCTGTCGGGAAAATGAAAAATGGCGCCTGGATTATTTCGTCTGAAACCTGCGCTTTTGAGGTGGTCGGTGCAGAATGGGTGCGTGATTTAAAGCCGGGGGAGATTGTGGTGGTTGACACAGAAGGTCTCCATAACGACTATTTTACTGCCGACACACAGCTTGCCGTCTGTTCCATGGAATATATTTATTTTGCCCGCCCTGATTCTAATATCCATGGAATTAATGTACACACAGCCCGCAAACGGATGGGTGCCCAGCTGGCACGGGAATTCGGTCATGAGGCTGACATTGTTGTCGGCGTTCCCAATTCATCTTTATCAGCAGCAATGGGGTTTGCTGAAGCCTCTGGTCTGCCAAATGAAATGGGCTTAATCAAAAATCAGTATACCCAGAGAACCTTCATTCAGCCGACTCAGGAACTGCGTGAGCAGGGTGTGCGCATGAAATTGTCTGCGGTATCCGGTGTTGTTAAAGATAAGCGTGTTGTGATGATTGATGACTCTATCGTACGGGGGACAACTTCGCGGCGAATTGTGCAGCTGCTGAAAGAAGCAGGCGCTAGAGAAGTGCATGTTGCTATCGGCAGTCCGCCTCTGGCTTATCCCTGTTTCTATGGAATTGATATTCAGACTCGCCGGGAGCTGATTGCAGCTAATCATACCGTAGAGGAAACCCGTGCTATTATCGGCGCAGACAGTCTGACTTACTTATCCATTGATGGCCTGATTCAGTCGATTGGACTTGATACAGCTGCTCCTAACGGCGGTCTTTGTGTGGCCTACTTTGACGGCCAGTATCCGACGCCGCTTTATGATTATGAAGAAGAATACCATAAGAGCCTGAAAGAGAGAATAAGTTTTTATTAGAAAAAGACAGTGATAAATCAGCGCTCTTGATGCTGTGCTGATTTAAACAGCATCATGGCTTGATTCTGTCTTTTGTTGATTTTACCGGTTTTTATATACAAAAAGGAGAAAACAGTTATGTCTGACAAAAATGCTTACGCACAATCGGGTGTTGACGTTGAAGCCGGTTATGAAGTGGTTGAGCGTATTAAAAAACACGCAGCCCGCACTAAACGTGCAGGAGCTATGGGGGGGCTTGGCGGTTTTGGCGGTATGTTTGATTTATCGCAGACTAATGTGAAAGAGCCTGTCCTTATCTCGGGGACAGATGGTGTCGGGACAAAGCTTATGCTGGCTATCAAGTACAATAAACATGATACCATCGGACAGGACTGTGTGGCGATGTGTGTTAATGATATTATCGCAGCCGGCGCAGAGCCTCTCTATTTTCTTGATTATATTGCAACCGGGAAAAATAAACCGGAACAGCTGGAAGAGGTAGTGGCCGGTGTTGCAGAAGGCTGTGTGCTGGCTGGCAGTGCCCTTATAGGCGGCGAAACAGCAGAAATGCCCGGTATGTACGGGGAAGATGACTATGATTTAGCCGGTTTTGCAGTCGGTGTAGCAGAAAAAAGTCATATTATAGACGGATCCAAAGTCAAAGAAGGCGATATTCTGCTGGGTCTGGCTTCAAGCGGCATCCATTCAAATGGCTACTCGCTTGTCCGCCGTGTTTTTGCTGCTTATACAGGTGAAGAAGTCTTACCTGAACTGGAAGGTAAAAAACTTAAAGATGTCCTCCTTGAACCAACCCGTATCTATGTGAAGGCCGTGCTGCCGCTTATCAAAGAGAGTTTGGTTAATGGCATTGCCCATATTACAGGCGGCGGTTTCATTGAAAATGTACCGCGTATGCTGTCAGAAGATTTGGCCGCTGAAATTGAAGAAAACAAGGTGCCCGTTCTGCCGATTTTTAAAGCTCTTGAAAAGTACGGTCAAATCAAGCATGATGAAATGTTTGAAATCTTCAATATGGGAATCGGGCTTGTGCTGGCTGTCAGTCCAGAAAAGGCTGCCCGTATTAAAGAGCTGCTTGATGAGCCTGTCTATGAAATCGGCCGGATTATTAAAAAAACGGATGCTAGTGTGGTGATAAAATAATGGCTAAAAAAATTGCTGTTTTCGCGTCAGGCAATGGGTCAAATTTTCAGGTTATTGCTGAGCAATTTCCGGTTGAATTTGTTTTTTCAGACAAGCGAGAAGCTTACGTTTTGGAGCGGGCCAAAAATTTGGATGTTAAAAGTTATGCCTTTGAACTTAAGGAATTTGACAGTAAAGCAGCTTATGAACAGGCTATCCTCGATTTACTGACAGCACACCAGATTGACCTTATCTGTCTGGCAGGCTATATGAAAATCGTAGGACCGGACCTGCTGGCCGCTTATGAGGGCCGGATTATCAATATTCATCCGGCCTATCTGCCAGAGTTCCCTGGCGCCAACGGAATCAAAGATGCTTGGGAGGCCGGTGTTGACCAGTCCGGGGTCACTATCCACTGGGTGGACAGTGGGATTGATACAGGCCAAATTATCAAGCAGGTGCGCGTGCCGCGCCTAGCTGACGACACTATCGAAAGCTTTGAAGCAAGGATACATGAACAGGAATATAAATTGTATCCGGACGTACTGGAGAGTCTGGGAGCAGAGAGGAAAAAATAAAGACTGCAAACTCAATTTTTAGATAGGGCATTTAAAAAAGCCTCTGCTGTTCAAGGAAAGTATCACAAATGAAAAGGAGAAACCATGACAAAACGCGCATTAATCAGCGTCTCTGATAAAACAGGTATAGTAGAATTCGCCCAAGAATTGAAAGTTCTTGGCTGGGATATTATTTCAACCGGAGGAACAAAAACTGCTCTTGATAAGGCTGGAATAGACACTATTGCTATAGATGATGTGACAGGTTTTCCTGAAATGATGGACGGCCGTGTGAAAACTCTTCACCCTAATATTCACGGAGCTCTTTTGGCGCGTCGTGATTCAGACAGCCACCTGCAGGCAGCTAAAGACAATCAGATCGATTTGATTGACCTTGTTGTGGTTAATCTTTACCCTTTTAAGGAAACCATCCTTCGTTCGGATGTGACCTATGATTTAGCGGTAGAGAATATCGATATCGGGGGCCCTTCTATGCTGCGTTCAGCAGCAAAAAATCATGCCAGTGTAACAGTTATCGTTGATCCCGCTGATTATACTTCCGTGTTGGAAGAACTGAAAAATAGCGGGGAAACTGCCTACACCACCCGCCAGCGTTTAGCAGCCAAAGTTTTTCGTCATACTGCAGCTTATGATGCCTTAATTGCGGACTACTTCACCGCTCAAGTCGGAGAAAGCAAACCTGAGAAGCTGACTCTTACTTATGATCTTAAACAGCCGATGCGCTATGGGGAAAACCCTCAGCAAACAGCCGATTTCTACCAAAAAGCCCTGCCAACCGATTATTCGATTGCTTCTGCCAAACAGCTAAATGGTAAGGAATTATCATTCAACAATATTAGAGACAGCGATGCAGCTATCCGCATTATCCGTGATTTCAAAGATCGTCCAACCGTTGTAGCACTTAAACATATGAATCCCTGCGGTATCGGCCAGGCTGATGATATTGAAAGGGCATGGGATTATGCATATGAGGCTGACTCAGTATCTATTTTTGGCGGGATTGTTGTTCTCAACCGTCAGGTTGATGCGGCAACGGCTAAGAAAATGCACAGTATTTTTCTTGAAATCATCATCGCACCTAGTTATACAAAAGAAGCCCTAGCTATTTTGACCCATAAAAAGAAAAATTTACGTATTCTTGAACTGCCGTTTGAGGCACAGGATGCCAGCGAGACTGAAAAAGAATACACAGGCCTTGTCGGCGGACTCTTGGTGCAAAACCAAGATGTAATTAAGGAGACTCCTGCTGATTGGCAGGTAGTGACCGACCGGCAGCCCGATAAACAGGAAGCGGCAGCTCTTGAATTCGCATGGAGAGCCATCAAGTATGTAAAATCAAACGGCATCTTAGTGGCTAATGACCACATGACCTTGGGTGTCGGTCCGGGCCAAACCAACCGTGTCGGTGCGGTGCGTATTGCCATTGAACAAGCTAAAGACCGATTGGACGGCGCAGTTCTTGCCAGTGATGCCTTCTTTCCTTTTGCGGACAATATTGAAGAAATTGCTTCTGCAGGTATTAAAGCCATCATACAGCCAGGCGGCTCTGTCCGTGACAAAGACTCTATTGATGCAGCTAACAAACATGGCATTGCCATGGTCTTTACGGGCGTAAGACATTTTAGGCATTAAGTATTCAAATAGGAAAAACAGGGAGCAGAGAGGAGATTTATGAGGAAATATGTTAAGAACAATTGGAAAATTTTACTGCTGCTTATTGTATTGATTATTTTATCAGGGCCCTTTTTTTCAGTGCTGATTTCTTCTTTTTCAGCTTATTTAAATGGAGATCTGGGCGACTGGTTGAGTTTTTACGGGGCCATTACAGGCCTTGTTATCTCTCTTCTTATCATTCATCTGCAGCTCTTTCTTGATAGGGAAAGAGAGAAAGCAGCTAACCGGCCGGTTCTTTTTCTGGAGAATGATTATCAGGCGATAAAAAGCGGCAGTCAGGTTTACTATCATGATAAATACTGGTTTGGTTTAATTCAAAAAAATAAAATAAAAACATTAACTAACCAATCTTTGAAAAATTTTTATGCTCAAGAAGATAAAAGAGATAAGACGCTGTCGCTGGAAATTGTCAATAACCAGCCTATCTTTAACCTTCATATTCAATTTGGAGACGGAGAAAGCTTTGCCGTTATTCCAAAATTATCGGAAGGGCAGAAAATTTATGTCATTTCTAAAGAACATCAGGAAGCAATATTTTTCTATCTGCGGACAAATAAACCTGATTTTAATCATGTCCCAAAAAGGATAAGACTGCATTTTACAACCTTAGCTGGAGAAACCATTTACCAGGAGTATACTGTTGATGCAAAACAGTACTGCAAATTAATAAAAGAAAAGTATGGCGTAAATTATCCTAAATTACCAGAAGGAAGTCACCTTTGCGACTACTTTATTAAAGCCTGAACTTAATTTTCCGTCTGATTTAAGCCCGATAGGGCTTTTTAGTCTGCCTTATTTTTGAATGATTTTAGCAGGATGACACCGGCAATGCAGAAAAACATTCGGAGGGAGCACATTAGTGATTGGTTAATAACAATTGAAATAATTCTGTTTTATGCTAAAATACTAGCATAGATTAGAGATTTAGAGGTATCAGTATGCTCGCTGAGGATAAACTGCTGGTTAAAATTGCAGAAATGTATTATCAGGAAAATAAAACACAAAGTCAGATTGCTAAAGCATTAGGTATTCACAGGACAACAATCAGCCGTCTTTTAAAGCAGTCCCGAGAGGAAGGGATTGTTCAGATCAGTATCAAATATGATAAAGCTGGGACTTATGCGATTGAAAAGCAGCTGGAGAAGACTTTTGGCTTACAAAAGGCCATTGTTGTACCGACAGCCAGTGATTTGGAACGCAAACAAAAAGACATACTGCTGGCCCAGGCTTTAGCAGCTTATTTAAAAAAATTACTGCATGACGATATGACCATCGGTTTCTCTTGGGGAGCTACATTATCGGCAGTTGCCAGTCAAATACCGGAGCTTAATCTATCGGGCATTGTCTGTGTCCCGATGATCGGCGGCCCTTCAGGCCGTTTAATCAGTGATTACCATGTCAATACCATTACTTACGAAGCAGCGAAAAAACTTCATGGTATTGCACTTTTAATTGATTCTCCAGCAATTCCTGAGACAAAGTCCTTAAAAGAAGAGCTGCTGAAAAATGTCTTTAATCAAGAACTCATCAGACTTTGGGACCGCCTCGATGTGGCGATAATGGGCGTAGGCAGTCCCCTTCTCAAGGATAATCAAACATGGCAGGACTTTTATGGTCAAGATATCATCGAAAATATCAAGGAAAAGGACATAGTCGGAGATGTTGTCTCAAGATTTTACAATATTCATGGTGAGCACATCGCAAATGAGCTTGATGAGCGGTTGATTGGTATTGCTGCAGATAAGCTGCGCAACTGCCCTTACCGCATTGGCGTAGCCGAATCCAAGGATAAGGTGGCTGCTCTGATAGGAGCGCTCAGAGGGGGCTATGTCAATGTTTTAGTGACCACTGAAGAAACAGCAAGAGGAATTTTGGATACTCTGCCTCAATAAGAAAAACAGCTAAGAGTGTTTTTAGCTGTTTTTTTATGGAAACGATCTGCTTACCGTCTCCACAATATAAATTATGAAGTCGTCGTATGCTATACAATGATTCTTAATGTTTAGGAAACTAGTTAGCTAGTTTCATGTATTTTTTAAGATCGGACTTAAATAATGAGAGCAAACCTTACCCGGCTCACTTCTGCTGTCATTGCTATATTGGATAATAGATAAAGCTGAAGCTGCCTTCAATTCTGACAGGGATTCTTTATAACTATAAGTTAGGTAGGTTAAAAATCCATTTTAACCAGCTAATAACAGTACTTGAGCGTCTTGAAGCCACACTCTTACTACAAACATTGTACTCCAGTTCTAATTCTATCACTCTTTGTCTGTCTGGTATCTGGCCATTATTGATAGTCTCTTCAAAAAGTTTTCTAAAAATTTGGTGTGATAAAATTAATTTTACAAGTAACAATTGTCTATTTTTATAGTTATCGTGATACACCTTTCTTCCTAAATTTGTCAATCTGTATCTGATAAATCCACCTTCAGTAAATTTTTCAAATAATCCTAGATACTTTCCGGCATTAAAGTAATAATCTTTTTGCCGACTAGTAAACTGCATTAGATTTTCGATGTCTTCACCAGTCATTGAACTTTCATTCATGTTTTCCAACAGAGAAATAATTCGTTCAAAGTTATCTGCCTGAACAAAAGGGACAGAACTCTCAGACATAGTATCGCTAATAATATCATCTGGTTTTATACTCAAATTAATTTTCTGGATCTCTTCAATTGATATCGTTGTGTCTTCTAATGAATAATTTTTGACCTTCACTAACTCAATGGACGAATAGTTTTCCTTCTCTCTAAAACGATATTCCATTAATCTAAATATTTTATTTGTATATATAGAAAATATCAACTTTATAGGTTTCTTGACTTTGCCTTCCCACAATCTATATGGGTAATACAATTGTCTGACATGAAAATCTTCATGTAAAACGTTTTTTGCTTCTAATATAACTACATAATTTTTTGATTCAAAGCCCCCATCAATTTCCACCTGAGCCTTATTAACATCCACTTGTCTTAGTATTCCTCTGTCAGTGGCAACAAAAAAACTAAAGACTCCCGAGGACATCCTGCCATCAAAAGTTTCATACAAAAGATCTTCTGGTTCAAGTTCTAAGAAATCTTCAAGAATTCCTGAAATTTGCAAAACATTAATTGCATTTGCTTCTGAAGTTATATTATCAACGTCTATAGTCTCAAGATCCGGCAAAGTTATAGTTGATATGTTTTTAATATGTTCAGTAAGTGGAGGTAAATCTTTGTACAATAAAAAATCACTTAATACATAAGAACTTCTACTATCTGGTAAAATATTAATCTTATTCTTCTTCAAACTACTAGGAAGCTGTTCAGAACTATCCCACTTTGCCATTAATCTAGGCTCTTTAACCTCTTTTATTTGAGAAGACTTTATTTTATAAATGCCTTTCTCATGAATTTCTTCCAATATACTATATTTATCTAATAATTTTTGCCATGCCTGTGAAACATCTATTTTTTCCATAATTTACTCTTTTTCATAGTTATAAATCAAAACCTCAGCAATATCTCCACGTTTATTGGCTTTACTATTAATACTGCGTTTGGCTTGTACAACTTCAATTTTAAACATTAAAGAATCTGAGTATAATTCAAGAATTTCTTTTGTATAGGAATTAGATTGTAAAAATTTAATTCCTTTTTTATGTAACTTAACACATTCGTCTCTTAATTCAACCTGTTTTGAGTAATCAAAACCTGATTCTGTATACCCAGTGAAATTTGCAGAAGATGATATTGGCATGTAGGGTGGATCCAAATATACAAAGGCATCTTTTCTTAACCCTTTTAATGCATTTTTATAATCTCCTGTCATCAACTTTAAATTGACTGAGTTAAAATAATTTGAAACCGCTTTAATAGTAATATCATTTACAATAGCTGGATTCTTGTACTTTCCATAGGGCGCATTGAATTGTCCTGAACTATTCACACGAAACAAACCATTGTAGCATGTTTTGTTTAAATATAAAATTCTTGCTGCTTTCTCTATTTCTGGCATCTTATTATAGTCTTCATCTCTATCTAATGAGCGTACACTATAATAGTATTCTTCGGAATTTTCTTTTTGATGCTTTTGCAATAGACTAATTAATTCGTCTGGATTTTCCCTAATTACTTGATAAACATTCATCAATTCTTTGTTAAAATCATTTATTATTGCTTTTTTCGGTTGCAGATGGAATAAAAGAGCTCCTCCCCCAACAAACGGTTCTACATATGTTGAAATTTTTTTAGGAATAAATGGCTCTATACTAGGTAGTATCTGACGCTTTCCACCTGCCCATTTCAATACCGGAGCTACTAAAATATTTTTTTTCATTTTTTACCTCAGTACTTTATTATATCATACATTTTTGTCTTCACTTTCTTATTCGTATCTATTTCCAATTAATACAAAAATTCTATTTAACTTTTTTGCTATTTCTAACTAAGTGTAGTGTTTCTTCTTAGTTTTTAAAGCACCTTGCTGGGAAACATAAATTGCCTGCAAGGCATTTTATTAAACACATTATACAGAAAGTACTTGTGTTTGTCTAACCTAGTAAGGTTAGTTTCTAACATTTATGCGATCGTGTTTGAAACTAATAACTGCTATCACATTTGTTATTTAATTTTAAAAAATGTGAAAAAATCTGTTGACAGCAGAAATAGATAATGTTATATTAAGTTCGTAACAAATGTTATTTAAAAATCACAAATGATAAAAGGAGGAGGAGGATTATGACATGGCTGAGTATTGAGAATAAAGTAATAATTGTCACTGGCGGTTCATCGGGGATTGGACAGGCTATTGTGGAAGAGCTTCTGGCTAATGGGGCGAAAGTAGCAAACTTTGATTTGACAGAACAGACCAATGAAAATGAATGTCTGCTTTTTATCAAAACAGATATCAGTTCACGCTCAGAAGTGGAGAATGCGGTACAAGAAGTTGTTGAGCAGTGGGGGACAATTGATGGTCTTGTTAATAATGCTGGCATCAATATTCCTTGTTTACTGGTGGATCAGCAGCAGCCCTACAGTAAATATGAACTCAGCGATGATATTTTTGAACGGCTGGTTGCTGTCAACCAAAAAGGGCTCTATCTAGTCAGTCAGGCTGTTAGCCGTGTTTTGGTAAAAAAACAATCAGGTGTTATTGTGAACATGGCCTCTGAAGCTGGGCTTGAAGGTTCTGAAGGACAAGGTATTTACGCTGCTACTAAGGCTGCTGCTTACAGTTTTACACGCTCTTGGGCAAAGGAACTGGGGAAATACGGTATTCGTGTGGTTGGTGTAGCTCCGGGCATCATGGAAGCAACCGGACTTAGAACCCTAGCCTACGAAGAAGCCTTAGCCTATACCCGTGGAAAAACAGTTAAAGCACTTCGAGAAGGTTATTCGTCTGTTGATACGATACCTCTGGGCCGCAGCGGAAAACTGAAGGAAGTGGCTGACTTGGTTCTCTATTACCTGTCAGACCGTGCCTCCTATATCAGCGGTATTACAACTAATATTTCTGGCGGAAAAACACGAGGTTAAACACGCCCTAAGAGATGTGCAGTGAAATCGTCCAGTGGATGATTTCATCCCGAACCCAGAAAAAGGAGAGTGGGGGGAGCTGGAAATCGGAGATTTCGGACTTACCGCCAGCCGTAAACGTCTGAAGGCTTTGTCGCCTTAACAGTCGCCCGCCCCCTTCTAGTCGTTCTGGCAGAGGTGCGTCTGCGAAATCAGAGATTTCGGACTTACCGTCATTTTTGCTGTGCTTTTTTAAGAGGCATTGTATCTTGATGAACTGAACACGGCCTAAGAGCTGTGCAAAAAAGATAAAACTTCCTCGAAACTAAAGTTTCTTTGGCTGTTTTCCTATTTTTGCCCTGCTCTTTTAACGGCCTTTGTATCTTGGTGTGAGGAGGGGATTAGATGGCTCAAGTTATTTTGACAGCACATGGTCATTTGGCCGCAGAGATGAAAGCCTCAGCGGAAATGCTGTTTGGGGATTTACCGGATTTTCATACGATTGATTTTTTAGCAGAAGACGGTCTGGACAGTCTGTCCGAAAAAATTTATCAAAAAATGAAAACGCTTAACTGTCCGCTGATTATTTTTGCTGATCTATTTGGAGGCACACCGTTTAATGCAAGCTGCTCAGTTGTTTTGAAACATCCGGAACTAGAGGCTGAAATTATTTCAGGTATGTCTTTGCCCCTTGTACTGGAATTAGCAGCTATGCTTAAAAACCGTCCAATCGGGGAAGCGGCTTCGGCTCTTCTTGATTTAGCAAGTGACAGTGTTCGGTTGTTTGATAAACACTTAAAGCCGCTTGAAACAGAAGAGGAGGATTTTTCATGAAAATTAAATTAGCGAGAATCGATGATCGTTTGATTCACGGGCAAGTCGCAACAGTTTGGGCTAAAGAAGCTGGTGCAGAGCGGATTATTATTCCAAGTGATGAAGTGGCTAACGATGAAATCAGACGAACTTTAGTTAAACAGGCTGCCCCTCCGGGGATTAAAGTAAATGTTGTCACCACAGAAAAAGCGATTAAAGTTTATCATAATCCTAAATACAAAGATGAAACGGTCTTTTATTTATTTACTAAGCCGCAGGAAGTCGTTGATTTAGTGAAGAGAGGCGTTCCGATTGACAGTATCAATATTGGCGGTATGCAGTTTCAAACCGGGCGTATTCAGCTGACAAAAGCCGTTTCGGTTTTTAAAGAAGATGTTGCTGCTTTTTATGAATTAATTGATTTAGGGGTTAAATTGGATTGTCGTGTGGTAGCAACAGACAGCCCTAAGGATTTTGAAATATTGCTTAAGCAAGCTGTTTTTAATTAGTTTTGCCTGATAAAGCAGGAAAGAGGGGGACGAGATGGCTCTATCAGTTTTACAAATTATACTTATCTTTATTTGGTCCAGTATTACTGGCATGGGCAGTGTTTTAGATGAATTTCAGACCCACAGACCGCTGATTGCTTGTACTGTAACCGGCCTTATTTTGGGGGATATCACAACCGGTATTATCCTTGGAGGGACACTTGAATTAATTGCCCTGGGATGGATGAATATTGGGGCGGCTCAGTCTCCTGATTCTGCCTTGGCCAGTGTTATTTCGACGATTTTGGTGGTTGTCGGTCATCAGGATATTCAAAAAGGGATTGCTATCGCCCTGCCGGTAGCGGTTGCCGGTCAAGTCTTAACAGTTTTAGTACGGACAGTTACTGTTGCTGTTCAGCACGCGGCTGATAAAGAAGCACAGGATGCTCATTTTGGAAGAATTATCTTTTTGCATTTCTTTGCTTTAATATTTCAGGCTATGCGGGTCGCTGTTCCAGCTACTTTAGTAGCTGTATTTGTTGATGCGGCTGCGGTAACTAGGATGCTTGATGCGATACCGGAAGTGATTACTGGCGGCCTTGCAGTGGCTGGCGGTATGATTGTTGTTGTGGGTTATGCAATGGTACTTAATATGATGTTTATTAGATATTTGATGCCTTTCTTTTTCGCAGGCTTTATTTTAGGCGGCTATTTGGATTTCAGCTTACTGTCCTTTGGTGTTATAGGTCTTATCCTCGCATTGGTGTATGTACAGCTAAATCCTCATTTTGCTACAACAGTCAGCGCTGGTAGTGAGAATCTTCGTTTAAACGATGATGAATTGGAGGACTGATGAACACGGCCTAAACGCTGCGGGAAAAAGATGGCCTGATCTAGAATCTGATGATTCGTCAGTCAGTCCCCTATTTTCCTTTTGCGTTTTTAACGGCCTTTGTATCTTGGTAAACTGAACACGCCCTAAAATCCTAGTGAAAAAGATGGCTGTCAACGTGATGTCGCCATCACTTGCCATCCCCTATTTTCATACGGATTTTTTAACGGGCTTTGTATCTTGGTGAACTGAACACGGCCTAAGAGCTGTGCAAAAAAGATAAAACTTCCTCGAAACTAAAGTTTCTTTGTCTGTTTTCCTATTTTTGCTTTGCTCTTTTAACGGCCTTTGTATCTTGGTGTAAGGGGGGAATTATGGCAACACAGGGTTTGATAACTGAGAAGAAGATAAGTAAGCAGGATTTATTTAAAACATTTATTTATTCTAATTTTCAGCAGGCTTCTTTTAATTATGAACGGATTCATGCTTTGGCTTTCTGTGTCGATATGATTCCTACGATTAAGCGGGTATACAGCAGTAAGCAGGATCAGGCAGATGCTCTGAAACGTCACTTAACTTTTTTTAATGTTACTCCGGCTATGTGTGGTCCTGTTATCGGGGTGACGATGGCTATGGAAGAGGCGCGAGCTAACGGTGCGGATCTGGATGATGGGACAATCAGCAGTCTGAAAATCGGTCTGATGGGACCGCTTTGCGGTGTAGGAGATCCTTTGATTTGGGGAACGTTACGCCCTATTACAGCAGCCATTGGAGCTTCTATGGCCTTGAGCGGGCAAGTACTGGGCCCGATTACTTTTTTCCTAGCCTTTAATATTATCAGACTAGCGATTAAGTGGTATGGTTTAAGTTATGGCTATAAACAGGGACTGGGGATTGTTAAGAATTTATCTGGGAATATTCTTCCAAAGTTAACAGAGGGGGCAACTATCCTCGGGCTCTTTGTCATGGGTGTCTTGGTTACTAAATGGACTAGTATCAATGTTTCGCTGACGGCTTATAAAACCACTGGAGCAGATGGCAAAACTGTGGTGACGACTATCCAAAATATTTTAGACGACTTGGTTCCTGGTTTGTTACCTTTGGCACTCACTTTTGCGATGATGTATTTTCTTCGAAAAAAGGTCAGTCCGATACTGCTGATTTTTGCTTTATTTGCTGTCGGGATTGCTGGGTATGCGCTGGGACTACTGTCATAGCTAAATGGAACGGCAGGAGGCAGATAATGGAGAATTTTCGATTATACATACCGACAGATATTCGTTTTGGTAAAGAGCGATTAAGGGAACTGCCAGAAGCACTTGAGCCCTTTGGAAAACGTGTCTTATTTGTTTATGGCGGCGGTTCAATCAAAAAAATAGGCCTGTATACTAAAATTATGGCCTTATTGAAAAAGCATAACCTTATAGTCGCTGAATTATCCGGTGTTGAGCCTAATCCACGTATCGAATCGGTTCGTGAAGGGATAGCTATCGCACGGCAGCAGCAAGTAGATGTCATTTTAGCTGTTGGCGGCGGTTCTGTTATCGACGCCAGCAAAGTGATTGCAGCTGGTGTCTATTATGATGGAGATGCTTGGGATTTAATCACAGACAAAAGTCTAGTGGGGGAAGCCCTCCCTCTTGTAACTATCTTGACACTGGCTGCGACTGGATCGGAGATGAACCGCAATGCGGTTATCTCAAATCTTGCGACTAAAGAGAAACGGGGGACCAGCGGCTGGGAATTGATTCCGCGGGTATCGTTTTTAGATCCAACCTTGACTTATACCGTATCCAAGTGGCAGACAGCAGCAGGTTCAGCTGATATGATGAGCCATTTGTTTGAGCAGTATTTTAACAGAACTGAGGGAACCGATGTTCAGGACAGTATTGCGGAAGGTCTTTTGAAAACTATCATCAAACATGCGCCAATAGCTATTAGGGAACCAGACAATTATATCTCTCGTGCTAATTTGCTATGGGCTTCGACCTTAGCTCTGAACGGGCTGGTCGGTCAAGGCCGTTCGGGGGCGTGGAGCTGTCATGCCATTGAACATGAACTGTCTGCATACTATGATATTACTCATGGTATAGGGTTGGCTGTTATCACGCCCCGCTGGATGAAGTACTGTATAGACAGAGATGCCAGTACACATGCTAGGTTTGCAGATTATGCCCGCAATGTTTGGGGACTGACGGATGGAACTGATAAAGAACTGGCACAAAAAGCCGTTCGGCAGACCTATCGCTTTTTCAAAGATCAGTTGGGTATTCCGATGACTCTACCGGAAGTAGGGATCAAAACACAGGATATTCTTGCAGAAATGAGCCAAAAGGCTGTTGAACATGGCAACTTATCTGAAAACCGTTTTGTCAACCTAGGGACAGAGGCTGTTGAGCAGATTTTAAGGGCTTCCTTTGAACCGATGGATAATAATGAACAATCCTAAAACAAAAACTATTAATTGCAGAGGCTATTTATGGAAAGAGCGAGGATGTCAGAATTAAAGACACCATATAAATACTGTTTGATTGCATATAGCATCATTTTAAAAAATGGTGTTTACAGCAGGGGCATTGCTCGTTCGATACTATTTAGCCTTTGTATTTTATTTTGGGGAAGGAGTGAGCTATTAGAATGAAAACCAAAGCAGTACGCTTGTACGGAAAGAAAGATTTACGATTAGAAGAATTTGAACTGCCTGCCCTCAAGGACAATGAAATTTTAGCATCAGTAGTTACTGACAGTATTTGTATGTCATCATGGAAGCTGGCCAATCAGGGCTCTGATCATAAAAAAACGCCAAGTAATCTGAATGAGAAGCCGATTATAATCGGTCATGAATTTTGTGGGGAAATTTTAGAAGTCGGAAAGAAATGGCAGAAGCAATTTAAAAAGGGACAGCGCTATGTTGTTCAGGCTAATCTGCAGCTGCCGGACCGTCCGGACTGTCCGGGCTATTCTTACCCTTATACAGGAGGCGATGCCACATATATTATTATTGACAATGATGTTATGGAGCAGGATTGTCTGATTGTCTATAAGGGAGACAGCTTTTTTGAAGGTTCTTTATTGGAGCCGCTTTCCTGTGTTATTAGCGCTTTCGAAGCTAATTACCACTTAATTGAGGGGAGTTACCGCCATAAAATGGGAATCAAAGATGGCGGAAATTTACTTATTTTGGGCGGGACCGGACCAATGGGGCTTTTAGCGCTTGATTATGCTCTGCATGGACCGGTCAATCCTCGTCATCTTGTTGTCACGGATGTAAATCAGGATAAGCTTGAACGTGCCAAAAAACTCTATACACCGACAGAACAAACAAAACTCAGCTTTGTTAATACTAGAGATATGGACAATCAAGAGACTGTTTTGCGTGACACTGCAGGCGGAGAGGGATTTGACGACATCTTTGTTTTAGTACCGTCTGAAGCGCTTGTGACAATGGCTTCCAATCTCTTAAATCCTGATGGCTGTTTGAACTTTTTTGCCGGACCTCAGTCTAAAGACTTCCTAGTACCAGTGAATTTCTATGATATTCACTATGCTTTTACTCACTATGTCGGGACTTCAGGCGGCAGTGCAGCTGATATGCGAAAAGCTGTTGAAACGGTTGAGCAGGGCAATATATCTGCGGCAAATATTGTGACACATGTGCTTGGCTTAAACGCACTGGCTGAAACAACGCTGTCACAGCCGGAAATCGGGGGCGGAAAGAAACTCGTTTATACGCATAAAAACTTTGAGCGGCTGGAGTTGACAAAGGCAGACCAAAGCGATCTGATTTTGGCTGAGATTTTGGGCAAAACAGGAGGTATTTGGAGCAAGGAAGCCGAGGATTATATTTTGAAGAACTATCCTGAAATCTGAAAAAGATTGCAATTTCTAAAAGAATTGCTATAATCCTTTATAGTAGGTTATAACTTGCTTGCTGTGTGAAAGACTAAATAAAGGAGGCGAGCACCGTGGATCAGTCAACACAATACAATTGGGCAACTTTAGGGACTGGCGTGATTGCCAATGAATTGGCACAGGCTTTAGCAGCTCAAGGCAGAAAGCTCTATTCGGTGGCTAATCGGACTTATGAAAAGGGATTAGCCTTTGCTCAAAAATATGGGATTGAAAAAGTTTATAAGACAATTGATGAAGTTTTTGATGACCCTGAGGTCGATATTATCTATATTTCTACCCCGCATAATACCCATATCGAGTTTTTACGAAAAGCTTTAAGCAAAGGCAAACACGTTCTGTGTGAAAAATCGATTACGCTCAACAGTGAAGAATTGGCAGAAGCTATTAGACTGGCTGAGGAAAACCATGTTATCCTTGCAGAAGCCATGACGATTTTTCACATGCCGATTTACCGTAGGCTGTCAGCGATTGCAGATTCTGGAAAATTAGGAGAACTCAAGTTTATCCAGATGAATTTTGGCAGCTATAAGGACTATGATATGTCCAACCGTTTTTTCAGCCGCAGCCTTGCAGGCGGAGCTTTGCTGGATATCGGAGTATATGCCATCTCTTTTGTGCGCTGGTTTATGCGCTCAAAGCCAAATCAGCTTGCCTCGCAAGTAAGACTGGCTCCGTCAGGTGTTGATGAACAAGCAGGGATCCTTCTGTCCAATGGAGCGGGTGAAATGGCAGCTATCAGCTTAAGCCTCCATGCCAAACAGCCTAAACGCGGGACTGTTGCCTATGATAAAGGTTATATTGAAGTTTATGATTATCCGCGAGGTCAAAGAGCTGTTATCACCTACACTGAAGACGGCCATCAGGAGGTGATTGAGGACGGCAAGATGGCAGATGCCCTTGCCTACGAAGTAGCCGATATGGAAAGAGCTGTTTCCGGTGAAGAAAATACGATGTGTCTCGACTACACTCAAGATGTGATGGCTATTATGACAGAACTTCGCAGAGAATGGGGATTAGTCTATCCCGAAGAAGAATAAAAGACTTAGCTTAAACAACAGTATTTTACTGCCCTCCCAATCTGTCATCAGATTGGGATTTTTTCCTATACAGCGTCTTGTCTGACCTCCTTCAGCTAATATCAATAGTTAGTAATATATGACAAAACAGAGGCGATGTTACATCTCAAAGACAGTTTCTTTAAATTACTCCAGATAGTCTTGTCCCATTCTGAATTTATGATAAGATAAAAAAACAAGAAAAAAAGAAAAGGAAATAAGTAATGAAAAAACGTCATAAAATACTATTAACATCGACCCTCCTTCTTTCTGCTTTTCCGCCTCTGGCTATTCAGGCTCAGGAAGCAGCAGTGGGCCGAACATGGACTCCCCGTACTTTAGAAGAGGTCAAGTCAGACCTTGTGCAGTCTGAAGACAGTCGCAGCTACACCGTCCAATATGGTGATACCCTGAGTACTATTGCTGCAGCGCTGTCTGTGGATATGGCTGAATTAGCCAAAATCAACCAAATTGCAGATATTAATCTCATATTCCCAGGGACTGTTTTAACGACGGTATATGATGGGCAGAATCAAGCAAAAGAAGTTACAATTGAAATTCCGGCTGTCGCAGATGAGACAGAGCCAGTTGTTGCCGAGGCAGATTTGGCTAATAATGAGCTGGTAATAGAGGGTCAAACCCTCCCTCTGAAAGATATAGGTAGGGAAATTTCTGCTGAGCAGGGCAGCACTGTAACAGAAATCTCAGAACAGTCAGAAGCGGTTTCAGAATCTGATACTGCTAATCAAGAGCAGAATTTAGATGCTGACACAGCAGACGTTCAAACAGAACCGGCAGCAGAAATAACCGAAGAAATTCCAACAGAGGAAGCGGCTGCTGATGAAGTGTCGTTGGAAGCCGAAGAGCCAGTTGCAGAGGACGCCCCCGCGACTGAAGACACGGCAGAAGTTCCAGCTGAAGAAGTGATTGAAGAAATTCCGACAACAGAAGAAACTGCGGACGCCTCAGCTGCTGAAATAGCTGAAGACAGTCAAGAACCAGCAGCAGAATCCGTGCCTGTTGAAACTGCAGCAAGCACAGAAGCTGCTCTGGCAAATCCTGAAAATGCCGGACTGCAGCCCCAGGCCGCAGCCTTTAAGGAAGAAGTTGCGTCTGTTTTTGGCATCAATTCTTTCAGTCTCTTCCGGGAAGGCGCTGATGATGACCATGGACAAGGTTTGGCTGTTGATTTTATAGTTGGCGAGAATGCTGATTTAGGCAATCAGGTAGCGCAATATGCTGTTGACAGCATAGAAGCTAATAACATTTCCTATATTATCTGGGAACAGCAGTTCTACTCACCGTACGACAGTATCTACGGATCAGCCTACACATGGAATGACATGCCTGACCGCGGCAGCATCACCGAAAACCACTACGACCACGTTCATGTATCGTTTAATGGATGATTTATTACAATTCGCTTAATAACCAATTAAAAAGAAGGCTCTGAAGGGTCTTCTTTTTAATTCCTTTCTTTTAGCGCATCACTTCAATAATATTTTTTCAAACAGATACAATTTTTTGTTGCTTTGATTACGAAATGTCGTATACAACGCCCGTATACCGAACAAATGTGTTATAATAATCCTATATAATTCGTGAAATATGCTTGTTTTGCGAAAGGGTTTTAGTTTTTGGATAATGGTTTTCAGAATTTTCATGTGAGGTATCTTAACTATGAAACTTTTGGTTGTTGGATCTGGCGGCCGCGAGCACGCGATTGCTAAGAAGTTACTGGAGTCTCCGCAGGTAGAGCAGGTCTTTGTGGCACCTGGAAATGATGGGATGACGCTGGACGGATTAGATTTAGTCGACATCGGAATTTCCGAACATTCTGCCCTGATTGCCTTTGCACAAGCAAATAACATTGCCTGGACCTTTATCGGTCCTGATGATGCTTTGGCAGCTGGGATCGTGGATGATTTTAATCAGGCTGGTCTTAAAGCTTTTGGGCCCACCCAGCTGGCGGCGGAACTGGAATGGTCTAAAGATTTTGCTAAGAAAATCATGGGTAAATACGGCGTTCCGACAGCGGCTTACGGAACTTTTTCTGATTTTGAAGAAGCGAAAGCTTATATTGAAAAACAGGGTGCTCCAATTGTGGTCAAGGCTGACGGTCTGGCGCTGGGCAAGGGAGTAGTCGTAGCTGAAACCGTTGACCAGGCTCTTAATGCAGCGCGGGAAATGTTGCTGGACAATAAATTTGGTGATTCAGGCGCGCGTGTGGTGGTTGAGGAATTTTTGGAAGGTGAAGAGTTTTCGCTTTTTGCCTTTGTCAATGGGAATCAGTTTGATATTATGCCGCCGGCTCAGGATCATAAGAGAGCTTTCGACGGTGATAAGGGGCCAAATACAGGCGGTATGGGAGCTTATGCCCCAGTACCCCATCTGCCGCAAAGTGCAGTGAACACAGCAGTAGAAACGATTATTAAGCCGGTACTGGCCGCTATGCTGGCGGAAGGACGTCCTTATTTGGGAGTGCTTTATGCCGGCCTTATCCTGACAGCCGACGGCCCCAAAGTTATCGAGTTCAATTCGCGCTTTGGTGACCCGGAAACACAAGTGATTTTACCCCGTCTGACTTCTGATTTTGCGCAAAATATCACAGATATTTTAGAAGGAAAAACGCCTGACATTACTTGGGCAGACACAGGAGTAACGTTAGGCGTAGTGCTTGCCTCTGAGGGCTATCCGCTTAACTATAAGAAAGGCGTGGAGCTGCCTGCCAAAACGGATGGCGATATCATCACCTATTATGCGGGAGCTAAGCTGGCAGAAAACAGTAATCGGCTGCTGTCTAACGGGGGCCGGGTCTATATGCTGGTTACCACGGCAGATACTGTTGAGGCTGCTCAGGATAGCATTTACGGCCAGCTGGCTAAACAAGAGACAGCCGGTCTCTTTTACAGAACAGATATCGGAGGTAAGGCTCTTGGGAGATAGAACCTGTGTCCTGGTCAGCGCCTGTCTGCTGGGTGAAAATTGTAAGTATAATGGCGGCAATAATTACAATCAGCAAGTCATCGATTTTGTGTCTGATAAGGAAGTTATTGCGGTTTGTCCGGAAGTCGCAGGCGGTCTGCCTGTTCCCAGAAAACCTGTGGAGCTTTCCGGCGGCCATGTCCGTGATGCTGAGGGCAAAGTCTATGATAAGCCTTTTCAGACTGGGATTGCTCATACTCTTGCTTGTCTGGAAGGAAAAACGATTGATTTGGCTATCCTTCAGTCAAGAAGTCCGTCTTGCGGAGTCAACCAGATTTATGATGGTAGCTTTTCCGGAAGGAAAACAGCAGGGAGCGGACTCTTTGCACAAAAGCTCAAAGACCTTGGATATAAGGTCCTTGATGCTGAAGATATGAACCAAATGAAAGGAAAATGATGAAACCAATTATTTCGATTATTATGGGGTCAAGTTCCGATTGGGCAACCATGAAAAAAACGGCAGATATGCTGGATAAGTTCGGAGTCAGCTATGAGAAAAAAGTTGTTTCGGCCCACCGCACACCGGACCTCATGTTTCGGCATGCTCAAGAAGCGCGCGGCCGCGGGATTAAGATTATTATCGCCGGAGCAGGAGGAGCTGCTCACTTACCTGGCATGGTAGCTGCAAAAACCACTCTTCCGGTTATCGGTGTGCCGGTCAAATCACGGGCCTTATCCGGGTTGGACTCCCTCTATTCAATTGTGCAAATGCCTGGAGGTGTGCCTGTGGCAACTATGGCTATCGGTGAAGCAGGAGCGACCAATGCAGCGCTTACAGCTCTGCGTATCCTCTCTGTTGAAGACAGTGAGATTGCGGACAAACTGGCCGATTTTACCCGTGAACAAGGCGAAATAGCGGAGGCTATGACAGATGAGCTCGACTAAAACAATTGGGATTATAGGCGGTGGGCAGCTGGGGCAGATGATGGCTATATCAGCTATTTACATGGGCCACAGGGTGATTGCTCTCGATCCGGCAGAGGACTGTCCTGCGTCGTGCGTGGCAGAGCTGATTGCGGCGCCTTATGACGATGTTGCTGCCCTGCGCCAATTAGCAGAGCGCTGCGATATTCTCACGTATGAGTTTGAGAATGTCGATGCGGACGCTCTTGATGCTGTGGTCAGGGAAAAACAGCTGCCGCAGGGGACTGCCCTGCTCAGAATGTCGCAAAACCGTATTTTTGAAAAAAATTTCCTGTCGAAAGAAGCGAAAGTACCTGTAGCCCCTTATAGAGCTGTTACTTCCAGCTCCGACTTAAAAAATCTGGACTGGTCAAAAAAATATGTCCTTAAAACAGCGACAGGAGGCTATGACGGGCACGGGCAAAAAATTCTTGGTGGTCAGGCTGACCTTGAAGAAGCAAGTCTGCTGGCTGACTCAGCTGATTGTGTGCTGGAAGAATTTGTCAATTTTGATTTGGAAATCTCGGTCATTGTATCCGGGAATGGGCAAGACGTGACAGTCTTTCCAGTCCAGGAAAATATCCACCGTAACAATATTCTGTCCAAAACCATTGTGCCTGCCCGCATCTCAGATGAATTGGCTCAAAAAGCGCAAGCCATGGCGAAGAGAATTGCCTGCAAACTTCAATTATCTGGTACCCTTTGTGTGGAAATGTTTGTAACAGATGACGGCCTCATGATTAACGAAATCGCACCGCGTCCCCATAACTCAGGCCACTACTCCATTGAAGCCTGCGGTTTTTCACAGTTTGACACCCATATCTTAGGTATCCTAGGTAAACCATTGCCGGCTGTCAAGTTACATGCTCCGGCTGTCATGCTCAATATCCTTGGTCAGCACCTGGCTAAAGCCCAGGCCTATATTACTGCTAATCCTAGCGCCCACCTCCACCTTTATGGTAAACTAGAGGCAAAGCATAACCGCAAGATGGGACATGTGACGGTGCTTTGTGATATGCCTGATGAGATTGAGGAAATGGGGAAAGGATTAGATTTTTAATGATAGTGTAATCATTCATATCTTATTGAAATAGTCAAACAGGCGTAGTTAAGGCAGCCTTATTTCAGCAAACGAGGCTGGATATGGATTTAGGTAAGTTTATTCATCAGTTGCTAGTAGGTAATAAGCGTTTAAGGAAGGCAATTAGTTATAAAATTGATTTTTAGGTGAACACTATGAAAACTATCGGTCTTATCGGTGGTATGAGCTGGGAAAGTACTGTTTCGTACTACCAACTTATCAATGAAACCATCAAGGAAGAACTCGGTGGCCTCCATTCAGCAAAAATTTTGCTTTATAGCGTGGATTTTGCCGAGATTGAGCATTATCAAGCTAGTGGTAACTGGGATAAGAGTGCTCAGGTCTTGTCTGAAATTGCTCAGAAGTTGGAGCAGGCTGGGGCAGACTTTATTGTCATCTGTACCAATACCATGCACAAGGTGGTTCCGCAGATTGAGGAAAAAATTTCTATTCCGATTTTGCATATTGCGCAGGCGACTGCTGAGACTTTACTTGAAAAAGGCATTCAAAAAGTCGGCCTTTTGGGTACCAAATACACCATGACTCAAGATTTTTACAAGGAAAAACTGCTCGAAGCTGGACTGAAGGTAGTCATTCCAGACCAGTCTGGCGTTGAGGAAGTTAATCGGATTATCTATAACGAACTTTGCCTAGGCAATATCTTAGAAGGATCAAAGCAAATCTACCTTGCAGTTATAGATGATTTGAAAAACGCTGGTGCTGAGGCTGTCATTCTAGGCTGCACAGAAATTGGCCTTCTTGTCAAACAGGAAGATACCAACATGCCCCTTTTTGATACAACAGCTATCCATGCTCAGAAGTCGGCGGAGTTGGCATTTGATGATGTATAAACCAAGTAATGTTTAAGGGAAAAGCGAGTGAGACTGAGGTGTTTGAAACAAAAGGACGGTATTCAAAACAATTTTTGGTGACTGATTCTTGATAAATTTTTTGAGGGAGAAGAAGTAACTTTTGATATGAAAATTTGCATTTTAGGCTTAGGTGTAATAGGGACAACTTACGGCTATGTTTTCCAGCAGGCTGGGCACCATGTGGAGCACCTTGTGAGAACCGGCAAGACTGTTCCTAAACAGTTAACTGTCAGTTTATTAGATGGCCGTTATTCCAAAAAAGGGGAAGAAAAAACTGCCGCTTATGATATTTGCCTAGCTGAACCTGATACTGTTTATGATTTTATTTTTCTAAGTGTCAGGCATGGTAATATTAGTGAGGCTCTTGAGACACTTAGGCAAAATAAGATAAGAGGAAGTTTGGTTTTCTTTTGCAATTTTTGGAAAACAAGTGATGAGATTGCTGAACTTGCCGGAGATTATGCCTATGTTATTGGCTTCCCTACTGCCGGCGGTCATCTTGAAGGGAACCATCTTAATGCAGTCCTGTTTGATCATATTATGCTCGAGCACAAGACAAAGACAGCCATTACTAACTATCAAGATTTAGATCTTCTGATGCAGTCAGCTGATATTAAGCTGGAAATTCCTTATGACATGGTAGAATGGATCTGGATTCACATGGCCATCAATGCAGGGGTCACTTCAACAGCTGCTGGTTTAGGCAATATTGCTGATCCGCAGCAGCTGGCGGCTGATTTAATGAATGATTCACAGCAACTGGCACGCGCGGTTAAGGTGATTCGCGAAACAAGCCGAGTTGTATCGGCCTATGGCGTTGATCTGAGGCGGTATAAAGGAGAGCTGCTCCCTTATAAGATGCCCGCATGGCTGGCTGGTAAAATCATGCAATCAATGTTTGCTGCCAATCCGTTAACCAGACGGATTATGACCCTGCATAATGATAAAGACGATATCTTTTACGGCTGTCAAAAAGTTTACAATGCTGGAAAACAAGCTGGAGTTTCGATGCCTCTGTTTACTGAAAATATTAAAAAGATAGACCAGTATTTTTAAATTTAGACGAAAGGGAATTATGATTCGAATTATCCTCCATGCTTTTGTTGAAAATAGTCGGACCGGTGTGTTTGAAATTGTTTTTGCTTCAACTGATGAATGCTGTTAAGCAAAAAGTAACAGAATTAAAAGCGCAGTTTCCAAACGATTATCTTGCCGTCTATGACCTTCCGCTGGATACGGATTTGAATAAACTTCCTCATTATCCGTCAGTGGCTATTGGGAGAGAGGAGTTTGAATGATCAGCTAGTAATCGGTTTAATAAAAGAAACAATATAGGAGCAAAGCTACCCTCGATAAGGATTCAGACTGCTCTTATCCTCAAATTGAGAAAGGGAAACGGGTATACATTTGCTGAACTGAACCTGATCGGAATTTAGATACAACCGCTAGGGTACAAGCACCCGATTCTATAAAAATTTGCAAATTAAATCAAAAAGGAAAGGACTGGGCTCCCTGTATTCACCTATCTGAATACGGGCTATGGGCTGTGCCAAAAAGATAAACATGACCTAGACCTTAGCCTACCTTCCTTGAACTTGTCATAAAACATATTTTAAGATAGAACTGAAAGGAGTGAGGGTATTCCCGAGATTTGAACTCGAGCTGAAAGCGTCAGAAAAAAGATAGACTTCCTTGTGTGCAAGCACACGGTGTCAGTCTCCTATTTTTCTCTCGCTTTCTTAAGGCCCTCTGTATCATAAACATGCTAAAACGTTATTCCCGCCCTGAGATGGCGAACATTTGGTCAGAAGAAAATAAGTACCGCGCTTGGCTGGAGGTTGAAATCCTTGCTGACGAGGCCTGGGCTGAGCTGGGTGAGATCCCCAAGGAAGATGTGGCTGAAATCCGTAAGAAAGCGGATTTTGATGTTGACCGCATTCTAGAAATCGAGCAGGAAACTCGTCACGATGTGGTCGCCTTTACCCGTGCTGTTTCTGAAACGCTTGGCGAAGAGCGCAAATGGGTTCACTATGGCCTGACTTCAACCGATGTGGTTGATACAGCCTATGGTTACCTCTACAAACAGGCAAATGCCATTATCCGCCGCGACTTAGAGAACTTTATTAAGATTGTGGCCGATAAGGCGCGTGAACACAAGTATACCATCATGATGGGGCGCACGCATGGTGTCCATGCGGAGCCAACAACCTTTGGGCTTAAGCTAGCGACTTGGTACAGTGAAATGAAGCGCAATATAGAGCGTTTTGAGCATGCTGCCGCTGGTGTGGAAGCCGGTAAAATTTCGGGTGCTGTTGGTAACTTTGCCAATATTCCTCCTTTTGTTGAAGCTTATGTCTGTGAAAAACTTGGCATCCGTCCACAGGAAATTTCGACACAGGTGCTGCCGCGTGACCTGCATGCCGAGTATTTTGCTGTGCTGGCAAGCATTGCGACGTCGATTGAACGCATGGCGACAGAAATTCGCGGCCTGCAGAAATCTGAGCAGCGCGAAGTGGAAGAATTCTTTGCAAAAGGTCAGAAAGGAAGTTCAGCTATGCCTCACAAACGCAATCCTATCGGTTCTGAAAATATGACCGGTCTTGCGCGCGTGATCCGCGGGCATATGGTGACCGCTTATGAAAATGTTGCACTCTGGCATGAGCGCGACATCTCCCACTCGTCGGCTGAACGCATTATTGCACCGGATACCACTATTTTGATTGATTACATGCTCAATCGTTTTGGCAATATCGTCAAAAATTTAACGGTCTTCCCGGAAAATATGATTCGTAACATGAACTCAACTTTTGGTTTGATTTACAGCCAGCGTGTTATGCTCAAACTCATTGAAAAAGGGATGACGCGTGAGGAGGCTTACGATTTGGTTCAGCCTAAAACCGCCTATTCTTGGGATAATCAGGTGGACTTTAAACCATTGCTTGAAGCAGATGAACAGATTACTTCCCGGCTGACACAAGAAGAAATTGATGAGCTCTTTAACCCAGCTTATTACGCCAAACGTGTCGATGATATTTTTGCGCGTCTAGGCTTGTAGACAAAGTATTCACTTTTGTATACACTAAAATTATTCTGAAACGCTTACCGAACATATCCGTCAGTCAAGAGTCATAATTCAATTGAAAAATGAGCTTTTTCATACATTTTCAAAAATAAAATGGCAGTTTTTACAAACTTTTAAGGATATCATAAAAAAGAAAGTTGGTTGCATATGGAGTATCAAACAGAAGTTGTTATTGTTGGTGCAGGAGCAGCTGGTTTTGGAGCAGCTCTTAGTCTTGTCGATGCAGGTAAAAACGTTATTATGCTGGAAAAGGGGAATCGGTATGGTGGTGCCGGTATGTTTGGAGCAGAAGGCTTATTTGCTGTTGGCAGCAAGCTTCAGCAGGTTTCAGAAGATGATAAAACGCGTGATTATACACTTCAGGATGCTATAGATGAAATGTTAGAATACACCCATCATCGGTCAAATGCTCGTATGACACGCGCGATTTTAGGGAAGTCTGCTGAAACCATCACATGGCTGCAGGAACACGGCATGGAAACTGAATTGGTCAATAATACTCAAGAAGTCCATCAAGACCATGCAATGGTTTACCACCAATACATTGATAAATTTGCTGCCTTTGACAGAATGAAGGACTATTTTGAGGCAAAAGGCGGCATTCTTTTAACCGAGACTGCTGGCCAAGATTTGATCTATCAGGAGGGTCAAATCAAAGGAATAAAAGCGCTTAAAGCTGATGGCAAAACAATTGAAATCAGCTGTCAGGCTGTTATTTTAGCAGATGGTGGTTTTGTCGGGAATGCAGAAATGGTTTCTGAGGCTTTGACCATCGCCCCAGAATTCCTCTATAGCATGGGGGAGCGCAAAGCGACAGGGGACAGCTTTACAATGTTAGAAAAGTTGGGGGTTGAAACGCGTAAACACCGCTACTTTGAAAACCATGCTGCTACAGTTGTGTCAAAAACGAATCCTAAATGGCGAAATATGGCTGTATTTACCCTGACGAATTTACCTTTTCTATGGGTCGATGCACAGGGCAAACGTTTTGCTAATGAGGAAATCGTCTATGATTTTGCTCTATGGGGAAATGCCGTTTATACGGCTGGCGGCCGTTATTACTTCCTTATGGATCAAGCGCAGGTTGACTTTCTGAAGACAAATGTTTTAGACTGGACCCATTCCTTTGAAAGGACTTTTGTGACATTGGCGCATCAGCCTATGACCCATCAGGTTGGACCATTTCCAACCTTAGACGATGATTTGAAAGAAGCAGCTGAACATGGTGCTGCCTTTAAAGCTTCAAGTTTACAAGAATTAGCAGAACAAATCGGCTGTTCATCCCAATCTTTGAAAGAAACAGTTGAGACCTACAATGCTGCTATCCAACAGAAGTCGGATGCTGAATTCGGGAAATCCGAAAAGTTTCTTAAATTTCCTATCACAGAAGGCCCCTTCTATGCGGTTCGTCCCATCTCTACTTCATTAGGGACTATCGGCGGGATTCCTGCCAATGAAGATTTTCAGGTGTTATTCCCTAATCAAAAACCGCTTATGGGAGCTTTTGTCGCGGGTAATAATGCGACTGGCATGTATGACAACTCCTATCCGACCCTAGAAGGAATTAGCTGTGCTTTTGCATGGAATTCCGGCCGGATTGCGGGTGAATCAGCCATCAAACTGTTAGAGCAAGGAGTATCAGCCTATTATCATTAAAAATAGCTAGGTTGGTTATCCTAACAAGCAGGTGTTTCGTCAATCTTCAGAAGCGCTTAGCTATAAAAGTTGGATTGTTAATGACAAAAATAGTGCGGGCAGAGAGCCTTTTATGGTATGAGCTGCACCTCAAAAGTTAGATTTTATATCTAACTTTTGAGGTGTTTTTCTATAAATTGAGCTGCGAAGCCCCATTTATTTGAGGACACAGCTGCGTGCTTAAAACTGATTGTGCGGAGCTCAGTGAATGCAGGTCTCTCCAATTTCTGATGCGCAGACTGTATTTGTCTGGAAAAACAGGATTTTTTCTAATCAAAATGGTTTGCTAAATAAATCAGTCGTGCTAAAATAAGCTAATAAAAAAAGAAACGGGGAAGCTTAGGGGGACCAGTGAAAAAGTTTGGCGGAAAAATTAAATATTTAAGGTCTATCAAAAAATTGACAAGAGAGGAGCTCTGCGGTGACGAAACCGAACTGTCGGTCAGGCAGCTGGCGCGGATTGAATCGGGGGAATCAGCCCCGACTCTCAATAAAATAAGGTACATTGCCAAGCGTCTGGGAGTGACAGTCGGTGAACTGACAGACGGGGAAGGTTTGGATCTGCCAGCTCGGTATGAGGAATTGAAATATCTTATCATGAGAACGCCCATATATGCTGACACCAATCGTGTGGAATTGGTTGAGACCTATTTTGATGAAGTATATGAGCAGTATTATGATAATCTGCCTGAAGAAGAGCAGCTGGCAATCGATATTCTTCAGTCTTCTTTAGATGTTCAGATTACAGATAATATCGAATTTGGCAGTATTTTGCTGCAGGATTATTTTGAACAAGTCAAAGCAAAGAGAATTTACAGCATCAATGATTTGCTGATTGTCGGCCTCTATTTTTACCAGATTTCTTCTGAGTCTATTTATAGTGATGATATTTCTTCGGAGACTTTGGATATGCTGGCTGGCCGCTTAATTCTTCAGACGCATTACATTGTACCGAGCTATCTCTTTTTACTGAGGGATGTCTTGCTGCAGTGCGGCGGTATGCTTCTGTTAACTCACTCTTACCAGCATTTGCCGGCCATTGTTCAGGAACTGAACACCATCATCAATAAAACCCAGGATTACCAAAAGAAGCCTCTGGTTGATATGCTCGAGTGGAAATATTACCTGTATGTTAAACAAAATTTCAGCCGGGCTCAGCAAAAATACCAGCAGGCAGTGCAGTTTTCTGCTATGATTGATGACGCAGTGCTGAAAGAAAATTTAGAAAAAGAATGGCAAAAGGATACCTTACAGTTAAGAACATGACAAAAATGTCATGTTCTTCTTACTTTAAAATAGGTATAATGGGCTAAGCCTATCAGAAAGGAGGAATATAAATGTTACAAGCCTTTTTAGGGTCTATTTGGTGGTTTCGCTAAGCCGAAAAAGTCCCCAAAAAATAAGAAATCACATAATGTCATTTCTTACTTGTCTCAAAAACACCCCTTAACTTGGGGTGTTTTTGTCATCAATTTTTCAGGTATCAAAGCAAGCAGCCCGTTCACAAAGGCTGGCTGATGAGACTAAGTGCAGAGACAGCCTTTTTTGTGCAGCAATAAGGTGACAGAAAGAGCTGCAGTATTTATCGATAAGACAATAGTTTTTCTGTTCTTTTTCTGTTATACTGGTCTCATGGCAAGAATTTTAGATAATCATTTAATGGAAGATGAAGAAGCGCTTGAGCCGACACTTCGCCCGCGCTACTTAAAGGAATACATTGGCCAAGACAAGGCGAAAGAACAGCTGAAAATTTTTATTGAGGCAGCTAAAATGCGGGATGAGGCACTGGATCACGTTCTGCTGTTTGGCCCTCCCGGTCTGGGGAAGACGACTATGGCTTTTGTTATTGCTAATGAACTTGGGGTAAGTCTCAAGCAGACAGCAGGTCCTGCGATTGAAAAAGCCGGCGATCTGGTCGCTCTCCTCAATGATTTAGAACCAGGAGATGTTCTGTTTATTGATGAGATTCACCGGCTGCCTATGGCTGTTGAGGAAGTTCTCTATAGTGCTATGGAGGATTTTTATATTGATATCATGATTGGATCCGGTGATACCAGCCATAGTGTTCACCTTGATCTGCCGCCGTTTACGCTTATCGGAGCTACCACACGTGCCGGTATGCTGTCCAATCCCTTGCGTGCCCGCTTTGGTATTACAGGCCACATGCAATATTACAGTGTCGAAGCACTGACTGATATTGTGGAGAGGACAGCTGCTATTTTTACAATGGCTATTGAACATGATGCCGCTGTAGAATTAGCCAGACGCAGCCGCGGGACACCGCGTATTGCCAATCGTTTGCTGAAACGGGTCAGAGATTATGCTCAAATTATGGGAGATGGTCAGATTAATAAGGAAGTGACAGATAAAGCTCTAACCATGCTTGATGTCGATCATGAAGGTCTGGATTATGTGGATCAGAAAATCTTAAAAACCATGATTGAGCTCTATCAAGGAGGGCCTGTCGGTCTAGGGACTTTGTCGGTTAATATCGCTGAAGAACGAGACACAGTCGAGGACATGTATGAGCCTTATTTGATTCAAAAGGGCTTTATGATGCGGACAAAAACCGGCCGGGTAGCCACTGCCAAAGCTTACGAGCATCTTGGCTACACTTACCCCACAGAGAATTAATTTTTCTATAATAATATGAAACCAAGATGTCAGTTAGATGGCATCTTGGTTTCATTATTTGGTAAAAGATTTTTCCTATCTTTTTTTTGTTACAATAAGTAGAATAGGAGGAGTTATTTATGAGAAAAACCATTAGTTTTACTTTACTGACTGCCAGCATTTTAGCACTTACAGCCTGCAGCAACAACAATCAGACTGACAGTTCGAACTCTGCTTCTTCCAGTTCCAGCATAACTAAAAGTACAAGCTCTGATAAAACCGCATCAAGCAGTAAAGCTGTTTCTGACAGCGGTAAAGGCATCACCTACAGTGATGGCAGCACAATCTTAGTCGGCAGTGATGGTAATTTTAGCGTTACTCTGAATGATGGAACAGATATCACATCAAATACAGATGGGACTTATACTATTCTTGATGCAGACGGAACATCAGTATCTAAAACAGCTGATGGCAGTTATGCTATTGTCTTATCCGATGGTTCAAATATCGCTGCAAAAGCTGATGAAACTTATGTTGTTACAACTGCAAGCGGTGAAATTAAGGCAGGTTCCAGCTTAAGTGAGCTCAATGATTACTTAACGGAGAACGACTATCCTACCATAGCAGACTACGATGAGCAAGTTGAGGATATCCGCGACTATATTGACAGTCATTGAGAATCATTGACTTTGTGGTTAGATTTTAACTATATTTAGAAATGAGGGCATTGGTGATTTATATACAGCCAGTTGAGTTTTTTGCTGCCGCTAGGCGCAGAAAGCTTGGCTGGTTTTTTGAGGTAAAGCCTCATTTTAAGTGGAAAATCCGTTAAAAATAGGGTAAGATTAAAGGTGAACAATAATGTCATAAAGGGAACCACAATTATGCCAAAAATTTGTTTTGTCTGTTTAGGGAATATTTGCCGCAGTCCTATGGCTGAGTTTGTTATGAAAAACCTCAGCAAAGGGCAGCCAATACATGTAGAGAGCCGGGCAACCTCAGGCTGGGAACACGGGAATCCCATTCATCCCGGAACACAGAAAGTCCTGACGCAGCACCATATAATGTTTGATAAAACGAAGGTTTCTCAGCGTATCAGTATAAAGGACTTTGCTGCTTTTGATTATATTATCGGAATGGACAAGGACAATGTCCGCGATCTAAAGCGTCTGTCTAAAGGGGAATTCACAGATAAAATTTATTTGTTTACTGAAAATGGTGTTCCTGACCCTTGGTATACAGGAGATTTCGCTGCTACCTATGATTTAGTTATGCGCGGCTGCCGGCACTGGCTGTCATTTATTGTCGAAAAAGGCAGCCGATAGGGAAAGAAGAGGGCTTATAATGATTAAAAAATTAGGGCTGACACGAAAGAAAATAGAGATTTTATGCCTGCTTCTTATCTTAGTGTGCGGCTTATCTGTACTTCCCCTGTCTTTTAAAAGGAGAGCTGTTTTAACTTACGATGACAATAAAATAAACTACACGGGCTATGTTGTCAATAATCGGATGAATGGTCAGGGAAAGTTGACCTATGAGAACGGTGATGTTTATGAAGGCCACTTCACCAACGGCGTTTTTAACGGACAGGGGACCTTTACGTCAAGCAATGGCTGGTCTTACAGCGGCAGTTTTAAAAACGGCCAGGCAGACGGGAAAGGAACCTTAAAGGCTAAAAACGGCGAAGTTTATACAGGGACCTTTATACAGGGGATTTATCAAAAATGAGAATAAAATGGTTTTCTTTAATACGTATTTCTGGCTTACTGCTGGTTTTATTGTATCATTTCTTTAAAAATACTTTTTCCGGCGGTTTTATCGGCGTTGATATCTTCTTTACTTTCTCAGGCTATCTGATTACTGCTTTACTGATAGATGAGTATGCTAAAAATAAGCATATTGACTTAATCGGTTTTTTTAGAAGGCGTTTTTACCGTATTGTCCCTCCTTTGGTACTGATGATATTATGCACGATACCGTTTGTCTATTTGGTACGTTCGGATTTTATTGCGGGTATCGGCCGGCAGATTGCAGGAGCCGTTGGTTTTACGACCAATTTTTATGAAATTATCACAGGCGGGAATTATGAAACACAGTTTATTCCCCATCTTTTTGTGCATACTTGGAGTTTAGCCATTGAGGTTCATTTTTATATTATTTGGGGGATTCTGGTCTGGTGGCTGGCCAGACAAGGCTATGATAAAAATAAACTGAGAAGCTTTATCTTTGTTCTGTCAGCTGCTCTCTTTGCGCTTAGTTTTGGCAGTATGTTTGTCCGGGCTTTTTTTGTAGACAATGTTTCCAGTGTTTATTTTTCAACGCTTTCCCACACTTTCCCCTTTTTCTTAGGGGCGATGGCTGCTACGGTATCAGGGGTGTCGGAAACGACTGCGCGGTTTAAGCGCAATTCCCGCCTGTGGTCAGCCCGACGCGCTCTCTCTGTAATGGCCGGCAGCTTCTCTCTTCTTCTGCTGCTGAGTCTACTGCTTGATTTTAACAGTCTTATAACCTATCTTTTTGGTTTTTTCCTGGCCAGCTTTTTTACTGTGCTGATGATTTATTCGGCGCGGGTGCTTCATGATAAAACACCTGATCTCAAAGAACCGCTGATTATTACTTTTTTGGCGGATATCAGTTATGGCATGTATCTTTTTCACTGGCCTTTTTACATTATTTTCAGTCAGCTTCTGCCTAATAGCTTAGCTGTTCTTTTGACAGTTTTTTTCTCTCTTGTTTTTTCAGTTTTATCTTACTATATCATCGAGCCTTTTATTGCAGGGAAATCTGTCAGACTTCTGGGCATTGACTTTGATCTGACGCCTTATAAAAAATGGCTGTATGGTTCTGCCGGATTTTTAGCTTTGGTAACCCTTGTAACAATAATTATAGCCCCTAATGTTGGAGCTTTTGAAAGAGAATTAACGGTTAACTCCTTAAAACAGGCTCAAACAAATCTTGAGCGAACCCATACACTGGCAGCAGGAGATGCAACGGCACTCAGTGATGTGATGGTTATAGGCGATTCAGTTGCTCTGCGTTCAAGTGATGCTTTTACTTCGCTTTTGCCGGAAGCTCAGCTGGATGCTTCGGTCAGCCGTGATTTTGATGATGCCTTTACGATTTTTCAAAACCATCTGACAAGCAATACCCTATCCAGAATTGTTGTACTGGCGGTTGGTGTTAATGCGCTGGATCATTACCAAGAAGATATTCAGCAATTTATTGATGCCCTTCCTGACGGTTACCGTCTGGTTTTGGTTACTCCATATAATTCCAAAGATATCACACAGGTCTCAGAGGTTCGTGACTATGAACTGCAGCTGAGTAAAACCTACGATTATTTAACGGTAGCTGACTGGTATCAGGCTGCTGTAGACAATCCGGCTATTTGGAACGGAACGGATGGCGTTCATTATAGTGATGCCAATGATCAGGGAGCTAACCTCTATGTGGAAACTATTCAGAAAGCTATCCAAAAAGCTGCCAAACAGCCGGCAAAGGGAGAATCAGAGTGAAAACAGTATAAGGATGAAGGACAGATCTATGACAGTGAAATAACCAGGGGTATCCGTCTGCTTTTTAAATGCAGTATGTGATTTCCGCAGATTTAAACTTTAGACAAAATGAAATCGTTTGCTCTTAAAAAATTTCTGATTAGCTGTTTACAAACAAAAAAGATAGAGCTATAATAATGGTGACAAAGGATGTCAGAAAAATAAGGGGGATAAAAATGACTGAATTGTTCTATGACGTTTTAGCAACAGTTTGGATTTCCATTGCTGGAGTAGACTCACGTTGGGAATATTAATTGATAGTTATTGTTAGTGCGATGATGAAAGCAGCACCTCTAGATTTTTTACCTTCACCCTGCGGTAAAAATCTAAAGGTGCTTTTGTTGTCCGGCCTGTCCATTTGTATTTTGGCAGCCATTGGGCAACTATTACTATTTCCTGGCCGGTCTTACTCAAATATTCAGAAAATTATGGTATAATGCTTACAAAAGACTATTCTAGTAAAAGAGGATGACTTATGACCTTAATCTATCAATCAACACGCGATGAAAAAAACAGAGTAACGGCCAGTAAGGCTATCCTGCAGGGGTTAGCTGCTGATGGAGGCCTTTTCACTCCTTTGTCAGTTCCAAAGCTCAATCTCAACTTTGACCAACTGCAGCATGCTTCTTATCAAGAAGTGGCTAAATTGATTTTGTCTGCTTTTCTGGATGATTTTACAGAAGAAGAACTTGATTACTGTATCACATCTGCCTATGATGCGAAATTTGATACACCCGCTATTGCTCCGCTTGTTAAGCTAAAGGGACAGTATCATTTGGAGCTGTTTCATGGCTCGACTATTGCGTTTAAAGATATGGCACTTTCTATTTTGCCGTATTTGCTGACAACAGCTGCAAAAAAACAAGGAGTGGACAATAAAATTGTTATCCTGACAGCGACATCAGGGGATACGGGAAAGGCGGCCATGGCTGGTTTTGCTGATGTCCCAGGGACAGAAATCATAGTCTTTTACCCTAAAGGCGGGGTGAGCAAAATCCAAGAGCTGCAGATGACGACTCAAAAAGGATCCAACACGCATGTTATCGCTATAGAAGGGAATTTCGATGATGCGCAGACTAGGGTTAAAGAGATGTTCAATAACCCAAATTTACGGCAGGAGCTTCTGGAGCATCATATGCAGTTCTCTTCGGCGAATTCAATGAATATCGGCCGCTTGGTGCCGCAGATTGTCTATTATGTTTATGCTTATGCCCAGCTTGTCAAGACAGGAGAGATTAAAGCCGGAGAGGCCATTAATGTCGCGGTCCCAACAGGTAATTTTGGCAATATTTTAGCGGCTTATTATGCCTATCAAATCGGACTGCCTATCGGCAAACTGATCTGTGCTTCAAATGAAAACAAGGTCTTAACCGACTTTTTTGAGAGCGGAATCTATGATAAAAAACGTGATTTTCGGGTGACGACCAGCCCTTCTATGGATATCCTTGTCTCCTCCAATTTGGAACGCCTGCTTTTCCATCTGCTCGGCAATGATGCCGCAGCAACAAAAAGCTTGATGGATAACTTAGCTAAACAGGGGGAGTACAGTTTGGCTAAGGTCAATCAAAGTATTTTTGATTTATTTGCGGCGGGCTTTGCGACAGAAGACGAGACTGCTGCTGAAATTAAGCGTCTCTATGATCTTTCAGGCTATATTGAGGATCCTCATACAGCGGTGGCCTCTGCCGTTTACCAGACTTATGCGGAGCGTTCAGGGGACCAAAGACCTGCCGTTATCGTCTCAACAGCCAGTCCCTATAAGTTTCCGCGTGTCGCAGTGGAAGCAGTGACAGGTAAAGATGCAGCTGATGATTTCGCTGCAGTAGGCGAGCTGCACACCTTATCAGGTGTTGACATTCCTCAGGCAGTTGCCGGTTTGGAAAAGGCGGATGTCCGCCATAAAAGGGTTGTCGCTGTTAAGGCCATGCAGGAGGCCGTCGAGAATTGTCTGGGGCTTTCTTAAAAAGCTGTTCTAGTTTTGCCTACTTAGACTGTTTGCCTCCACTTCATAGGAATACTAACTATTTAAATTAAAGCTGCTGTCTGTGGTTTAACTGTCTCGTGTTGTACTATGAATTCAAAAAAGAAAATTATTAGACTGGCTTTGCCGGCTATGGGAGAAAATTTTCTGCAGATGCTTATGGGGATTGCAGATAATTATCTGGTAGCTCAGGTGGGTTTGGCCGCTGTTTCCGGCGTATCAGTTGCTAATAATATCATTACTGTTTATCAAGCGCTTTTTATTGCTCTTGGCAGCGCGGTCTCCAGTCTGATAGCTAAGAGCTACGGTGAAAGAGATGATGCAAAAATCAGGCACTATCAAGCCGAATCTGTTTTTATAACACTTGTCTTAGGTCTTGTTTTAGGTCTGTTCTCCCTGCTGTTTGGCAGAACGGTTTTACGGATATTAGGAACTGCCCCTCCTGTGACACAGGAGGGCGGTCTTTACTTGATAATTGTGGGGGGCTTGGTGATAAGTCTCGCTTTGATGATAACTTTTGGGGCCCTTTTACGGGCACAGGGGAAGTTTGTGCTGCCCATGACGGTCAGTTTATTGATTAATTTTCTGAACGCTTTTTTGTCCGCCTGGGCTGTCTTCGTTTTTAAATGGGGAGTGGCAGGAGTTGCCGGAGCGACAGTTTTTTCCCGCCTGTTGGGAGTTATTATCTTAGGTAGCCAGCTCCCTCTTAAAGAGATTTTTAGGCAGCTACGGCCAAGAGCAGATAAAGACTTACTTGGCCTGGCCCTGCCTGCCGCAGCTGAACGTTTAATGATGCGTGCTGGTGACATTGTTGTGGTAGCCCTAGTCGTTCAGTTTGGTACAGCAGTTGTTGCCGGTAATGCTATCGGGGAGACCTTGACTCAGTTTAATTATATGCCCGGTATGGGTGTGGCAACGGCAGCTGTAATATTGGTTGCCCATAGTCTTGGTGAGGGGAATGAAAAAGAAATTCAGGCTTTAGTCAGAGATTCTTATCTGATTTCTCTGGTTTTGATGCTGCTGATTGGGACCTTGACCTTTTTCTGCGGCCGATATTTAACCTATCTCTTTACATCAGATACAGGAGCAGTTCAGGCCAGCTTAGTTGTGTTATTTTTCTCTTTTATCGGCAGTCCTGCTACTGCCGGGACCTTGATTTTTACAGCTGTCTGGCAGGGGCTTGGACAGGCAAAGCTTCCCTTGTACGCGACAACTGTCGGAATGTGGCTGATTCGGGTAGTGCTCGGCTACGTTTTGGGCCTTTGGCTGGGTTTAGGTCTTTCTGGTGTTTGGCTGGCTACGCTTATGGATAATTTGTTTAGGTGGCTGTTCCTCTATTACAAATACAAACGGTATATGCAAAAGAGAAGTAGGTAATATTATGGTCCTCGATCATATTAAGGAATTTATTGTATTGGCTAAAACAGAGAATTATTCAGAAGCCGCTGAACAAACATTTATTTCCCAGTCCAGTCTGTCTAAGCATATTCAGTTTGGGAGCTGAACAGGAGGCGAAAGGGTATTGGACATCAGGTAACAGAAGAAAGCGTTTAGGTAGACAATTACAGTTTAGCCTGCGCTTTTTTGTGTGAAAACCTTTTCTTGCTCTTAAATCAAAAAAATCTGTAAAAACCCCTTGCAAAGCCTTGTCAAATCTGATATTATAGGTGGGTGCTGTAAAAAGCAGCTTTAGCTATGATGCAAGAGGTTGCGACACGCTCGGTTGCATTGCCACGCAACCGCCTGTCGGTTTTCTTGAAGAGCTAGCCTATTATCGTAAATAGACGAGAGGAGAAAAGATGGCAAATAGAAAAATCCGTATCCGCCTGAAGGCGTACGAACATCGCACATTGGACGCAGCGGCTGAAAAGATTGTTGAAACGACAGCGCGCACTGGTGCAGCAGTAGCCGGACCGGTTCCGCTGCCGACAGAACGCAGTCTTTACACTGTTATCCGCGCAACTCACAAGTATAAAGATTCTCGTGAACAGTTTGAAATGCGGACTCATAAGCGTTTGATTGATATTATCAATCCAACTCAGAAAACAGTGGATGCTTTGATGAAACTGGATCTGCCAAGCGGAGTTAATGTCGAAATCAAGCTTTAAGAAGCGATTTCACAGAGTTTGAAAGCACTCTGACAATAAAAACTTTCTGAGCGGGAAGGCTCACAAAAAATCAAACCATAATTAATAAGTAAAGGAAATAGTTCTCATGACAAAAGGAATCTTAGGGAAAAAAGTGGGAATGACTCAAATCTTCACGGAAAACGGTGAATTTATTCCTGTAACGGTCATTGAAGCGACACCGAATGTCGTTCTTCAGGTTAAAACTGTTGAAACAGACGGCTATGAAGCTGTTCAAGTCGGTTTTGATGACAAACGTCAAGTGCTGAGTAACAAACCCGCTCAAGGCCATGCAGCAAAAGCTGACACAGCTCCTAAGCGCTTCATTCGTGAATTCAAAAACATTGAAGGCTTGGAAGTTGGTCAGGAAATTACAGTTGATACTTTCGAAGCCGGTGATGTAGTTGATGTCACTGGGACAACAAAAGGAAAAGGTTTTCAAGGGGCGATTAAGCGCCATGGACAATCACGCGGTCCTATGTCACACGGTTCGCGCTATCACCGCCGTCCGGGCTCTATGGGGCCGGTTGATCCTAACCGTGTCTTCAAGGGTAAGAAATTGGCAGGACAAATGGGCGGTAACCGTGTAACTGTGCAAAACCTCGAAGTGGTGCAAGTGATTCCGGAGAAAAATGCTATCCTTATTAAAGGAAATGTGCCGGGGGCTAAAAAATCTCTTGTTATCATCAAATCAGCAGTTAAAGCTGCTAAATAATAAGGAAAGGGGAAATCAGTAAAAATGGCCAACGTAAAACTATTTGACCAGACTGGTAAAGAAGTCAGCGAAATCACTTTAAACGATGCTGTTTTTGGTATTGAACCGAATGAAGCGGTTGTTTTTGATGTCTTAATCAGCCAGCGTGCCAGCCTACGCCAAGGGACGCATGCAGTGAAAAACCGTTCTGCAGTGCGCGGCGGCGGACGTAAACCGTGGCGCCAAAAAGGTACCGGGCGTGCCCGTCAAGGTTCTATCCGTGCTCCGCAATGGCGCGGCGGCGGTGTTGTCTTTGGACCGACTCCGCGTTCATATGCTTATAAGCTTCCGCAAAAAGTTCGCCGGCTTGCTTTGAAGTCCGTTTATTCGGCGAAAGTTGCTGAAGATAAATTGATTGCTGTAGACGCTCTTTCATTCGCAGCTCCTAAAACTGCTGAGTTTGCAAAAACTCTCGCTGCGCTTAATGTTGATTCAAAAATTCTTGTTATCCTTGAAGAAGGTAATCGTTTTGCTGAACTGTCAGCCCGCAATCTTCCGGGTGTAGCGGTGGCTACAGCAGAGACCGCAAGTGTTCTTGATATTGTTAACAGTGACAAGATTTTGGTTACTAAAGAAGCAATCTCTAAAATTGAGGAGGTTCTTGCATAATGAATTTATACGATGTCATTAAAAAGCCCGTTATTACCGAAAAAGCAACCTATGATTTAGAATCAGGGAAGTATACTTTTGAGGTTGACACACGTGCGCACAAACTCTTGATTAAACAAGCTATTGAAGCTGCTTTTGAAGGTGTTAAGGTTGCCAGTGTTAACACGATTAACGTTAAACCTAAAGCTAAACGTGTCGGCCGCTATACCGGCTTTACAAACAAGACTAAGAAAGCTATTGTCACACTGACAGCTGATTCTAAATCAATCGATTTATTTGAAACAGAAGCTGAATAATCTAAGGAGGAAATAAGGTGGGTATTAAAGTTTATAAACCAACGACAAATGGCCGTCGTAATATGACTTCTTTGGATTTTGCAGAAATCACTACAACAACTCCGGAGAAATCATTACTTGTTCCTTTGAAGAGCAAGGCCGGCCGCAATAACCAAGGCCGCATCACTGTCCGCCATCAGGGCGGGGGACATAAGCGCCACTACCGTTTGATTGACTTCAAACGTAATAAAGACGGCGTTGAAGCAGTTGTTAAGACAATTGAATATGATCCGAACCGTACAGCTAATATCGCTTTGGTGCACTATACAGATGGGGTAAAGGCCTATATTCTTGCGCCGAAAGGCCTCGAAGTTGGGCACCGCATTGTATCCGGTCCTGATGCTGATATTAAGGTTGGGAATGCTCTGCCGTTAGCAAATATTCCGGTCGGTACTATTGTTCACAATATTGAACTTAAGCCAGGCAGAGGAGCTGAGCTTATCCGTGCTGCCGGCGCATCAGCCCAAGTGCTGGGGCAGGAGGGCAAATACGTGCTTGTACGCCTGCAGTCAGGCGAAGTTCGGATGATTCTGGGCACTTGCCGGGCAACAATAGGTACTGTCGGGAATGAACAGCAAAGCCTAATCAATGTCGGTAAGGCTGGGCGCAGCCGCTGGAAAGGGATTCGCCCTACAGTTCGCGGTTCCGTAATGAACCCTAATGACCACCCGCACGGTGGTGGTGAAGGTAAAGCGCCGGTTGGACGCAAAGCGCCTTCTACTCCATGGGGCAAACCTGCACTGGGCTTGAAAACACGGAGTAAAAAAGCTAAATCTAATAAACTTATTGTTCGTCGCCGTAACGAAAAATAGGCGTTTGAACAACGATTAGCTGCAAAATCAAATGAGCGGCTGTGTATTTTGCTTGCTGGGGAGTCTACTTCGGGCAGGGAAAATACACTGACACGCTTTATCACTACTAACATCCGCCAGCTCGGTAGGGTAAGGACAGATAAATCTGCCTCTGTAAACCGGTTCTACGGCAATGGGCATAGTTCAATCTTCTAGTTTGCCGGCAGAAACGCTTGTACAGAGGGATTATACGATTTTTCTGTCTTATTCCCAAGCCGCTGTGGTATCTATTTAAAGGAGAAAAATTAAAATGGGACGCAGTCTTAAAAAAGGCCCTTTCGTCGATGAGCACTTGATGAAAAAAATTGAAGCTCAGGCTAACGATGAAAAGAAAAAAGTTATTAAAACATGGTCACGTCGTTCAACGATTTTCCCTAGTTTTATTGGTTATACAATCGCTGTTTACGATGGCCGCAAACATGTTCCTGTCTATATTCAGGAAGACATGGTAGGCCATAAGCTAGGTGAATTTGCACCGACTAGAACTTACAAAGGTCACGCAGCTGACGATAAGAGAACACGTCGTTAATAGGAGGAGAAAACACAATGGCAGAAATTACTTCAGCTAAAGCAATGGCTCGTACAGTGCGTGTTTCGCCTCGGAAAACACGTCTTGTGCTTGATCTTATTCGAGGGAAAAATGTTGCTGACGCAATTGCAATTTTAAAGTTTACACCTAATAAAGCCGCTCGTGTGGTTGAAAAAACCCTTAATTCAGCCATCGCCAATGCAGAAAACAACTTTGGTTTAGAGAAGGCTGATTTAGTGGTATCTGAAACATTCGCTAATGAGGGACCGACGATGAAACGTTTCCGTCCCCGTGCGAAAGGGTCGGCTTCGCCGATTAACAAACGGACAACTCACGTTACTGTAGTTGTAGCAGAAAAATAAGGAGGTAAAATCGTGGGTCAAAAAGTACATCCAATTGGTATGCGTGTCGGAATCATCCGTGACTGGGATGCGAAATGGTATGCTGAAAAAGAATACGCGGATTACCTTCATGAAGATCTGGCGATCCGTAAATTTATCAACAAAGAATTGGCAGATGCTTCAGTTTCTACCATTGAAATTGAGCGTGCTGTCAATAAAGTAATTGTAACAGTTCATACTGCTAAGCCTGGTATGGTTATCGGGAAAGGCGGTTCTAATGTTGATGCTCTTCGTGCACAGCTTAATAAACTGACAGGTAAGCAAGTACACATCAATATTATTGAAATTAAAGCACCGGACCTCGATGCTCATCTCGTCGGCGAAAATATTGCCCGTCAGCTCGAGCAGCGTGTTGCTTTCCGCCGTGCTCAAAAACAAGCTATTCAGCGGACAATGCGTGCGGGAGCTAAAGGAATTAAAACTCAAGTTTCCGGCCGTTTAAACGGTGCTGATATTGCGCGGAGCGAAGGCTACTCTGAAGGAACAGTTCCGCTTCACACGCTTCGTGCTGATATTGATTATGCTTGGGAAGAAGCTGACACAACCTATGGTAAACTCGGTGTTAAAGTCTGGATTTACCGCGGCGAGGTTCTTCCTGAACGTAAAAACACTAAAGGAGGGAAATAACAAATGTTAGTACCTAAACGTGTTAAACACCGCCGCGAATTTCGCGGAAAAATGCGTGGTGAGGCTAAAGGCGGCAAACAAGTCGATTTTGGTGAATACGGTCTTCAGGCAACAAGCAGCCACTGGATTTCCAACCGCCAAATTGAAGCTGCCCGTATTGCTATGACACGCTACATGAAACGTGGCGGTAAAGTTTGGATTAAAATTTTCCCTCATAAATCATACACCGCAAAAGCAATCGGTGTACGTATGGGATCTGGTAAAGGGGCACCTGAAGGCTGGGTGGCACCAGTTAAACGCGGCAAAGTAATGTTTGAAGTTGCAGGTGTTTCTGAAGAAGTGGCGCGTGAAGCCCTTCGTCTGGCCAGTCACAAGCTGCCGGTTAAAACTAAATTCGTAAAACGTGAAGCAGAGTAAGGAGAAGACATGAAACTTCAAGAAATTAAAGATTTTGTTAAAGAGCTTCGTGGCTTGTCTCAAGAAGAGCTTGCTAAAAAAGAAAACGAACTCAAAAAAGAATTATTTGACCTTCGTTTCCAAGCTGCAGCAGGTCAGCTTGATCAAACTGCACGTTTGCGCGAAGTAAAAAAACAAATTGCCCGTGTTAAGACTGTGCAGGCTGAAACGAAAGAATAGATTGGGAAAGGAGTCTTCTAATAATGGAACGTAATAAACGTAAAGTTCTTATTGGACGTGTTGTGTCTGATAAGATGGACAAAACAATTACTGTTATAGTTGAAACCAAGCGTAATCACCCAGTCTATGGCAAGCGTATCAACTATTCAAAGAAATATAAAGCACATGATGAAAACAACCTCGCTAAAGAAGGCGATATCGTTCGTATCATGGAAACTCGTCCGCTGTCGGCTACAAAACATTTCCGTCTTGTCGAAGTGATCGAGAAAGCTGTTATTATCTAATATTGAAACTAAAAGGAGACAATTGAAATGATTCAACAAGAAACTCGCTTGAAAGTTGCTGATAATAGCGGTGCTCGTGAAATCCTGACTATTAAAGTACTTGGTGGTTCAGGACGAAAGATTGCTAATATCGGTGATGTTATCGTTGCTTCGGTAAAACAAGCTACTCCTGGTGGTGCTGTTAAAAAAGGTGATGTTGTTAAAGCTGTTATTGTTCGTACAAAATCAGGCGCTCGTCGCCCAGATGGTTCTTATATTAAATTTGACGAAAATGCAGCTGTTATCATCCGTGATGACAAGACACCTCGCGGGACTCGTATCTTTGGTCCGGTTGCCCGCGAATTGCGTGAAGGCGGCTATATGAGGATCGTTTCTCTGGCACCGGAAGTTATTTAAACCACAAACGAAGTCCCCTAGCTTGAGCTAGGGTGCCCTCAGGGCGTAAGAAATATCATAGGAGAAAATTAATGTTTGTAAAAAAAGGCGATAAGGTTCGCGTTATTGCTGGCAAGGACAGAGGAGTCGAATCCGTTGTTCTTAAAGCTCTTCCAAAAGTAAATAAGGTTGTTGTTGAAGGTGTTGCTATTGTTAAAAAACACCAAAAACCAAATGCAGCTAACCCTCAAGGTGCTATTGTTGAGCAAGAAGCGCCAATCGATGCATCAAATGTGCAAGTGCTGGATAAAAACGGTGTTGCAGGGCGTGTCGGCTACAAATTTGTTGATGGCAAAAAAGTCCGTTACAATAAAAAATCAGGCGAAGTGCTTGATTAATCACGAAGGAAAGGAGAGGCATAATGGCAAATCGCTTAAAAGAAAAATATGTTAATGAAGTTGTTCCTGCTTTGACAGAAAAGTTTAACTACACTTCTGTGATGGCTGTGCCTAAAGTTGAGAAGATCGTTCTCAATATGGGTGTGGGTGACGCTGTTTCAAATGCGAAGAACCTTGAAAAAGCAGCTGAAGAATTAGCTCTTATTTCAGGACAAAAACCGTTGATTACCAGAGCTAAAAAATCAATTGCTGGCTTCCGTCTTCGTGAAGGTGTCGCAATTGGTGCAAAAGTTACTCTTCGCGGTGAACGGATGTATGATTTCTTAGATAAATTGGTAACTGTTTCACTGCCGCGTGTCCGTGATTTCCACGGTGTTTCCACAAAGTCTTTTGACGGCCGCGGCAACTATACACTTGGTGTGAGAGAACAGCTGATTTTCCCTGAAATTAATTTTGACAATGTTGATAAGGTTCGCGGGCTGGATATCGTCATTGTTACTACTGCCAATACTGATGAAGAATCACGTGAATTGCTGACAGGTCTTGGCATGCCTTTTGCGAAATAAAAAGGAGGATTTAAATTGGCTAAAAAATCAATGATTGCTAAGAGCAAGCGACCTGCAAAGTTCTCAACGCAGGCTTATACACGCTGCGAACGCTGCGGACGGCCCCACTCGGTTTACCGCAAATTCAAACTTTGCCGTGTTTGCTTCCGTGAATTGGCTTATAAAGGCCAAATTCCAGGTGTAACAAAAGCTTCTTGGTAATAATGATAAGGCTGCCTGCATAACAAATGGAGTAAGATTATAGATTTTGCTGCAGCCTTTGTATCATTCATTAACTAGCAAGTGAGTGTATCAAACTACTAGTAAATAGAGGAGAAATAATAAAATGGTTATGACTGACCCAATTGCAGACTTCTTGACACGCATCCGCAATGCCAATCAAGAAAAGCATGAAATGCTTGAGGCGCCTGCATCTAATATCAAAAAAGGGATTGCTGAAATCCTCAAACGCGAAGGCTTCATAAAAAATGTTGAAATTATTGAAGACAACAAGCAAGGCATTATTCGTGTTTTCTTAAAATACGGGCCCAACGGTGAACGTGTCATCACTAATTTGAAACGTATTTCAAAACCAGGCCTGCGTGTCTACGCCAAAAGGAGAGACGTTCCTAAGGTTCTTAACGGACTTGGAACTGCAATCATCTCAACATCAGAAGGTCTTTTGACGGATAAAGAAGCCCGCCAAAAGAATGTTGGCGGAGAAGTTATTGCTTATATCTGGTAAAGTCTCTAAAGAGATTCTGCCTAAAAATACTCATTTGAAGATGGGTTAAAGCCTGTGTGAAAAGACCGACTTGAGTTTCTGCCTTAAGTTTCCTATCTTTTCCTGGGCTTTTGCAGCCTTTGTATTGTGAGTCCCCGTGAAAACTAGTCGCCTGCGGCGGCTTGATAATCTAACAGGAGAAATTGAATTATGTCACGTATTGGTAATAAGGCAATTGTATTGCCTGCCGGTGTTGAAATCACCAATAAAGATAATCTTGTTACGGTAAAAGGCCCTAAAGGAGAGCTCAGCCGTGAATTTAACAAGGATATTGAAATTAAAACTGAAGGCAGTGAAGTAACACTGCATCGCCCCAACGATTCTAAAGCAATGAAAATGATTCATGGAACAAGCCGTGCTAATTTAAATAACATGGTAGTCGGTGTATCAGAAGGCTTTAAAAAAGAACTTGAAATGCAAGGGGTTGGGTACCGTGCTCAGCTTCAAGGCAAAAAACTCGTCCTTTCCGTTGGGAAATCCCACCAAGATGAAGTAACTGCTCCAGAAGGTATTACTTTTGAAGTGCCGTCAGCAACATCAATCGTTGTCAGCGGAATCAATAAAGAGGTTGTCGGTCAGACAGCTGCTTATATTCGCAGCCTTCGTGCTCCTGAGCCATATAAAGGCAAGGGTATTCGCTATGTTGGTGAATACGTTCGCCGCAAAGAAGGTAAAACAGGTAAATAGGAAGGCTGTAAAATATGCAGGGCTCTGTTTCTGCGTATTAAGCGCTTTGTATTTAGTAATGAAACAAAGAAAAATAATATTTAAGAGGTGAAAATTGTGATTTCAAAGCCAGATAAAAATAAACTCCGTAAAAAACGCCACCGTCGCGTTCGCGGTAAACTCTCTGGAACTGCTGATCGCCCACGTTTGAACGTTTTTCGTTCTAATAAAGGCATCTACGCTCAAGTAATTGATGACGTAGCGGGTGTAACGCTTGCAAGCGCATCAACTCTTGATAAAGACGTTTCTAACGGAACGAAAACAGAACAGGCCGCTGTTGTTGGTAAATTAGTCGCTGAACGCGCAGTAGCTAAAGGTATTTCTGAAGTGGTGTTTGACCGCGGTGGATATCTCTATCACGGACGTGTGAAAGCTTTGGCTGACTCAGCTCGTGAAAATGGATTGAAATTCTAAGAGGGAGGACACTGAATAATGGCATTTAAAGATAATGCAGTTGAACTTGAAGAGCGTGTAGTTGCGATTAACCGAGTAACAAAAGTTGTTAAAGGGGGCCGTCGTCTTCGCTTTGCAGCATTAGTTGTTGTCGGCGACCGTAACGGTAATGTCGGTTTTGGCACAGGTAAAGCGCAGGAAGTACCTGAGGCTATCCGTAAGGCTTCAGAGGCTGCTAAGAAAAATATGATTGATGTCCCAATGGTAGGAACAACAATCCCGCATGAAGTTCGGTCAGAATTCAGCGGAGCACGTGTGCTGCTGAAACCTGCGGTTGAAGGGGCCGGAGTTGCTGCTGGCGGCGCAGTGCGTGCCGTTGTTGAGTTAGCAGGTATTGCAGATGTATCTTCTAAATCGTTAGGCTCTAATACGCCAATCAATATTGTGCGTGCAACAATGGAAGGTTTGAAACAGCTTAAACGTGCTGAAGAAGTCGCTTCCCTGCGCGGGCTTTCAGTAGCTGATTTGGGATAAGAAAGGAGATTGACATGGCTCAAATTAAAATAACTTTGACTAAGTCTCCGATCGGACGCAAACCAGAGCAAAGAAAAACACTTGTTGCCCTCGGACTTAGCAAGATAAACAGTTCAGTTGTTAAAGAAGACAATGCAGCCATTCGCGGTATGGTAAACAGAGTAGCGCATTTGGTAGCTGTTGAAGAAGGCTAACTGATCTGGTTAAAGCAGCTGTGCTGTCTTGCCTCTTCACAGGCTAAAGGAAAGCAAAAGATCAATCTATTTCTTAAGCTTAGCAGACTGCTGCATATAAAAAGTTAAGTCGCGAGTTTTCTTGCGGCTTAAACTAAATTAATAGAGGCGAGTTGGTAGAGCGTAAATCCTTTGTGCTCTACTGGCGCTAGCATTTTACAAATAAGGAGAAAATTAAATGAAACTTCATGAACTCAAGCCTGCTCAAGGCTCTCGCAAAGTTCGTAAACGTGTAGGTCGCGGCAGCTCATCTGGAAATGGTAAAACAGCCGGCCGTGGACAAAAAGGCCAAAAAGCCCGCAGCGGCGGCAGCATCCGCCCAGGTTTTGAAGGTGGACAAACACCGTTGTTCCGCCGTCTTCCAAAACGCGGTTTCACTAACATTAACGCCAAAGAATACGCTCTTGTTGGTCTTGAGCAGTTAAATGTTTTTGAAGATGGTACCGAAGTGACACCGGATCTTCTTAAGAAGAAGGGAATTATCCGTTCTGAAAAATCAGGAGTGAAAATTCTTGCCAACGGTGAACTGACTAAAACTTTGACTGTTAAAGCAGCTAAATTTTCAAAAAATGCTGAAGCAGCAATCACTGCTAAAGGTGGTTCTACTGAAGTCGTTTAATGAGAGGTAGCTCATTATGTTCTTTAAATTACTCAAAGATGCCTTAAAGATAAAAAATGTCAGAAGTAAAATTTTCTTTACGCTTTTTATTATTTTGGTCTTTCGAATAGGCACCCATATCACCGTTCCGGGGATTAATGCTAAAAATCTGGGGCAGCTCAGCGACCTTCCGTTTTTAAATATGCTGAATCTGGTGAGTGGTAATGCTCTGGGCAATTTTTCAGTATTTTCAATGGGGGTCAGTCCTTATATTACGGCCTCTATCATTGTACAGCTCCTGCAAATGGACATTGTCCCGCGCTTTGTTGAGTGGAGCAAGCAAGGAGAAGTTGGCCGCCGAAAACTCAATCAGGCGACCCGCTATATCTCTTTGGTGTTTGCCTTTGTCCAATCTATCGGTATCGCCTACGGTTTTAACACTTTGTCAAGTGTAGGGATTGTGGCAACACCTAATCTGCAAACCTATTTGCTGATTGGTGCACTGTTAACGACAGGAAGTATGATTGTGACTTGGCTGGGGGAGCAAATCACAGATAAAGGCTTTGGAAACGGTATTTCAATGATCATCTTTGCTGGGATTATCTCGTCGATTCCTAACACTGTCCGTACGATTTATGAGGACTATTTTGTCAATATCCGTGCCAGTGAATTAAATCACTCTTTCATTGTTGTCGGTATCTTAGTTCTTGCTACACTTGCTGTTATTTTCTTTACGACATTTGTTCAGCAGGCTGAGTATAAAATTCCGATTCAGTATACGAAGCTTTCGCAAGGAGCACCGACTAGTTCTTACCTTCCTTTGAAAGTTAACCCAGCCGGTGTTATCCCAGTCATTTTTGCCAGCTCTATCACCACTATTCCCAGCACGGTTATCCCCTTTTTCCAAAATGGAAGGGATATTCCTTGGCTGACTGCTTTGCAGAATCTTTTAAATTATCAAACGCCTTCAGGGATGTTTGTTTACGCTTTGCTGATTGTACTTTTTTCTTTCTTCTATACTTTCGTCCAGGTCAATCCGGGAAAAACTGCAGAAAATCTGCAGAAAAATTCTTCTTATATTCCTAGTGTGAGACCTGGTCGGGAAACTGAAGAGTATATGTCGTCCTTGCTGAAAAAACTTGCAACTGTCGGCTCAGTTTTCCTTGCTTTTGTTTCTTTGAGCCCTATCGCTGCTCAGCAATGGTTGAACTTGTCTTCAAGCGTTGCATTAGGGGGTACCAGTCTCTTGATTTTAATTTCAACAGGCATTGAGGGTATGAAACAGCTGGAAGGCTATCTTTTAAAGAGACAGTATGTTGGCTTTATGAATACAGCTGATATCAGCTGATGGCTGTATATCAAGGATTTAGATTTGTGATATTCAGATTAATGGCGGACTTGAGACAGCTTTCCGGTTTATCCAATAAAGGACTGCGAAAAGCTTTAGGACAAACTCAAGTTCGCTTATTTTGAGATAAACCCATGAATTCTAAAACTTAAGATGCCTATTTGCTTCTTTAAGATTCTAGAAATCCGGGCAGCCGAAAAAACTTTTGGGCAAACTGCCATTAGACTTAAACTGTATCAAAAAGTGTGGTTGTGCCTATTGCATTTACTAAGGAGATTAGCATGAATCTGTTGATTATGGGACTGCCGGGTGCAGGCAAAGGCACTCAGGCAGCCAAGATTGTTGATGAGTTTGGGACAGTACATATTTCTACCGGCGATATGTTTCGCGCAGCGATAGCAGATCAAACTGAGATGGGTCTGCAGGCTAAAGCCTATATGGACAAAGGGGAGCTTGTACCGGATGAAGTAACAGACGGTATCGTAAAAGAACGCTTGGCTCGGGCGGATATTGCTGAGAAAGGCTTTCTGCTTGACGGCTATCCGCGTACAATTGAGCAGGCTCATGCTCTTGATACTATTCTGTCAGGTTTAGGCTTGAAGCTTGATGGCGTTATCAATATTGATGTTGATCCATCCTCTTTATTGGAACGTCTCAGTGGACGGATTATCAACCGCAAAACGGGAGAAACCTTCCATAAGGTTTTTAATCCGCCGGTTAAAGATGAAAACTATAAAGAAGAAGATTATTATCAGCGCGATGATGATAAACCAGAGACAGTCAAACACCGTCTTGACGTCAATATTGCGCAAAGTGAGCCTATCCTTGCTCATTACCGCAAGGAAGGGATTGTTTTTGACATCGAAGGAAACCAAGGGATTGATTCGGTTTTTCAAGCTATCAAAAAAGCAGTTGAAGCGATGAAATAATTGCTCTGCCTCACTTGCGTAAGCAGAAGAGACGTGATATAATAGGCTAGTCTGGCTTATAGTGCTTATCTCTGGACACAGAGATAAGCAAATCGAAATTTAGGGGGGTGCTTTTGCGTGGCAAAAGAAGATGTGATTGAAATTGAAGGTAAGGTTGTTGAAACGATGCCCAATGCAATGTTTACTGTTGAGTTGGAAAACGGACACCAAATTTTAGCAACTGTATCAGGAAAAATCCGGAAGAACTACATTCGTATTTTGGTAGGTGATCGTGTTACTGTTGAGATGAGTCCATATGACTTGACACGCGGCCGAATCACATACCGCTTTAAATAATCGAAATAATTGGAGGGATTGAAGATGAAGGTAAGACCATCGGTTAAACCAATCTGCGAATACTGCAAGGTTATTCGCCGCAACGGTCGTGTTATGGTGATTTGTCCGGCAAATCCAAAACACAAGCAACGTCAAGGTTAAAGAAATTTAGAAAGGAGAAAACATGGCTCGTATTGCTGGAGTGGATATTCCAAACGATAAACGTGTGGTTGTTTCATTAACTTATATTTATGGAATCGGTTTGCCAACAGCGAAAAAAATTTTAGCAGCTGCTGAAGTTTCAGAGGATATTCGCGTTAAAGATTTAACAACTGATCAAGAAGACGCCATTCGCCGTGAGGTTGACAATGTTAAAGTCGAAGGAGATCTTCGCCGCGAAGTTAATTTAAACATCAAACGTCTGATGGAGATTGGCTCATACAGAGGAATCCGCCATCGCCGCGGCCTGCCTGTCCGCGGACAAAATACCAAAAACAACGCTCGTACTCGTAAAGGAAGAGCTGTTGCCATTGCTGGTAAGAAGAAATAAAATAGGAGGTGGCAAAAATTGGCTAAACCAACACGTAAGCGTCGAGTGAAGAAGAACATCGAATCCGGTGTTGCTCATATTCACGCTACATTTAATAACACTATTGTTATGATTACAGATGTGCATGGCAATGCAATTGCTTGGTCATCGGCTGGTGCTCTTGGGTTTAAAGGTTCACGTAAATCAACCCCATTTGCTGCCCAAATGGCTTCTGAAGCTGCCGCCAAATCTGCACAAGAACATGGGCTCAAAACTGTTGAAGTTTCTGTGAAAGGTCCAGGTTCAGGTCGTGAGTCGGCTATTCGTGCGCTCGCTGCTGCCGGTCTGGAAGTGACTGCAATCCGTGATGTGACTCCTGTGCCGCATAATGGTGCTCGTCCTCCAAAACGTCGTCGTGTATAATCATATAATTAGTAAGTAGTACACAAGATTCGTTTCGAGGGGGAAATAAATGATTGAGTTTGAAAAACCAATAATAACAAAAATTGATGAAAATAAAGATTATGGCAGATTTGTTATCGAACCGCTGGAGCGCGGCTATGGAACAACTCTAGGTAATTCTCTTCGTCGTGTACTTCTGTCTTCACTTCCGGGTGCAGCAGTAACATCAATTAAGATTGATGGAGTACTCCACGAATTTGATACAATCCCGGGTGTACGCGAAGATGTTATGCAGATTATCCTTAATATTAAGGGACTTGCGGTAAAATCTTACGTAAATGATGAAAAAATGATTGAACTTGATGTTGAAGGTCCTGCAGAAATTACTGCCGGAGACATTTTGACTGACAGCGACATTGAAATTGTTAATCCTGATCACTATTTATTTACAATCGCAGAAGGCTACAATTTAAAAGCAACGATGACTGTTGCAACAAACCGTGGTTATGTGCCTGCAGAAAACAATAAAAAAGATGATGCACCTGTGGGAACACTGGGAGTAGATTCTATATACACACCGGTGAAAAAGGTTAATTATCAAGTGGAGCCTGCCCGTGTCGGCAGCAATGACGGTTTTGATAAATTAACAATTGAAATCATGACTAACGGCACAATCATTCCGGAAGATGCCTTAGGTCTTTCAGCTCGCGTTCTTATTGAACATTTAAACTTGTTTACTGATTTAACAGAAGTTGCCAAAACAGCTGAAGTCATGAAGGAAGTTGAAACGGTTAATGATGAACAAGTGCTTGATCGTACTATTGAAGAATTGGATTTATCGGTGCGTTCATACAATTGTTTGAAGCGCGCAGGAATTAACACAGTTTTTGATTTAACAGAAAAAACTGAACCAGAAATGATGAAAGTCCGTAACCTTGGCCGCAAAAGCCTTGAAGAGGTAAAAGTAAAACTTGCAGATCTTGGTCTGGGCTTGAAAAACGATAAATAACATAGGAGGACAAAATGGCTTATCGTAAATTAGGACGTACAAGTTCACAGCGTAAAGCAATGCTTCGTGATCTGACTACAGATCTGATTATCAACGAGTCTATTGTTACAACAGAAGCGCGTGCTAAAGAAATCCGCAAATCTGTTGAAAAGATGATTACTTTAGGTAAACGCGGTGATTTACATGCACGCCGCCAGGCTGCTGCTTTTGTTCGTAACGAAATTGCGTCAGAAAGCTACGATGATGATGCAGATAAGTATGTATCAACTACAGCTTTACAAAAACTGTTTGACGATATTGCACCCCGTTATGCTGAGCGCAACGGAGGCTATACGCGTATTTTGAAAACAGAACCGCGCCGTGGCGATGCTGCCCCAATGGCAATCATTGAATTAGTATAAATCATCAGTTTTGTTGAGTGTTATGATGATGGATTTATAAGAAAGATAAATCTTAGTCTAGCTCTGGTCTACCGCTGGGTTTTCCCTGGCGGTAACACTCATCATGATGAAGCAACACTTGTTTGCGAAATCTTTCTAGATGCGTAGAAGGACTTCGCAAGCAGGTGTTTTTTAAATATTTGGAAGTTTATCAGTCAGAACAGCAGTTAATTTTCAATAAAAACGAACTTCAGATATCCTCTGTGAGCAACAACCATTGGTTTTTCCGTACAATTTTGCTATAATAAGGCTCAAACAAAAGAGGAGGGGCCTATGAGCACAGCGATTCATTTGTTAAAAGAAAAATATCTGCTGCCTATTCAGAAGAAGCCAGAACTCTATATTGGTGTAGAACTGGAGTTTCCTATTGTTAATTTGGCCCAAAAAGCTACAGACCTTGCTGTTGCAAAGGGGCTTTTGTCCTATTTAATCCACAGCGGCCTGCATTTCGAAGCAGAAGAACAAGACTGGGAAGGGAACCCAATCCAAGTAGTAAATGCTAATGGAGACCGCATTTTATTTGAAGTTTCGTATAACACTTTAGAGTTTGCTTTTGCCAAGGCAGAAAGTATTCAGGAGGTAGAAGCAAAATTTTCAATTTATCTTGAAGTCATTCAATCCTATTTAAGAGATAGACAGCATGAACTGCAAGGAAGAGGAATACACCCCTTCTGGAATTTAAATGACAATTCAGCCGTACGGCTGCCGCGTTATCAGATGCTTTTAGCTTTCTTGGCCCGTTCCAAGCAGAAGAAGTCATTCGCCTTTCATACTTATCCACTGTACGGTTCTTTTATATGCGGGAATCAAGTCCAGTTAGATGTCAGCCGAGATAATTATTTAAATGTTATCAATGCTTTTAATAAAATTGAAGCCGCTAAAGCCTATCTTTTTGCTAACTCGGAATTTCCCGCCGAAGATTGGGATACTAAAATTGCCAGAGACATCTTTTGGGAAGCTTCCATGCATGGTTATTTTCAGGAAAACGTGGGAGTAAATGAGAAAGATTTCCAAACAGAAGAAGAGTTTTTTGCCAATCTGGCAAAGACAGCAGTATTTACTGCAGAAAGAAAGGGAAAATGTCTGCATTTTGACCCAATAAGGGTCGATGAGTATCTAGGTAAAGATACCATCGCCGCTTTTGACTTGAAAGGGCAGGAGGTGCTCATTAAGCCAGAACAAGGAGATTTGTTCTTTCACCGCAGCTATCAGTACCAGAACTTGACAAAGCGAGGAACAGTTGAATTCCGTAGTGTTTGCACTCAGAAATTTGACAACACATTTGCGCCAACAGCTTTTCATCTGGGGCTGATAGCCAACCTAAAAGCTTTTGAACAGCTTTTGGCTGATAATGATTTTTTTGTGAAATACGGACGAGACTATAAGACTCTGCGCAGATACTTTTCCCGAAAGCAACTCAGCGCTCAGGATCATGATTATATCAACACTTTTTGTCAGCAGTTGCTGGAGTGTTCAGCCCAAGGCTTGATAAAAAGAGGCTATGGCGAAGAAGAATATTTAAAAAAATACCAAAAACCCCTTGACAACAGCTTGTAAGAGATGCTATACTAATTGAGCTGTCAGAGAGAGCTCAGGGCAGAGTTTAAGGTTGAGGAAAAAGGGGAAAAAAGTCCTTGACAGCTTTGTTCTGATTTGCTAGAATAAAGGAGTTGTCTGAAAAGTGGCAGCGTTGACCTTTGAGAACTGAATAAGACCAAGACGTGCGGGTTAAGGAATTAACCTGTCAAAATAAAAAACTGTCAGCGACAGACAAAGAACGAGTAACGTTCAAATTCGAATGAGAGTTTGATCCTGGCTCAGGACGAACGCTGGCGGCGTGCCTAATACATGCAAGTGGAACGCACAGTTTGTTGATTAACGTGTTAATGGACAGATTAGTGAGTCGCGAACGGGTGAGTAACGCGTAGGTAACCTTTCTCTCAGCGGGGGATAACTATTGGAAACGATAGCTAATACCGCATAAGATTTTTTAACGCCTGTTAGAGGATTAAAAGGAGCACTAGCATCACTGAGAGATGGACCTGCGTTGTATTAGCTAGTTGGTAGGGTAGAGGCCTACCAAGGCGATGATACATAGCCGGCCTGAGAGGGTGAACGGCCACACTGGGACTGAGACACGGCCCAGACTCCTACGGGAGGCAGCAGTAGGGAATCTTCGGCAATGGGGGGAACCCTGACCGAGCAACGCCGCGTGAGTGAAGAAGGAATTCGTTTCGTAAAGCTCTGTTGTATGAGAAGAACGGGTGTGAGAGTGGAAAGTTCACACTGTGACGGTATCATACGAGGAAGGGACGGCTAACTACGTGCCAGCAGCCGCGGTAATACGTAGGTCCCGAGCGTTGTCCGGATTTATTGGGCGTAAAGGGAGCGCAGGCGGTTTCGTAAGTCAGAAGTCAAAGGCATTGGCTTAACCAATGTATGCTTTTGAAACTGCGGGACTTGAGTACAGAAGGGGAGAGTGGAATTCCATGTGTAGCGGTGAAATGCGTAGATATATGGAGGAACACCGGCGGCGAAAGCGGCTCTCTGGTCTGTTACTGACGCTGAGGCTCGAAAGCGTGGGGAGCAAACAGGATTAGATACCCTGGTAGTCCACGCCGTAAACGCTGAGTGCTAGGTGTTAGGCCCTATCCGGGGCTTAGTGCCGGAGCTAACGCAATAAGCACTCCGCCTGGGGAGTACGACCGCAAGGTTGAAACTCAAAGGAATTGACGGGGGCCCGCACAAGCGGTGGAGCATGTGGTTTAATTCGAAGCAACGCGAAGAACCTTACCAGGTCTTGACATCCCTCTGACAGGACTAGAGATAGTTTTTTCTTTCGGGACAGAGGAGACAGGTGGTGCATGGTTGTCGTCAGCTCGTGTCGTGAGATGTTGGGTTAAGTCCCGCAACGAGCGCAACCCTTATGGTTAGTTACCATCATTAAGTTGGGGACTCTAGCCAGACTGCCGGTAATAAACCGGAGGAAGGTGGGGATGACGTCAAATCATCATGCCCCTTATGACCTGGGCTACACACGTGCTACAATGGTTGGTACAACGAGTTGCGAGTCGGTGACGGCCAGCTAATCTCTGAAAGCCAATCTCAGTTCGGATTGGAGGCTGCAACTCGCCTCCATGAAGTCGGAATCGCTAGTAATCGCGGATCAGCACGCCGCGGTGAATACGTTCCCGGGCCTTGTACACACCGCCCGTCACACCACGAGAGTTTGTAACACCCGAAGTCGGTGAGGTAACCTAATGGAGCCAGCCGCCGAAGGTGGGATAGATGATTGGGGTGAAGTCGTAACAAGGTAGCCGTATCGGAAGGTGCGGCTGGATCACCTCCTTTCTAAGGAAATGGATGCACGTTGCGGTCTTATTTAGTTTTGAGAGGTCAAGGGGGCCTTAGCTCAGCTGGGAGAGCGCCTGCTTTGCACGCAGGAGGTCAGCGGTTCGATCCCGCTAGGCTCCATAATCTAGGGGATTGAGTGATGAGGGTTAGCGCGAGTAAGCCGTTAGTCATGAGATGCGCCTAGATGAATCACCTAGATAAATCGCTGTGCGGTTTATCGACTAGTCCATTGAAAATTGAATACCTCAACCCATTTATGATGGTTTAGACCATGATAGATGGCAAGAAAAGAAACCGAAACGCTGAAAAAAACCGAGAAACGAGAATAAGGTTAAGTTAGTAAGGGCGCACGGTGGATGCCTAGGCACTAGGAGCCGAAGAAGGACGTGACGAACGACGAAATGCTTTGGGGAGCTGTAAGTAAGCGAAGATCCAGAGATGTCCGAATGGGGGAACCCGTCAGGTACAGCCTGACATCCCTGCCTGTTAAGGGCAGAGGAAGGAAGACGCGGTGAACTGAAACATCTCAGTAGCTGCAGGAAGAGAAAGCAAAAGCGATTGCCTGAGTAGCGGCGAGCGAAAGGGCAGGAGGGCAAACCGGAGTGTTTACACTTCGGGGTTGAAGGACTGCAGAGTGGTTTTAATGATGATAGAAGAATGATCTGGGAAGGTCAGCCAGAGAGAGTAAGAGCCTCGTATTTGAAATGATGATTAAGACCAAGCAGAATCCTGAGTACGGCGAGACACGAGGAATCTCGTCGGAATCTGGGAGGCCCATCTCCCAACCCTAAATACTCCCTAGTGACCGATAGTGAACCAGTACCGTGAGGGAAAGGTGAAAAGAACCCCGGAAGGGGAGTGAAAGAGCCCCTGAAACCGTGTGCTTACAAGAAGTTCGAGCCCGTTAATGGGTGAGAGCGTGCCTTTTGTAGAATGAACCGGCGAGTGACGTTTAGATGCGAGGTTAAGTTGAAGAGACGGAGCCGTAGGGAAACCGAGTCTGAAAAGGGCGAGAAGTATCTGGATGTCGACCCGAAACCAAGTGACCTACCCATGAGCAGGGTGAAGGTGCGGTAAAGCGCACTGGAGGCCCGCACCAGGGCACGTTGAAAAGTGCTTGGATGACTTGTGGGTAGCGGAGAAATTCCAAACGAACTTGGAGATAGCTGGTTCTCTCCGAAATAGCTTTAGGGCTAGCGTCGGGCGAAGAATGATGGAGGTAGAGCACTGTTTGGGTAAGGGGTCCTTCTCGGATTACCAAACTCAGATAAACTCCGAATGCCATAGATTTATGCCCGGCAGTCAGACTGCGAGTGCTAAGATCCGTAGTCGAAAGGGAAACAGCCCAGACCACCAGCTAAGGTCCCCAAATAACTATTAAGTGGAAAAGGATGTGGGGGTGCAGAGACAACTAGGATGTTAGCTTAGAAGCAGCTATTCATTCAAAGAGTGCGTAATAGCTCACTAGTCGAGTGCCCCTGCGCCGAAAATGTACCGGGGCTGAAATAGTTTACCGAAGCTGTGGATACCTTTTAGAAGGTATGGTAGGAGAGCGTTCTATAGGCGGCGAAGGTGTACCGTGAGGAGCACTGGAGCGTATAGAAGTGAGAATGCCGGTATGAGTAGCGCAAGACAGGTGAGAATCCTGTCCACCGTAAGACTAAGGCTTCCAGGGGAAGGTTCGTCCGCCCTGGGTTAGTCGGGACCTAAGGAGAGACCGACAGGTGTATCCGATGGGCAACAGGTTGATATTCCTGTACTGGTATCAGGAGTGAAGGAGGGACGCAGGAGGCTAGCTCAACCGGACGACTGGAAGAGTCCGGCCAAGCAGTAAGATGAGATAGGAGTCAAATGCTTCTATCGGGAACATTGAGCTGTTAAGGGGAGCGAAGATTAGTAGCGAAGTGAGTGATGTCCCACTGCCAAGAAAAGCTTCTAGCGGCGAATGATACCACCCGTACCGCAAACCGACACAGGTAGTCGAGGCGAGTAGCCTCAGGTGAGCGAGCGAACTCTCGTTAAGGAACTCGGCAAAATGACCCCGTAACTTCGGGAGAAGGGGTGCTGACTGAGAGGTCAGCCGCAGTGAAGAGGCCCAAGCAACTGTTTATCAAAAACACAGCTCTCTGCGAAATCGCAAGATGAAGTATAGGGGGTGACGCCTGCCCGGTGCTGGAAGGTTAAGAGGAGCGCTTAGGAGTAGTCCGAAGGTGTGAATTGAAGCCCCAGTAAACGGCGGCCGTAACTATAACGGTCCTAAGGTAGCGAAATTCCTTGTCGGGTAAGTTCCGACCCGCACGAAAGGCGTAATGATTTGGGCGCTGTCTCAACGAGAGACTCGGTGAAATTTTAGTACCTGTGAAGATGCAGGTTACCCGCGACAGGACGGAAAGACCCCATGGAGCTTTACTGCAGTTTGATATTGCGTATCTGTAAGACATGTACAGGATAGGTAGGAGCCAAAGAAGGAGGGACGCTAGTTTCTCTGGAGGCGTTGTTGGGATACTACCCTTGTGTTATGGCTACTCTAACCCGGTAGGTTAATCATCTACGGAGACAGTGTCTGACGGGCAGTTTGACTGGGGCGGTCGCCTCCTAAAAGGTAACGGAGGCGCCCAAAGGTTCCCTCAGATTGGATGGAAATCAATCGCAGAGTGTAAAGGCAGAAGGGAGCTTGACTGCGAGAGCTACAACTCGAGCAGGGACGAAAGTCGGGCTTAGTGATCCGGTGGCACCGCATGGAAGGGCCATCGCTCAACGGATAAAAGCTACCCTGGGGATAACAGGCTTATCTCCCCCAAGAGTTCACATCGACGGGGAGGTTTGGCACCTCGATGTCGGCTCGTCGCATCCTGGGGCTGAAGTCGGTCCCAAGGGTTGGGCTGTTCGCCCATTAAAGCGGCACGCGAGCTGGGTTCAGAACGTCGTGAGACAGTTCGGTCCCTATCCGTCGCGGGCGTAGGAAATTTGCGAGGGGCTGCTCCTAGTACGAGAGGACCGGAGTGGACTTACCGCTGGTGTACCAGTTGTTCTGCCAAGGGCACAGCTGGGTAGCTAAGTAGGGGAAGGATAAACGCTGAAAGCATCTAAGTGTGAAGCCTGCCTCAAGATGAGATTTCCCATAACGTTAGTTAATAAGAGCCCTGAGAGACGAACAGGTAGATAGGCTGGGAGTGTAATTAGTGTGAGCTATTGAGCGGACCAGTACTAATAGCTCGAGGACTTAACCGAGAGGTTAGGAGCGGACGGTTTTAGGAGGTATTCAATTTTGAATGGACTAGTTTTTTAGTTCAGACCGAGTTAAGTGACGCTAGCCTAGGGGATACACCTGTACCCATGCCGACCACAGTCGTTAAGCCCTAGTACGCCGGAAGTAGTTGGGGGTTTCCCCCTGCGAGATAAGGGAGTTGCTTAGCTAGGGGGGAGTTTAGCTCAGCTAAGTCGAACAGTGTTCGGCTTTGTCGCAGCGATTAGCGCACGACAGGGGCCCAGGTTGAGCTAAACTCTCATTCAAGGGAGTTTAGCTCAGCTGGGAGAGCATCTGCCTTACAAGCAGAGGGTCAGCGGTTCGATCCCGTTAACTCCCATGTTCTATTATTATTAGGTAGAAAGCGGGTGTAGTTTAGTGGTAAAACTACAGCCTTCCAAGCTGTTGTCGCGAGTTCGATTCTCGTCACCCGCTTTTTATGATTTTGGTCCCCCAAGTTTTTCTTGGGCGCGTAGCTCAGCTGGTTAGAGCGCACGCCTGATAAGCGTGAGGTCGGTGGTTCAAGTCCACTCGTGCCCATTTATTTTATGGTCCGTTGGTCAAGGGGTTAAGACACCGCCTTTTCACGGCGGTAACACGGGTTCGAATCCCGTACGGACTATATATACTGGAGGATTACCCAAGTCCGGCTGAAGGGAACGGTCTTGAAAACCGTCAGGCGTTTAACAGCGTGCGTGGGTTCGAATCCCACATCCTCCTTAAGTAATCATCTAGTAGTTTTAGAAGTATTAGAAGATTATAGGTTATTTGCTTTGGCAGATTATATTAAGATTATATTTTATCGCGGGATGGAGCAGTTAGGTAGCTCGTCGGGCTCATAACCCGAAGGTCGCAGGTTCAAATCCTGCTCCCGCAATTGGACATTCTTTTTGGCTCGGTAGCTCAGTTGGTAGAGCAATGGATTGAAGCTCCATGTGTCGGCGGTTCGATTCCGTCCCGCGCCATGATTAATATTATAATGATGCGGAAGGGTAGCGAAGAGGCTAAACGCGGCGGACTGTAAATCCGCTCCTTCGGGTTCGGGGGTTCGAATCCCTCCCCTTCCATCTTACGGGCATAGTTTAAAGGTAGAACTAAGGTCTCCAAAACCTTCAGTGTGGGTTCAATTCCTACTGCCCGTGTTTTTAGTTAATATGGCGGGTGTGGTGAAGTGGTTAACACACCAGATTGTGGCTCTGGCATGCGTGGGTTCGATCCCCATCACTCGCCTTTCATATTGGGGTATAGCCAAGCGGTAAGGCAAGGGACTTTGACTCCCTCATGCGTTGGTTCGAATCCAGCTACCCCAGTTAACAGTTTTTGCCGGCGTGGCGGAATTGGCAGACGCGCTGGACTCAAAATCCAGTGTCCTCACGGACGTGCCGGTTCGACCCCGGCCGCCGGTATAAAGCTAACTCAGTAGGAAGTTTATTCTACTGGGTTTTTTTAAACACTTTTTTGACTTTATACCCCAAGCAATAAATTAATAGATAGTTGACCTTGCTTCTTATTTAAAAGTCGTTTTGTTCTGTTAAAATAGCTGTGTTAAGGGAGTAAGATAATTAGATAACAGCTTATTTTCAAGACACTATTTTGCTTGATTTATTCAGCTGTGTTATTAGGATTTATAAGATTTTCGCTCCTTAAGTTCTCATAATGACATTATTTTTGTTATAATACTGGTAAGTATCTTATAAAAGGGTTCCGGTAGTATGTTAATCATAGAAAAAGCACCTGCGAAAATTAATTTAGGCTTGGATGTTGTTGGAAAGAGAAATGATGGCTATCATGAATTGTCAATGTTGATGGCAAGTGTTGATCTAAATGATTATATTTCTATTTCTGAGATAGAAGGTGATGATATTATTATTGAATCCAACAGCCACCGAATGCCGGTAAATGAAAAGAACGATGTTTACAAGGCGGCTTCTTTGCTGAAAGAACGTTATGCTATTCAAAGCGGTGTTAAAATCTTACTAGAAAAAAGAATTCCTATTTGTGCCGGACTCGGCGGTGGTTCAACAGATGCCGCAGCTACTTTGCGAGCTTTAAACCGTTTTTGGAATTTAGAGCTTTCCTGCGAAAAACTGCAGGCTTTGGGTTTTGAAATAGGAAGCGATGTGCCTTACTGCATTCAAGGCGGCTATGCTGCTGTCAGCGGTAAGGGCGATATTGTAGAACCGCTGGCAGTGTCTATTTCCCCTTGGGTTGTTTTGGTAAAACCTGATTTTGGTATTTCTACCCCTACGGTTTTCAAAGCTATCAATACCTCTATATCACGTGTCAATATTTCTTCTTTAAGGGCGGCTGCTGAAGCAGGCGATTATCAGCAAATGCTTCACTATATGGGGAATTCTTTGGAAGATATTACGATTATAAGGAAACCATTTATCCAGAAAATTAAGGACCGTCTGCTGAAGTGCGGGGCAGACACGGCTCTTATGACTGGGAGCGGACCGACAGTATTTGCGCTTTGTCAAAGTGAAAAGAAAGCAGATCGTCTTGTTAACAGCATGAAAGGGTTCTGCAGACAAGTTTATAAAGTCAGAGTTCTGTAGGAAGCAAAAGAAATTGCTTCTTTTTTAGTTTCATGCTATAATTAATTAACCAGTTAACAAAAAAGAGGAGGTGTTGGATGGAATCTCTAGATAAAAAAATGGATCATCTTGTTAAGAAGATTTTATTAAAAGCAGAAAATCAGCACGAGCTGCTTTTTGGTCCCTGTCAAAGCGGCGAAACACTGACAAATACTCAGGAGCATATTTTGATGCTTTTAGCACAGGAGAAATTAACGAATTCTGATTTGGCTAAACGGTTAAATATCAGTCAGGCAGCAGTTACTAAGGCTGTTAAAAGTCTCATTAAAAAAGACATGCTGGTTTCAGTCAAAGACAAGGGCGATGCCCGGGTAGTTTTTTTAACTGTGACAGAATCGGCTCGGCCTGTTGCTGAAGAGCACAGCCGGCATCATCGCTGTACTTTGGCTGTTTATCAGGAACTTCTATCGGCTTTTACAGAAGAAGAACAGGCTGTTATTGGGCGTTTTTTAGCTGTCTTTGAACAGCGTTTAGAAAGGTGACAATGCGTTATATTACAGTTCAGAATTTATCTTTTCAGTATGACAACGATCCTGTTTTAGCTGAAGTGAACTACCATCTGGACAGCGGGGAGTTTGTCACTTTGACTGGCGAAAACGGTGCAGCAAAGTCAACACTGATTAAGGCAACCTTGGGGATTTTACGCCCTAAAACAGGTTCCGTAACAATGGCTAAAAAAAATATAAAGGGCCAGAAATTGCGCTTAGCTTATCTGCCGCAGCAAATTGCCAGTTTTAATGCCGGTTTTCCTAGTACGGTTTACGAATTTGTAAAATCTGGCCGTTATCCGCGTAAGGGCTGGTTTCGTCCGCTAACCAAGCACGATCAGGCTCATATCAAAGCCAGTTTGGAATCTGTCGGAATGTGGGAGAATCGACAGAAACAAATTGGGAATCTCAGCGGCGGCCAGAAGCAGCGTGTTGTTATCGCGCGTATGTTTGCCAGCGATCCGGATATATTTGTCTTAGATGAGCCGACAACCGGCATGGATACAGGAACAACAGAGACCTTTTATGAATTAATGGCTCACAGTGCGCATCAGCATCAGAAGGCAGTTTTAATGATTACACATGACTCAGAGGATGTAAAAGGTTATGTAGATCGCAATATTCATTTGGTTCGTAACCAGAATTTACCTTGGCGCTGTTTTAATATCCATGAAAAAGATAATCGGGAGGACTTTGATAATGACTGAACTTTTGTCTTATGATTTTATGCAGCGGGCTTTATTGGCGGTTGTGGCAATCAGCACTTTTTCGCCCATTTTGGGGATTTTTCTTATTTTACGCCGCCAAAGCTTGATGAGTGATACGCTGAGCCATGTTTCTCTGGCTGGGGTTGCCTTTGGTGTTTGGCTGGGTTATTCGCCGACCTGGACCACGATTTTCATTGTCGTTTTGGCTGCTGTTTTACTGGAGTATCTCAGCCAGGTTTATCGCAATTATATGGAAATTGCGACGGCCATCTTGATGTCTATGGGGCTGGCAGTTTCACTGATTATCATGAGTCAGGCTGATAATGCCGGAAGCCTCAGTCTTGACCAATATTTGTTTGGATCAATTATTACAATCAGTAAAGATCAAGTCACAGCTCTTTTTATTATTGCTGCCTTAGTTTTGTTGCTGACCGTGCTTTTTTTCAGGCCGATGTATATTTTAACTTTTGATGAGGATACGGCCTATGTAGATGGTTTGCCGGTGCGGCTAATGTCTGTTCTCTTTAATATTGTGACTGGCATTGCCATCGCTTTGATGATTCCGGCTGCAGGAGCACTGCTGGTTTCGACTATTATGGTTCTTCCTGCCAGTATTGCTATGCGTATCGGTAAAAGTTTTAAGACGGTCATTGCTTTAGCAGTGGGTCTTGGCTTTATCGGGATGGTGTCAGGAATTTTTATTTCTTATTATGCTGAAACACCAGCCAGCGCAACAATTACCATGATTTTTATCAGTATTTTTCTGCTGCTTGCCCTAGGAAAAAAGCTATTCAAGAGCAGCCGCTAACAATCTGTCTTAACAACAAATAAGAGAAGGCCGCCTTGCCTTCTCTTATTTATTTTAGTAAGTTATCATAAAGTACTTTTTCTTGCCGCGGCGGATAACTGTCAGTTCATTATCGATCTTGTCTTTATCTGAAAGACTGTAGGCAGTATCCTGAACACGACTGCCGTTAATGTAAATGGCACCGTTTTGCAAATCTTCACGAGCCTGACGTTTAGAAGTGACAATTCCTGATGTAACAAGGATATCAACAATATTAAGGGAGTCCTGAGACTGGACGGCATAGTTAGGAACATTGCTGAGTCCCTGCTTGAGTTCTGCTGCTGTGAGCTTTTGGATATTGCCGCTAAAGAGCTGCTCAGTGATATTAAGAGCTTCCTTATAGGCCGCTTCACCGTGGACAAGCGTTACCACTTCGCGCGCTAAGACTTTTTGTGCCAGGCGTTTATGGGGTTCGGCTTCAAAGGACTTGCGAATATCTTCAATTTCTGTCAGCGGCAGGAAGGTGAAAATTTTAAGGAAGCGGACAGCGTCCTCGTCCATAACGTTGAGCCAGAACTGATACATTTCGTAAGGTGAGGTTTTGCTGGCATCGAGCCAGACGGCATTGCCTTCGGATTTTCCAAATTTTTTTCCTGTAGCATCCGTAATCAGCGGGACTGTGATAACATGTGAGACTTTATCAGCCTTGCGGCGCAAAAGTTCAGTTCCTGCGGTCATATTGCCCCATTGGTCGGAGCCGCCGATCTGAAGTGTCACACCGTAACGGCGGTTGAGCTCATAAAAGTCAAAGCCCTGCATAATCTGATAGGCAAACTCCGTGTAAGAAATCCCAGTCTCGATCCTCTTCTTGACAGATTCCTTGCTCATCATATAATTAACTGTAAAATATTTACCGACATCGCGCAAGAAATCAATAAAACTGATATCAGCAAACCAGTCGTAATTGTTAACCATCTCTGCTTTGTTGCTGCCGCTGTCAAAATTGAGGAAGTGGGAGAGCTGCGCCTGAATCTTGGCTACCCAACCGTCAACAGTTTCTTTTGTCTGCAGACTGCGCTCAGTATCCTTAAAAGATGGGTCGCCGATGAGCCCGGTAGCTCCTCCGACAAGGGGATAAGGCTTATGTCCGGCTAACTGCAGGTGGCGGCAGACAATAATTGGCACCAGATGCCCCAGATGGAGACTGTCTGCAGTAGGATCATAACCGGAATAAAAGGCAAGCGGTCCTTCTGTCAATGCTTTTTCCAGCGCTTCTTCGTCAGTTGTTTGAAAAATCAAACCGCGTTCTTTGAGTTCTTCAAAGATAGTCATGGTTTTCTCCTTATTCAGAAAGATATGTCACAGGCCATTATACCAAAAATGAGTCTTTATATGCAAGTACTGGTAAATTTGATATAATATAGGTTGAGGTGCTGTCATGTTCAAGTGGAAAAATAAAAATAGAAAACAAAATTTATCCTTCTGGGATTTTGGTTCTGTTAGTCTCAGAACCTTAAAATTAATGTCAGATTTTTTCTATGTCATGATTTTATTATTTGTTATGCTGGGAGCAGGGCTGGCCTTGGGCTATTTGGCCAGCCAGATTGACTCTGTTAAAGTTCCCAGTAAGGCAAGTTTAGTCAGTCAGGTAGAATCGCTGACCATGATTTCTAAGATGAATTATGCTGATGGCAGTTCGATTTCGGAAATTGATACTGATTTGCTGAGAACTCCTGTGGCAGAAGAGGCGATCTCGGATAATATAAAAGAGGCTGTTATTGCAACCGAAGACGAGAATTTTGCCAGCCACAACGGTGTAGTTCCTAAGGCAGTTTTTCGTGCAACTTTAGCTTCTGTTCTGGGTTTGGGAGAAACAAGCGGCGGCTCAACTTTGACCCAGCAGCTGTTAAAACAGCAAGTACTGGGAGACGATCCCACTTTTAAACGCAAATCGCGGGAGATTATTTATGCTTTAGCCCTGGAGCGGTATCTGAGCAAGGATGAAATCCTGACAGATTACCTGAATGTTTCCCCTTTCGGGCGCAATAACAGAGGAGAAAATATCGCCGGTGTTGAAGAAGCTGCTCAAGGTATTTTCGGGGTTTCAGCCAAGGATTTAACAATTCCTCAAGCTGCTTATTTGGCTGGACTTCCGCAAAGTCCGATTGTGTATTCCCCTTATACAGCAGACGGTCGCTTTAAGTCAGATGAAGATATAGCTTACGGGCTGCAAAGGCAAGAAAATGTTCTTTACAATATGTACCGGACCGGAGTTCTGACCGCTGAGGAATACACATCTTATAAAGATTATGATATACGTCAGGACTTTATTGAACCTGTAGCTGCTGAGACTGCTGAGCACGATTACCTTTATTATGCTGTAATGGAGGAAGCACAGGAGGCGATGTATGCCTATCTTATCGAAAGGGATGAGGTTTCTAAGCAGGACTTAAAAAATGATGAAACAAAGCTTGCTTACCGAAAAAAGGCACTTGAAGAACTGCAGCAGGGCGGTTATACGGTTAAAACAACTATCAATAAAAAAGTTTATGACGCTATGCAGGCGGCAGTCAGCCAGTACGGCGGTGTCTTAGATCAGGAAAGCTCCCAGAGAGTTGAAGTCGGAAATGTCTTGATGGACAATAAGACAGGTGCCATACTGGGCTTTATCGGCGGCCGGGATTATGCACAGAATCAAAATAACCATGCTTTTGACACAGCCAGATCTCCGGGGTCCAGTATCAAGCCAATCATTGCTTACGGGCCGGCTATTGATCAGGGCCTACTGGGCAGTGCCAGTATGCTGTCGAATTACCCGACAACCTTCTCCAGCGGAGAAAAAATCATGCATGGAACTGATGAAGGAACTGCAATGATTAATTTGCAGGAAGCACTCAATACTTCTTGGAATATTCCTGCCTACTGGACATATAAGCTTCTGCGTGACCAAGGTGTTGACGTTGAGAGTTATATGACAAAATTAGGCTATGATATCGCTGACTACTCTATTGAAAGTCTGCCCTTGGGAGGAGGGATTGAAACAACTGTCGAGCAGCAGGTTAATGCTTATCAGATGATCGCCAACCGCGGTGTTTATCAGGAAGGTTACATGGTAGAGAGTATCACGGACAGTGAGGGGAAAACGATTTATGAGCATAAAGAAAATCCTGTTCGTGTTTTCTCAGCAGCGACTGCCACAATTTTAAATCAGTTGCTGAGAGAGCCCATTACAAGCGGAGGCACTACTAAATTCTATGAAGATTTAAAGGGACTCAATGAAAATGCTGGAACGGCTGATTGGACAGGAAAAACTGGAACGACTGATAACTACTCGGATGTTTGGCTTGTTGTCTCGACACCGACAGCTACTCTAGGAGGCTGGGCCGGTAATGATGATAATGCGTCTCTGTCATCTTCATCCGGCTACAATTACAATGCCCAGTATATGGCTTATTTGGTTGATGCTATTCACGATGCTGATCCAGGGGTATTTTCTGTCTCGGAAAAATTTGGTTTGGATGACAGCGTTGTTAAGTCAACTGTCCTCAAATCAACAGGACTTCAGGCTGGGGCAGTCTCAGTTAATGGCCGCAATATTACAGTCGGCGGTGAAACGACGACAAGTTATTGGGCTAAAAATGGGGCTGGTTCTATGACTTATAAGTTTGCTATCGGCGGAACAGACAGTGATTATCAAAAGGCTTGGGCGGCACTTGGCGGGGGAAGCTGATTCCCTATCTGGGCAGGCACAAAGTGCTATTTTAAATCTGTTTTGAAGGTGTAAAAAAAGACAGAAATCAGATTTTGACTGATTTGATGGTTCCTGCCCCCTAGCTGCTGTCCCTTTGGTTTTTAGAAATCAGTCAGCTATTTAGAGGCCGTAGAGAGTAATGGGAAACCGATTTCTGATGTTTGCTGATTTTCTCCTTGCTCCCTTTCATTTATTTACGGTCTCTTCACAGGGATAGTTTTGCAAAAATGCTTGACTTGGACCCGCTCTAAGATGTTAGGATAAAGTGAAAAGACTTATAGGCTTTGTCAGTCTTTTCTTGCTATTTGCTGTTTTTATAGTTAAAAATAAAATGTCGTTCTCCGCACTTTTTGATTAGGAGTATTTGTCCGTATTGTTTATGAACATGGAAGGATTTTGTTTTTGATTATAGAGCAAGTATGCCATAATGTGGCCATTGTTAAACAGGAGGAGAAAATTATGGTTAAGGTTTATAAAATGAATGATGGCTTATCCATTCCCGCTGTTGGGTTTGGAACTTTTAAGGCGGCTGATGGAGAAGAGGCTTACCAGTCAACTTTGGCTGCTCTGAAAGCCGGCTACCGTCATATTGATACGGCAGCTATTTATCGTAATGAAGAAAGTGTTGGCCGTGCGATTAAAGACAGCGGTATACCACGTGAAGAACTTTTTGTAACCACTAAATTATGGAATGATTCACACAGCTATGAAGCCGCTAAAGAGGCTCTGGCAACGTCCTTGGAAAAACTGCAGCTGGACTATGTTGATTTATATTTGATTCACTGGCCAAATCCTAAGGCAATTCGTGATCACTGGGAAGAAGGAAATGCTGAAGCTTGGCGCTATATGGAAGATGCGCAGCAGGCGGGGCTCATCCGTTCCATAGGTGTCAGTAACTTTTTGGTGCATCATCTGGAAGCTTTAGCCAAAACGGCCCGGGTAACTCCGGCAGTCAACCAAATCCGTCTGGCTCCGGGCTGCTATCAAGAGGAAGTCGTTAATTATTGCCGGGAGCATAAGATTGTTATTGAAGCTTGGGGACCTTTGGGACAAGGAGAACTTTTTACAAATACTGAGATGCAGGTTTTGGCAAATAAATACGGTAAAACAATTGCCCAGCTTGCACTTGCATGGTCAGTGTATGAAGGGTTCTTGCCTCTGCCAAAATCTGTTCATCAGGATCGTATCAAGGAAAACCTGAATTTTGATGATATTAAATTGAGTGCAGAAGATGCTGAGCAAATTAAACAGCTGGCCGGTGCGACGCCAGCTCCTGATCCAGACAGCAAAGACTTTTAGGAGTGCATGGGGGGTAGACGGCTGTCTTTCCCCCATTTTATATTGTCTTGTGTGGTGTCAAAAGGATTTTTAAGGCTGTTTTCAGCCTTAGAGAATGGCGCTGACTTTTAACCGCACTGTAATTTTAGTGTTTAAAGCTCTTTGTAAAAAGGTAAAACTTCTTAGAAATTAAGGCCTCTCTGTTGGTTTTTCGAGTTTTGCTGTGAACTTTGAACGGTCTTTGTATCTTATGTGGGGAAGGAGAAAATGATGGAATATATTAAAACACGTGCAGCGGTTGCCTGGGCACCCAATGAACCTTTAAAAATCGAGGAGTTAGACCTGATGATGCCGCAAAAAGGTGAAGTTATGGTCCGTATTACAGCCACAGGCGTCTGCCATACTGACGCTTACACTCTTTCGGGGAAGGATTCAGAAGGAGTTTTTCCTTGTGTACTTGGACATGAAGGAGCTGGTATTGTTGAAGCAGTCGGTGAAGGGGTAACTGAATTTCAAGTTGGGGATCATGTCATTCCGCTATATACCGCTGAATGCGGAAAATGTAAATTCTGCTTGTCAGGAAAAACGAACTTGTGCTCTGCAGTCCGTGAGACTCAAGGGCAGGGTCTTATGCCTGATGGGACTGTTCGCTTCTTTAAAGATGGTCAGCCGATTTATCATTACATGGGAACGTCCACCTTTGCTGAACATACAGTTGTTTCAGAATACTCTCTTGTTAAAATCAGAGATGATGCTCCTCTTGAGGAGGTCTGCCTGCTGGGCTGCGGTGTAACCACTGGAATGGGGGCCGTTTTGAATACTGCACAGGTCGAAGAAGGCTCAACTGTAGCGATTTTTGGTCTGGGAGGTATCGGACTGGCGGCGATTATTGGTGCCCGTATGGCTAAAGCATTGCGCATTATTGCTATTGATCTTAACCCAGATAAATTTGCAAAAGCTAAAGAGTTGGGAGCTACTGACTTTATCAATCCTAATGATTATGATAAACCTATTCAGGAGGTAATTATAGAAATGACGGATGGCGGTGTAGATTATTCCTTTGAATGCATTGGGAATGTAGACGTTATGCGCTCTGCTCTGGAATGCTGTCATAAAGGCTGGGGAGAAAGTATCATTATCGGTGTAGCACCAGCCGGCGCTGAAATCCATACACGGCCCTTCCAGTTAGTAACCGGACGTGTCTGGCGGGGATCAGCTTTTGGCGGTGTTAAAGGGAAAAGTCAGCTTCCTGGGATTGTCAATCAGTATATGGAGGGAGAGTTTGCCTTAAGTGATTTTATTACCCATACGCTGTCTTTGGAGCAGATTAATCAGGCTTTTGACTTGATGCATGAAGGGCAGTCTATTCGTACAGTCATTCACTATTAAGGAGGAAGCATGAAACGATTAGCAAGGCATAAAAGTTTTGGAGGATGGCATGAACGCTACAGTCATCAGTCCAAGATGACAAATACAGAGATGACATTTGCCATTTACCTTCCGCCGCAAGCTGAACAAGGGAAAAGAGTGCCGGTCCTTTATTTTCTGTCAGGCTTAACTTGTACGGATGAGAATTTCTCTACCAAGGCTGGCGCGCAGCAGTATGCGGCCAAATATGGTTTGGCACTGGTTATACCTGATACTTCGCCGAGGGGGCAAGAGGTAGCAGATGATGATGCTTATGACTTGGGGCAAGGAGCCGGCTTTTATTTAAATGCAACACAGAGCCCTTGGGCTGAACATTACCGCATGTATGATTATATTGTGGAGGAATTACCAGAACTGATTGAAACCAATTTCCCTGTAACAGGTCAGGCCTCCATTTTTGGCCATAGCATGGGCGGTCACGGCGCTCTGCAAATTGGTCTGAAAAATTCTGAACGTTACTCTTCTATCTCGGCGTTTGCTCCTATAGTCAACCCAAGTGAGGTTCCCTGGGGACAAAAGGCCTTTACTGCTTATCTAGGGCCTGATCAATCTGCTTGGCAGACTTATGACAGCACTAAACTTATTGCGCTAGCTGAAAACGTTCAGCCGATTTTGATAGACCAGGGATTGGCAGATGACTTTTATCCCCAGCAGCTTCAGCCGCAGGCTTTTGCTGAGGCAGCCAAGAAAAATGGTGCTGCAGTAACGCTTAACTGGCATGAAGGTTATGATCATAGCTATTATTTTATAGCCAGCTTTATAGAAAAGCATATTGCTTTTCATGCAGAGCATTTAGGCTTAAAAGCAGAGGCTGGCAGTAGTGACTGCCAATAACCGAAAATAATGCGAAAACAGCCAGTCAAAATGCTGCATCTTTTCCTGTGTATGCTAGGCAGTCGTTTACTAATCGCATAGACCTATGTCGGTGCCGCAGTCTACAGACTGCTTCTTTCAGCCCACCTAAAGGGCGATTAAGTGGTGGCAATCTTAGATCCCTGAAGAAAAGCTTGACTTAGACCAACTCTAAGGTGTTAGGATAAGATGGAGGAGGCAAATAATGATAACGATTAAGCAAGCTGCTGAAGATTTAGGCTTATCAGCGCATGCCATCCGTTTCTACGAAAAAGAGGGCATGGTGACCATCCCAAGAAATGAGAGAGGCATCCGAAATTTTGATGACCAATGCATGGACCGCTTAAAAGCTATTGTGCATTATCGGCGCGTAGGGATGTCTTTGCAGGATATTCGTGCTGTATTAGCTGAATTTCACAATCATGCTCTATCCACAAGGCTTTTGGAAAAAACGAAGCACGATTTGGAAATGCAAATTGAGCATTTGCAGGAAACTCATACCTATTTAGTTGAAAAAATAAAAATTCATCGCCATTTGGCAGAGTTGGAGGCAAATGGCTTTGATGAAGATGAACGAACGAAAGTTTATTATGATCTAAGAAGGGATGATGATAATTAGAGCAGGAGATGGTTTGCTTATTTGCTGCAGTTTAGCGGTTTTTCTGCCTTGCCTGCTCTTTGCGGGGCGGTTTTTTTAGTGTAAACTCTTACTTTAAGTAGTTTTGTTTAAGCTGACAGGAAGAGCAGCTGTTTTGGCGATTTTCGGTGTGTCAGCAATGTTTTATCCACTGGCATGTGCTTACTGGCTCAAAAAAATCTACCACATACCGTAGAGTAAAATGGCTTGCTTTTCTCTATAAAGTGAGGTATAATACTTATAGTTATTTGTCGTCTGATTTGGTTGAAATATTGTCCAACCGAAGATTACAGCAGTTAAATCAAACTTTGAAAAGTCGATTTAGCTGCTCTTTTTGTGTCTGTTTTTAGTAAAAATAAATATTGTAACAAATATTTAAAGATTCTGAAAAAAGCAAAAAGATAGAGCAGAATGGCAGATTGTAGATAATGTCGGCTAACTTTTGGGCTGAATAAACTGATTTCAGTCTGATAAGTTTCAGTAGTTTATTTTAAAGGAGCGGAAAACGTGGCAGGACATGAAGTACAGTACGGGAAACATCGTACACGTCGCAGCTTTTCAAGAATCAAAGAAGTTCTTGATTTACCTAATCTGATTGAGATTCAAACGGATTCATTTCAAGAGTTTTTGGATAATGGGCTGAAAGAAGTGTTCGAGGATGTGCTCCCTATTTCAAACTTTACCGATACAATGGAGCTTGAATTTGTCGGCTATGAGTTTAAGGAGCCTAAGTATACGCTTGAAGAAGCACGAATCCATGATGCTAGTTATTCAGCACCGATTTTTGTGACTTTCCGTTTGATTAACAAGGAGAGCGGTGAAATTAAGACTCAGGAAGTTTTCTTCGGTGATTTTCCGATTATGACTGAGATGGGAACCTTTATTATTAACGGTGGTGAACGTATTATTGTGAGCCAGCTGGTAAGGTCGCCCGGTGTCTATTTCAATGATAAAATTGATAAGAACGGTAAAGTCGGCTATGGTTCAACGGTCATTCCTAACCGCGGGGCCTGGCTGGAATTGGAAACTGATGCTAAAGATGTGGCTTACACGCGGATTGACCGGACGAGGAAAATTCCTTTTACAACCTTAGTTCGTGCACTAGGCTTCTCAGGAGATGATGAGATTATTGATATCTTTGGGGACAGTGAACTTGTCCGCAATACAATCGAAAAGGATCTTCATAAAAATCCGAGTGATTCAAGGACAGATGAAGCCTTAAAAGAAATTTATGAGCGTCTTCGTCCGGGTGAGCCTAAAACGGCTGAAAGTTCGCGGAGTCTTCTGATTGCACGCTTCTTTGACCCGCGCCGTTATGATTTGGCAGCAGTGGGCCGTTATAAAATTAATAAAAAGCTTAATGTGAAAACACGTCTCTTAAATCAAACGCTCGCTGAAAATCTTGTTGACAGTGAAACTGGCGAAATATTGGTAGCTGCCGGAACTGTTATGAACCGAGATGTTCTTGATTCTATCGCTGATCGGATTGACCAAGGTTTAAACAGCTTTATTTATACACCGAATGACTATGCTGTTCTCACAGAGCCGGTGGTCTTACAGAAATTTAAGGTTCTTGCTCCTAACGACCCAGATCGCATTGTCACGATTGTCGGCAATGCTAATCCGGGAGACAGAGTACGGGCACTGACACCGGCTGATATTATAGCAGAGATGAGCTATTTCCTCAATCTTGCTGAAGGATTGGGAAAAGTGGACGATATTGACCATTTAGGAAATCGGCGGATTCGGGCGGTCGGAGAACTTCTGGCCAACCAGTTCCGTATCGGTCTTGCCCGGATGGAGCGCAATGTCCGTGAACGGATGAGTGTCCAAGAAAGCGAAACGCTGACTCCTCAGCAAATTATCAATATTCGCCCCGTCACAGCGGCTGTTAAAGAGTTTTTTGGCTCTTCACAGCTGTCTCAGTTTATGGATCAACACAATCCTTTGTCAGAATTATCGCATAAACGGCGGCTGTCAGCTCTTGGCCCCGGCGGGTTAACACGTGACCGTGCCGGTTATGAAGTGCGCGATGTCCACTACACGCATTACGGACGGATGTGTCCGATTGAGACGCCTGAGGGACCAAATATTGGTCTGATTAATAACTTGTCTTCATATGGGCATTTAAATAAATATGGCTTCATTCAAACTCCTTATCGAAAAGTTGATCGTAAAAGCGGTGTGGTCACAAATGAGATTGTCTGGCTGACAGCAGATGAAGAGGATGAGTATACAGTAGCGCAGGCAAACTCTAGGCTGAAAGAAGACAGCACATTTGCTGAAGAAATTGTTATGGGACGTCATCAAGGGACTAACCAAGAATTTCCGGCAAGTGCTGTTGATTATGTGGATGTGTCGCCAAAGCAGGTTGTCGCAGTTGCAACGGCATGCATTCCTTTCTTAGAAAATGATGACTCTAACCGCGCGCTCATGGGGGCTAACATGCAGCGGCAGGCTGTGCCTCTGATTGATCCGCACGCACCTTATGTCGGCACAGGAATGGAATATCAGGCTGCTCATGATTCGGGTGCTGCAGTTATCGCACAGCATGATGGACGGGTAACCTTCTCTGATGCTGAAAAAGTTGAAGTGCGCCGTGAAGATGGTTCGCTTGATGTTTACCGCATTACAAAATTCCGCCGTTCCAATTCCGGGACTGCATACAACCAGCGGACACTGGTTAAGGTTGGTGATCTTGTCGAAAAAGGCGACTTTATTGCTGACGGCCCATCAATGGAAAAAGGCGAGATGGCTCTTGGACAAAACCCAATTGTTGCTTATATGACTTGGGAAGGCTATAACTTTGAAGATGCTGTCATCATGAGTGAACGCTTAGTTAAGGACGATGTCTATACCTCTGTTCATTTGGAAGAATTTGAGTCTGAAACACGGGATACCAAATTAGGCCCCGAAGAAATTACACGTGAAGTGCCTAATGTCGGTGAAGATGCGCTTAAAGATCTTGACGAGATGGGGATTATCCGTATTGGTGCCGAAGTTAAAGAAGGCGACATCCTTGTTGGGAAGGTGACGCCTAAAGGTGAGAAAGATCTTTCCGCCGAGGAACGTTTGCTGCATGCTATCTTCGGTGATAAATCCCGCGAGGTTCGTGATACTTCACTGCGGGTTCCGCACGGCGGAGACGGTGTTGTTCGTGATGTTAAAATTTTTACCCGTGCCAATGGTGATGAGCTGCAGTCCGGTGTCAATATGCTGGTGCGCGTTTATATCGCTCAAAAACGGAAAATCAAAGTGGGAGACAAGATGGCCGGCCGGCATGGCAACAAGGGGGTAGTTTCCCGGATTGTACCGGTCGAAGACATGCCTTACCTGCCTGATGGCACACCGGTTGATATCATGCTGAATCCGCTTGGGGTTCCTTCGCGGATGAATATTGGACAGGTAATGGAACTTCATTTGGGGATGGCTGCTCGCAATCTCGGTATCCATATTGCAACTCCTGTTTTTGACGGAGCCAGTTCCGAGGATTTGTGGGAAACAGTAGAAGAAGCTGGCATGGCCTCTGATGCTAAAACGGTTTTATATGACGGCCGGACAGGCGAACCTTTTGATAATCGGGTTTCTGTCGGGGTGATGTACATGATCAAGCTGCACCATATGGTTGATGATAAGCTGCATGCACGTTCCGTCGGGCCTTACTCTTTGGTGACACAGCAGCCGCTTGGCGGGAAAGCACAGTTCGGAGGTCAGCGTTTTGGGGAGATGGAAGTCTGGGCTTTGGAAGCTTACGGGGCTTCAAATGTTCTTCAGGAAATTCTGACTTACAAGTCGGATGATGTTAATGGCCGCTTAAAAGCTTATGAAGCGATTACCAAAGGAAAACCAATTCCAAAACCGGGCGTACCGGAATCTTTCCGTGTACTGGTCAAAGAACTGCAGTCACTTGGCCTTGATATGCGAGTGCTTGATGAAGATAATCAGGAAGTAGAGCTTCGTGATCTTGACGATGGTGAAGATGATGATGTTATGCATGTTGATGATCTTGAGAGAGCTCGGCAAAAACAGGCACAGGAAGCGGCTGAATTTACAAATGAAGAAAAATAATTCTGTTTATCTGACAGAAAATCACATGCTAGTGCTGAGTTTTTGAAACTTTTAGACTAGTTTTGTAGCTATATCAAAGAAAGGTAGAACTAGTGGTTGACGTAAATCGATTTAAAAGTATGCAAATCACATTGGCTTCACCTAACAAAGTCCGTTCTTGGTCTTATGGTGAAGTTAAGAAACCTGAAACAATCAACTACCGTACATTAAAGCCGGAGCGTGAAGGTCTGTTTGATGAGGTTATTTTTGGTCCTACTAAGGACTGGGAGTGTGCCTGCGGCAAATATAAGCGTATTCGATACAAAGGCATTATCTGCGACCGCTGCGGTGTGGAAGTTACACGGGCTAAGGTTCGCCGTGAACGAATGGGACATATAGAATTAAAAGCACCGGTTTCACATATCTGGTACTTTAAAGGAATTCCCAGCCGTATGGGGCTGACGCTTGATATGAGTCCGCGGGCGCTTGAAGAAGTTATCTATTTTGCAGCTTATGTTGTTATTGATCCGCTGGACACTCCGCTGGAGCCAAAATCACTTTTGACTGAGCGTGAGTACCGTGAGAAGCTGCAGGAATACGGTCAGGGTTCCTTTATTGCCAAGATGGGAGCTGAAGCGATTCAGGATTTGCTTAAGCGGGTTGATATTCAAGCAGAGATTGCAGAGCTTAAAGAAGAACTCAAAACAGCAACCGGTCAAAAACGGGTTAAGGCAGTCCGCCGTCTGGATGTTTTGGATGCTTTCCAGAAATCTGGCAACAAGCCGGAATGGATGGTCTTAAATATCCTGCCGGTCATTCCGCCGGATTTGCGCCCGATGGTACAGCTGGACGGAGGCCGTTTTGCAGCCTCAGATTTAAACGACCTATACAGGCGTGTTATCAATCGTAATAATCGTCTGGCCCGTTTGTTGGAACTTAATGCTCCGGGAATTATTGTTCAAAATGAAAAACGGATGCTCCAAGAAGCGGTGGATGCGCTTATTGATAACGGCCGCCGGGGACGCCCTATTACTGGTCCGGGGAGCCGTCCACTCAAATCACTCAGCCATATGCTAAAAGGGAAACAAGGGCGTTTCCGTCAAAATTTGCTTGGGAAGCGTGTTGATTTTTCTGGCCGTTCGGTTATTGCTGTCGGACCGACCTTGAAAATGTATCAGTGCGGCGTTCCGAGGGAAATGGCTATTGAGCTCTTTAAGCCTTTTGTCATGCGCGAAATCGTAGCGCGGGACTATGCCGGAAATGTCAAAGCGGCTAAGCGGATGGTTGAGCGCGGTGATGAACGCATTTGGGACATTTTGGAAGAGGTCATTAAAGAACATCCAGTCCTCTTGAACCGGGCACCAACTTTACACAGACTGGGAATTCAAGCGTTTGAACCGGTCCTTATTGATGGTAAAGCTCTGCGTCTGCATCCGCTTGTTTGTGAGGCTTATAATGCCGATTTTGACGGAGACCAGATGGCTATCCATGTCCCGCTTTCAGAAGAAGCGCAGGCTGAGGCCCGCTTGTTAATGCTGGCTGCTGAGCATATCCTCAACCCTAAAGACGGCAAGCCTGTCGTTACGCCGTCTCAGGATATGGTGCTGGGGAATTACTATTTGACCATGGAAGATTTTGGCCGTGAAGGTGAAGGCATGATTTTCAAGGACCGCGATGAAGCGGTGATGGCCTACCGAAATGGCTATGTTCACCTGCACAGCCGGGTGGGGATTGCTGTTGACAGTATGCCAAACAAACCTTGGACCGATGATCAAAAGCATAAAATTATGGTCACAACAGTCGGTAAAATTCTCTTTAATGATATTATGCCTGAGGATCTTCCTTTCCTTCAGGAACCCAACAATGCCAATCTGACGGAAAAAACACCAGATAAATATTTCTTAGAGCCGGGGCAGGATATTCAGACAGTGCTTGCTTCTTTGGAACTCAATCAGCCCTTTAAGAAGAAAAACTTGGGAAATATTATTGCGGAGACCTTTAAACGCTTCCGGACAACAGAGACATCGGCTTTTCTTGACCGCTTAAAGAATCTGGGTTATTACCATTCTACTCTTGCTGGATTGACAGTGGGAATTGCCGATATTCCGGTTATTAATAACAAGGCTGAAATTATAGAAGCTGCTCACCATAAGGTTGAAGAAATTAATAAAGCCTTCCGCCGCGGACTGATGACAGACGACGATCGCTATATTGCGGTAACTGCAACTTGGCGTGAAGCAAAAGAAGAGCTTGAAAAACGCCTAATTGAAACTCAGGATCCTAAGAATCCAATCGTTATGATGATGGACTCCGGAGCCCGCGGGAATATTTCGAACTTCTCTCAGCTTGCTGGAATGCGCGGACTTATGGCGGCACCAAACGGTCGGATTATGGAACTTCCTATTTTGTCAAACTTCCGTGAAGGCTTGTCTGTTTTGGAAATGTTCTTCTCAACTCACGGTGCCCGTAAAGGCATGACCGATACAGCCCTTAAGACCGCGGACTCCGGCTATTTGACCCGCCGTTTGGTTGATGTCGCTCAAGATGTGATTATCCGTGAAGACGACTGCGGAACAGACCGCGGACTTGATATTACAGCTATTACTGATGGCAAAGAAGTAACAGAAACATTGGCAGAACGTTTAGTTGGACGCTATACCAAGAAATCTGTCAAAGATCCAAAAACAGGAGAGCTTATTGTTCCTGCTAATACTCTGCTGACAGAAGATATGGCTGACGCGATTGCCAAAGCCGGTGTTGAAAAGGTAACGATTCGTTCGGTCTTTACCTGCAATACCCGCCATGGTGTCTGCCGCCATTGTTATGGTATTAATCTGGCGACAGGCGATGCTGTCGAGGTTGGTGAAGCTGTCGGAACTGTTGCAGCACAATCTATCGGCGAGCCCGGAACCCAGCTTACTATGCGGACCTTCCACACGGGCGGTGTAGCATCAAATACTGATATTACTCAAGGTCTGCCACGGATTCAGGAAATTTTTGAAGCCCGTAATCCTAAAGGTGAAGCCGTGATTACCGAGGTCAAAGGTCAAATTGCTGATATTGAAGAAGATGCGGCGACCCGGACCAAAAAAGTATTTGTTCAGGGAGAAACTGGTACAGGAGAATACGTAGTACCATTTACTGCCCGAATGAAAGTGGAAATCGGAGATACTGTTCATCGCGGAGATGCCCTGACAGAAGGTTCTATTCAGCCTAAGCGTTTGCTTGAGGTACGAGATACCTTATCTGTTGAAACTTACCTTCTTGCTGAGGTACAAAAAGTTTACCGCAGCCAAGGGGTAGAAATTGGGGATAAGCACATTGAAGTGATGGTTAGGCAAATGCTCCGCAAGGTTCGTATCATGGATCCGGGAGATACTGATCTACTGCCAGGCACCTTGATGGACATTGCTGATTTTACAGATGCTAACAGAGAAATTGTCATCACAGGCGGTGTCCCTGCGACAAGCCGTCCTGTCCTGATGGGAATTACAAAGGCCTCTCTTGAGACAAATTCCTTCTTATCAGCAGCTTCCTTCCAAGAAACAACCCGAGTTCTGACTGACGCTGCGATTCGCGGGAAGCAGGATCATTTGCTGGGTCTTAAAGAAAATGTTATTATCGGGAAAATTATTCCTGCCGGAACAGGTATGGCTCGCTATCGGAATATTGAGCCGCAGGCTGTTAATGAGATTGAAATTATGGACGATGTAGAAACTATCGACATAGTTGAAACAGAAACTCTGGCAGCAGAATAATCTGATGATTTCAAAAGTCAGCCCCAAAGTTCAGTAAACAGCCTGACTTTGGGGCTTTTTGTTTACCTGACAAGCATTCATTAGCCGGCGCAGTGCAAATCTCAGCCATCTTAAGTAATCTGGAGATACTGTTTTACCTCCTGTCAGTATTAGGAGTAGACAATGGTTTATGGCATGTGAGCAGATTTTTTCAAAAAAATTCTATTTTTTTGTATAATAGCTTCTGTGAGGAAGTAAGTATTATGTATCAAGTAGTTAAAATGCAGGCTGAGTTCGAGCCTTGGTGGTTTTTTGAAGACTGGCAGAAAAATATTACAGAATCGGCAGACTTTATCCAATTTGACGAAGCTTTAGTGTGTTTTAAAGAGGAGTGGCAGAGGCTTTATCAAAAATTGCCCTGTTATCAAAGCCGCCAAACGTTATTAGCTGCTTTTTGGAGCAGCAAAGAACAATACTGGTGTGAAGAATGCGCTGACTATCTTCAGAACTATCATTCTCTTTTACTTTTAGAAGATTGGGAAATTGTTTCGCAGAAGCACTATATAGCCTGTTTTGAACAACAAAAAGGCCTTGTCTCTTTCTCTGGCTGATTTTACTGTATAAAAGAAAAAACTTTACATTGTTGTAAGGTTTTTTCTTTTTTTTACGAATAAATAAAATGAGGAGGTTAAGATGGTTCAGGATTTAGCAAAAATAATCATTAAAGAAGCTGTAGCAGCTAATGCTCAAGATATTTACATGATTCCCAAAGGAAACAGTTACGGACTGTACCTGCGTGTGGGTGTTGAAAGACAGCAGATGGACGGTTTTGAATCTTACCCTATAACGAGTCTTATTAGCCACTTTAAATTTGTTGCCGGAATGAATGTCGGTGAGAAGCGCCGCAGTCAGCTGGGAGCTTGTGATTATGCGTTTGCGGCAGATCAAACTGTTTCACTGCGTTTATCAAGTGTTGGTGATTACCGAGGCCGTGAAAGTTTAGTTATCCGTCTGCTGTATTCGGGGATTTACCACCTTAGATACTGGTTTGATACTGTTGAGCATCTGCAGGAAAATATCGGCGGCCGCGGCCTCTATCTTTTTTCAGGGCCGGTTGGTTCCGGCAAGACAACTCTTATGTATCAATTAGCAACTGAAAAATATTTCAATAAGCAGATTATTACGATTGAAGATCCTGTTGAGATCAAAGAAGAAGCAATGTTACAGCTCCAGCTTAATGAAAGCATCGGCATGACTTATGATAACCTCATCAAACTCTCGCTCCGCCACCGTCCGGATATCCTCATTATTGGAGAAATTCGGGATAAGAAAACGGCTCGTGCCGTTATACGGGCCAGTCTAACTGGTATTATCGTCTTTTCCACAGTTCATGCTAAAAGTATTTCCGGTGTCTATGCCCGCCTGCAGGAACTGGGAATCAGCCGAGAAGAGTTAAATAACAGTTTGCAGCTAATCGTTTATCAGCGATTAATCGGAGGGGGTGGAATGATTGATTTTGCTGACAAAAATTTCCAAGAACATATTCCAGACAAGTGGAATCAGCAGATTGACGAGCTTGCTGAAGGCGGTTATATCACCGAAGAAGAAGCGAAATACGAAAAAATTAAAACTTAAAGAACAAAGAAAGATTGTCCAATTATTTAATAATCTTTTTGACAGCGGTTTTAGTCTAACTGAAATGGTTGTCTTTCTTAAGCGCAGTCAGCTTTTGGCTGATAAGCATACTGATAAAATGCATAGCGTTTTGCTAAACGGGCAGGGACTAGCAGAAATGATGGCAGTATTAGGATTCTCTGATGCTGTTTTCACCCAGCTTACTTTGGCAGAGATTCACGGAAACACGAAAAGAAGTCTTCATAAAATAGAGTCTTATTTAGAGAGTCTTCTATTGGTTAGACGAAAGCTGATAGAGACTGGGACTTATCCGCTGCTGCTTCTGGCATTTTTAGTAATCTTGATGTTTAGTCTAAAAAACTATTTGCTGCCTCAATTGGAAGGAGTAAATTTTGCCAGTCAGGTCATTCTGCATTTCCCATCCTTGTTGCTGCTCTTGCTGTCGATCTTACTGGTGCTTGGTTCAGCTTTATATTTCTTTGCTAAACGGTTGCCGCGGATAACTATTGTTTCTTGGGGAAGTCGTTTACCTTGGCTGGGGGATTATCTTCGTCTGTATCTGACCGCTTATTATGCGCGTGAGTGGGGGAATCTAATCGGTCAGGGGATAGAATTAGCACAAATTGTGCAAATTATGCAAAAACAAAAAGCACAACTGTTTCGTGAATTAGGCCACCATATGGGAGAAGGCCTCCTTTCTGGAGAAGAGTTTCATAACAAAGTTTTGGAATATCCTTTCTTTTGTAAAGAATTGGGCCTGATAATTGAATACGGTGAGATCAAGGCTAAATTAGGCAAAGAATTAGAGATTTACGCTCAGGAAACTTGGGAAACATTCTTCAATCGGCTTATAAAGGCAACACAACTGATTCAGCCTCTTGTTTTTATTGCTGTTGCCTTGATGATTGTGATGATTTACGCAGCGATGCTGCTGCCAATGTATCAAAATATAGGAGGAAATTTTTAAATGAAAAGACTACTGTCCACTATCAAAAAGAGTAAAGCAGCCGCTTTTACTCTGCTGGAATGTCTAATAGCTCTTTTGGTCATATCGGGGTCTGTTCTTGTTTATGAAGCTTTGACGGCCTCGGTGATGGCAAATGTTCATTACTTATCTGATAATTATCAAGAAAACTGGCTTTTATTCTCGCAGCAATTGTATACAGAATTGGAAGGCAGCCATTTAGATAAAGTTGAACACAATAAATTGTATATAAGTCGGGACGGACAGAAGCTGGCTTTAGGAAAATCCAAGTCTGATGATTTTAGGAAGACACATGCGGACGGACGCGGTTATCAGCCTATGCTTTATGGTGTAGAAAGCAGTCAGATCAGCCAAAATGGCCATATTGTTACAATAAACTTGACTTTTAAAAATGGTTTAAAAAGGAGCTTTGTCTATGCTTTTGCGCACGAAAGTTAAAGCGGGGGTTCTACTATATGCCCTTCTTATGTCAGCAGTTTTTACCTTGTTACTGCAGTTCTATCTTAATCGGATGGTTGCGGCAGAAGGTCAGCATCGGGCGCAGATAACAGCCAGTCAAGCTTTTCTAATGGCGGAAGTGACTAGGGATTTGGCTGACTCATCTTCAGGGACAGTGATTTTTACACAGGGGCGGTCAAGCTATAAACAGGAAGCTGACAAACTAAATATTCAAGTTCAGATGGATAATGGAAAAGAGTTTTCATATCTTTTCCATTATGAAAAACAGAACAAAGACAAACAAGAAGCTGAGCAATCTGTGACAGAAGACACAGAACAGCCAGTCTCGGATTAGAGAGAAAAGGAAATAAGCTAATCTAGCTTGGCTCTATATCAGCGGTTGTTATTTTAGTCCCTGCCTTCAGAAAGTGCTACATCGGTACTCGTGTCTGTCTGTAGCTAATTTCTAAATTCTGAGATTCAATAAAATTATGTTCTTCATGCCAATGTCCAAAGCTAATGGTGACCTTTTCATCTGTCATGTTTTTTGATATGATAAAGGCGGAGGAAAACATGAACTTTGAAAAAATTGAAAGTGCCTATGAGTTGGTTTTAGAAAATATTCAAATTATCGAAAATCACATAAAAACAAATCTCTATGATGCCTTAATTGAACAAAATGCCTTTTATCTAGGTGACGATAGTGAGAATCAGCAGGTCAATTTAAATAATGGAAAATTACACGAGCTGAGATTAACACAAGAAGAGTGGCGCCGTGTTTTTCAGTTTATCTTTATCAAAGCAGCTCAAACTGAACAGCTTCAGGCTAATCATCAGCTGACACCTGATACAATCGGTTTTATCTTTTTGTTTTTGATTGAGCATCTGGCCGAAGCAGATAAACTGGATATTCTGGAAATTGGCAGCGGGACAGGCAATCTGGCAGCCACTTTGCTGAATAATAGTCAAAAACAGTTGGACTATCTGGGGATAGAGGTTGATGACCTACTAATTGATTTGTCGGCCAGCACTGCTGAAGTTATGAACCTGTCTGCTCGATTCTTGCAAGAAGATGCGGTTCGCCCGCAGATTTTGAGAGCAAGTGATATTATTATCAGCGATCTGCCTGTCGGTTTTTACCCTAACGATGAGATTGCTAAGCGCTATCAAGTTGCCAGTCATAAAGAGCATACTTATGCACACCATTTGTTGATGGAGCAGTCTTTGAAATATCTGAAAAAAGGAGGTTTTGCTCTTTTTTTAGCACCGAACGATCTGCTTACCAGCAGTCAGAGCGATTTGCTTAAGAACTGGCTGAAAGATTATGCTGATATCATCGCTGTCCTTACGTTACCGGAGTCTATTTTTGGGAAACCCGCTTATGCCAAGTCTATTTTTGTTTTGCGAAAGCAAGCTGACTGTAAAGTGGAAACTTTTCTTTACCCCTTCTCAAGTCTGCAGGATGGAGCTGTTCTTGATGACTTTATTGAGAATTTTCAAAAATGGAAAATTGATAATATGCATTTATGAAATTTTATGATAGAATAAAAATAGATTATGAAAACGCTTTAGAGGTGAACTATGTCAAAAACGATTGCAATTAATGCGGGAAGTTCGAGTCTTAAATGGCAATTATACAGTATGCCAGAGGAAGAAGTTATTGCTAAAGGCTTGATTGAGAGAATCGGAATTGCAGATTCTGTTTCCACAGTTAAATTTAAGGGGCAGACAGAGACAGAGACAGTCGATATTGCTGACCACACTCAGGCTGTTAAAATCCTGCTGGATGACCTTATTCGTTTGAATATTATTTCTGATTATGAAGAAATTACAGGTGTTGGCCACCGTGTTGTAGCAGGCGGGGAGTATTTTCAGGATTCAGTTCTGGTCGATGAAAAAGTTATCGAGCAGGTTGAAGAACTGGGGCTCTTAGCGCCTTTACATAATCCGGCTAATGCAGCGGGTATTCGAGCTTTCAAAGAGATACTGCCTGATATTACCAGTGTTGTGGTTTTTGATACTGCCTTTCATACAACGATGCCTGAAGTAGCTTATCGCTATCCTATAGCTAATCGTTACTATAAAGAGTATAAGGTACGTAAATATGGTGCACATGGGACCAGCCATCAGTATGTTGCTCAAGAAGCAGCCAAGATATTAGGAAAGCCGATTGAGGATTTAAAACTGGTTACCTGCCATATTGGTAATGGTGTTTCGATTACAGCGGTCGATGGAGGAAAATCGATTGATACGTCCATGGGCTTGACTCCTCTGGGAGGCGTTATGATGGGGACGCGCTCTGGAGATTTAGATCCTGCTATTATTCCCTTTTTGATTGACCGCGAACCAGAATTGGCTAATGCTGAAAAGATTCGTACAGTCTTTAATCGTGAGTCAGGGCTTCTTGGAGTGTCAGGGACGTCCAGTGATATGCGTGATATCATTGCCGGACAGGAAGCTGGGGACCATGACGCTGCTTTAGCGTTTGATATGTTTGTTGATCGGCTGAAAAAGTATATTGGCCAATATATTGCTGTTTTAAATGGTGTAGATGCCATTGTCTTTACAGCGGGTATTGGAGAGAATGCTCCAGAAGTCCGTGAGGCGGTAATTTCCGGTATAAGCTGGTTTGGCGCTGAGCTTGATTTGGAAAAAAATGCTTCTGGATCAGAAGGAATCATTTCAAAAGATGATGCTAAGGTGAAAGTGCTTATTGTTCCAACAGATGAGGAGCTGGTTATTGCACGTGATGTTGAACGTTTGAAAAAAAGCTGAAAATGTTGAAATTGGGCATTATGCGCCACAAAGGCCTGAGTAAAATGATGAACTGCCAATAGCTGCATTTCTTTTAGTCTGTTATCGCCTCTGCTTTAGCGCTGCGAGTTTCATGATAATTTTAGGCAGTTCTGGCTTATTATGCTGTATGAAAAATAAAGAGCTCTGAATTTTTCAGAGCTCTTTAGCTTTAGCAATGGTTGCATCAATACTTGAAACAAGACTGGCGGTAAACCCGCTTTTTTCGAGATCAAGGAGGCCTGCAATTGTAGTGCCTCCCGGGCTTGAGATTTTATCGATTAAGTCATTAGGGCTGTCTGTTCCGGTTAATAAATTTTGACTGCTGGCCAAAACCGTCTGTGTCACAATTTCTAATGCTTGTTTTTTATTCAGCCCATGTTTGACGCCAGCTTTGGCTAAAGCTTCTATAAAGAGGTAAATATAAGCCGGACTGGATCCTGCCAAAGCTGTAAAGGTATCAAAATCTTGTTCAGGAAGTTCAAAAGTAGTTCCGAAACTATCTGTAATGGTTTTTGCGGTAGCCATTAACTGATCGGAAACGTACTGATTCCTGCAGATAGCTGTTGTACTTTTGAGTATTTGGGCATTGAGGTTGGGCATGATACGAATTAAAGGCAGAGTGGGTTGGGTGACTTGGCTTAAACGTTCTAAGCTGACACCGGCAACCATTGATATCAAAGGCTTGTTTATATTTAAATGGGCGAGAACAGTTTCTACCATCTGCGGTTTAACGCCTAGGACAATAATATCCACCTCATCAATCAGTTCTTGATGGGACTGGGCCGCGGCCACACCCAGTCGGTTAGCCACTGTCAGGCTGGCCTTGCTATCCCGTTCAGAGAGGACGACGGTAAAAGACTTGGCTTTCACTCCTTTTATAATGGCACTGGCCATTTTACCGGCACCGATAAATCCGATTTTCATAGTTTAGCTATTCCTTTCTCAAAATATAAAGTTATTTAAAAACCCGTATAAAAAAGACGGTAAGCCAGAAATCTTTGATTTCGTCTGCGCCCCTCTGTCAAGACGACTAGAAAGGTGCGGCAGGCTGTAAAGACTGCAAAGCCTTCAGACGTCTACGGCTGACGGTAAGCCAGAAATCTTTGATTTCGTCTGCAGTTGACAAATATAAACCCACATAGTTCGCTAGTTTTACTTTCGCAGTATTTAATTTAGGCTGTGTTTATTAATATGCTTTAATGGAATCAACTGTTGCACGGTCCAGCTTTTGGATAATAGCCTGCAAGAAAGCTTGTGCCTGCAGAAAATCATCCATAGCGTAAAGGCTCTGATGGGAATGGACGTAGCGGGCGCAGACACCGATTGTTGCTGATGGGATTCCTCCCAGCTTTAAATGAGCAGCTCCGGCATCTGTTCCTCCTTTGGCACAATAATACTGAAAATTGATGCCTGCTTCCTGAGCAGTGTTAATCAGAAATTCCCGCATATTTTTCAGCATAATATGCCCGGGGTCATAAAAGCGCAGAAGAGTTCCTTTGCCGATAGCTCCTTGCTCTCCGTAGATATCTCCGGCGGGGGAACAGTCGACAGCTAGAAAAATTTCCGGCTGGAAGAGATTGGTCGAAACATGAGCACCGCGCAGTCCAACTTCTTCTTGTACGTTGGCTCCTGCAATCAGCGTGCTGTTCAGTTCTTTATTTTTAACCGATTCAAGCAATTCTGTGACCATCAGCACACCAAATCGATTATCCCAAGCTTTTGAAATAACATGTTTCTGATTGGCTGTCAAAACAGCCTCTGTCTGCGGGACAATGATATCGCCGGGCAGCAAGCCATAGCTTTCTGCCTCCTTTTTATCATTAAAACCGGCATCAAAAATTACATCTTCTATTTTAGGTAGAGCTGCATGACTGCCATTGCGTTGAAAATGTGGGGGCAGAGAGCCTGAAATAATCGGAATACTTCGGCCTGAACGGGTGTAGAGCGTAAAGCGCTGAGAGCTGACTACCAAAGGATTCCAGCCGCCGATGGCTACAGCACGCAATGTTCCGTCAGTCTGGATATGGCTGACCATAAAACCGACTTCATCCATATGCGCAGCCACCATAACACGCGGAGCGTTTTCCGCACGGCTGTTTTTAATTCCGAAAATTCCGCCTAATCCATCTGTTTCTATGTGATCGGCCAGCGGTGTCATTTTAGTGCGCAGAAAATCGCGTACAGGCTGCTCATAGCCGGCAATGCTATCCAGCTCGGTCACTTCCTTAATTTTTTGAAACAAATCTGCCATGTTCTTACCTCAATTCTTTACTTTCTATTTTAGCATCTTTTATGATAAAATAAAGATTATGAAAAATAAAAAAGGCATCCTTATTTCAGGGGCTGGTTTTTTAATGTTGGGCAGCGCTTTTTTGATTAAGGCTGCCTTGGAAAACGGCAGACAGATAAAAAAATATGAACTGGCACAGGCAGAACTGCGGCAATTTTTTGGCCGTTTTGGTGAAATTGCAGTGCTCTATGTCAATGAATTAACGTCTGACAAGGAGACTGTCCGCGGAGGTGTTGTGATGACTGATGGGACCATTTACCATTTTCGTTACAAAGATGGCGGCATTAGGTTTCGTGAAGAAAAACAGTAGATTTTTCCGCAGGCGGGGTTAACCGGCTTTGTAATAGGAGATAATGAGTTAATGATTTTTACATATAATAAAGAGTATGTCGGCGATGTGCTGATGGTAATTGTTAAAGACAGCAAAGGAGCTGCACTTGCTGCTGAACGTAAAGGGCAAGTAGCGCGTGTTTTTCTTGCTGAGACCGGTGAAACGGTTGCTTGGAATATTTTTACGGTTTCTGACTGGCTTACTATAAAAGGCAACGGCCAGGTTGTGCTCTCAGATAAAGATGTGGCACTTCTCAATACGGTTCTTGCAGATGAAGGGTTCACAGAGTCTTTAATCAATGATTCTGCTCCTAAAGTTGTCGTTGGTGAAATTACGGCAGCTGTTCCTCATCCAAAAAGCGATCACCTTACCATCTGTCAGGTTAGAATTGGATCAGAGAGTTCGGTGCAAATCGTGGCTGGAGCACCAAATGTCAGGGTTGGCTTAAAGACAGCTGTTGCTCTGCCCGGAGCTATGCTACCTAATGGCAGTTTGATTTTTTCAGGCAGTCTGCGCGGCCAAAAAAGTTTTGGCATGATGTGTTCACCTCGGGAGTTAGCTTTGCCAAATGCTCCGCAAAAACGGGGGATTATTGAAATTTCTGGCAATGCCGAAGTTGGTGATGCGTTTGATGCTGCCAAGCACTGGGATAATTAATTTTCTTCTTAGCCTGTCTCTGAAACTTGATTTTCAAGTTTCAGAGACAGGCTTTTTCTTTTTGCTTTGCTGGCAAAAAACAATAAACAATGAAAATAAATAAAAAAATATGAAAAAATATGTTGAAATCGCTTCCGTTTAGTGGTAAAATATGGATATATTATAAAAGAGGTGAAAAAATATGAAACTAGCGACGCGAATTAATTCTTTTTTGCCATCTAATGCTAATGACCTGAATAAGGTCTTGGCGCGTTTTAAAGCCCTGCAGTTAGATTATGTTGACTTAAATTTCCCGGAACATGTTGAAGGCTATGAGGCGGAAACGGTCAAGGCGATGCTGGCAGCCAATCATTTAACAGTGAATGGCTTAGCCTTACGTTTTCGGGATCCTTTTATCAACGGTGAATTAGGGAATGCGGACTCTAAAGTGGCTCAGGCAGCCTTACAGCTGTGTAAAGATGCGGCAGATTATTGTCGGAAGCTCGGCGGAAAGGTGATTACAATTTGGCTGGGTTATGATGGCTTTGATTATAGTTTTCAGATTAATTACCGCAAGGTCTGGGATCAATTGGTCCAGGCTTATCAGGAAATCTGTGATTATGCCAAGGATTTGCAAATCAGTATTGAATATAAACCTTTTCAGCCGCGTGCGTATGCCTTTGTAGAGGGAATGGGTGTAACAGGGATGCTCCTGCATGATATTAACCGTCCTAATATAGGGGTAACTCTGGACTACTGTCACATGCTGATGAAGCATGAAAATCCAGCTTTTGCAGCCGATATTTTCGGCAGCCGAAAGGAGCTTTACGGCATTCATTTAAATGATGGATACGGCCTTAATGACGACGGATTGATGGTGGGAACCGCTACACCTTTTAAGACGTTGGAACTTTTGTATTATCTGAAAAAACATGACTATTCAGGAGTGATTTATTTTGATACCTTTCCTGTTATTGAAGATGCTGAAGAGGAATGTGCCCGCAATATCGAGATGATTCACTATCTGGACAGTTTGATCGATCAAGTCGGCTTGGATGACATTCAAACTGTCATTGATAAAAATGACGCTGTTGCAGCCAGCAAGCTGATGTTAGAGTTTTTTAAGGGAAGAAAAAATAATTAATGAATTGAGGTGATTATTATGGCTGATTACAAAGCTACTGCTCAAGGGATTTTAACCCATATTGGCGGAGCTGAGAATGTCGTAAACATGTCTCACTGCGCAACGCGGCTACGTCTTAATTTAAAAGATGCTTCACTGGCGGATGACGATGCTGTGCAGAATGTTGACGGGGTAGTCAATGTTATCAACAAAGCAGGGCAGTATCAAATTTTAATTGGTACCGAAGTGCCGCATGTTTACGATGAATTTGAAACATTGGTAAAAGGAAGCGGACAAGCTGACTTGGATGAAAGCAGCAGTCAGGGCGGCAGTGTTATCAGTAAAGTTTTTGCCGCTATCTCAGGGATCTTTGCCCCCTTGCTGCCGGCTTTGGCAGGGTCAGGAATTTTAAGAGGACTGCTGATTTTGTCTGTGCAGCTAGGTTTGATTGCTGAAGGGAGCGGTACTTATACTATTCTCTATGCTGCTTCTATGGCTGTCTTTTATTTCCTTCCGGTTCTGCTTGCTTTTTCATCTGCCAGACGTTTTGGAGCCAGTCCTTATATTTCGGCCTTAATTGGAGCAGCTCTGCTGCACCCTGATTTTATTTCCTTGATGGGAAATACCGGAAACGGGGCTATGTCTAATTTCTTTGGAATTCCTGTAGTTCTGATGAACTATAATTCAACAGTTGTTCCAATTATACTAGCTATCTGGGCCTACTCCTACCTATATAAATGGCTGGATAAGCATATTCCGGAAACCTTAAAACTGGTCTTAGTTCCTCTGGTTTCTCTGGCTGTTATGGTGCCTTTAACTGTTATTATTATTGGGCCGATAGGTGTTTACAGCGGGGAATGGATAGCCCGTGCAGTCAATTATCTGATTGAAAGAAGCGGACTTTTAACAGGCGTTTTAATCGGCGGCGGCTGGAGTGTTCTTGTCAGTTTCGGTATCCATTGGGCGGTTAACCCGATTATGATTAACAACATTTCACAGGTTGGCTACGACTATATCTGCCCGCTCACTTTTGCCTGTAACTTTGCCGTTATCGGTACTGCCTTTGGGGTTTGGCTCAAGGCTAAGGATAAAAACTTGAAAAATTTTGCAATGACAGGTGTTGTAACGATTGCCTTGTCTGCTATTATCGAGCCAACTTTGTTTGGTATGCTGGTTAAAAACAAGAAATTATTTTTAGCACAAATTATTGCTGGTGCAGTAGGCGGAGCTTATCTTGGTTTTATGAAAGTAGTTACTAACGCCTTTGTTTTTGGCAGTGTAACAACTTTCCCAGCCTTCATTGAAAGCAGCGCCAATGTTATTAACGGCGTTATCGGCCTGGGGATTTCTGTCCTTGTCGGTGCAGTTCTTGGTTTTATTTTTACTGATAAGGAAGATAAGCTGGCTTAAGTTATATGAAATAATTTTCTGAATATGGTATCATGGTTAGCGAGGTGAACGCAATAAATGATTCCATATGAAAGACAACAAAAGATACTGAGTTTGTTGAAAGATACCGAGTTAGTTAAATTTGATGAGATTCAAGCTGTTTTTCCAAAGGTTTCAGCTTCAACTCTCCGCCGCGATTTAAAAGAGCTGGAGAAGAACAATAAGGTTGAGTACCTTTCCGGAGGAGCTATCAAAATGGTTTCTACTGTTGGGGAAATCCCTATTACAATGCGAAATACACTGAACCAGGAAGAAAAGGAACAAATTGCAGTTTTGGCAGCCAAACAGATCCAGGACGGCGATGTGATTTATCTGGATTCCGGTTCGAGCTGTTCGTTGCTGTTTGAAAAAATTCTGACCAAACGGATTACTATTTATACCACTAATACAGATATTTTTTCGATAAAGGGCGAAATTTTAGCAGAAATTATTATGCTGGGCGGACAGTTTAATCCGATTAATTCATCGGTCAGCGGAGCTTTAACGGAAGTTAATTTGCAAGATATTTATTTCAGCAAATCTTTTCTAGGGGTGAATGGCATTGATGAGAAATTTGGAGTTACGACACCAACGATTGCCGAAGCAGCGAAGAAAAAATTGGTAAAAGAGCATTCTGACAATGTCTTTCTTATGTGTGACAGTTCAAAATTTCACAATCTTTCTAATGTTAAGGCCTTTGATTTGCAAGATGTCACGGTTATTTCTGACCGTTTTGATGAGAGGATCAGCAAATTGGTGCCCTTGATTGCTGATTAACTGAAGTGCAGCTTATCTTAAAACAGCAAGGGGGTGGACAGAAGTCCATCTCCTTGCTGTTTTTATTAATGAATCTTTTCAATATTTTCTATGCAGCTAGCTGCTGCAATTTTTATCTTGCTTAGGCATAGTTTCTTCCCTTTTTACGAATAATAAATCAGGAGGGAAAAATATGTATAATAAAGTCATTATCATCGGCCGTCTGACAGCAGCCCCTGAGCTGGTTAAGACAGCTACCAACAAATCTGTCACACATGTGACTCTGGCCGTGAACCGTCGTTTCAAGAAGCAAAATGGTGAACGAGAGGCTGATTTTATCAGTACTGTTGTTTGGGGCCGGCTGGCCGAAACTTTGGTTTCTTATGCTGGTAAAGGCAGTCTTATATCGCTGGATGGCGAACTGAGAACACGCAAATACGAAAAAGATGACCGTACCAACTATGTAACTGAGGTGCTCTGTCACTCATTTCAGCTTTTAGAAAGCCGAGCACAGCGGGCGGTAAGGGAGAACAACAGTGCAAATGACTTGACAGACTTGGTTTTAGCAGAGGAGGAGCTCCCTTTTTAACTCATCAGTAAGGACAAAGAAAGAGGAAATGGTTTCTGACCGTCCGCCTGCCACAATTTAATAAGATCTGTCTGGCATTATATGCTGAATATAAAACAGGAACAGTAAAATCAGTTTCTCTGAAACTATGATTTTCTGCTGTTCCTGTTTTTTTAATGAGAAAGCAAAACTTTTATTGTTTAAAAACAAATCCCTCTTGGGGAAACGGCAGAATTTTGCTATACTAAAAGGAAACGGTTTTGAAACAGCACATAGTAAAGGCGGCAGGTGAATGGAGAGTCTCCATGTGCATAATAAAGAGAGGATTTAGAATCACTTAAAGAAAAACAAAACATGTTATAATAAAGATACATTGTTCACAAGCGGAGACAGATTCTGAATGCCGAAAAAGACGAAAAGCTGGAGCAGATGGGGCGATTATCTGAAATTTTCGCTTGCTGGAGGCAAAGTTCTTCTATTGTACGACAAAGAGCGAAGCCGCTGGGAGATTTATCGGTATTTTCATTTATAAATGAGTAATGAACAGTGCCGGAGCAAGAGTGAAACTATTACGGTGTTCTGTCCTGTTCTCTAACCGTCTGAACTTAACAGCCTGCCGCACCCTTCTAGTCGTCTTGGCAGAGGTGCGCAGACGAAATCATAGATTTCTGGCTTACCGTCAGCCGTAGTCGTCTGAAGGCTTTATCGTCTTGACAGACGACCGCACCCTTCTAGTCGTCTTGGCAGAGGTGCGCAGACGAAATCATAGATTTCTGGCTTACCGTCATTTTCTTTTTTCGTTCTAATGGGTTTTGTATCTTATGGGGGTGTGGAATGAGGCTGCATTTAGATTATAAAAAAGCTTTCGTTTTGCTTGTCGGGATAATGTCTGTTTTGATGATTGGACTTATCTATATACGGGGGACGGCTTCGCCTGCGGTTGCTGGTCAAAAGAAGATTGGTGTGACTTATATGACCATGAATAATGATTTTTATAAAATCTTAAATGCTGAAATTAAAAAAAGTGTCAGTGAACATGATGATATTTTGTATGTCAGAGATCCAGAACTTGATGAAGGCAAGCAGAGTGAGCAGATTGCTTACTTTATTGAGCAAAAAGTAGATGTTATAGTCATTAATCCGGTTAAAAGTGACAGCAAGCCAGTGATTGGTACACTGAAAAAGGCTCAGAAGAAGGGAATTAAGATTGTGGCTGTTGATACACAGTTACAGGGAATTAAAGCGGACTCGACAATTGTTTCGGATAACTATCAAGCAGGCGTGCTGAATGCACAGAATATGATGGCTGTTCTTAAGCAGGCTGATATTTTACTTTTAGAGCATTCGAACACTGTTTCTGCTACTGAAAGGATTAAAGGCTTTCTGGATACAATTGATGGACGGGCTAATTACCGTGTTGTTGCCCGTAAGGATACGCTCGGTCAGACAGAAGTAGGGTTGCCTGAGGTTAGAGAAGTTATTGAGCAGGGGATATCGTTCAATGTGGTTATGGCCCTTAATGACCGCAGTGCTTTAGGAGCGCTTGCAGCTGTAAAAGAGACAAAATTATCGGAAAAGGTCTATATTTACGGCATTGACGGTTCTCCGGATATGAAAAATTTATTGGCTGGGACGGATGATGTTCAGGCTACTGTCGCCCAGTCTCCAATAGAAATGGGGGAGAAAACAGCTGAGGTTATCTACCTTTTAGCTGCCAATAAAGCTGTCAAGCAAAAATATACGATACCCGTCGAGCTGATTAGTAAGGAAACAATTGGGCAGTATGACATTACGGGGTGGCAGTGATGAATAATATCAAGATTATCAGATACAGTAAACTTGCCCTAATTTTAATCAACTTGATTGCCATTGTCTATAATGCTTCTCTTTACCTTTTTACGACAAACTACATTGTTGCAAAGGGACTGTCGCATGACTTGCTGGGGAAAATAGACCGTATCCCTAATGCACCGGTCAGTGTTTTTTTTACAACGATTCTCCTTTATGCAGCTCTTTTGCTGGTTATGGCTTATCGAGACCGGCAGGAAAAGTATCGGCTGTCAATTTATGATGGGCTGTCTGTTCTGGAAATTATCCTCATGCTGGCTGTTTTTATAGCCTTGCAGTCCTCCTACAACGGCCTGATTTTACTAGTATTTACGGATATTTTTTACAGTTCTAAAGAATTTGGTTCTTCTAAAGGTGGGAAGTCTTGGCTGGCTTTTATATTCTTCAGTTTTGCTGCACTATTGCTGTCCAATTATGACATATTATCGCTTTTTGTTCGGCTGCCTTCTTTAGAGACTTTTATCAGTTTTTATCCTCGATCGACCCGGATGGCTATTTTGTTTTTTAAAAACTTCTTAGTTTCCCTCAATATGGTGGTCTTTATCACCTCTCTTTTATCATATATTATGTACGCTGTGACGCAAAGGCATAATGTGGAAGAAGAACTGAAAATGGTTTCTAAAGTTAATACGGAATTAAACAGCTATGTGGCATTGACAGAGAAAATTGTTGAAGATCGTGAACGTAAGCGTATTGCCAGAGAGATACATGATACTCTGGGGCATGCTTTAACCGGGATTTCAGCTGGAATTGATGCTGTCAAAGTCTTAGTTGATTTAGATCCGTCCAGAGCTAAAGAGCAGCTGCAAAATATGTCTCTGGTCGTGCGTGATGGAATCCGAGATGTCAGAGGCTCGCTTAGCAAACTGCGTCCGGGAGCTCTAGAAAACGGCAGTTTAAAAGAAGCCCTGCTGCAAATGATAAAAGAATACGAAGCCATTTCTCACCTGCAGATTGAGCTGTATTATCGCTGGGATAAGGTTGATTTAGACAGTATGAAGGAAAATGTGGTTTTTCGTGTTATTCAGGAATCTATTACCAATTCCTTGCGGCACGGCCATGCCAGTAAAGTTGTGATTCACCTGCTTAATCAGGAAAAATATATTATCAGTGTTCAGGACAACGGCATCGGTTTTACTGAATTAAGCTACGGCTATGGACTGAAGCAGATGCAGGAACGCTTAGCTGTTGTCGGCGGCAGTGTCCGATTTGAAAATAGGAATGGCTTTTTCACTTGGATAGAAATTCCTAAAAGAAATGGAGAAATAGATGATTAAAGTAATGGTTGTTGATGATCAGGAGCTGATTCGTGAATCACTTAAAATCATTTTATCAGCTTTTACAGACATTGAAGTTCTTGCAGCTGTGAATGACGGAGAAGATGTTTTGGAGGCGATTCATCATAATAAACCTGATGTTATTCTAATGGATATCAGAATGCCTAAAATGGATGGCGTTCTTTGTACAAAACTGGTCAAGGAGACCTACCCGGACATTAAAATTATTGTTTTGACAACTTTTGATGATGATGAGTTTATCTTCAGTGCCTTAAAATACGGAGCTTCCGGCTACATCCTGAAAGGGGTTTCGACAGAAGAACTTCATCAGGCGATTCAAACGGTTTATAATGGCGGTGCGATGATTAACCCTGATATTGCCACTAAGGTCTTTAAGCTTTTTTCACAAATGGCGCATTCTAATATCGATATCACTGTTGAGGAAAAACATGTGAAAGACATGAGCCGGACTGAGTGGCGGATTATTCAGCAGATAGGCTTTGGGCTGACAAATAAAGAAATCGCCACAAAACTTTTTTTATCGGAAGGGACGGTTCGCAACTATCTATCAATCATTTTATCTAAACTAAACCTGCGTGACCGTACACAATTAGCGCTTTGGTCTGTACAGACCGGTGTCACTATGAAGGATTTTGATCAAAATGACTAATATCATAAAACAACTTCCCCAGCGAAAATTTTGGCTTTCTTTGCTGCTGCTTGCTGTACTTGTCCTTCTGGCTGCTCTATATTTTTGGCAGAACAGGACAATTGTCATTCGTTTAGGTGTCTATTCCGGCAGCAGTTGGGATGTCCCTAATAATAAGGATAACCGGGTTATTGATTCAGCAGTTGCTGCTTTTGAAGCAGAGCACCCTAATGTCAAAGTGGTCTATGAGAGCGGCATCCCTAAGGATGATTATTCTTCTTGGCTGTCAGACAGTATGTTACAAGGAAAGCAGCCTGATCTTTTTATGGTGCCGGAAGATGATTTTAGTTTGCTATCTTCTGTTGGAGCTTTAAAAGATTTGTCTTCATTGATTCAGAGTGATTTAAATACGGCAGACTATTACAGTTCAGCTCTAAAAGCCGGACAGTATAACGGTCGGTATTATGCTTTGCCTTTTGAGACTAACCCGGTTATGATGTGTGTCAATAAGGATTTGCTTGAAAAAGAGGGTCTGTCTCTTCCTGATAAGGACTGGACCTTGGCAGACTTTTATCAGATATGCCGGGCTGTCACCAAAGATACTGACGGTGATGGCCTTATTGATCAATATGGCAGCACAGATTATACTTGGCAGGAAGCCTTGCTTGCCTATGGCGGTGAGATTTACGACCAAGACAGTAATCAATTAACCATCGCCAACGGTAATATGCGGCAGGCGCTGTCTTTTATTTCCAAATTGGAGGCCTTAAATAATAATATTAAAGTCTCTTCCGAGGATTTTGACCAAGGAAAAGTTGCCTTTTACCCAATGACATTAGCGCAGTACCGTACTTATAAGCCTTACCCCTATCATGTAGCAAAATACTCCAGTTTTTCTTGGACCTGCATACAGATGCCGACAGAAGGGGAAAATGGCAATGCCACCCAGCTTCAGACTTCGCTTTTTGCTATGTCAGCTAAGACACGGCATTCCGATTTGGTATGGGATTTCTTGAAAATTCTTTCCAGCCGTCCGGAAATTCAGCAGGAATTAGTGAATAAATCGCAAGGAATGTCTGTTTTGCAGCCGGTTATGACCAGCTCAAAAACGCAGGCGGCACTGAATTCGGATGATTTTGGGGCAAACTCTTTAAGTGTTGCAACCCTTAACCAAATGATGACAGGAGCTAAGGTCACCTCCAGATTTAAACACTATGACGATGTCTTGGTGAAATTGGACTATCTTATTGAGCAGGCGCTTGCTGACAAGACTATAGACAGCGAGCTCTGGTCAATCCAGAGATCTGTTGAGGAAGAACTGGATGATTGAAGCAGGACAGCCAATTAATCAATAGACACAAAGCCTGCTCTAAGTAGCCCAGTTTCTTTGTTCCCCCTGCAGATGCTTTTCTTTAGGGAATAAAAATTTAAAGGAATGCGTGAATTATAACTGTTTTGGATTTGGAGATGCTAAACCTATTCGCATGGAGCGAATAGGTTTTTTGGGCAGATGTGACATTTGTCATATTAATATTGACAAATGTCATATGGATTTAATGACATTCGGCAATTGGAAAACGGTTTCCTATTGAGTAAAATAAAGACAGTTAAAGCAGTAAATCCAGTGTTTTCAAGGTTTTGATCAGATTTGGATTTATTAAAAATAAAGGAGATGGTGCAATGAAATATTTAGTGCTGGTCAGCCATGGTGGTCTTGCAGCCGGTCTAAAGACTTCTTTAGCTATGTTTGCGGCAGATAAGATGGATCAAGTCATCGCTGTCGGTCTTGAGGATGGCAAGTCGGTTGAAGAGTTTGCAGCAGATTTCAAAGAAGCAGTGACTGTTTTGCAGGCTGGCGACTCAGTTGTTCTTTTGGCTGATATCGTAGGAGGTAGCCCATTGACAACCGCCTGCAGTGTGCTTAGCGATTTGGGAAAGTTGGACAGCGCTCTTGTTCTTGGCGGTATGAATCTGCCAATGGCTTTGAACTCGCTGGTTCTGAAGGACAGTCTCGCCGGAAGAGATCTTGTGACCGCTGTTTTGTCAGAAGCACAGTCAGCCTTACAGGAATTTAAGGTAGAGGCTGCTGAAGAAGAAGCCGAAGACGATATTTAACATTAAGCCGGGATTAATTACACACAAATCCTGAGCTTTCATATAAAGGAGAAAAGAAACATGTCAGTATCATTTGTACGTATTGATGACCGAATGATTCACGGTCAAACCGTTACCCGCTGGGCCAAGGAATACCCTTGTGACGGCTTGATTGCAGTTAACGATGCCGCTGCAGCCAATAAAGTCCTGACACAGGCTTACAAAGGTGCATCAGATAAAAAGACTTTTGTCTGGACTGTAGACGCTTTCAAACAAAAATCGCAAAAAGTTTTAGAGTCTGATACACGTTATTTTGTTATCACCAAAAACCCAATCGATATGAAGAAGTTATTGGTTGATCAGGGATTTGTTCCAGATGAGGTCAAAGAAATTATAGTCGGTCCGGCAAATGATCGCCCTGGGGCAGTGAAATTGGGAAACAATCAGTCCATTACGCAAGAAGAAGCGGAAGCTTTAGAAGCTATTGAACAAGCTGGTTATAAAGTGAAATTCCAATTGCTCCCCGATGTTTCTATCGGCTACTGGTCAGATTTCAAAGCTAAATTTGGCTTTTAAAAGTTATCATTAAAACTAAAACAGCCTAAGAGCTATGCAAAAAGGAGATTGCCTTTACGTATTGGATTCACATCGGTCAATCGCAGCTGTCTAAAGACTCTGCAGTCTTTACAGTCTGCTGTATCCTTCTAGTCGCCTTGGCAGAGGTGTGTCTGCGAAATCACAGATTTCGGACTTACCGCCAGCCGTAAACGTCTGAAAGCTTTGTCGCCTTAAACAGTCGACTGTACCTTTCTAGTCGTTCTGGCAGAGGTGCGTCTGCGAAATCGCAGATTTCGGACTTACCGCCATTTTTGCTTTGCTTTTTATGGTTTTTGTATTTGTTGGAGGAGTTTATTATGACAATATCTTGGTTGCAGGCGGCCATTTTAGGGCTCTTTGCTAGTCTGTCGTCAATGCCCGGCATGGGCGGATCAAGTATCGGGAATTATACGCTGGGTCGGCCGCTGGTTGGGGGGCTGGTCTGCGGTATCATTCTTGGTGACTTAAAGACAGGCATTATCTGCGGTGTAGCTATGCAATTGGTTTATATCGCTCTTGTAACTCCAGGAGGAACGGTATCAGCTGATGTCCGGGCCGTATCTTATATCGGCATTCCGCTTGCCATGGTAGCGATACACGCTCAAGGGATTGCTGCTGATTCATCGGAAGCCGCTAATTTAGCAAAATCTATGGGAACCTTGGTTGGAACTATCGGGACCGTTCTTTTCTATGGAACAGCAACACTGAATTTGGCATGGCAGCATATCGGCTGGCGGGCTGTTGAAAAAGGTGAATTTAAGAGGCTCTATACAGTTGACTGGGGACTGCCTTGGATTTCCCATATGCTTTTCTCCTTCCTGCCGACTCTCATTATGTGTAAGCTTGGTGCTTCGGCCGTAACAGCTTTGCAGGAAGCACTCCCTATGGATGGTCTGGCTATGAAAACGCTCTTTACAGTTGGTTCCCTTCTCCCTTGTGTTGGGATTGCTATTTTATTGAAACAGATTGTCGAAAAAGTAACAGATTTCATTCCGTTTTTTGTCGGTTTTACTTTAGCGGCTTCATTGGGGCTTAATTTAGTATCATGTGCTGTTATTTCGCTGATTTTTGCCTTCTTGTTCTATGAAATTGATATGGTAAGACAAAGAGGAGCAGGAGCTGTTTCCGAACCTGATTATGATGACGATGATGAGGAGGATATTTAGATGGCAGAGACAAAGAAAATATCAAAAAAGACACTGGTTAAATCATTTCATCATTGGTATTACGGACATTTAACCTGTTTTTCACAGGAGCATATGCAGACATTTGGCTATCTGACTTCAATGCTTCCTATTGTTGAAGAGCTTTATGATCAAAAAGATGATCAAAAGAGGTCCATGCAGACCTATACAGCCTTTTTCAATACAGAACCTCAGTTGGGAAGTCTTATTGTTGGTGTAACAGCCGGTTTGGAAGAAGCGCGCGCTAATGGCGAGATGGTTGATGACGAAACCATTAACGGTATGCGTGCCGGCTTAATGGGGCCTATCGCAGGGATTGGCGATTCTCTTGTAGTCGGCACCTTGATTCCCATCCTTTTAGGAATCGCTTTAGGCCTGTCTAATGGCGGATCGCCGGTCGGCGCTATTTTCTACATCATTGTTTGGAATCTTCTGGCTTATTTTGGTATGCGTTTCGCTTATTTCAAGGGCTATGAATTAGGCGATAAGGCTGTTGAATTCCTGGTTGGCCCTCAAGGTCAGGCTATCCGCAAAGCTATTGCTATTGTTGGAGGTATGGTTATTGGGGGCGTAGCAGCGACATGGGTTTCTGTAACGACAGCCTTTCAATTGAAAGATAGGTCAGGAGAAGCCTTCTTGGTGCTGCAAGATCAATTTGATGCCGTTTATCCGGGTCTCTTAACAGCCCTGTTCATTCTCCTTTGTTGGTGGCTCATGGCTAGGAAAAACTTATCGCCGATCAAAGTCATGCTGCTTTTGGTTGTCATTGCCTTTGTTGGTGTTTTAGTCGGCTTCTTTAACCCAGGCCTGTCTTACTAGAATCCAAACAGAAGCTTTCATGAAGTAATGAGAGGACAGGAGTTATGACAAAGCAAGAATTAGTTCAAGGCTATGAAGAGGAAATTCATTACCAAAAACACATGCTTGAAAATCTAGGCCGCTGGTTCTCATTGTTTTTTATCCTTGCCAGTATTGGCGTTGTTTTGCTCTATTGCTTGGCAGCCAATCTTTGGGGGTTAATCATTGGTTTTGCCTTAACGCTTTTGGGAATTTTAGGTATGTTGCTTTTTGGTTATGGGATTTATAAGGGCCGGCTCAATGTGCAGAAGGTAATTGCTGACTTTGAACTAAAGGTGAGCCTTCTGCAAAAATGAGGAACTCTTTTTCTGAAAAAGCGTAATCTCCTGCTTTTCAGAAAAAGAGTTTTTTTGTACGCCGTACTGCTATGAATGGTAAAAAACCCTGATTTAAGATTGGACACTGCTTTTTACTTCAAATGTATTAGGAAGAATATAATAAATGTGATATAATAAGCCTATCTTTAGAAAACGCTTTCTTTAAGCTGTAAATGATTCCGGCTGATCTTGAATCGTGTTTAGGGAGTGAAGAGGTAGGGAATGAAATTATCTGAGTTAGTTCTGGATAACTACACAAAATTAAATGAGACGGACTTGCTTATTTGGAATTATATTGCGACCCATAAGGAGGAAGTGTCTCGGCTGACTATTAATGACTTAGCGCAAAAGACTAATGTTTCGCGCACAACTATTTCACGCTTTGTACGTAAGATTAAACTGAGGGGATACAGCGAATTAAAAGTGCTTTTGCGTTTGGAGCAGGAGAATCTGAACACTTTTGATACAGAAGTGTTTGAATTTACCTGCGATTCTCTTATTCAGTATATTACTAACCAAAAACACAAAGATTATAAAACGATCTGCCAGTTGATTTATCAGGCTAAACGGGTCTTTGTTTACGGTTCTGGAGATGTTCAGCTGTCTGTTGCAAAGCAGATTAAGCGAATGTTTACATCGGCCAAAGAAATTATTTATGATTTTGCTGGGACGACTTTTGATCATGCAATGTACGAGGTCTTTAATAAAGAGGATGTGATTATCATGATTTCGCTGAGCGGAAATAGCAAAAAAGTTGTTGACATCGCTCGCCGTTTAAAACTTTTAGGAGTAAAAATTATTTCCATAACCGAATTCAAAAATAATCAGCTAGCCGAATTTAGTGATGAAAATTTATATATTGATTCAATCAATTTAAATTTTTTGCAAAACCATCCCAATTACAAAATTACCATGCCTTACTTTTTATTAGCAGAACTGCTTTTTATTCAATATGCTATCTATAAGAATGAACAGCTTTTACTGCAAGGTAAAAAGGAAATACTATGATAAAAATTCACAGCTCCTGTGAATTTTTTTTAGTTGCAGGAATAAGTCACAAGAGTTGTAAAAGCGCTTGCAAAGTCTTATTTGGCATTGTACTATTATTTCGTAAGGTACCTTCAAGAGAATAGACGAAATAAACAGGTCTGATGGTGGCAGTTCATAAGGCACAAAGATTTATGCTATTTCAATTGTTATTCTGTACAAACAGCCGGCATGTATACATTAATGAAAGGAGCGTCAAATCATTATGATGAAAAAAATTCAACGTTTGGGCGGAGCGATGTTCACCCCAACGCTGTTATTTGCCTTTTCCGGTATTATGGTGGGTCTGTCAATCATTTTTACTAATCCCAATTTAATGGGGGGATTAGCAGATCCTGACCATATTTGGTATCGCTTTTGGCAGGTTATCTCAGCAGGTGCATGGATGATTTTCTTACAGCTGCCGGTTTTATTCGCTTTAGCTTTGCCTATTGCGCTTGCGAAGAAGCAGCAGGGGCGTGCCTGCTTAGAGGCAATGGCGACTTATCTGACTTTTAACTATTTTATCAATGCTATGCTGACCCAATGGGGATCTTTCTTTGGTGTGGATATTAGTGCAGAGGCTGGCACAGGTTCTGGCTTAACGATGATTGCCGGTATTAAGACTCTGGATACTGGGATGGCAGGGGCACTTTTTATATCTGGTGTTGTCGTTTGGCTCCACAATCGTTATTTTGATAAAGAACTGCCAGAAACAATGAGCATTTTTAGGGGATCGGCTTATGTCGTAGCGCTGGCTTTTTTTGCTATGCTTCCAATCGCTTTTCTGACTTGTGTTGGCTGGCCGCTGATCCAAAATGGTATACGAAGCATGCAGGGCTTCTTTATTAACAGCGGTTCCTTGGGCATTTGGGTGTATGGCTTTCTGCAAAAAATTCTCATTCCAACTGGACTTCACCACTTCATCTATGCCCCTTTTACTTATGATAATGCTATTGTTCAAGGCGGGACATCCGCTTACTGGGCAACTCATTTACATGAATTTGCCACATCATCATCCAGTTTAAAAGAACTGTTTCCTATCGGCTTTTCTTTATCTGGTATGGCAAAAGTTTTCGGGTCAATTGGTGTAGCAGCTGCTTTTTATGTGACTTCCCGTCCGGAAAAGAAAAAACAAGTTCTTGCTCTCATGATTCCGACAACCTTAACAGCCGTTTTGACGGGGATTACGGAACCGCTTGAGTTTACTTTTCTCTTTATTTCTCCCTCCCTTTTTGTTGTTCATGCCTTTTTGGATGCCAGTTTGCAGGCCTTATCATTTGCCTTTGGTGTCGTTGGTGATTTTGGCGGCGGGATTATCAACTGGGTTTTCTTAAATTGGTTGCCTTTAGGCTATTATCACTGGCCGACCTATCTTACACAGGTTATTCTGGGGTTGGTATTTATGGTGATTTGGTTTCTTGTGTTTGTATTTTTAATCCGCCGTTTTGATATGAAAACGCCAGGACGTGAGGAGGACAATGAAGAAACGAAACTGTACAGCAAGGATGACTATATCTCAAAAAAAGACAGTTCGAAAAACAGTAATAAATCAGCAACGATGATTCAGGCTGAAAGATATTTGGATTTAATGGGAGGTGCTGCTAATATTGCTGATGTTACAAACTGTGCCACACGATTGCGGGTAACCTTAAAAGATGAGTCGAAACTGGGCAGCGAGTCGGCATTCAAAGCAGCCGGCGCTCATGGTCTTGTGCATAACGGTAAAGCTGTTCAAGTTATTGTTGGGCTTGATGTGCCTTATGTCAGAGATGATTTTGAAAGCTTGCTAAATCTTAATTAACAAGCTCAGCATGCTATTTGTATGAAAGAAGATTAGTAAAGTATCTACTGTCAGCAGCGGCTTGTTTGCCTGTGATTTTTAAACGATTGTATTTCAATGAACTGAATACGGCTTAAATGTTGCGGGAAAAAGATGTCCTGACTTAGAATCTGGTGATTCGTCAGTCAGTCCCCTATTTTCCTTTTGCGTTCTTAACGGGCTTTGTATCTTGTGGAATTGAACACGCCCTAAGAGCTGTGCAAAAAAGATAGACTGTCCTAGAGCTTTGAGACTCTTCGTCCAGTCTCCTATTTTTGCTTTGCTCTTTTAACGGGCTTTGCATCTTGTGGAATTGAACACGCCCTAAACGCTGCGGGAAAAAGATGGCTGTCATCGTGATGCAAGCATCACTTGCCATCCCCTATTTTCCTTTTGCGTTTTTAACGGGCTTTGTATCTTATTAATTGAACACGACGCCCTAAGAGCTGTGCAAAAAAGATAGACTGTCCTAGAGCTTTGAGACTCTTCGTCCAGTCTCCTATTTTTGCTTTGCTCTTTTAACGGGCTTTGTATCTTATTTTAAAGGAGTTTTGGTTATGGAACGTCAAAAACAAAATATTGTTATTGCCGGCGGCGGCAGCACTTATACAGCAGGGATTGTCACTATGCTTTTGGATAATTATGACAATTTTCCGATTGCTTCTATCAAATTGTATGATAATTTAGAAGAAAGGCAAACCCGTGTTGCTAAAGCTTGTGAAATCATTGTAAAAGAAAGGCATCCGGATATTGTGTTTACTTATACCACTGACCCTGTAGAGGCGTTTAAGGGGGTTGATTTTGTGATGGCACAGCTCCGTGTTGGACTTTTTGCCATGCGGGAACTGGATGAAAAAATTCCGTTTAAGCATGGTGTGGTAGGTCAGGAAACTTGCGGCCCAGGGGGGATTGCTTATGGTTTGCGCACCATTGGTCCTTTGATTGAAATTATTGATTATATGGAAAAATATTCCCCTAACGCCTGGATGCTTAATTATTCAAACCCAGCGGCTATAGTAGCAGAAGCCTGCCGAATTTTGCGTCCCGATGCTCGTGTTATTAATATTTGCGATATGCCGGTTTGCCTGGAGGAAATTTTTGCTCGGATTTTGGGCTTGAATTCGCGTAAAGATTTCGATGTGCGCTACTATGGTCTTAACCACTTTGGCTGGTGGACCCAGATTCGTGACCATCAAGGGAATGATCTGATGCCGCGGCTGATGGAATATGTCAGAGAGCATGGTTATGAAGAGTATACACCGCAAGGCCAGCATAAAGAGTCCTCTTGGCTTGAAACAATGCGGGCAGCTAAAGATCTCTATGCCATGGATCCGACTAAGCTGTGGAACACTTACTTAAAGTATTACCTCATGGCACCGGAAACAGTAGCACATTCTGATCATGATTATACCAGAGCCAATGAAATTATGGATCGCCGCGAAAAAGACACACGCGAAGAGTGTGAACGTATCGTTGCAGCTGGGACAGCGAAAGGGACTTGGTTTGCCTCCAATGAGCATGCACAATTTATTGTGGATCTTGCTTGCGCTCTGGCTTTTAATACCAAAGAACGCTTCTTGCTTATCGTACCGAATAATGGCGCTATTGCTAATTTTCCAGATGATGCAATGGTCGAAATCCCGTGTATTGTCAGCAAGGACCAGTATGAGCCGCTATCCATAGGCAAGATTCCTACCTTCCAAAAAGGATTGATGGAACAGCAGATTGCTTCAGAGAAGCTGGCTGTCGAAGCATGGATTGAGGGAAGCTATCAAAAGTTATGGCAATCTTTTATGATGAACAAATCAGTGCCTAGTGCAAAAATTGCCAAGGAAATCTTAGATGATATGATTGAGGCTAACAAAGAGTTTTGGCCAGAACTGCATTGAGATTGCTGTCAGGGGCTGGGGCAATAAGCCTCAGCCTTTTTCCGAGCTCTTAAGCATATGTTATCAGCTGAGAATGGCAGCTGACTGAATTTTGAGACAAAACATATGTCCTGAGATTTTTGCGGTTTCCGCCAAATGCAGGAAAGTTGATTTTTTATATCGGATTATGGTTTTGCTGTCTTGTTCAATTAAAAGGGCAAAGTAATGAAAAGAAAAAAAGAAATATTTGCTTTGGTGCAGCTTTTCTCCTATATCAGCTTTGGATTGTGTATGACACTACTGATTCCTTTTATGGCAGAATTAGGCTATAATTCTTATCAGAGAGGCTATGCCCTGTCAGGTTATGCAGTCCTTAATATCCTTTTGCAGTTAATTTTTGGTTACTTATCTGATAAATGGGGAACAGCTAAATGGATTAATTTAATGTCTATGCTGGTTTTTGTACTGGCAGCGGTTAGACTGTTTGCAGGAAGAGAACCGTCTTTTGTTATTTTACTGGGATTGGTTTCCATTACAGGAGGTTTTTTAAACAGTCTCTGCGGGCTTGAAGATACTTGGATTATTGGTATAAATTACTATTTTCGAAAAAGCCTGTCGACCCTGAAAGCTTTTGGTTCTATTGGCTGGGCTTTAGGCAGTATGGGAGGAGGCTTGCTTTTGCATTTTTTTGGTTACCGAGGGGCTGGTCTGCTTATTGCTGGTCTGGGTTCTTTGGTCTTGGTTTTAATGGTTTTCCTTCCTGATATTGAGAAATTCAATAAGAGAACAGTAGTTTCAGGCAAAGACTTGATCGGCCTTTTTCAAATAAAAGCTTATATTATTCTGCTGCTAATTCTTTTCTTTCTTTATGCTATGGTAGTAGCAAATACAAGCTTGGTAGTCGACAAAATGCTGTTTTTAGGGGCTAGCAGCATAGAAATTTCGTTAAAGTGGGGGATGGGAGCTGTTTTGGAAATTCCGATGTATCTTTTTGGCATGCACTTTATTGATAAGTATGGCGCCCTTGGGATGCTAAAGCTGAGTGCAGTTATTTCATCACTGCAGTTTCTGTTATTTGCTTTAGTCAATCATAGTTTCCTGATTGTCTTAATTTGTGTACTGCAAGTATTTACAACGCCGATTATTCTGATTAGTTCGAAATGGCTTATTGCTGACCTGATACCATCCTATCTTAACAGCAGCGGGCAGTTGCTGGCCCTCAGTCTTTATATGGGCTTATCCTCACTGCTTATTCCTCTTCTGAGTGGTGTTTTGGGCTTGAATCTTGGTTATTCAGTCAGTCTGGCTCTATTTTCCCTATTTGGTGTGCTGGCTTTTATTTTCTGCCTTTTTTTCGAAAAGGAAGTAGATAGATCGGGGAAATAAATGTAGTTGAAGAGTTTTCTGAATTTTATTAATTTTCAAAAGTATAGGGTTAAAACTATTGACAGAAATAAAAAATAAAGGTATACTACAATCAATCATAAACAAGGAGCCAGAGATGTCCAAGTACGCTTTATCTTTGCATAAACAACTGCACCATCGTTATTACTTTAGTTTCTTTAGATAGACGTTTGTAGGGTTGTTGCCGGTACAAACGTCACTTCAGGTTTGTATCTATGAAGCTAAAGCATTTTGTTGTGACCAAGCCGATTAGATAATAGTTCTAACTGGCTCGAAAAGAATGAAAATTTTCATCTTGCCCGCAATGAAACCGGTTAGAAGAAGGAGCTAACTGGTTTTTTTATTGTTTATGAACGGATATTCCTGTTCTGCGGCTCTGCATAAAGCTGCTGCAACAGAAAAATTGAAAAAAGAGGTACACAGTATGAAACGCTTAATGAAAACAGTATGTGGTTTAGGTCTTGCTTGTCTTTTATTAGCGGCTTGCTCTCAAAAGTCTGACAGCAGTAAAACGGCTGCAAGTGATGCTAAACATATCGGGATTTTGCAGTATGTTGAACACGAATCTTTGACTGCTGCCCGTAAAGGCTTTATTGATGAGCTGGAGCAAGAGGGCTATGTGGATGGCGATAATATCGTTATCGATTACGAAAACGCTCAGGGAGATCAGGCTAATTTGCAGACTATTTCTGAGAGTCTGGTTCAGGATAATGATCTTGTCCTGGGGATTGCTACTCCAGCTGCTCAGGCCTTGGCAACAGCCTCTTCTGATGTGCCTATTTTATTTACAGCCGTCACAGATCCGGTATCCGCTAAGCTGGTAGACTCTATGGAGAAGCCGGGTCATAATGTAACCGGGACAAGTGATCTTTCACCTATCGACAAGCAGGTTGAATTGCTGCAGGAAGTTCTGCCTGATGTCAAAAAAGTTGGTATTATGTATACAACAAACGAACGGAATTCAGAGGTTCAGGTTGAAGATGCAAAAAAAGCATTTAAAGCTGCCGGTATTGAAACGGTGGTCAAAGGCATCTCATCCACCAATGATGTTCAGGATACAGCTAAAAGTTTGATGAATCAAACAGAAGTGCTCTTTATCCCGACAGACAATACAATTGTCAGCTCAATTTCTCTGATTACCGATTTGTCTAAAGAGATGAAAGTTCCAGTGGTCGGCGGTTCAGCTGATGTTGTAGAAAGCGGCGTGCTCTTTTCTTATGGCGCTGACTACGAAGCGCTCGGCCGTCAGACAGCACAGCTAGCGGTGAAAATTTTAGAAGGCGAAGAGCCAGATAAGATTGCTGCCGAGTATCCGGATACCCTTCAGGTTGTTGTTAATGATGAGATGGCTGAAACACTGGGGATTGATATCAGTGCCATCAAGGAATAAGAAAATAGATTGAGCTTAAGTTATTTTCAAGAGAGGAAATCATGGCAGATATAGTATTATCAAGTATTTCACAGGGCCTGTTATGGTCGGTCATGGCTATCGGGGTTTTCTTAACCTTTCGCATTTTAGATATTGCTGATCTTTCAGCTGAAGGAAGTTTCCCAATGGGTGCTGCTGTCTGTGCTTTGCTGATTGTCAACGGCCTGCACCCTTTTTGGGCGACTGTTGCCGGCATGCTTGGCGGTATGCTGGCCGGTGCTGTTTCAGGTTTTATGCACACAAAGATGAAAATTCCGGCTCTGCTGACAGGGATTATCACGCTGACAGGTCTGTACTCGGTCAATTTACTGATTTTAGGGCGCTCTAATCTTTCGCTTTCCGGCCAAACTACTTTGGTTAGTATTGTTCAGGACTGGGGTCTGGAAAAAACAACGGCAGTTCTGCTTATTGGAGGAACGTTTGTGGGAGCGGTCATTCTAAGTTTGGTGATACTGCTCAATACACAAATCGGTTTAGCTTTGCGGGCTACCGGCGATAATCTGGCAATGGGAGAAGCAAACGGCATCAAAGTTGACCGTATGAAAATTCTTGGTTATATGCTGAGCAATGGCTTGATAGCCCTTTCTGGTGCTCTTTTAGCTCAGAACAATGGCTATGCTGATTTGAATATGGGTGTTGGGACGATTGTCATAGGTCTGGCTTCTATCATTCTGGCAGAGGTTGTTATCAAATACCTTCCGCTGGGTCAGCGTTTGCTGTCGATTGTTTTGGGAGCTGTGCTTTACCGCTTGATAATTGTTATTATTTTAGCTATGAATGTTGACGCTCAGATGATTAAATTAGTTTCAGCTCTTCTTTTAGCCCTGATTCTCTATGTCCCTGAAATTCGCAGCAAACTGAAAATTAAGCCAGCCGGTACATTGAAAGCAGAGGGAGAGAAGCGATGAGTTTACTGACATTAACCAATATTCATAAAACTTTTGAAAAGGGAACTGTAAATGAAAATCATGTACTGCGCGGACTGGACTTGGACATTAACCAAGGGGATTTTATCTCTGTTATCGGCGGCAACGGTGCCGGGAAATCTACGCTGCTCAACAGCATAGCCGGTGTTGTTGATATTGATCAGGGGGATATCCTGCTGGAAGGGGAGTCGCTCCGCAAAGAGCCTGTCGCAAAACGGGCCAAAAAAATCAGCCGTGTTTTTCAGGACCCGCGCATGGGGACAGCGACTAACCTGACAATTGAGGAAAATATGGCGATTGCTTATTTTCGCGGTGAAAAGCGCAGTCTTTTCAAAAAAGCTGTGACAGATAAGGACAGGGCGGTTTTTAAAACAGCCTTGTCTGAACTAGGTCTGGGTCTGGAAGACAGGCTGAAGACAGATGCTGCTTTTTTATCCGGCGGACAGCGTCAGGCCCTGACATTGGCTATGGCAACGCTCCTTCGGCCTAAGCTTCTGCTGCTTGATGAACATACGGCAGCGCTTGATCCTAAAACCAGTGATATGGTTATGGCGCTTACTAAAAAAATCGTGGAAGAACAGCGGCTGACGACATTGATGATAACGCACAATATGGAGCATGCCATTGCTTACGGCAACCGCTTGGTGATGCTCTATCACGGCAAAATAGTAGTGGATGTCCGCGGCGAGGAGAAAACCTCTCTGACCGTTGCCCAGCTCATGGATCTTTTCCACAAGAACAGCGGGGAAGTGCTGGCCGATGATGCTTTAGTTCTCGGATAAAAGAGTATCTGTTTCGACTTCATCTGTCAGACAGCTAGTCCAGAAATGCAGCTCTTTTCCAATAAAATTTCCGCTGGTTTGTCTAAACCAGCTGTCTGCGGTCTTTGGGCCGCTTTTTTATTTTAAGATTTGGATAAAAGACCTTTGACTTTTCGCTGTTGCATCAGCGAAGCTAGACTTTTATTTCCATATTCTTGTGGGATTTTATAAAAAAATGAGTTTTCTTCTTGACTATTTTTGACCAAGTGATACAATAGACTCTGTAAGTTAGCACTCAATGATTAAGAGTGCTAAAAAAGAAAGTACTATTTGGAGGTAAAAGGATGTTAAAACCATTAGGTGACCGCGTAGTCTTGAAAGTAGAAGAAGCAAAAGAACAGACTGTCGGCGGTTTTGTTCTTGCTGGCAGCAGCAAGGAAAAGACACAATTAGCAACGGTTCAGGCCGTTGGTGCAGGGACTCGTGCTTTAAATGGTGATTTGATTGAGCTGAGCGTTAAGGTTGGCGATACAGTTGTTTTTGAAGAATTTGCAGGTGTAGAAGTCAAAGATGCAGGTGAAAGCTACCTGCTGGTTCACGAGTCAGATATTCTGGCCGTTGTTCAATAAAAAAGTGATATCAGTCTGCAGGCTGCTGAGCCTGTATTATTAAGAACTTTAAATGACTGTAATATTAATGCGATTTTAGAATGAGGTAAATAGAGAATGGCAAAAGAAATTAAATTTTCATCAGATGCAAGAAGCAGCATGGTACGCGGTGTCGATACCCTGGCTGATACGGTAAAAGTCACCTTGGGACCTAAAGGACGCAATGTTGTTCTTGAAAAATCTTTTGGCTCTCCTTTGATTACAAACGACGGGGTGACCATTGCTAAAGAAATTGAACTGGAAGATCATTTTGAAAATATGGGAGCTAAACTGGTATCGGAAGTTGCTTCTAAAACCAATGATATTGCCGGTGACGGAACGACAACAGCGACCGTTTTGACCCAGGCCATTGTGCGCGAAGGCTTAAAAAATGTCACTGCAGGTGCTAATCCAATCGGTATCCGCCGCGGAATTGAAACAGCTGTGTCAACTGCAGTAGAAGAGTTAAAAGCGATTTCTCAGCCTGTTTCCGGTAAAGAAGCTATCGCACAAGTTGCTGCTGTTTCATCACGTTCTGAAAAAGTTGGGGACTATATTTCTGAGGCGATGGAGAAAGTCGGCAATGACGGTGTTATTACGATTGAAGAATCACGCGGGATGGAAACTGAGCTGGATGTCGTTGAAGGGATGCAGTTTGACCGCGGTTATCTTTCTCAATATATGGTAACTGACAACGAAAAAATGGTTGCCGATTTGGAAAATCCTTATATCTTAATTACCGATAAGAAAATTACTAACATTCAGGATGTTTTGCCTTTGCTTGAGGAAATCCTTAAAACCAGCCGTCCGCTGCTGATTATTGCTGACGATGTGGAAGGTGAAGCTCTTCCGACTCTTGTTCTCAATAAAATCCGCGGGACATTTAACGTGGTTGCTGTTAAGGCACCTGGTTTCGGTGACCGCCGCAAGGATATGTTAGAAGACATCGCTGTTTTGACAGGCGGTACGGTGATTACTGAAGACTTAGGTCTTGATCTGAAAGATGCCACAATGGCCGTACTTGGCCAAGCCAATAAGGTTACTGTCGACAAAGACTCCACTGTTATTGTTGAAGGTGCTGGTGACAGTGCCGCTATTGCCAACCGTGTCAGCATCATCAGATCACAAATTGAGACAACAACGTCTGATTTTGATCGTGAAAAGCTGCAGGAACGTTTGGCAAAATTATCCGGCGGTGTTGCCGTCATTAAAGTTGGTGCAGCGACAGAAACCGAACTGAAAGAAATGAAACTGCGTATTGAAGATGCCTTGAATGCGACACGCGCAGCAGTTGAAGAAGGTATCGTAGCAGGCGGCGGAACAGCTTTTGTCAATGTGATGAGCAAAGTTGCTGCCCTGGATTTGGATGGTGATGAAGCAACCGGCCGTAACATTGTGCTGCGTGCTTTGGAAGAACCTGTTCGCCAAATCGCTGTGAATGCCGGCTTTGAAGGCTCAGTTGTTATCGAACGTCTGAAAAACAGCCAAGCAGGAACTGGCTTTAATGCAGCCAGCGGAGACTGGACAGATATGGTTGATGCCGGTATCATTGACCCTGTCAAAGTAACTCGCTCTGCTCTGCAAAATGCAGCCTCAGTTGCCAGCTTGATCCTGACAACAGAAGCTGTTGTTGCGGACAAACCGGCTCCTGAATCTGCAGCTCCGGCAGCTCCAGCAATGGATCCGTCAATGATGGGCGGCATGATGTAAATATAAATTCAAACCCTTGATATATCAAGGGTTTTTCTGTTTATTTTTGTCTTTTGATTATGATAAGGGGCATTTAACGGCACTGGCGAGCTTATTTTGTAATCATCACCAATGTGTAAAATAACAGGAAAACCTCATTAGGTCTTCGATTGTAAAAATGTCTCAGTTTCCTTTGTTTTATGAACTAATATCATCTGCTGGGCAGCTTTCTGCCTTTAATTGATTGGTATAAGGTTTGTAATAGGACTGTAAGAGAACTTTTGTTATAATGACATTATCAGTATATGCTTTTTAACAAAGGAAGGTTCTGTTTTGGGTAAGAAAAT